>JAMCQP010000001.1 GCA_023381695.1 Bacillota bacterium | reverse complement strand
TGGTGGCCAGCAAGCTCATCCGGGATCTCACCCAGGGGGGCCTGGCGGTGGAGAAGACGGATTACCAGTACCATGAGACCTTGAAGCTCCCCACGTTGGAAGCGGTTTACAAGGGCAACGCCCCGCAAGGGCTGTTGCATGCCTATGACCTGCGCTACGCCTATGACGGCTGGGGGAACCAGACCTACGAATACAACGGGGCGACGGGGCTGGAGACCTGGTGGGGGTATGCCAACTCCTCGACGGATAACCTGCCGGCCGCCGCGCCCGGGCGGGGTTTTGCGGCGCCGCCCTTTGGCAGCAGCATCTCTGGCATCATCCACGATCTGGTGACCGCCCGGGGTTCGATTAACTATAACCCCACGACTGGCGCCACCCAGATTGTGCAGAGCCAGTACCAGTACGATTACGCCGGGAACCTCCTCACCGAGGCCCGATGGCACAATGGCGGCTGGATAACCACCAGCTATGCCTACGACCAGTATGGGAACATGACCCAGAAGGTGGACCCCGACGGGCGGACCACGGTGGTGGAGTATGCGCCGGGCTACGCCTATGACAAGGCCGGGAACCTGACCGGGATGAAGTATCCCAACAGCAGCCAGTGGCTGACTTACAGCTACAACAATTTGAACCAGCTGGTGGGGATCGGCGGCTTTGCCACGGGGGATGTATACAACCCGGCCTTCACCTACGATGCGGCGGGGAACCTCGCCTCCATGCACTACGATAACGGCGTCACCACCGCGTATACCCTGGACAAGTTGAACCGCCGGACGCAGATTGAGGCTACGGCGCCCAGCCTCCCGAGCCCCGTCCTGGCCCTCAACTTCCGCTATGACGGGGAAGGGAACATCCTGCAGCGGAACGACAACCTTTACAGCTACGATGCGCTCAACCGCCTCCAGGCCGCGCAGGTGAAGGGCATCTTCCACGAGGAGACCGGCGGGCAGCCGGGGTATGTGAGCGGTGACCTCCTGGGGAAGAAGGCCATCAATACCACCCTGGATCCAGCTACTGTGGTGGGCCTGGACTACGGCTCTTCCAGCATCGGGCTGGACTTTGGCCGGCAGGTGGCCGCGGTGGACACCATCCGCCTGAAGAAGGATCAGCCGGGCAGCACTTACCGGGTGAACAAGAAGGCCCTGGAACTCCTTTACTCCAACGACAACATCTCCTACAGCAAAGTGAATGATGCCACCTGGAAGCTCACCGATGACGGCAAAGGGAACTACACCATCACCCTGAATGCGCCCATCGATGCCCAGGTGGTGAAGGTGCACAACAGATATGATGACCGGGACGAGGACTTGGGCTTTACGGACCAGGCCCAGTTCAAGAACACCCTGGAGAAGGCCATCTCGGCTGAGCAGAAGCTCAATCAGGCGACGTTGGAGTATGTGTATGACGAAGTGGGAAACCGCATCGAAGAGCGGTTCACCCGGGCCACCACCCAGACCACGCTGTACACTTATTACACGAATAGCAACCGGCTGCTTACCAACGGCAAGTATGCCTTTGTATATGACGCCAACGGAAACTTGATTAAGAAAGGGAATACTTACACCATCGGCGCCGGGCAGCAGGTGACCTTCTCCACCTCGGGCGAAGGGGTGGAGTACTGGGAGTATGGGTATGACCTGCGCAACCAGAGGGTGCAGGTGACCAAGAACGGGCAGGTGGTGGGAAGTTACAGCTACGATGGAGAAGGACTGCGGGTAGCGGGCACCTCCGCGGGCATTAGCCGGCATTACATCTTTGATCCGGGTGGGCGGGTGATCTATGAGACAAAGGTCAGCGGTGGCAGCGGCAGCAATCCGGCCGCCCCATCCGATACTTCCTATGTCTTTGCTTTCGGGCAGCACCTGGCCAAGGTGGCAGGGACTATCGGAAGTAGCGGAGAAGTATCTTACTACCACAACGACCAGCTTGGTTCTCCGATGGCCCTGACCGATAAAACAGGTAAGGTGATCTGGAGCCAGGATTACCTGCCGTACGGGGAGGATCTGAACGAGAACCCGCAGGGCGGGGATACCAGGTTCAAGTTTAATGGCAAGGAGCAGGATGAAGCCACGGGGTTGTATTACTTCAACGCCAGGTGGTATGACCCGGATCTGGGGAGGTTTGTGACGGAGGACAGTTATGCGGGGGATCCCAATGATCCGCAGACGTTGAATCTGTATGCCTATGTACTTGCGAATCCTTTGAAGTATACGGATCCGACGGGGAATGTTCCAGCAGTAATTGATAAGGGCTCGGTTGACGATGGATGGACTGCAGAAGGGGTAAAGGCGGTTCGGGAAGTTCTCAGAGAAACAGAAAGAAATGATAAAGAGCGTGAGACCAAGAGCAAGAGTACGAGTACTTCCAATAAAAGTTGGTTGCAAAAGGCAGGAGAATGGCTCGAAGAGGCTTTCGAATGGCTGGATCAAGCGAGGAAAGCCAATATAGGGCAAGACCGGATTGACGAAGAAATAGCCGGAATATTGAATTCTCCCATGGGAAAGTCTATGCCATTTGATATGGCTGAGCAATTGGCTCCTTGGAATGCCATGGCATCCGAACAAGCAATGGTGGCAAGCGGTGGGATAAAGAATGTGGCATCCGGTGGTAAATCGATTATAAGCAAGGTTCTTCAAAAGACTTTTAAACGTGCACCCGAGGGGGCTGGTAAAGCTATTATAAGGAATATTTTTGGACTTGATGCCGCAAAGACGATAAAGGCCTCGGAATTAATGAAGTATGCACAGTCACAAGGATGGACTAGAGTTAAAACACCAACTGGTCCCGAAAAATGGGTGGACGAAAATGGAGTAGTGAGAATTACAATTAAAAGAGGAAGCGCGCGCATACCTGGAAGTGAAGGTCCACATGTAGAACTAAGAGATACTTCAGGTCAAAGGGTAGACTCGATGGGTAATCCTGTTAGTAAAAGAAGTGAAGGGAATCATACACCAATTATTTATGATGTAGGAGATTAGCTTGAAAGGAGGAAAAAAATAGGGGGGACTGGAAAATGGATATTGCATGGTATTCCTTTGAGGAAAGTTACCTGTTAACTATTGATTATCAAATAAGCAGATGCAAGTTAATTTTAGAAATTGATGCCAGGATGAGCGTAGATCATCCAAAGGCGCTGAAAGCCCGATCATTCGAGGAACGATTCGCTAAAATTAAGATGGTCTTTGATGGGGTTCAATACTTTGAAAGCATAAACAGTACTAACCTCCTGAATAACCCAAACGAGGACCTTGGGAGTATTCACAGTCTATCTTTTAAGAAATTGTCCGATTTAGATGAAGGATTGATTGGAGTGAAGCAAGAGGCCAATGTATTAAAGCTAGCACTTTATTTTCAGGACGGAAATACTGCTGAAGTATACTCTAAAATAAATGGTATCCAGTTTTCGGATTTTGTATCTGAAATGCTTGCATTTAGGGTTGGATTTGAACATATTGAAATTTGTGAAATTCGGGATGAATGATAATGGAAAACTTATACAAAGTACTGTATGTAACGTCGTAAGTTATTGCGCGTAATAACTCTTTGTGGTATACGTGGTATACTGAGAGCAACAAAGTATTAGGAGGGGCTCCCGGTGCGGCGAAAAGAGATTCCGGACGTAGAAACGTTTATCGTTGACCTTCATGATGAGGTTTCTCGAACTCGGGAAGGGCGGTATTATCATAGGCTGCATGTTGTTCTCCGCGTCCTTAAAGGCGCCAGTTCTTACGAAGTTTCAAGTATCTATGAGGACTCACCAAGAAGCATTCAGAACTGGATCCGCCAGCTACTCAACCAGGGGCTTTGTGTGCCTATGTAAAGGGAAACCGCGTGCCCAGCCAAGGCACTCGTAGCTAGCCGGGGAAGGACCGGCAGCAACAAAGTTGCACCGGATAATCCTGGACTTGTTTGAAAACCAGCACAAGACGCCGGTGATCATCATCGACGAGGGGCACTTGCTGGGCAAAGAGATGCTGGAAGAGATCCGGTTTCTGACCAACTTCCGGATGGACTCCTTTTCGCCGATGAGTCTAATCCTTTTGGGACAGCCGGAGCTACGCCGTATTTTGCAGATGCAGATCTACGAAGCCATCGTGCAACGTCTCCATGTCCGCTTCCACCTGCCCGGGATGGAAAAGCAAGAGACCAAGGGCTACATCAGCCACCATCTGAAGATTGCCGGAGTGACGAACCCTTTGTTCACCGATGATGCCATCGAGGTGATCCACGATTTTACCGGCGGGATTGCCCGCAAGGTCAACAAGGTTTGCACGGCTTGCCTCCTGGATGCTTGCACACAACGAAAGATATTGATCGATGACCGGATGGTGCGGGTGGTGCTGGATAACGAGTTTGCGGCATAACGGTAGGACCGGGCGGGTGGACAACCAGGACTCCCACCCGCCCGGTCAACGAATTTGAGAAAACTGCGGCCAAACAATGTTAGAAGCTACAGTCAGACCTGGCACGGCCTGGGAAAATTCCGAAGCACCCCGGGTAACTTACACTTACGACAACGCGGAAACAAGATCTCCTAGATCAGCGCCATGGGTAACACCCAAAGTTGAGTTAGACAAGACACGTTGGCGTGGCGTTTCTGGCCGCACCGGCGGCGGACGCCTACGGAAATGTGTCCGGGACGGAGGGACCGTCGGCCTGCGGATCGCTGGGTTACGCCATGCCGGATGCCGCCCGGGCGGATCAGGTGATGGTGATCACCAATCATCTGGTGCCCTACCCCCTCACGCCGGCCAGCATCTCACAGACCCAGGTGGATTACGTGGTGGAGGTGCCGAATATCGGCGACCCGGAGGGGATTGTTTCCGGGACCACCAGGGTCACCGGGATCCGGTGGGGCTCTTGATTGCCAGGTACGCCGGGAAAGTGATCGAGCAGTCGGGGCTTTTGGCTGGCGGCCGCTCTTTTCAGACCGGGGCCGGCGGCGCTTCCTTGATCGACACCCGGTTTAACATAAATGTGATTACCGGTTCCAACGGAGTGATCATGGGCGGTTCCGGCGGGTATAACGATATCGCCGTGGGGGCCAGGAGAGCCAGTAGGGCTGTGTTTTGGAGATGCATTTGAAAGACAGGCGGGACAGGCTGGAGGAGGAGCTTGGATGAGCAGGTGGGGCATGTCGGTAAGCGTGGTGAACCTGAAGGACGAAGCGGAGCGGCAAAAGGTGGCGCGGTTTCTGGCCGGCCTGCGCCTGGATTATGAACCGGATGTGGAGTACACGGTGGCTGTCTGGCGCGGCCCAAAAATGATCGGAACGGGTTCCTTCAGCGGAAAGGTGATCAAGTGCGTGGGGGTGGACCCCGACTTCCAGGGGGAGGGGATCACGGCCATTATCCTCACCCGGTTGCTCCGGAAGGAGGCCGAGAGAGGAAATAATCGCACCTTTGTCTTCACCAGGCCCCAGACGGCGCCGGTCTTCCTCTCTTTCGGCTACAAGGAGGTCGCCCGCGTGGAAGGGATTGTCACCCTTCTGGAAAAGGGGTTGTCCGGCATAAAGGAAGCGATGGCCGGGCTCATGGAGTTTCGTCTTGACGAGCCGGATGCCCGGGTGGGATCCGTGGTGGTCAACGCCAACCCCTTCTCCCTCGGGCACCGGCACCTGATCGAACTTGCGGCGCGGGAATGCGACCGGGTTCACGTATTTGTGACCGGCGAGGATCGTTTGGTCTTTCCGACGGAGATAAGGCTGGAACTGGTCAGGCAGGGGGTCGGCGATCTGGAAAACGTGCTGGTGCACCCCGGAGGGGAGTATCTCATCTCCCAGGCCACCTTTCCCAGCTATTTCACCAGGGAGGAGGACCGCCGGGTGCGCACGCACGCGATGCTTGACACAACGGTGTTTGCCAGGCATTTTGCGCCGGCGCTGGGCATTACCCGCCGGTATGTGGGAGAAGAACCTTTCTCCCCGGTGGCCAGGGTTTATAACGAACTTTTAAGCGAGCGGCTGCCCAAGGCTGGGGTGGAGGTTAAACAGATTCCCCGGCTGGAAGTGGACGGCCAGCCGGTGAGCGCTTCAGCCATCAGACAGTTTCTGAAGGAGGATAGGTGGGAGGAGGTCCGGAAGCTGGCGCCGGCGGCGACTTACGGGTTTTTGCTCTCGGAGAGAGCCGTGCCGGTTCTGGAAACCCTCAGGAAAAACGATGCATGACTTTGAAAAGTTATTCGACGACCGATGGGTCCTGGGGAGGCGTTTTGCCGGCGACAAGGAACGCCTGGCGCATGTTAAAATTCTCCGCGAACGAATCACCCTGGCCAGGGAGGAGAGGGCGAAGCGCCAGGAGGAGTTGCGCTGGAGATTCCAGCAACCGTTGATCTCCATGACCACCAACGTCCCGGGGCCGGACAAGGATCTGCCGCTGGCGGGGTTGTTGAAAAGGATGGCGGTTAGCTGCATCGAATCCGCCTTTTTTACCTCCCGCGTCAAGATCGATTACAGCGAGAGCCGGAAGACGGCGGCGGGGCCGGAGTTCTTTCTCGTTCCCGAAGGGATTGGGGCCAGGGCCTTGAAGCGGATGATGATCGATATCGAGAACAGCCATCCCCTGGGGAGGTTCTTCGACATTGACGTGATCGACGCGGATGGCACCCATCTGGAGCGCGCCTCCTTCGGATTTCCCCCCCGGCAGTGCATCATTTGCGACAGGCCGGCCATCGAGTGCATCCGCAAAGGGACGCATTCCCTGGATGAGCTCCTGGATGAGATGGGCGCCATGGTGCTCACTTATCTGCGGGAGGCTCCCTGAAGGATCTCGTCATGCAAGGCTCCCGAAAGGGTTTTTCCGTCCCGCGTCGAAATTAAAACGGTCAGTCTGAAAGGAGGCAATCCCATGATGAACAGAAGAACGAACGGGTATGCATTGCGGTTTTTCCTGATTGTACTCGTGTTAAGTCTTGTGATGGGCACAGCGGGTTCCCTGGCGGGGCTGGCCGCCGAAAAGGTCCTGACTATTGTCAGTACTTCGGACTTCCACGGCAACCTGTTGCCGGGGCAGAAAGACAAGGCCACCGGCCGCGATCTTGGCGGAGCAGCGGTCATGGCGGCGTACATTGCGGGGATCCGAGCTCAGAATCCCGGCGGGACCTTGCTTCTGGACGACGGTGACGCCATGCAGGGGCCGCCGATCTCCACCGTCTTCAAGGGGCAACCGGTCATGGAATTTTACAACGCCGTCGGGTATGCGGCAATGGCCATCGGCAACCACGAATTCGACTGGTCCCTGGATACCATGAAGCAGCGAATCGCCCAGGCGAAGTTTCCGGTCCTCTCCGCCAACATCTTCAACAAGGCGGATGGACGGCGGCCGGACTGGGCTCGCCCCTACACCATGGTCACCGTAAACGGCCTCAAGGTGGGAATTATCGGGGTAAGCACCGTACAGACGCCGGTGGTGACCCTGCCGGAGAACGTCAAGGGCCTGGAGTTCCGCGACCCGGCGCCGGTGGTCAATGCTCTTGTTCCCGAGCTTAAAGGCAGAGGCGCCGATCTGGTGGTGGTCATCGCCCATCTGGGCGGCGCGCAGGATAAATCGGGCGCCGTGACCGGCGAAATTGCGGATCTGGCCAACGCCGCAAAGGGTGTGGATGCCATCTTCGGCGGGCACACCCATACGACCGTGGCGGGAACGGTGAACGGCGTGCCGGTGCTCATCCCGTATTACAACGGCCGGGCGGTTGGGGTCACGAAATTGACCTATGACACTTCTTCGGCCAGGGTCGTAAAGGTTGAGCAGGAAGTGGCGACCACCTTCGCCGACCAGGTCCAGCCGGATGCCGCGGCGGCGGCGATTGTGGACAAGTACAACAAGGATCTGGCGCCGAAGATGGCCGAGGTGCTGGGCAACGCCCCGGCGGAGATTCTTCGCAACTACGATCAGGAGTCCGCGCTGGGGAATATGGTGGCCGACATCATGCGCGAGGCGGCCGGCACCCAGATCGCCTTCACCAACGCCGGCGGATTGCGCACGGACATCCCGGCCGGTCCCATCACACTGGGGAAGATCTGGGAGGTCATGCCTTTCGACAACACCATCGTGACCATGGAGCTTACCGGCGCCCAGGTGCTGGAGGTTTTGAAGAACAAGTCCAAGGGCATGGTTCAATCCTCGGGCTTGAAGTTCAAATATGACCCGGCCGCTCCCGGCGATGCCAGGGTGGTTCTGGAGGTTGCCCTGTCCAACGGGAAGACGCTGGAGCCAAACCAGGTCTACACCGTGGCCACCAACAACTTCATGGCCACCGGCGGCGACAATTTCACGGTTTTCACCGGCGGTAAAAAGGTCTATGACACCAACATCCTGATCCGGGACGCCATGGTCAACTGGCTCAAGGCGCAGACGGCCGCGGGCCGGGTGATTGCCCCCAGGGTAGACGGGCGGGCACTGGCGGTAACAAAGTAAATTTCTGGGGGCTTGGGATCCGGGAAAAAATTTCTCGGATCCTTTTTCTTGAACCCCGAAAAGCAATCAAAGGAGGCCGCCCAATGGCCAAAAAAGTCCACGTCCACGTGAACGGGCAGGCGATCTTGTTGGAGGAGTCCTTCCCCGTGGAGTACGCCGTGCTCCGGTACAGCCAAAAGGCTTTTGACGAGATCCAGAAAGGCCTCGCCTATATCGCCGATGCAAAGGGGGATCCCATCGGCGAAGGCGGGGCGATCTTCGATGGCCTCGAAATACAGGTGTTGCCTGTTAAACGTTAGGTACCGCATTTAAGACTGTGGGGATCGCCGCGTGAATTACCGCCGGATTGCTGCTCAACAGGATCTGGCGGTGCTCTCCAGGACCTTGTCCATCACTTCCGCGATCTGCTTGGGGTTGAAGGGTTTGACGATGAAATCCCTGGCCCCCGCTTCCAGCGCTTCGCGCACCAGGGACTTTTGCCCCATGGCGCTGCACATGACCACCCGCGCATCGGGGTCGAGGTTCAGGATGGCTTCGGTGGCCTTGATCCCGTCCATCACCGACATGGTGATATCCATGGTTACAACGTCCGGATGGAGCTTCTGGTAGAGTTCCACCGCTATTTGCCCGTTTTCCGCTTCACCAACCACATGATATCCCGCATCGGTCAGCGCCTTCTGCAAGATCCATCGCATAAACATCGAATCGTCAGCAATCAACACCGTCTTGCCCATTTGCAATCTCCCTCTGCCATGATTACTGCTTGCTGGATCTTTACGACTGCTGTTAGAACTCCTGCCACGATCTTCTTTTCCATAAATCGCCACTATCCGGCCTTTCCTTAAGAGCAGGATCGAGGCGGATTGATTTCTGCCCGTCCAAATGTTATACTAAACACTATGTTTAGGAGGATGCTCTTATGGACACCGTCAATAAACCTGAAATCCGGAATGTGGCAATCATCGCGCACGTGGACCACGGGAAAACCACCCTCGTGGATTGCCTGCTCAGGCAGAGCGGCATCTTTCGCGCCAACGAGCACGTTGTGGAGAGGATCATGGACTCCAACGAATTGGAGCGTGAGCGGGGAATCACCATCCTTTCAAAGAACACCGCCGTGGTTTACCAGGGGGTGAAGATCAATATCATTGATACGCCCGGACATGCCGACTTCAGCGGCGAAGTGGAACGCGTGCTGAAGATGGCCGACGGCGCCCTTCTGGTGGTGGACGCCTTCGAGGGGCCGATGCCCCAGACCAGGTTTGTCCTGAAGAAGGCCCTGGAGGCGGGGCTGACGCCGATTGTGGTCATCAACAAGATCGATCGCCCCAACGCCAGATGCGCCGCGGTGGTCGACGAGGTTCTTGATCTTTTCATCGAGCTTGAGGCGGATGAAGATCAACTGGACTTTCCGGTGCTTTACGCCTCGGCGCGGGAGGGCTATGCGGTCCGGGATCTGTCGGAGGAGCCCAAAGACATGCGGCCGCTCTTTGAGACGATCCTTGCCAGGATCCCCCGGCCCGGAGGGGATATTGAAGCGCCGCTGCAACTTCAGGTGGCTGCTCTGGACTACGACGATTATGTGGGCCGGATCGCCATCGGCCGGATCACGCAGGGGGTGGTCCGCGCCGGGGAGACGGTGGCCATCTGCCGGCGCGACGGAACCGTGGAGCCCGTCAAGGCCAGCCTGATCTACCTCTATCATGGGCTGAAAAGGGTGGAGGCCGAACTGGCGGTCGTCGGAGACATTGTCGCCCTGACAGGGATCAGCGGGATCAACATCGGGGAGACCATCACCTCCGTTGACAACCCGCAACCGCTGCCGATGCTGGTCATCGACGAGCCGACCCTGACCATGGCCTTCAGCGTCAACGACAGTCCCTTTGCCGGACAGGAGGGCAAGTATGTCACTTCACGGCACCTCCGGGAACGCCTCTTCAAGGAGACGGAGACCAACGTGAGCTTGCAGGTGGAGGAGACCGACAGCCCCGATGCCTTCAAGGTTTGCGGCCGTGGCGAATTGCACCTGTCGATCCTTATCGAAACCATGCGGCGGGAGGGGTATGAATTCCAGGTCTCCAAGCCCGAGCCGATCATCAAGGAGATCAATGGCCGCAGGAGCGAGCCCTACGAAGAGCTGGTGGTCACGGTTCCCGAGGAATACCTGGGGCCGGTGATGGAATCGCTGGGGGAGCGCAAGGCGGAACTCACGGATATGACCCGCGTCAGCGAGCAGGTGCGGCTCAAGTTTCGCATTCCGGCCCGCGGGCTGATCGGTTTTCGCTCGGAATTTCTCACCCAAACCAGGGGAAACGGCACCATGTATCACGTCTTTGACGGTTACGGCCCTTACAAGGGGGAGATCCGGGGCCGGACCAACGGCGTGCTGGTGGCTTCCGAAACGGGCGAATCGACCACCTACGGCCTGCACAATGCGCAGGAACGGGGAAGCCTTTTTATCGGCCCGGTGGAACGGATCTACGCGGGGATGATCGTGGGCGAAAACCCCCGTGGGCAGGATATCCCGGTCAATGTCTGCAAGAAGAAACACGTGACCAACATGCGTTCCAGCACCTCGGAGGAGGCGCTCCGGCTTACCACGCCCAGATCTTTAAACCTGGAGGAGGCCCTGGAGTTTATCAACGACGATGAACTGGTGGAGGTAACCCCCCGGAGCATCCGGCTGCGGAAGTTCTTGCTGGATGGCAAGGAGCGCCTGCGTGAGTCAAAGAGCCGCGAAAAACCGGCCTGATCTTTCCGGTCAGGCCTGCGGTTCAATGCGGCCCCCGTCCACGGCCCAATGTTGCAGCCGTCCATGCTCTTATGCCCCGGACCTCTCCGGCCGATAGAAATGTCGAGAGAGGTGGAAGCATGCGGTGGCTGGGAAGAACAGGGGCGGTGCTATTCATAACCGGTTTTTTGGCCGTCTGTCAACTGGCAGGCGGGGCGGAACCGGCAATCGCGGCTGTTTCAGGGGGTTACAGCCTGGGCAATGGGGTCATCCTGGATCGGGTGACGGTGACGCCGCCGTTTGACGAGGTGGATGTCCGGCTCCTGACGGTCCGGTATCTGGAGCAAAGGGGGATAAAACTCGCCGGGAGAAATGACCGGGGCGCCCTGATTCTTAACCTGGCCATCAGCGGCGAGAACCGGAAGACCTATCACTGGCGCTGGCTTTTCTTGTGGCCTTTTCACGGGCTGGCGACCGACCGTGTTATGCTCGGCGCCGCCTTCACGTTGATCGATCCGGAAGAAAACCGGATGCTCGCAACCCGAACTGTCAGAGCTGCGGCCGACGAATCGGTCCTCTTCAGCGATTTCCGGCCGGTGGAGGGGCTCTACCACGCGGCGCTGCTTGAGGTATTGACCAGCGGCGCGGCGGATCTGGCAACTGGTGGAGAGAATAGAAAATAAGGCGACCTCCCAAAATATACCAGTCCAAGCTTGGCAGGTTTTTTGCAGTGAAGGCGTAATATGAATGTAAAGGGGGGTTTTGTATGACAGCCGAGGTTTCCAACGAAGCCAAACGGGATTTTGTCCTCTGGTTTTTGTACAATCATACCCTTCAAAAGGAGGGAGCGGAAGAGATTCTTCTCTACCTGATCTCTACGGCCCAGACCCTGGCGCGGTTGCATTTCATGGATAATTTCAGCGATCAGGAGCCGGCGATGCTGGTTTCAGCCGTGGGATCGATGATGCCGCCTTTCCTGTTCAAAAAGGCGAAAAAAGTCACCACCAGCCCGGCGGAGGCTCTGGTCCGGTTGATCGAAAGCCCCACCGACGAAGTCTATGTTACCCTGTACTTCGAAAATCGCAATTATAGCCAACGCTTCTATGAAGTGGTGGAGACGGATCCCGCCGTGGAACCTGAACCGGGCTCGCCCAATGCCGTGGACAAATTAGTTGTGGAGGAATTTTTGCACCGGGCTCAAGCCGCTTATGTCTATAACCTCATCGATCTGGCTTTGCAGGATCGGGACGAAAAGAAGTTCAAGGAACTGGTCTCCGAACTCAAAGGGCTGGGAGGTTAGAAATCCCCAATATTTGACCAGAAAGCAGACGGTCTTTGGACCGCCTGCTTTTTTGGTGCGCCATCGCTGCCGCAAGGCGCTCTTTTTTTTAAGCCCCGGTTCAACCAGACCGATAATCTTATCGGAGTTTTAAAAGGAGCGGCAGGCGACTTCAGGGAGGGATCAGTCGATGACGAGACGGAGCTTGGGGAAGTCTTTATTCACGGGACGCGCCTTCTTCGTGGCGCTGGCGTTTTTCAGCCTCTTCTTTTCCCGGACGGCGCCGGTATACGCTGTGGAAGCGGGTACCAGGGCCTTCGGCATGGGCGGCGCTTTCACGGGGGTGGCGGACGACGCCACCGCGGCATTTTGGAATCCGGCGGGGATCACCCAGATCAGATACGTGGGGTTGCTCTCTTCGCTGGGGGTGGCCATTTCCGGGGCGGATGAATGGCAAAAAGCGCAGAAGTGGTTTGACGAGGGGCTTCAACCCCCTCTGCCCACTATTCATTCGGAATTGGAAGGGGTTTACGGGAAGAGCGTGGCCACGGCGCGATATGCTTTCTCGCATGGGGCTTATACCATTGGAACCGCCGCAGTGGCTGACTACTCGGTGGGGTTGGATTTGAGGACTTATGGATTCACCAGCCTGACCCTGGCGTATCCCTTCGGCCGGTTCCTGCCCGCGCAGGTTCCCTTCAGAGACTACTTCCAGGGCCTGGCGGTGGGGGCCAACCTTAAATTCGTCGGCTCCGGCTATGCGGGTGGCAGCCGTGCCCTGGAGATGGCGCAGGTAAACAACACCGCGATTCCCGTAAAAGATACGCAGACCACGGTTGTGGGCGGCGGCTATGGGTTTGGCACCGATCTGGGCGTCTTTGTCCCGCTTACACCCAAAATCGCGGTGGGAGCGACGATCCGGGATCTTTACACCCGGATCAACTGGTCAAAAACGGAGGATATAACGATCATAGATGAGGTGGCAGGTACCAGCAGTGGTTCCCACAAAGGACCTTACCAGGAAACCGAGGTGCTCAAACCTAGTTTTCGGACCGGGCTGGCGTTCAGGCCATGGAAGGGGATGACGCTGGCCGCGGACCATGAGGGCCAGAATGCCTATTCCCACAGCGCCGCCTGGCATCTGGGCGTGGAACAGAAGCTGCTCTTTGACGTCATTGCGCTCCGGGCGGGCGAGGTGATCCGGGCGGATGGGGTGCTGTCCATGCAAACCATTGGAATTGGCCTGAAGATTGGCCCGTTCATGTCCGATCTTGCGGCGGCTTCGTCTGACGGGTTTGTTGGGTCGATAAATGCCCAGGGTAGCCTGGGATTTCAATTCTAACGCGGCACGCTTCAGGGAGGAGGAAATCAGGTGGGCATTCGACGGTTCTTCGCCAGGTTTTTCTTTCTTTTGATGTTGATCTTGGCCTTCCACTGGGTCATAATAGAAGTGACGGGTGATGTCCGGGTTCAGGCCTTTGAGGTCGGCGCCAGGGCTCTGGGAATGGGAGGGGCTTTTACCGCGGTGGCCGACGACGCCGGCGCGCCGTTCTGGAATCCGGCGTCGATAACCCAGATCGAGCATGTGGGGCTGATCTCCACCCTGGGCGGCGGCGGGGAGGGAGCGACAACCGATGGGTCCTCACCTGGAGCCTCGCCGGTGTGGCCGAACTTCTGGGGAAATTACTCCAGGGCGGTCAGTACCGGCCGGTATTCCCTCAGCCAGTATTTCTGGTTCAATGCGGAGTTGCCGGCGCCCTCCAGCGACTACGACGTGAAGGCGGTCGCCAGCAACAACCTCACCCTGGCCACGCCTATAAATCCCGCCTGGCTTGGGAAGATTGGCTGGCCAGGCCTGAATTTCCTGGCCATCGGCGGCGACGTGCGGTATGTGGCTTTTGGGAGAAAAGAGGGTTTCGCGTCCGGTTTCACCAGCGATACCGGCGTCCTGGCCAAATGGAGCGAAAGATGGGCGGGGGGGTTTGTGGTTCAGGACCTTTTTACCAAATCTCGTGAAAAAACTGTTGATGCCACGGGAACGTCATCCACCGTCAAGATTGACCCGAACTGGCGGGCGGGCGTGGCTTACAGGCCGGATAAAGCCACTACGCTTGCCGTTGACCTGGAAGGGCCCAACTTTTATTCGGGCCTGAGCGCCGGGGTGCATCTGGGGGTGGAAGAGCGATTCTTCGACATCCTGGCGTTGCGGGGCGGCCTGGCGTTATGGAGCGGGGTGCGAAGCTACAATTTCGGGGTGGGCCTGAAGCTGGGATCGCTGCGGCTGGATATCGGCAACGGCTATATGTCCGGGGCGTCGAACCGGATAAATCTCATCGGGACGGCGATCATCCAGTTCTAGGCGGATCTCCGGCGGTATTTTGAGCGGGTGTTTCCAAATCGAAAAGGGTGGAAAAGGATGGCTGAAATGACCAGCACCATTCTGCCACGCCGAACCTACTGTGCGGTTTATAAGAAGGAGATCCGGCTCACCGAGCGGTTCGCCGACTCGGTCAACGTCTCGGATTGGCTGGGTTATTGCCGTTTCTTTGCCGCCAAACAGCCCAACGGAATCTTCAACTGCACCAACTGCCGGCGCACCATGGAGCTTTATACCTGCTCGGGAAAGGGCTGTACGTCTTCTGGGAAGGGCTGTACGCCGGGGGGAGCCGAAGGGAAATAGATGGTTCACAGTTATATCTATACCGCAAACGGAGAACTGAAAGACAACGACAGCTTGCAAACCTTAAAAGCGGCATTTGAGGCGAGAACCGCTCTGGTCTGGGTGGACCTCCAGGACCCTTCGGAGGAGGAGTTGCGGTTACTTGCCGAAGTCTTTGGGTTTCATCCCCTGGTCATAGAGGATTGCCGCCATCATAGCGAACTTCCGAAGATCGACGAGTTTTCGGATTACCTTTTTATTGTCCTCCACGCCGCCGGCCAGAAGCCGGACGAGCAGTTCGAAGCTTCGGAGCTGGACATCTTTTGCGGGGCCCATTTTCTGGTTACCGTTCATGCCGTACCGATCCCCCTGATCGGCCAGGTCAGGGAGAAGTACGCGCAGGACAGAACCCTGTTCTCGCGGGGCGTGGACTTTTTGTTGCACGAGCTGCTGGACGCTCTGGTGGATTCGCTTTTCCCGCTGGTGGGGCGCTGGGAGGCCAAGATCGAGGGGATCGAGGACCGGGTCGTCTCCGGCCACACCAGGAAGGTCCTGGACGAGATCCTGTTCGTCCGGCGCAACCTTCTGAAGTTCCGGCGGAGCATCGGCGCGCAGCTGGAGGTCTTCAACCGGCTTACAGACCGAAGGTTTAAATTGATCACCTCCGAGGCGGAGACCTACTTCAGCGACATCTACGACCACATTCTTCGCATCTATGAACTGCTGGAGATCCAGCGGGAACTGCTGGGGGTCGCCTTTGAAGCTTACCTGTCGGTGATCTCCACCCACATGAATGAGATTTCCCAGCGTTCCAACCGGCTGATGGCCCGGCTTACCGCGGTCGCCACGATCTTTATGCCCCTCACTTTCCTGGTTGGAGTATACGGGATGAACTTCCGGTACATGCCGGAACTCGAGTGGCGCTACGGCTACTTTGTCGTCTGGGGGGCAATGGTGGCCGTGGGTCTGGGGTTGTGGACCTATTTCAAACGGAGAAAGTGGATCTAGGGGTCGGAAATCCGGGGGTTCGGAAAGGCGGATTTGAGGGGTTGTGGCTGATGGGCGCTGAAGAACGGCGGGAAAGGATCTTAAAGCTGTTGTCGGAGAGTGCCAGGCCCTTGACGGGCTCGGATCTGGCCCGAATTCTGGCGGTAAGCCGCCAGGTGGTGGTCTCCGACATGGCTATTTTGCGCGCGGCGGGGGGCAAGATTATTGCAACCCCGCAGGGTTATGCACTGGCCAGCGCTCTCGGCGCGGCGCCGCACGCGCGCATCTTCGGCTCAAGGCATACCCCGGAAGAGACCGAGGATGAACTGCTGACCATCGTGGATTACGGCGGCAAGGTGGTGGATGTCACCGTCGAACACCCGGTTTATGGCGAATTGCGGGGCTGGCTGAACATCGGATCGCGGGAGGATGTGCGCCAGTTCATCCACCGGCTTGCCGAAAGCGACGCCAAACCGTTGCTGACCCTCACGGAGGGTGTGCACCTCCACAGGGTCGAGGGTGCGGATGCCGCCATCCTGGACAGGATCGAAACGGCCTTGCGGGAGAAGGGGTACCTGCTGGAGGCCCGGTGATGTATTTACACTTGACAAGACACCTGCCGGTGCGTTAAGATCAAGCTAAAACCTCCAGAGGTGTCTTCCATGCAGGGAAAGGTTGTATCCAAGACGGCTGGCGGGCGGGTCATGCAGACCCGGGAGATGGTATTGGGAGCCATCCTGATGTCGCTGTCGCTGGTGATTCCGCTGGCGTTCGGCGGGGTGCTGACGGTGGCGATTCCGCCTTTTACCGCCACCCTGGCGGCCCATGTGCCGGTGATGCTGGCCATGTTGGTCAGCCCCATGACGGCGGTGATGGTGGGGATCGGTTCCATGCTCGGTTTTTTGATCCGGCTGGGGATGCCCGTGGTCGCCGCCAGAGCCTTGATGCACTCGCTCTTCGGCGGGGTGGGGGCGCTTCTGATCCGGCGAGGGATGCCTTTTTGGGCGGCGTTGCTGGCGGTGTTGCCGGTTCACGCGCTGGCCGAGGCGCTGATCGTCATCCCCTTCGGTTTTTCGTTATACCAGGTGGGCGTGGTGGTTGCGGTGGGGACGGCGTTGCATCACCTGGTGGATGCGGGCATTGCCCTGGCCGTTGCGCCATTGATCAGCCGGGCCGGCCATTTTACCACGCCGGGTGTCAAATAATCTTGCCTGATGAAATAACCTGGTCGGATATGGTATACTGAAGAAGATTAGACACGGCAAGTATGGAGGAAACAGATGCAGCAACCGCTATTGGTTGGCGTTTGCGGCGGAACAGGCTCGGGAAAGACTACGGTGGCCCAGGCCATTAGCGCGGCCCTGGGCCATGAATGCGTTATTCTCCCGCAGGACGCTTATTATAAGGATAACCGTGATTTGCCCTTAGAGGAGAGGGTCAAGCTCAACCTCATTTCCAAGATAAAGATGGCGGTTTCGGCGCGCGATTAGATTATCCCGGATATGGCTTGCGCAGCCCGACCAGGAAGCTTCCGAAAACGGTCTGCAACGTCAAGGCCAGCCCCGGCTTGCCGGCCGGCGCGATTATGTTCCCCACGGCGGCGTACAGCACAAGGAGCAGGAGAAAGATTGCGCCGAAGACCAGCCACGACCGGATTGGTTTGACGAACTTGTAGGTCGCCAGGGCAATTGCCAGCGCGAGGGCTACCAGTGGCACAAGCACGGAGAAGGGCATGATTTTTTCCACCTCCCAATTAGTTTGTCTATCGGCAACTTTTGCGGGAAATAAAAGTCTTTCATCCGGAGGGATAGCGGTGAAGAAGACCATCGGGTTGATCATTGTCCCCGTCCTGGCCCTGTTGGCGTCCTTTGCGGCCATGCAACTGGCGTTGACTCTCCAGGGGTCGCTGGAGAACTACCGGCCGGATTATGCGGTGACCGGGGCGGCTGCCGGAAATGCCGGGAAGGCGGGGAAGGCCGGAGACACAGGGAATGCCGGCGCCGTTGCCCGGCCTCTGGTGCGGCGGGTGGTTCTGGTGGTGGTGGACGGCCTCCGGGCCGATACCTCGCTTACGATGCCTTTTTTGAACGAGTTGCGCCGCCAGGGCGCTGCAACGACTCTCACGGTCGGGCAGCCTTCCTTTTCGAAACCGGGTTACACGGTCCTGTCCACCGGCGCCTGGCAGGAGGTCAACGGGGTAACCTTGAACACCCACCAGGGTTTAACGGCGGCGGACACGGTCTTTCGCGAGGCGAAGGCCGCCGGGGTGACTACCGCGGCCATCGCGGACGAATGGTGGGGTGAGGTCAACGGCCCGGTTGTCACGTATCCCTACTACTATGCCGACAGCGCTTCCCATGACCCCCGGACCGACGAAGAGGCTTACGCCAACACGCTCAGGAGCCTGCGGGAGGACCGGGCGGCGCTGACCCTGGTCCATTTCTGCCAGGTGGATACCCAGGCGCATGAATCCGGCGGCGCCAGGACAAGACGCTACCTGGCCGCGGCGATGCACATTGACGGCTTCATCAGGGGGATCGCCGGGGAGCTGGACCTTTCCAGGGATGTTTTGATGGTCACGGCGGACCATGGTCATCTGGACAAAAATAACCGGGGCGGAAGCGGCCACGGTGGCTGGGAACCGGAGGTGGTGACGGTTCCTCTGGTGATTGCCGGCCGGGGAGTTCCCGGAGGGCTGGCGCTGGCCCCGGGGCGGCAGGTGGATGTCCCTGCGACGGTCTCGGCGTTGCTGGGGTTGCCGGCGCCGGCCGAAAACCAGGGGCGGATCCTGTGGCAGGCGTTTCCGGGGGTGGAAGCGCGGGAAAGGGCTTCCCGCGAGATGGCGGTGGTTAACCGGTTTGCCGGTTTCGCCGCGAATTACATCCAAAAGGTGAATGGTACGGCTGGCGTTAGGATGAATGGCACAGACGGCGTTGCGGGGGAAGGAACCGGCCTGCCAGGCCTGTCGGGCGCCAAAGCTGTTTGGGCCGGGGCGGGCCGGGCGCTGGCAGCGGGTGAATACACGGCGGCCTTCAGGCAGGCGGGTGAGGCCTGGTCGGCCTTTGCGGACGCCATGGCGGTGGCCAGGCAGCACCGGATCTTCCGGGAACGTCTCTGGCGGTTGCCGGTCCTTGTGGTTTTCCTGGCGGTCTTGATCATGCTGGGACGCCTGATTGCCGGAAAGCGGCCGCGCCTCTTTCTAACCGCGGTCGGCATCGCTTATCTGGGTTTGGATTACCTCCTCTATCACTGGATCTTCGGCAACACCTTCTCGCTTGGGGTCTTCCCGGACAGCGATCTGGCCAGCTTCTTCAGGATCTTTGCTCTTCCGGCTTACGCCGCGCTTTTGGTGCTCTCGCCGGGGCTGTTCTGGTACGCGGGGAGATCCGGCGGCGGGGTGCGGGAGTGGGTTCCGGCGGCCGAACTGTTTGTTGTCGCGCCGTATCTGGCCCTGTCGGTGATCGAGGCGCTCAGCTATCTGGCGGTAGGCTACCGGATCAGCTGGTATATCCCGGATCTGCGGGTGGCGTTCTTCTCCATGTTCAGCTTGATGCAGATGGTCTTCCTTGGGCCCGTTGCGGTACTTTTACCGCTGGCGGCCTGGTTAGCCGGGCTGACCCGCAAGTTTGCCGGAGGAGGCAGGAGTTTTGCCAATCGTGGCGAATAGCTACAGGAAGTAATATAATGTTGAAGGTAATATTTATCCAGCCGGAAAAGTTGCGGCGGGGCTTTTGGCATAAAAGGCAATACTTTTGCCCAAAGGCGCAAACTATAACCTGGACGCAACTATTTTCTAATACAGGCAAAGAGGAAGGAGCGTTTACCTTGAGCGAAAAGGGACCGGAAAAGACCAGGGTTGCGGAGATTCTGAACAAGGTCCGGCCGGGTTTGCAGGCCGACGGCGGGGACGTGGAACTGGTGGATGTCGAGGGCGGCGTGGTGAAGGTCAAGCTGCGCGGGACCTGCGCCGGTTGCCCCATGTCACAGTTGACGGTTAAAAACGGCATCGAGCGGATCCTCAAAGCGGAGATCCCCGAGGTCTCCGAAGTTCGTTCCGTGTGACGATGCGGGTTTCAGGGCCGGGCAAAAGTTCAAAGTTTCCCGGCAAAAGAACTGCCTTGCGGGACAATGGCCACAGAGCAATCTGTGGCCTTGTTTTTATGGGTGAAGTTGCGGCCACAGATCTTTGCTCTGGTAGAGTTCATGATCTTTTTTGAACAAGATTTGACTTTCAGGGGGAAGGCCACAGGATCTGGTGGTCTTGATCTTTTAGTACTTGATGGCTTTTGCCGATAATCAAAATGTAACCATGTTAGAGCAACCACGATCAAATGGTGGAGATCCTCCATAACTTTAGAACCGGACAAAGATGGACACACACTTGTGATCCAACGGAAATGCCAGGGTTTAAGGCCGTCGCAACGCTGCAACCAGGAGGAGGCATCTTGATGAGTCTGCCATTTTTCAACAAGCTGAAGATCGGAGCAAAGATCAACCTGTTGATCGTGGTTTTCGTGGTGGCTTCGGGGGCGATTCTTGCTATCAGCTACCGGAATTTGCAGGAAGCTGACGGGAAACTGGACTATTACGCCCATACTCTGTCGCCCAGCATCGAAAATGTCTTGCAGGGGGACAGAGATCTCTACCAGGCATTGGTATCGGAAAGGACGCTTTTGAACCTGAAGCCGGAAGACAAGAAGTTTGACGAGCTTGTGAAGTTCATCGAGGAGAACCTGCAGCAATCCCGCGATCGTGTCGGTTTTTACGGAGAGAGGGCGGAGACCGGGGAACAAAAAGATCTGCTGGAAAAGTTCAAAAATGACCTCGACAAATGGATTGAAAACGACCGCCAGGTAATTGCGCTGCTCCAGGAAGGCAAGCCGAAAGGCGTTGCACAGGCCAAAATACTCAGTATTACCACCGGTGACCAGTTGTTTGAGGAAGCGCGCGGCAATCTTGACAAACTCGAAGAGATCAGCGTGGCCTTTGCCGACCACAACCAAAAAGCAGCGGAAGCGTTGAAGAAAACGAATATCGTCACGTTGTTCAGCGTGGCGGCGCTGGCCTTGTTCGTGGCTATTCTGCTCGGTCTGGTTATTGCCAGGTCGATAACCAGACCGCTGGCCGCCGCCGTGGAATTTGCCCAGGATATTGCCAGGGGCAATCTGGCCGTGAAACGGTTGAACTTCAAGTCCCGGGATGAGACCGGGCGTTTGGCCACAGCGCTGAACGAGATGCTGGAGAACCTCCGCGGCCTGGTAAGCCGGGTGGTTCAGAGTTCCGAACAGGTCGCCGCCTCTTCCGAGGAACTGGCGTCCTCCGTACAGGCGGTGGGGCAGGCGGCGCAGCAGGTCGCCGAAACGATCACTCAGCTGGCCAGGGGCACCGACGAACAGGCCAGGGCCTCACAGGAGGCCGGGAAGACCGTCGACAGCATGTCCGCCTCCATCCAGCAGGTGGCGTCCTCCTCCCAGAAGATGGCGCAAAACGCCACGGGCGTTGTCGCCACGGGTGAAGAAGGACGGAAGGCGGTAGGCAAGGCCGCCAGCCAGATGAGCGCCATCAGGGACACCGTCGACAGATCTTTTT
>JAMCQP010000022.1:68594-76759 GCA_023381695.1 Bacillota bacterium | reverse complement strand
GGTCCCGCCGAGAGTATAGGCCGGCCGGATGATGAGGGGAAACCCGATCTTTTCCGCGAAACTGGCCGCTTCCTCCAGCCGCGAGATTATGGCGCTTTCCGGCACCGGCTCGCCGATCTCCTCCATGGTCCTCTTGAAAAGCTCGCGATCCTCGGCCTTCTTGATGGTGGCCAGCGGCGTTCCGAGGAGGCGTACGTTGTACCGGTCCAGGATCCCCTGCTCCGCCAGTTCCACCGCCAGGTTCAACCCCACCTGCCCGCCCAGGGTCGGCAGAAGGGAGTCGGGCCGCTCCTTTTCGATAACTCCGGCTACAAACGCCGGGGTGAGGGGTTCAATATACACCCGATCCGCGATATTGGCGTCGGTCATGATGGTGGCCGGGTTGGAATTGACCAGAACCACCTCGATGCCCTCCTCCTTCAGGGCGCGGCAGGCCTGGGTTCCCGCGTAGTCGAACTCCGCGGCCTGGCCGATTACAATCGGTCCCGACCCGATCACCAGTACTTTCTTCACGTTAAACTGCCGGGGCATCTCTTCACATCCTCAAGACACTATTAAACTTACAAACCTGTCGAAGAGGTAGTCGGAATCCCGCGGGCCGGGAGACGCCTCCGGATGGTACTGGACCGAAAATACGGGCCAATCCCTGTGCTGAAGCCCCTCCACCGTCCCGTCGTTCAAGTTGACGTGCGAGACCGTCACCGCGCTTGAATCCAGGGAATCCGCATCCACGGCGTAGCCGTGATTCTGGGAGGTAATGTAGACCCTGCCGGTGTTCAGGTCCTTCACCGGGTGGTTACCGCCCCGGTGGCCGAACTTGAGCTTGTAGGTCTCCCCGCCGAGAGCCAGCCCCAGGATCTGGTGCCCGAGGCAAATCCCGAAGGTGGGAATCCGCCCAGGCAGCAGCTTGCCCAGTTCTGACACCACGTAAGACGCCTGTTTCGGGTCGCCGGGGCCGTTGGAGAGCATGATTCCCGCCGGCTTCATGGCCAAAATGGCCTCCGCGCCTGTCCAGGCCGGGACCACCGTGACCCGGCACCCCCGTTGCACCAGGGACCGGGCGATGTTCCCCTTGGCGCCCAGATCCCACAGGACCACCGGCCAGCCGTGCTCCCCTATTGTATAAGGTTCTCTGGCGGTCACCAGGCGCACCGGGTCGTTGTCCACCACGCAGGGGCTCTCCCGGGCGATCCGGGCCAGTTCCTGGCGATCAGGGGCCTGTTCACCCGCCAGGATCACCCCGCGCATGGTGCCCCGGCTGCGCAGGTGCCTGGTCAACGCCCGGGTGTCCACCCCTACCAGGGCCACCACCCCACGGCTTTCCAGAAACCCGGTCAAAGAACCGGAAGAACGCCAGTTGCTGGGGATATCCGCGATCTCCCTGGCCACAAATCCGGCTACCGCGGGAAACGCCGATTCGTTGTCCGCTTCGTTGACCCCGTAGTTGCCGATCAGCGGGTAGGTCATGGCCACGATCTGGCCGACATAGGAGGGATCGGTGAGCACCTCCTGATAGCCGGTCATGCTGGTATTGAAGACCACCTCGCCCACGGTCATGCCCGTGGCGCCCAGGATGATTCCTTCAAATGCGGTCCCATCCTCCAGGACCAATATTCCCTTTTGCCTTCTTTGCTCCATAGCCTTTACCACCCTCGTGGAGCTATTTTAACACGCTATGCATAATTATGCAATGACATGTATATTTATTTACCACGCTTTTTGTCAACCTCCTGGTTGATCTGCCGGTTGATCTCCAGGACAGCCCCGCGCGCCACGGCCGCAAAATCGGCTTCTGAAGAACTACGATCTGTAGAATTCCGATCTGCCGAACTGTGAGCGGTGGCCCGGTAACCGGGATCGTTCCGAAAGGCGTAGATCACTGCCCGCGAGACGTTGACCAGCGCTCCCATCCCGTCCTCGTTGAAGGCCGCGGCGGCATCCTCCGTGGTCGCCCCCTGCGCCCCAAACCCCGGCACCAGAAAATAGGCCCTGGGCATCAGGGCGCGCAACCGCCTGGCGACCTCCGGGTAGGTAGCGCCCACCACGGCGCCCACGCTGCTGTAGCCGCTCTTCCCCACCTGATCGCGTCCCCATTGGTCCACCAGAGAGGCCACCACCTCGTAAAGTGGGATGGCAGGTCCGGATGGCTCTGACGGCTCTTCTTGCACAACCGGCACATCCTGCTCCCCAGGCATAACCAGCAGATCCTGCAATTGCCCCGAAGAAGGGTTGGAGGTCTTCACGAGGACAAATATCCCTTTTTCCGGCCCATAGCTGATAAAGGGTTTGACGCCATCCTCTCCCAGGTAGGGATTTACCGTTATGGCGTCCACCCCACGAGCTTGAGCCGCGCCGTTCTCCCCAACGAACCCTCTCCCCAGATAAGCCCTGGCGTAGGCTTCGGCCGTGGATCCGATGTCATTGCGCTTCCCGTCAAGAATCACGATCAGGCCCTTTTGTTGCGCGTATCTGACGGTCTGGCCGAGGACCTCCATCCCGGCCGGCCCGTATTCCTCGTAAAAGGCCATCTGGGGCTTTACGGCCGGCACCAGGTCCGCCACGGCATCGATCATCCCGAGGTTGAATTCCAAAATGGCCATCGCCGCCGCCTGCTGTGTCGGCCCGTATTCCTTCTGGAACCTATCCACCAGGTGGGCCGGAAGCAGGTCCAGCCTGGGATCAAGCCCGACCACCAGGTGGCTCTGCTTGGAGAGAACCTGAGCCACCAGCTTGTCGGCGAAATGGGCATCGCTTATATCGCTTATCCGTTCGCCGCCCATCCGGCCACCACCCCTCTTCCGGCTGCGCTTCCGTCTTCCGCCATCTTCTCTTCGCCATCCGCAACGATCCGCCCGTCCCTGGCCACAACCTTCCCGCCCACCATGGTGAGCACCGGCATTCCCCGCAGCCGCCGGCCTTCAAACGGGGAATTCCGGGACCTCGACACAAACGCCCGCGTGTCAACCACCCATTCCCTCTCCAGATCCAGAATGGTGAGATCCGCCAAAACCCCCACCTGGAGGGTTCCCGCGGCAAGCCCAAGAATCTTCGCCGGATTGGCCGTCAATTTGGCGACCGCCTCCCGGAGGCTGAGCACCCCTCGGGCCACCAGCTCGGTGAGCACCAGGGCGACCGCCGTCTCCAGACCGACCATCCCGGGCGGGGCCAGGTCGAATTCCACCGCCTTTTCCTCCCTGGTGTGGGGAGCGTGATCCGTGGCGATCACATCAATGGTGCCATCCGCAAGCCCCGCACGCACCGCGGCCACATCTTCGGCCGCGCGCAGGGGCGGGCTCACCCTGGCGTTGGTGTTGTAGCCGAAGACCGCCTCATCGGTCAGGGTGAAATGATGCGGGGTGGCTTCCGCCGTCACCCGGACGCCGCGCCTTTTGGCCTGGCGGATCAGCTCCACCGCCCCCGCCGTGCTCACGTGGGCAATATGCAGCCTTCCCCCGGTCATCTCCGCCAGGAGCAGATCCCGAGCGATCATGACCTCCTCGGTCGCCGCCGGAATACCCTTCAGCCCCAGCTTGAGGGAGACAAACCCCTCATGCATCACCCCGTCGCCGGCCAGGTCTTTATCCTCGGCATGCACGATCACTGGCAGGTTGAACGGCCCGGCGTACTCCAGCGCCCGGCGCATCAGGCCGGCGTTGGCAATGGGGTGGCCGTCGTCGGAAAGGGCAATGGCCCCGGCTCCGGCCAGTTCGCCGATCTCCGCCAGTTCTTCACCCTTTTGCCCCTTGGTGACCGCACCCACCGGGTAGACATTCACCAGCCCCTCCCGTCTGGCCTTTTCGCGCACAAAATCCACCACGGCGCCGTTGTCCGCCACCGGGGAGGTGTTGGCCATCGCCACCACGCCGGTAAAGCCGCCCCTGGCCGCCGCGCGGGTGCCGCTATGGATCGTCTCCTCGTCCTCGCGCCCCGGTTCGCGCAGGTGAACGTGCATATCGATCAGCCCGGGCACGACAACCTTGCCGGTCGCATCGATCACCTTCAAGTCATCGCCACCGCTATGGCCGTCATGGCTGGCTTTACGGCTGCCCCGCGCTTCCCCCGTCGCCGCCAGATCTTCACCCACGGCCGCCACCTTGCCGTCCTCAATCAGAATGTCCCGGCGGCCTTCCGGGCCAAGCGCCGGATCCACCACCAGGCCCCCCTTAACCAAGTACCGCATCTTGCGCCCTCCCCCCGGTCAAAAGATACAACAGGGCCATCCGCACCGCCACCCCGTTCTGCACCTGCCCGGAGATGGCCGAACGAGGATCCCTGGCCACCTCTTCGCTGACCTCGACCCCCAGGTTGGCCGGGCCCGGGTGCATGATCAGCACGTCTTCTCCCGCAGATTCGAGCTTCTCCGCCGTAATCCCGTACAGGCGCGCATACTCGCGCAGGCTCGGAAAGAGCCCTTTCTTTTGCCGTTCCAGCTGGATCCGCAGGATATTCACCACATCCGCGCCCGCCAGGGCCTCCTCCAGATCGTGGGTCGCCCTCACCCCCAGTTGCGTGATCTCCCGTGGCACCAGAGTCGGCGGGCCCACCACGGTCACCTCCGCCCCCAGTGTCCGGAGCCCCCAGATGTTCGAACGCGCCACCCGGCTGTGCAGGATGTCCCCCACGATGGTCACGCGCAATCCCGCGAACCGGCCCTTGCGCTCCCGGATAGTGTAAAGGTCCAGAAGCCCCTGGGTGGGGTGCTCGTGGGCGCCATCGCCGGCATTGATCACCGCGGCCCGGACCTCCGAGGCCAGCTGGTGCGCCGCCCCGGCGGCGCTGTGCCGGATCACCACCACATCCGCCCCCAGGGCCTCCAGCGTTCTGGCGGTGTCCCTCAGGCTTTCGCCCTTGGCCACGCTGGAAGTGGAGGAGGAAACATTGATCACGTCCGCGCCCATCCACTTTCCGGCCAGTTCGAAGGAAGTCCTGGTCCTGGTGCTGGGTTCGTAAAAGAGGTTGACCACCGTCCGCCCGCGCAGGGTGGGAAATTTCTTGATCTCCCGTTCGTAGATCTGCTTGCACGACTCGGCGGTATCCAGGATCAAATGGATCTCTTCAGCAGAGAGCCCTTCCAGCCCCAGCAGATCTTTGCGCTTCCACTCCAAGCTTCTCACACCTTTCGCCGCTCGCGGCGGCCTCCCGTTTGGCGGTTTCGGCCTTATCCGCCGAAGAGCAGGATGTACAAAGTTGAAAAATGCCTGCAAAAGCTCGTCGAGAAACATTCATAAAAGCTCGTTGAGAATTACTTCGTCCACACCATCAGTTTCTCCAAGTCTGACACTTACTACTTCCCGCTGGGAGGTAGGGACATTCTTGCCGACATAATCGGGCCGGATCGGCAGTTCCCGGTGGCCGCGGTCGATGAGCACCGCCAGCTGGATGGTCTGGGGTCTTCCCAGGTCAATCAGCGCATCCAGCGCCGCCCTGGTGGTACGGCCGGTGAAGATCACATCGTCCACCAGCACAATCCTGGCCCCCGTTACCGAAAAGCCGACCTCGGTCTTGTGAACCACCGGCTGATGTGCAATGGTGGTGAGGTCGTCGCGGTAGAGGGTGATGTCCAGGCTGCCCACCGGAAGGCTGGTCCCCTCGATCTCCCGGATCCGCTCCGCCAGCCTGTTGGCCAGCGGCACCCCGCGGGTCCGAATCCCCACCAGGCAGACCTTCTCCACGCCCTTGTTGCGCTCGATGATCTCGTGCGCGATCCGGGTGAGGGCCCGCCGCATCGCCTCGGCATCCATGATCTGAATCTTTTCACGAAGCTTGCCGGTCTCCATTTTTTCACCTCCGCCAAACTTGTCCGGTGCTGCACCTTTTTTGGGGTTCCGGCCCCTTGCCGGGCATCAAAAAAGCCCTCTTGCCCGCAGGCAAGAAGGCTCCATGTACGCACTTCGCTACACTTATAGCTACTGGTAGCTACCGGCTACGCCACAGATGCTTTTCCTTGCTAGCCTCACGGGACCAACTTAAAGGTAAGCACGGCACTTGATATAGGTTTTCTGATCCGTTCTCTTTGTGTTACTTTACCATAACCTGAGGCGGTTGTCAACGAATTTTTGCGCGGGCCTCATCAGGCAGACGCCAGGGCTACCCCTTCACCACGGCGACGGTCTTCAACCTCATCACGGGCTGCACCAGATCCCGCTCGTTATCAATCACGAAATCAATATCCTTGTAGGCCTTCCGGTACTCCTCCGCCACATCGCCCTTCCTGTTCTTGCCCAGGATCACCCCGCTGGCCTTGAAGTCGTCCATGACCTCCTGCACGGAGAACTGCCGGGTGGCTTCCTTCCGTCCCATCCTTCTCCCGGCCCCGTGGCTGCAGGAATAGTAAGACTCCGGATTGCCCCGCCCGCTGACAATGTAGCTGTAGCTACCCATGGCGCCGGGGATGATCCCGATTTCGCCCTCCCGTGCCCGGATCGCCCCCTTGCGGTGCACCCAGAGATCCTCATCGCCGTGCCGCTCCAGCGCGGCGTAGTTATGGTGGGCGTTGACCTCCATGTCCACCTTGATCCCCTTAAAACCGGTGTGCCGCTCCACCAGGTCAAAGACGATCTCCTTTGTCCGCTCCATCATGAGCCGCCTGTTCTCCCGCGCGAAGTCCAACGCCAGGTTCATCCACCGGATATAGGCCTGCCCTTCGAGCGCATCCGCCGGCAGATAAGCCAGATCCCAGGCGGCGGGAACCCCTGAGGCCAGCTGTTTATTGAGCTTTTTGGCCACATTGTTGAAGTACGTGGCAATCTTCAGGCCGAAGTTGCGTGAACCGGAATGGAGCATGATCCCCAGTTTCCCGTCCTCGTCCTCCTGAAGCTCGATAAAATGGTTCCCCGAGCCCAGGGTGGCTAGCTGGCGGTACCCCTCCTCGATCTCCACCACCAGCTCTGGAGGGTAAAAGACCTGATGGCCGGAACGGCTGAGCGACGGGGCGTGCTCCTTCTGAAAAGCATCAAGGACTTCCGAGCGCTGCGGTTCCTTGTGGTGGGCAAAGCCTACCGGAACTGCCCTCATGATCGCGCCGACAATTTGTTGCGCCAGGGACCCGTGCGAGGCCTGCACCTCGCGAAGCAAGGCGGCCTGGAAGGACTCTTATCCCGCTGGAGCCAGTCAAAGGTGTGCAGGGACCAGAGAGCGATCTTGTAGTGGTTTTTGTCAGCCTCCCGGATCACGTTAATGTCCAACCCACCGTAGGGCGGTCGGATAATAGCTGGCCTCCTGCCTGTCACACGGCTTATTTCATCCTCCGGATAATTCTGCGCAGCTTGACCGCCAGCCTCCGAGACCGTTCCAACCTTTCGTACTGTAACGCAGGCCGGTCTTGAGCCGCGAATGATTGCGGCCAGGGAAACGCCAAGGGGCTCCAGTGTCAGCGCCACTACCAGCCTCATCGCGCATTTTACCCACCCATTAATAATATCGGATTTCCATTGGCTGCGGTAAAGACGTGATCGATCTGAAACGGTCATTTCCGTGGCTACGGCTCAAAAATTTTACTTGCGTTCCGCAATGTAGGATGATATACTAGAATGTGGAACGAAATCCAACTAACAACCACCAGGGCGGGAGGTGCAGGACTTGCGTCAAACCGTCGCCAACTCAACTTCAGATATTCTAGTTCTCAAGAAAGCCGCAGCAATTCTTGGCGTCTTTTCCTTTCAAGACAGAAACCTCACTCTCAGCGCCCTGGCCCAAAGATCGGGGCTGCCCAAGAGCACCACGCACCGGATCCTCCAGACGCTTCAACAGTTGGACTGGGTAGTAAGCAGGCAGGATCAGACTTATTCGCTGGGCCCTGGACTCATCGAACTGGGCGGCATCGCCCGGACCAGCCTCGACTGGCGCGAAGTCCTGGCACCCCATCTCAACAGCCTTTCCGCTCAAGTACGGCATGCCGTCCTCGTCGCCACCCTGGTGGATGATCACCTGCTTTACGTGGACAAGAGGGAGAGCCACTATCCGCTGCGCATTACGTCACACCTCGGGCAACGCCGCACGCCGCACTTCGGAGCAATCGGCAAGGTCCTCATGGCGTACTTGCCGGAATCCGAGGTCCAACGTCTCCTGGACAAGTTTCCCCTGGAGCCTCTCGCTTCAGGGA
Source organism: Bacillota bacterium (assembly GCA_023381695.1). Classification (GTDB taxonomy): domain Bacteria; phylum Bacillota; class UBA5301; order JAMCQP01; family JAMCQP01; genus JAMCQP01. Next base: position 68,658 of record JAMCQP010000022.1, on the reverse strand, counting down.
CCGTCGTTGACAGGGCGGTGCTGTATGAACGATTGAAATCCGTGCACGCGAAGGGTTATGATAT
>JAMCQP010000022.1:0-68584 GCA_023381695.1 Bacillota bacterium | reverse complement strand
CGCGGCGCTGGGCGTCGCGGTACCGCAATCTCTGCTGGGCCCGGAAGGGATCGACCCGATTGTGACCCTGGTGGTCGCCACCGCGCGCGAGGTTTCAAACGAACTCGGCTCGCTTCAGGGACCGTCGTTGACAGGGCGGTGCTGTATGAACGATTGAAATCCGTGCACGCGAAGGGTTATGATATTGAGACCAACGAGATCATCGACGGGGTCGTCGGCGTGGCGGCGCCCATCTTCGCCGGAACCAGCCAGCCAATCGCGGCGCTGGGCGTCGCGGTACCGCAATCTCTGCTGGGCCCGGAAGGGATCGACCCGATTGTGACCCTGGTGGTCGCCACCGCGCGCGAGGTTTCAAACGAACTCGGCACAAAAGTCTGGCCGCCCGAGCTCGCCGCATCAACAGCCGCATCAACATAAGCACCAAAGGAGAGGAAAAGCAGTGAAATTCCGCGTCACAAGCGGTGACCTGCGGGGCACCGCGCAGATTCCCGGATCCAAATCCAACACCACACGCGCAGTCGTCTTTGCCACGCTTGCCGACGGGGTCTCGGTCATCGAGAATCCGGTCCACTCGGTGGACTGTTACTCGACCTGCGAGGTCTGCCGCGGTTTCGGGGCGGAAATTGAAATCGCCCAGGACCGCTGGACCGTCCGGGGCGTGGGCCGAAACCTGCAGGCGCCGAACGATGTGCTGAACGTGGGCAATTCAGGTACAACCCTGTACATCATCACCGCGACCGCGGCGCTGGTGGACAAGGGTTACTCGGTGATCTCCGGCGATTACCAGATTCGCTACCGCCCCTCCGGCTCGCTCCTCGCCGCCCTGAACGACCTCGGCGCGACGGCCTTTTCAACGCGCGACAACGGCTGCGCGCCAATCGTCGTGAAAGGCCTGATGAAAGGCGGCAAGACGTCGTTGCCCGGCGTCAACTCCCAGTGGCTGACCCCCCTCCTCATCAACGCGCCTCTGGCGAGCGGCGACACCGAAGTTATCGTGGATAACCTGCAGGAGCGTCCGTATATCGCGATGACGCTGGGTTGGCTTGACCGGCGCGGCGTAAAGTACGAAATGGAAGAGATGCGTCGCTTCAAGGTCTTCGGCGGGCAGACGTGGGGTCCATTCCATGAAGTGATTCCGGCGGACTGGGAGTCGGCTTGCTTCCCGCTCGTAGCCGCGGCGATCACGAACTCGGACGTCACCGTCCACGGCATGGATACCCGGGATTACCAGGGGGACAAGGCGATTGTCGACATCCTGCAGGCCATGGGGGCCGACGTGGTAGTGCGCAATCACGGTCTTGACGGGATCCGGGTCCGTGGCGGCAGAGAACTCCACGGGATCGAGATCGACTGCCGAGACCTGCCCGACGCCCCGCCGATCCTGGCGGTTCTCGGCACCCAGGCCAGGGGCAGGACGGTACTCTACAACCTTGGCGCGTCAAAGCTCAAGGAGACCGACCGTTCCCGCGTCATCGCCCGCGAGTTGCGCAAAATGGGCGCCAGAATCACCGAAGAGGCTGACCGCGTGATTATTGAACCCAGTTCTCTGCACGGCGCGGAAATCAACGGCAACCACGACCACCGCATCATCATGGCCACGGCCTGCGCCGCTCTCGTGGCGGACGGCCCGACGGTGATCGACACCGCGGAATACTACAAGATCTCGTTCCCAACCTTTTATGAAGTCATGACCGGGCTCGGCGCCAGGATCGAATGGCTTCCGGAAATCAGGTAGGCGGGCAAAACGATGTCAGGCAGTTTAACGAAACAAAACGGTATTCAGACACGTCAAAAACTAAACTAATGGAGGTGTTCACAAGTGAAGCGGATTCATCTTCTCGCGGTCGTTCTTCTGATCGTCTCCCTCTTCGCCGGGTCTCTCGCCGCCAGCGCGGCCACAGTCAAGGTCGGCGTCATCGCCCCCACCACCGGTCCCCTGGCCAGCATCGGCAACGCCGTTGTCGACGGCGTCAAACTCGCCGTGAAGGTGATCAATGAAAAAGGCGTCAACGGCAACAAGCTTGAACTCGTCATCTACGATGACCGCAACATCCCCGACGAAGCCGTCTCCGCCGCCAAGCGCCTCATCTCCGGCGACAAGGTGCCGGTGATCATCGGTTCCGTTGGCAGCTCCGCCACCGCCGCCGTTCAGCAGATCACGATGCGCGAACGGATCCCGACCATCACCCCGGTCTCCATGGCACCGAAGCTCACCGAGCTTGGCGACAAGTTCTTCTTCCGGGCCACCGCCACCGCGGCGATGCGCGAGGTGGTCTTCGCTAAATTTGTTTCACAGAAGCTCAAGGCCAAAACGGTGGCTTTCCTCGCCGCCAACGACGACCTCGGCCGTTCGACGGTCGACGCGGCGACCAGGGAGTACGCCAGGTACGGCAGCCCCAAGGTGATCTCCACAGCTTACTTTGAACCGACATCCACGGACTTCTCCGCGGAACTTGTGAAGATCCGGGCTCTGAAACCAGACGTGGTTTATCTGGTAGCCGACTCCACCCGCGCTTCGATCATCGTGAAGCAGTTGCGCACCCTGGCCCTGGACGCAACCGTGGTCGCTTCCGCCGAGGCCGCGACCAACGAGTTCATCCGGTTCGCCGGCCCGGCCGCCGAGGGTGTCTACTTCCCGCTCGACTGGGCGGTGACCTATGATGACGACGCCTCCGTGGAGTTTCTCAACCTGTACAAAAAAGAATACGGCAAGCTTCCCGAGACCAAATTCGCCGTCCAGGGCTGGGAGACCGCCTGGGTCGTGGCCGAAGCCATCCGCCTCGCCGGCGCGGACCTGACACCCGCCGGCATCCGGGACGGTATTTCCAGGGTAAGTTGGGTCGGTCCGCGCGGCCTCTTCGATTTCGACGAGAAAGGCCAGGTCAAGATTGAAAGCAAAGTAACCGTCATTAAGAACGGCAAATTCGTCCTCGCAAAGTAAGGCCCTGATCCGGCCGGGGGTTTCACTCCCCCGGCCGGCCCTGCATATAAAGGAGGGGACAACATGATCTGGCTTTTTGCTCAACAGATGGTCAACGGGTTGGTCATGGGCTCTGTCTATGCCCTGTTGGCGCTCGGTCTCACCATCAGTTTCGGCATCGCCCGCGTCATCAACTTCGCGCATGGGGAGCTTTACATGCTTGGGGCCTTCTTCACCTACGTGGCGGCGGCCAGGTTCGGCTACCTGCCGGGTGTGGGGATCAGCGTCCTCGGCATGGTGGCAATTGGACTCCTTCTGGACAGACTGGTCTTAAAACCCCTGCGCAAGGGCAAGATGTCCCTGTGGGCACCTTTCCTGGCCACCCTGGCCGTCTCCGTAATCCTTCAGAACCTGGCCATGGCGGTTTTCGGGCCCGACCCGTACCTCTTGAGTTCGCCGTTCGCCTATAACCCGGTGATCATCGCCGGGCTGGTGGTCACGAAACAGGATATCCTGATCGCCGGCGTGTCGCTCGCTGCGACGTTGCTTCTCACCCTCTTCATCAAAAAGGGGCGTTACGGTCTGGCGATGCGGGCGGTGGCCCGCGACCGCCAGACGGCGGCGCTGATGGGGATAGGCATTGAAAAGGTCTACATGCTGACCTTCGCCTTGAGCGCGGTTCTCGCCGGGCTGGCCGGGGCGCTCGTGGCTCCCAAGGCGATGGTGGATCCCTTCATCGGGCGCATGGCGCTGCTCAAGGGGCTGTCCGTGGTCATCCTCGGCGGGCTGGGCAACATCCCCGGCGCTATCGCCGGCGGGCTGGTGCTCGGCGTCAGCGAAGCTCTTGGCGCCGGCTTCATCTCGGCCGCCTACAAGGACGCGATTGGATACGCGCTGATGATTCTGGTGCTGCTTTTCCGCCCGGAAGGCATCCTGGGCAAGAAGATGCGGCGGGCTTAGAGGGAGGATAGATTATGACGCGACAAACACTGACCGGAATCTTGCTCTTCGGCCTGGCCGCAGCCGTACCGGCCTTTGTGGCCAATCCGTTCTACCTGCACACCGGCATCGCCCTGATGGTCAACATCGTGCTGGCCCTGAGCCTCAACTTCATTCTGGGCTACGTCGGCGAGAAATCGCTTGGCCACGCGGCCTTCTACGGCATCGGCGGCTACACGGCGGCCATCCTGGCCATCAACTACGCCCTGCCGGCCTGGCTGACACTCATCGCGGGCGCGTTCGTCTCCGGACTCTTCGGCCTCATCGTCGGCTATCCGTCGTTGCGCCTGCGGGGGCCGTATTTCGCCATCGCGACGCTCGGTTTTGGCGCCATACTCCAGCTCATCGCAACCAACTGGGTGGCTGTCACCAAAGGTCCCATGGGAATGCCCGGCGTGCCGCCGATCAGCTTGCCGAATCCCTTTGGCGCCGGCTTCGTCTTTTCGACGGAGCGTCCGTACTATTATCTGGCTCTCATCTTCGTCGCGCTGACATGCTGGATTACCTATCGATTGGCCAATTCCAGGACAGGGCGGGCTTTTGTCGCCATCCATGAGAATGTCGATCTCGCCGAATCGGTGGGTATTGATACGTTCAACTTCAAGATGATCGCTTTTCTGCTCGGCACCGTGCTCGCGGGCCTCATCGGAGCTTTCAACGCGCATTACACCAACTTCATCAGCCCCAAGGCCCTGGAGCCTTATCTCACCCTCAACGCGGTCACGATGGTGATCATCGGCGGCGAGGGGACTTTAGCCGGTCCAATCGTCGGGGCCGTGCTGGTGACCTTCCTGCCGGAGGTGCTGCGCGTCGCCGAACAATACCGGATGGTCTTCTTCGGTCTCATTCTGCTCATATCGATCATCTATGCCCCGTCCGGCATCGTCGGGCTTGTCCGGAACATCGCAGGCAGAAGGGAGGCGGCCAGGCATGGCAACGCTGCTTAGCACAACCGACCTTACGGCGCAATTCGGCGGGCTGACCGCCGTGGACCGCGTCAACCTCACCGTGGAGGAGGGCAGCGTCACCGGCCTCATCGGCCCCAACGGCGCCGGCAAGACCACCGCCTTCAACATGATCTCGGGTTTTCTCACCCCGACCAGCGGGTCGGTCAATTTCGCCGGGAGGGAGATCACCGGCCATGCCCCGCACCGCCTTGCGAAGTTGGGTATGTCAAGGACATTCCAGCATACCAGCATCTTCGCCAACCTGACCGTCCGCGAGAACATCCTCGTGGGCATGCACCTGAAGATCGACCAGCCCTTCTTCCGTACCCTTACCGGCAGGATTAAGCCCGTGGACGAAGACGCGGTCCGCGAAATACTGAACCTCCTGGAACTTGCCGATAGGGCGAAGATCCAGGCCGGCAGCCTGCCCTACGGCGATCAACGCAAACTGGAGATCGCGATCGCTCTGGCGGTCGGACCGCGTCTTCTGCTCCTCGACGAGCCCGCCGCCGGGATGAATCCCGAAGAGGCGATGCGTCTGGTCGGCGTGATCCGGATGATCCAGAAGCGGGATATTACGGTCCTCCTGGTCGAGCACAACATGCGCCTGGTCATGGGGGTCTGCGACCGTATCCACGTCCTGGAACACGGGCGCAAGATCGCCGAGGGCACGCCCGCGGAGATCGCCGCCAACCCCAGGGTTATCGAAGTCTATCTCGGAAAGGGGCAGGCCAATGCTTGAGGTCAAGAACCTGGACGTCTACTACGGGCCGCACCGTGCGCTGGAAGGGTTTAACCTCAGCGTGAAAGAAGGAGAGATCGTCGCTCTGGTGGGCGCCAACGGCGCCGGCAAGAGCACCCTGCTCAAGGTCGTTTCGGGGTTAATCAGGCCCAGGTCCGGCGAAATCCATTTCGCCGACCGGCGGGTGGACGGCCTTGCCGCCGACGCGGTCTTGCGGGCCGGCATCGTGCACGTTCCGGAGGGGCGCCGGGTCTTCAGCGATCTTACCGTGGAGGAAAACCTCCTGATAGGCGCATTCTCCCGGCGTGACAGCGAGATAAGGCAGGACGCGGAAAGAATCTACGAGTACTTTCCGGTCCTCAAGGAACGCCGGGGCCAGTTCGCCGGCAGCCTGTCGGGCGGTGAACAGCAGATGCTCGCCATCGGGCGCGGTTTGATGGGCCGGCCCAAACTGATGATGCTGGATGAACCGCTGCTCGGCCTGGCGCCGGTCATGGTCGAGAAGGTCGCCGAAATCATCCAGTCCCTGAATCGCATGGGCATTTCCGTATTGCTGGCCGAACAGAACATCACCGTCGCCCTCGGCGTCGCGCACCGCGGCTACGTGGTGGAGACGGGACGCATCACGATGGAAGGTGAAGCCGGGGCTCTGGCGGCCGATCCCCAAGTGCGCCAGGCGTACCTGGGCATATAGGGCGAGTACAGGGCGGCTGGCGCATTTTGATGGATAACGAAAATGCCTCAAACCTGAAAGGTGTTTCGGGGAACAAACCGCCCGTACCCGAGGCGTCCCAGGAATTTGCCCCTTTCGACGATTACCTCGCCCCGGAGCATTGTCAGGACAGGATACCCCCGCAACTCCAAGCCTTCGTACGGAGAGTAATCAATGTTCTGATGAAGGACCGCAGGGGATAGTTCAACCCGCTCTTCCGGATCAAAGACTATGAGGTCCGCGTCAGCCCCCACCGCAAGCTTTCCCTTTTTCGGATAAAGCCCGAAGAGCTTGGCCGGCATTTCCGCCACCAGATCGACGAATCGGCCAAGCGATAACTTACCGGTCCCGACTCCGAAGGAGTACAGCAATGTCAGACGTGTTTCAATCCCTGGAAGACCAGTCGGAATCTCCTCGAAAGTACGGCCAAGCGCTTTTTGACCGGCAAACTTAAAGGGGCAGTGATCCGAGGAAACCACCTGCAAGACGCCGGTGCCCAAGCCAGACCACAATTTCGCCTGTTCACAAGCCTCCCGGAGAGGAGGGTTTACAACAAACTTGGCCGCCTCCAGGTTCGGCAGCCGGTAACGATCCGAAGAGAGCAGCAGATAGTGCGGGCAGGTCTCGCCAAATACCGATAGCCCTCGTGCCCGAGCAACAGCTATCTGCTCAAGGGCTTCACCGCACGATACATGGGTGAAGTAGATGGGGGCGCCCACCAGTTCCGCCAGATGAATAGCCCTGAATGTTCCTTCCACCTCCCCGGCGTTGGGACGACTCCGGGGAAAGTATTCAACGGCGGACTTCCCATCCTTGATTAGCCGCGCGGTAAAGTACTTTTCAACGCGACTATTGCCTGCACTGATGAGAACGGGCGCGCCGAACTTCCCCGCCACCTCCAGAATGCTCAGCAATGCGTAATCATCTATCTGTTTATCGTTAGTCCCCAGAAAAACCTTCAAGCTGGAATATCCATCTGCTATTATTGAAGGTAGTTCGTCAAGAACCACCGGGGTAACGTCACTAACGATCGGGTGAAGCGAGTAGTCAACCACCGCATCGCAAGCCTTTTCCCGCCACTGGTCCAGGCCTTTTCCAAGAGAGATGCCACGACGTTGGGGCACCATGTCGATAATTGTGGTGGTGCCCCCGGCAGCCGCCGCAACCCCTCCGCTCACATAATCGTCAGCACTGGTAAAGCCCCTGGAATTCGCGCCAAAGTGGACATGGGCGTCTATTCCGCCCGGAAAGACATATTTGCCTTCGGCTGGGATAATCCGGGTTTTTCCGGTAAGTTCGGCGGCAAGGTTCCGGTCGATAGCCTTGATTACGCCCTGGCTTACATGGATATCGGCTGCAAATTGGCCCGCGGAAGAGGTTACAAGCCCTCCTCTGATCAGGTAGTCCATATCAGGGTGATTCCGACGATCTTGCCAGGCATGGTCACATCTCCTCCTCATCTGAGCCGCGCCGGCACTATTCAATAACTTGCTGGTATTTGCGATGATGAACCGTCTGAAATCCGACCGCGATCAAGGCGATCATTGTTACGAAATAAGGAATGACTTGAACAATCTGAGGCGCGATGCCGACCGACTGCTGCAGTCTAACGGCCAAAGCCTGAGCGATCCCGAACAGCACCGTCACCGCAATCGTCGTCACCGGATTACCCTGGGCGAAGAAGATGGCGGCAAGAGCAATCAAGCCCCGGTCAGCCGTCATGTCTCGACTGAAGAGGCTTACGTAATCGAGCGAGAGATACGCCCCGCCCAATCCGCAGAAGAAGCCGCTCAGGATGACCGTCTCCATCTTGATTTTAAACACATCAATCCCCACGGATGCTGCTGAATCAGGGTTTTCGCCGACCGCGCGAACCCTCAGCCCCCACTTGGTCCGGCTCATTGCCAGGCTCACCACCGGGGTAAACAGAAAGGCCAGGTATACCAGAATAGAATAACCACTAAAAAGTTGGGAAAGAATCGGTATACCATCAATAAACGGAATCTGAATCTGGGAAAACCTCGGTATCTTGCTCGACGCAAAAACACCAGTTTGACCCAGCGCTCCTTGAAGGAGAACGGCAGTCAACCCCGACGCCAACATGCCCACGGCAATACCCGCAATGAAGATATCCGCCTTGAACTTCAAATTGAAGTATCCAAAAAGAATAGCCATGATCACGGAGCCAAGGACCGCCGCAAAGACAGCCCATGCCAGGTTGCCGGTAAAATACGCGGTTAAGATTCCCAGAAAGGCAGCCACCAGCATAAAACCGTCCATGGCGATGTTGAGAATGCCGGCCTTGAAAGTCAGCAACCCACCCAGTGCGGCGAACACCAGTGGTGTTGAGACTCTAATAATGGCGGTAATGAGCCCGAGGTTCAGGATTTCGTTCATGCCTGTCCACCTCCGATTGACTTTCCGGCCGTCCCTGCCTTCGCCACTTTCCGGCGTGCTTTAAACGAGGTGATGGCGAAGTCCGCCGCCAACAGCAGAATGATCACCGCTTCGAGCATTTTCACGAGATCCCTGGTTACCGAGGTCATCATCTGCATCACGATGCCGCCGCTGTTTAGCGCGCCGAGAAGCAACGCCGCAAACGCCACCCCGATTGGGCTATTTTTGGCCAGCATGGCGACCGCAATCCCATCAAACCCATAACCAGGTGAAAACCCATTGTAAAACGCCCGGTAGACTCCGAGCACCTGTTCGGCGCCAGCAAGGCCGGCGACCATCCCGCTAACCAGAAACGCTCCAATAATGCTTTTTTGAACGCCAATCCCACCGTATCTGGCAAATAAGGGGTTCTGGCCGACAAGCTTCCATTCGTAGCCTTTTCCGGTACGATTTTCGATCACCCAGAAGACCGCGAGCAGGACCAGAGCCAGGATAAACCCGGTGTTCAACTGCGCCGAGTTCGTAAACTGCTGAAGTTGAGCGGAAGCCAGAATGTCGTAGGTCTTGTTCGTGGGCCCGGGCGCCTTAAGCGGATAAGACGAAAAGTAACCCGTCAACAGCAACGCAATCGGATTCAGCATCAGGCAGACCACCAGTTCGTTGACCCCCAGCCTGGCTCTAAGGATCGCCGGTATGAAGGCCCAAACGGCCCCGGCGACGGCCGCCGCGATCATGGCCAAGGCCACATGAAGAAAGTGGGGCGCCGAAATCGTGTACCCGACAATTCCAGCCGCCAAAGCCCCAAAGAGCATCTGCCCTTCCACGCCAATATTGGCCACACCCGCCCGGAAGGCGAAGGATACCGCCAGACCGGTAAAGAGCAGCGGGGTGGTGTACTGAAGAGTGGCCACAAAGTTGCCGGCGCCCTTGAAAGCGCCATTGAAAAGCGTCTGGTAGGCAAAAATCGGATCTTCGCCCATGGCCCAGATGACGCCAGCCCCGATCAGAAGGGCCAGCCCAACAGCAGCGGATGGTTTCAGAATGCCCATGGCCAGATGTCGCAAATGGCCAGCCCAGGCGACACGAGACTCACCGATATCGGATAATTGGGCTCGACTCCTAGCCAATCACATCACCTCCCCGCCGGTTGACGCCGGCCATTAACCGGCCAACTTCCTCGACAGTCGCATCCCGAGCGGCAAGTTCACCCATGATCTCCCCATGGAAGATCACCAGAATCCGGTCGGACAACGAGAAGATCTCATCGAGATCGGCCGAAATCAAAAAGACGCCGCAACCCCGGTCACGCATGGCTACAAGCTGTTTATGAATGAATTCAATCGCGCCGATGTCCACGCCACGAGAAGGTTGATCCGCGATGATTACCCGGCGGCCATGAGAGAACTCCCTGGCCAGGACCACTTTCTGTTGATTGCCACCTGAAAGCGACTTTACCGGCGCTCCAACCTGAGCCCCTCTGATGTCGAATCTGGAGATCAGTTCTCGCGCAAAGCTTGTCGCTTTGCCGACATCGAGCAATCCACCCCGGTTAAACTCCCGGGTGGCGTGATAGCCAAGCAACATATTCTCCCAGATGGCCGCGTCAAGTGATAGCCCGACTTTGATTCTGTCCGAGGGGATATACGCCACGCCGGCCTCGCGAACCTGACGCGGGTTAAAGTCCTTGGAGCTCGAGCCGCGAAGAAGGACGTCTCCAGCAGTTGACCGTCTAAGTCCCGCCAAAACCTCCACCAACTCGTCCTGGCCATTACCTTGAACACCCGCCAGACCTACAATCTCTCCCGCCCGCACCTGCAAACTGACCCCACGCACGGCCTCCAGGCCACGGTTACTCATCACCCGCAAGTCCTTGACTTCCAGAAGAACCTCCTTGGGTTCAGACGGTTGCTTTTGAACCTGAAAAAGCACACTCCGCCCCACCATCTTCTCAGCCAGCTGGGCGGCGCTGATTTCGGAGGTATTCAGGGTGGCCACCATCCGGCCGGCCCGCATCACCGAGACTCGATCCGAAACCTTCATCACCTCGTTCAGCTTATGCGTAATGAAGATGACCGTCTTTCCATCCGAGGTTAGATTGCGGACCGTGCGAAAAAGCTCCTCCGTCTCCTGGGGGGTCAGGACAGCCGTGGGCTCATCCAGGATTAAGATTTTTGCCTCGCGGTAGAGCATCTTAAGAATTTCCACCCGCTGTTGAAGTCCAACGGGCAGATCCTGCACCGTTGCCATGGGATCAATGGCAAGAGCAAACCGATCCGCAAGCTCGGCGACTTGTCGCATGGCTGCCAGACGGTCAAAGAAGCCTCTAGAGCCAGGCTCGCTCCCGAGCACAATATTCTCCGCCACACTCAAGGATGGGACCAGCTTGAAATGTTGGTGAACCATGCCAATGCCAAGGCCGATTGCCACGGCGGGATTCCCGATGTGAACCTTCCTGTCGTCTATCTGTATGGAACCCTCATCCGGTGCAATTACACCGTATAGAATATTCATCAACGTCGTTTTTCCAGCGCCGTTTTCCCCCACGAGCGCGTGAACCTCGCCTTTTCCGGCCGAAAAATCGACATTGTTATTGGCCGCGAGGGTCCCAAATTTTTTAACTATTCCTCTCATTTCGACGGAGTTGACCACAGTCGCGCCTCCTCGGCCAGGCGTCCGGCGGGCTAGCGCTCGCCGGACGCCTGATCTGGCCCATCTGTTCGCTAGTTAAGCGGGCTGTCAATCGGTGGCTGGCCCATTGTCTTCTGACCCGGCTTGAGCTCGAAATAGTTGGGAACCACGATCTTCCCGGCAATCACCTTTTCCCGCAGCTCTTCCACGAGTTTTAGAGTGCTGTCCGAGATCAGCCCCTTGTTGTACTTATCCATCGCGTAGTCGACACCTTTCTCCTTAAGGCCGTACGTAAGCACCGTGCCGCCCTTGAACTTGCCGTCCACCACCAGTTTGATAATGTCATAGGCTTGATTGTCGATTCTTTTCATCATGGAAGTCAGGACGAAACCGGGAGCCAGATAGTTCTGGTTGGAGTCCACGCCAATGGCAAAGGTCTTTGTCTGTTTCGCCGCGTCGATAACTCCGGCGCTTGTCGCGCCGGCGACAGCAAAGTTGATGTCGGAGCCGCGGTTTATGAGAGCCAGCGTGTATTCCTTGCCGGTTGCGGGGTCGGTGAACGTCCCGCTGTAACTTTCCAGAACCTTTACATCTGGATTGATCATCTTGGCTCCATAGTAGTAGCCAATGAAGAACCGGTGGATGATCGGGATGTCCTTGCCGCCAACAAACCCGATGGTTCCAGTTTTGGTGGTCCTGGCCGCAATGGCGCCGACCAGGAAGGAACCCTCCCAATCCTTCGTCACGGTGCTCACCACGTTGGAAGCAATCGGGTCCGGGCCGACGTCGATCAGCGCGAATTTTTGCTTGGGGTACATCCTGGCGACTTCCTTCATTGGGTCAATCATATCGAAAGAAGAACCAATGATCAGGTCGAACCCTTGTTCCGACGCCCTGGCCAATGTGGACTTGAACTCCGAGATACTCTTGGGCTGAATCACGTTGAACTTGATCCCGAAGTCTTTTTCCGCCCGTTGGAAGCCCTGATGCATCATATCGTTGAAGGATCTGTCACCCAAACCGGACTCCGAGGTAACCATGGCTACTCTGATTGCTTTAGCCGCGCCAACACCCGTGATAGCCAGCATGGCCACCAGAACCAAAAGGACCACCAGCGCGAGTCGACGAGTATTCATCTTTTTGCCTCCTTTTGTTTTCTCCACTGGATCCGCGCGAACCACTTCAACTAATTCAAACCTTCCATCCGGGCTGGCCGGACTTAAGACGACTGGCTCATCCCCCCTTTTCTCCATTAGCGCTCGCTTGCATTTCCGGCCCGTCGGAAGACATCCATGAAGTTACGGGCCTTTGCCAGGTTCACTCTACCGAACGCCGAATTGGAATCCTTAAGCGATGAACTGACGATCACACCGTCGGCGATGGAAAGTACCGCGGCAAGATTGGATTCGTTGGCCCCTCCGCCCAAGAGAAGCGGAAGTTCGGAATATTTGCGCCTGGCTCGTCCAAGAAGCTCCATGGACTCTTCAAAACTTCCACCGGTGAGCACCAGGCCATCGGCATAACCAAGGTCGACTGCTTCTCTGATGTCTGGATCAATGTCCCGGCCGCCCAGATGGATCCCCGTGCGATCATGCACATCCGCGAACATGGCGATATCTTCAGCGCCAAGGAGGTTTCGCACCTTGTTTGCCTCGTAAGCGCAGCCCTCGACGAGACCGAAAGGCGTCACCATCACACCAATGAAAACCTTGAGTCTCACGAAATCGAGTTCTGCCGCACTAGCCACCGAAAGTATCGCCTCCGCGTCGTTTTCGAGAAAGTTGACGCCCACGGGGATATTTACAGCGCGCGTTACCTCAAAGGCGACCCTGGACATCCAGGCTACCTGTGACGGAACGATCTTGTGCGCCACCGGCAGGTCGCCCAGATTTTGCATCATCACTGCGTCAAAACCCGAATCAGCCAGCACTTTTGCTTCGGAGACCGCTGCTTCCACAAGATCCGAAAGCCTGCCGCCACGGTATCGAGAACTACCCGGCAGAGGGTCCAGCTGAACCATCCCCACCGCAATCTTGCCACCGGCCCTGATCCGGTCCGTTAACTTGCTCATTTTCTTCCCTCCAATGGCCGGATCTGGGAATTGAAGATCTGGCGGAAGTTGACTTCCCGTCGCCTGCCGTCGTCGAACCCGAGAAAAGCCCGGTTGCGAACCTGGGAAAGGCTGCGCGCAAAGAGTTCGAACGGGATACAATAAAGAAATGGCGATAAAGATTCGCTTATTTGACCTTTAATAGCAAATACGGCATCCGCCACGGAAAAGAGTTCGGAATCTTTCTCGGACCCTATGGCAATTACGGTGGCGCCCATATCCTTCGCCGCCTTCATTTGCTCGAAAGCCCGGTCTCGCAAGTTGCCCGGTGGCACAATCACGAAAACTTCAGCGTCCTGGTCCGTGACAAAGTACTCCTCGTGCGCCCATTCCTCCATCTCAACCGCCGAAGCCGGATGCCTCAATGCTTCAAACAATTTTGCCACGCCAAAATGGGCCGTTGCAAAATTTGGCCCGCCGCCAAGTATGATGACGCGTTTATGGGGCGCAAGCCGTATTGCGTAATTATGGATGGCGGGCGTCAAGCTTTCGATGGTAACCGACATATCATCCGACAGCCGTTCCAACTCCGCGAGCCTTACCTTTGCCGCATTCTCATTCAGGTTCCCGAGCCGCAATCCCATGGCGAGACCCACGCCGTAAACACCAACCAGGCTGGCCACATATGTCACCGTCCCCGGCGTTACCACGGGCGGCCCATCCGGCCTCTCTTTAATGTTGGGCGGCGAATTTACAATGAGGGGAATATCCGCGGCTTGAGCAAGAGGCGCTTCCATCTTTGTGGTTATCGCAAAAGTAAGAGCTCCTTTCTGACGCGCCCTGGCCACGGCCTCAATCGTCCGGGAGACAGTCCCTGAGTTTGAAACGCCGATAACCGCCGAGTTAGCCGGCATGTGGTTTACCACATACCGCGAGAACTCCAGGGCTTCTATGGCCTCAACGTAAACTCCGGTCGTTTCCATCAGCGACATGCGGTTAGCCAACGCCGAGTAGTACGAATCGCCACAACCCGTGATGAAGATGTGATTAATCCGGCTGAGATCACGCGACTCGAGCGCCGTCAAAAGGTTGTTTAGCGTCGGCCCGGCGTTCTGCTTGACGAAACCCGGCTGGAGCTTGATCTCCTCCAGCATTATCTGCTTTTCGTAGTCCACTGTAATTCCTCCCTAGTGTCCCATGTGTAACTGGGCTTTTCTTCACGAACCGGCCTTTCCGTACCCGTGACCGCTCCCGCGGAGCGGGTTCGTCTTCCGGCGAACTCAAGTAGGCGCCAACTTTTCGAGCCGTTCTTGAGCCATTTGCCGGCTCATCCCCGAAAGTCCAAGCGTTCCCTCCGTTTCGACGACCAAAGAAGCCGAAATGGCGCCATAAGATACGGCCATATTGGGATCTCCCGTGAGGGCATACCCGGCAATGAAGCCTCCACAGAACGAGTCACCCGCGCCGGTCGGATCCACCGCTCGCACCCGGTAGGCTGGAACCGCGAACTTTTGATTCCTCGCCCGGTCAAACCCGAGCGCGCCATCCTCTCCCAACTTGATGACAACCACCCTTAAGTTTGGGTACGTATCCACCAGCCTATGGAGCGCCTCATCAGGGTTCAGTCCCGGATATATTGCACGAACCTCTTGCCGGCTTGGCAGAAAGGCATCAGCCTGTTCAACGAGTCGGCCGAGATCACTTTCCGAGATGTCATCAAGAAACTGGTATGCAGGGTCAATGGAGATAAATCTCGCACCCGACAATCGGGCGTGTTTAACCAGATTGATTTGAAGCTCCCACGGCACCGGCGCCACATGCACAAAAGCGCCTCGGAGCAATTGGGGCGGAAGGTCATCCGGCCCCGGAGTATAATCGTTCCACTGATCCCTGGGACTTCTGAACACGAACTGACGACTTCCATCTCGCTCATACAACCCCCAATTTCTGAGCGAGGGACGTTCCTTGGTGATCACCATGGAGATATCGATACCGAACGACCGGGGAAGCCGGGAAACGGGATAGTCGGGGCCGGCAACCGCGGAGAGCAGGACTTCGGCTGCCCAGAATGAAGCTCCAATAGCGGCATACACGCCGTCGCCGCCCAACACTCCCATTTTGCTCGTTCCGTCGTGAAACACCAGGTCGTCAATGGTCATGTTTCCCACACAGATACATCGAGGTTTCATTGGGTACCCCCCATGGGCCGCCGTCGTTTCCAAATCCCGGTACTACCTTTTAGTGCGAATAACCTTGAATTTCACATGCTTGGCATGGTGGTAATTCACCGAGTAAAGCACCGCGCGGTGCTCAACGTCGTAATGAACCTGTTTTAAGACGATCACCGGGTCGCCAGGTTCCATCCCGAGCACCCGGGCGGTGTCCGCACTGGCTGGTTCAGCCGTGATCTCGACCGCGGCCGCCTTCAGTTCAACGCCCAACCGCGACTCAAAAAACTCATATAACGACCCGCCTTCAAACTCTTCAAAAACCGATGCACGCGGAAGCACGGAAAGCGGGATAAACTCCGTCGATTCAATGAACGGAATACCATTGGCCGTCCGGGTTCTCTTAAGCCTGGCAACCGGCTCTGAAGCGCTGATCCCCAATGCCGCGGCCACGTCTTTCGGGGGCAGGGTAACCGTGTAAGAGAGGTCTTTGGTGCCAGGTTGATATCCCATCGAGGCGATCAGATTGGTGGAGCTGGAAAGATCCTCAAGACCGGATTCCATCAACGCCGGCGGCGGCGCCGTAACATAGGTGCCTATCCCTCGTTTCTGGACGAGCAGTCCCTCGGCCAACAGGATCTTGATCGCTTCTCTTAAAGTTGAACGTCCGATTCCAAGTTGTTCCGCCAGTTTTTCTTCGTTCAGCAGTTTTTGCCCGGAAACGAACGCTCCGGACCGGACGCGTTCCCGAAAGAATGCGGCGATCTGCTGAGCCATGGTCACTTTTCGGCTGGAGCCCCGGAATTCACGAAACATGTTTTCCAGGACTGGTTGTATGTTGTCTGACATCTGCATCACCAACAATTAACTTCTCTGCCGTGATGAAAAATCCTGCTTCCATCTCCACATTTTTTTGGAGGATTCATATGCAAAGGGCATGGAGTTTACAAGGCGGGCCATTATGAAGATGCAAGGATGGGCCTGGACCCTGGCGGGGAAATTGCTGATCCTCTGACCCTCTGAAACAGCGAGGTGGAAACTATCGAGGGTGCGCAAGTATGGCTTCAAAGATGCTCTCGTAACCGGTGCAGCGGCACAGGTGGCCTCCCAGAGCTTCCTTTACATCTTTCAAGTCGGGGTCCGGTTGGCGATCCACGAGGGCTTTAGCCGCCAGCAGCATCCCCGGCGTGCAGAATCCGCACTGCACGGCGCCTTTTTCGAGAAATGCCTCCTGCAATGGATGCAGCCGGTCCCCCCGGGCCAACCCCTCCACGGTCAGAATCTCCTGTCCATCAGCCTCTACCGCCAGGATCAGGCATGACCTCACCGGAGCGCCGCTCAACAAAACCGTGCACGCTCCGCACTCTCCGTTGCCGCACCCCATCTTGGTCCCGGTCAGTCCCAGAGTATCCCGCAGAAATTCGAGCAGCGTCAGTTCGGAACTTACCTGAGCTTCATGGGTTTCGGCGTTGACCTTGACCCTTATCTGATGCTTCATCCGGCATATTCCTCCCCCAAAAGCTTGGACAGGGCCATCTCCAGAAGCACCCCGGCCATCTCCCGTTTATACTCGGGAGATGCCCGCAGGCTGGTGGCCCTTGGAGAGATGCTGCGTCTCAAGACTTCCTTGGCCCTGGTCAGCGACAAGGCGTCCACCACCTGATCTTGCAGCAGGATTTCGGCTTCCCGCGCCCGCACCGGGGTGGGAGCCACCGCGCCCAGCGCAAGTCGCACCTCGTGGTTTCGCTTCCCATGGCCGGGAATGACCAGGGCCGCCAACCCAATTCCGGCCAGGTCCATGCCCTTTACGCGCGTCCGGCGGAGATAGGTCCCCCGGGAGCCCTCGGGCGGCCTGGGGATGAAAAAGCCGCTCAGGATCTCGCCCGGACCCAGAGCAGTCCGGCCCGGACCCAGGTAGAACGCCGGCAATGGCATGCTCCGGGCGCCGCCCGGCCCCCGGATCGCGGCCTCGGCCTCCAGGGCCAGAAGCGCTGGAGCCGTATCCGCGCCGGGCGAGGCGTTGCAGATGTTTCCCCCCACGGTGGCCCGCCGGCGGATCTCGCAGCACCCCACCACCGAGGCCGCCTCGGACAGGATCCCCAGAGGCCCCCTGAAGGCAGCGGCATTGACGATTTCACCCATGGTCGTCAGCGCCCCCAGCCAGACCTTATCGCCCTCCAGGTGAATTCCGTGTAGTTCCGGCAGATCCTTTAAGTCCACCACCACCTGGGGCGATTCCTTGCCGGAGCGGATGTTGACCAGAAGATCAGTCCCGCCCGCCAGCGCGGCGGCCCCGGTTTCACTTAGAAGCTTTATTGCTTCGGAGAGAGTCCGGGGCCGGTAGTAGTCAAAAGGTCTGAGCACGTAGGCCGCCCCCCTTCCCTTTCAAGGCCCGGATGACATCCGCCGCCGTGATGGGCAGGGCATAAAAGTCGGCCCCGAGGGCGTTGGCCAGCGCATTGCCAATCGCCGGCGGCACACCAACCGTCCCGTGTTCACCCAGCCCCCGGGCCCCGTACGGCCCGGTCTTTTCCGGGGTTTCCACGAAAATGACCCTGGTTTGGAGCGGCATATCTTCCGGCCCGGGAATCTTGTAGTCGGTGAGTGAACGATTGCGCATAATCCCGGCCTCCGAGTAGATGAGCTTTTCAAAAAGGGTCGATCCCAGGGCCTGGGCCGCCGCCCCCAGGACCTGACCCCTGGCCAGAAGCGGGTTGATGATTCTGCCGGCGTCGATGGCGGTAACCAACTTCAACACCGTGATCTCGCCGGTGCGCAGATCAACTTCCACCTCCGCCCCCTGGCAGCCGAAGGTCCAATCGGCGGCCGGGTTGCCCTGGCCCGTCTCCGGATCGGGGTAAGTAAGCCCGGATGGAACAAAGGTCCCCCGGCCGATCACCGGCCGGTTGACCGCGCTGCCATCGGATCTCGTGCAGCCCAGCGCCAACCGGGAGTAAGGCAGGGAGACCACGGGGGCCTCCCGGAGAAAGATCTTTCCTTCGCCGGCCTCAAGTTCCTCGGGAGAAACCCCGAACGCCGCCCCCGCCGCAACCTTGAGCTGGTCCAGCACATCGGCCGCCGCCATCAGGATCGCGTTGCCCACCGCCCAGGTGGTATGGCTGGCCACTGTCTGCCACTCATATGGGGAGACCTCGGTGTCCACAAAAGGCACCACCCGAACCATTTCCACCGGCAATCGCAGGGCCTCCGCGGCGATCTGCCCGAGGGCGGTGTAGGTTCCCTGGCCCATCTCCACCGCGCCCACGCTCACCGTGGCGCCACCGTCCTCATTCAGGCGGATGATTGCCCCGGATTGGGCGTTGGTGGGCATAACCGGAGCTTTCATGAACGCGGCGATCCCCTTGCCCCGGCGTACCGCGGGCCGGCCGCCGGGCCCATGACCCCGCCCCGCAAAGTACCGCGGGCCGGCCAGATCCTCCACCACCTTCCGGATGCAGAGGTCGACCCGCCCGTGATCTTCTTCCATGATCTGCCCCAGCGCGTTGCTCTTCCCCGGCCCGAGGATGTTGCGGAGCCTGAATTCCACCGGATCAATGCCCATCTCCCGCGCGATGATCTCCCGCTGGCGCTCGCAGGCCCAGTGCACCTCCGGGTGGCCGTAGCCCCGGCAGGCCCCGGTGGGTGGAGTATTGGTATACAGCCCGTACGCGTCGATCTTGAGGTTGGGTATCTCGTAGGGCCCGGTGGCGCTCGCGGCCGCCCCGCCCACGATGTTGACGGCGTAGTCCCCGTATCCGCCCCCATTGAGCGTGAGAAGAATCTCCTCCCCGATAATCCGGCCTTCCCGGGTCACGGCGGTCCGGTAGCGCGCGTAGAGGCCGCGGCCAATCACTGTTCCGTCGAACATCTCCTCCCGCGCCAGCACCAGCCGGACCGCCCGGCCCGGCACAGCGGTGGCCAGGCAGGCCGCCAGAGGCTCGATGGTCACGTCGGACTTGCCGCCAAATCCCCCTCCCACGTACGGCACCACCACGCGGACCTTCGAGGCGGGCAGCCCGAGAAGCCTGGATACGGTGTGCCGCACGACGAAGGGCGCCTGGGAACTGCTCCAGACAGTCAGATCGCCGCCGGGAGACAGGCGGGCGATGGCTCCGTGCGGTTCCAGCTGAACATGGTGAACGGAAGGAAATTCGTACTCCCGGTCCACCACGTGGTCAGCCCTGTGGAAAGTTTCTTCCAACTCTCCTCGCCGGATCTTGAAATGATGGAAGATGTTGGTCCCCGGACACGGGTTGATGCCAGCCACTCTGGCGTAACTGCCCAGATCCTCATGCAAAAGCGGCGCTCCGGGCCGGATGGCCTCGCGGGGATCGAGCACCACGGGAAGGGGATCATACTCGACCTCGATCAACTTCAAAGCCTCATCGGCCACCTGTTCCGAGACGGCGATGACCGCCGCCACCGGCTCCCCGGCGAACCGGACCTTGTCGCGGGCCAGAGGGAACTGATCGGTGATGCATATTCCAAAAGGTCTCTGAAACCGAGCCCCGGTAACCACCGCCTTGACCCCGTCCAGCGCTTGGGCCCGCGAGACGTCGACCCGCCGCAAGCGCGCGTGAGCCTGGCCGGACCGCAACACCCTGGCATGCAACATCCCCGGCATGCGAAGATCCGCGACGAAGACCGCGGCTCCCGTGACCTTCTCCCGGCCGTCCGGGCGCGGCGCTTCCGTCCCGATCACCTTGAAATTCACACCCTTCACCTCCCAGGCAGCACCTCAAAGGATCGCAGGCCCACTTGCAGATCTTACCTCGAAAGATCGTCAGCCTCCAGGCCGGATAGCAGACCCTAAAAGCCTATGCCAGGTAATGCTTCCGGGCGATGGCGATTTGTGTCAACAGGTAGTACACCACCGCCGTAAACACCAGGGTCAGATAGATCCCCCCGGTGGTCGCCTTGACCGCCGGAATTGAGCGCAGCCACAGGAACATCCCGGCGCCGATGGCCCAGCTCAGGATGGCATACCAGTTAATCCCGCCACTGTACCAGAACTTGCCACCCACCCGGTTGGCCTGACTCCAGTCATAATCGCCCCTGCGAAAGACATAGAAGTCGATCAGCATGATGGCGAACAGGGGAGCGAAGATGAACCCCACATAGTCAAGGAAGGTGATGAAGAACCCCAGGAAGCTCCCGATCAGGATTGGGACGAGCGATACCACCGTGGAGGCGATCCCGACGAACCAGAGGGAGGTCCTGGGGCTGATTTTCGTCCCGATGTTGACCAGGGACATGCCCGCGGCGTAGATATTGACCACATTGGTGGTCACGGTGGCCAGGATCAACACCAGAAAGGCTACCCATCCCAGGCCCAGGGATCCGGCGATGCTGGAGGGGTCGGACAGGTTGGGATCAAACTTTCCGCTCGCCAACGTGGTGGTGATCACCCCCAGTGTACCGACGATGGCGAACCAGAAGAGGGCCACGTTGGCGCCGATCATCGGAGCGATGGTTGCCGAACTCTTGTCCCTGGTGTAGCGGGTGAACTCGGCGATGGCCGGCACCCATCCCAGGCTGAAAGCGGCCATGGCGTCCATCGCGGCGCCAAAGGGAAGCCTCATGGATTCCGGCGGCCGCCAGGCGGCGATTTGCGACAGGGGGTAAGTTCGCAGCACCGCCACCGTCTCCCAGACCGTGAGGATCGCCAGCAGCACCACCGCCACCCGTTCCGCCTGCTTGATTGACTTATGGCCACCGGCAACCGTCAACAACACCTGGAGGAGGCTGTTGATCAATACCCCGATGGCCAACACCCACCAGCTGTTGGGCTTGCCGAAAGCCGGCCAGCCCCAGAGCTGGTTGAACAGGAAACTCATGGAAATGGCGGCGATAAAGGTATTCACGGCGCTCCACCCGATAAACTGGGTAACGTTAAGGATCGATGGGAAGGCGCTGCCGCGTACCCCGAAAGAAGGCCTGGTCAAGCCCATGGTGGTGGTCCCGACCTTGTAACCCATGTAACCGATGAAAGCCATAATCAGGTAAGCGATGGGGTTGGCGATGAAGATCACCCCCAGGGCCCCGCCAAGGCCCAGGGCCGCCACCACCCCGCCGACGAACCATGAACCGGTATTGGCATTGGCGCCGATCCAGGTGGCTACCATGTCCCAGAAGCTGTAAGTGCGGTGGGTCATCGGAACAGATTCAAAGATTCCGAACTCGTGCTGCTCAACGGGAATTGCTTTGCCCGTCGAAGTTTCCAGGTTGCTCATTGACACACCCCTTTCTTTGCTTCGGCTCGGTTCCGTAGTCTCTCGCTCGGCTATTTGCTCTTCTTATAAACTCTCTGCTCCCTTCTTCCAACCCCCTTTCCGCCGGGCGGTTGTTCACACCTACTGGTGCGGCAGTTCACGCCGCAGCTTACGGCTGGTCTTGTTTTCAGCGATCACGCGGCCCCGGTGCAATACATACAGACGATCGGGCCGGAAACGGATGGCGTCCCCGGCCTCCCCGGCGTCCAGGACCACGATATCCGCCCGGCAACCGGGTTCAAGGCCGTAGTCGCCGAGCCGCAGGAGCCGGGCGGCATGCACCGTCATCATCTCGAAGACCTGGTCGATCTCGCGGGGCAGGCTCAGGTGGGCGGCGTGAGCGGTGATCAGGGCGACCTCCAGCATGTCCGCCTGCCCAAAGGGGTAAAACGTATCCCGCACACAGTCCTGGCCAAAAGAGACGTTTACCCCCGCCTCCAGCAACTCCTTCACCCTGGTAATCCCGCGGCGTCTGGGCTGCGGGTCCAACCGGCCCTGAAGCATGAGGTTGGTGGCCGGATTGGTAATCATGTGGATCCCCGCCCGTTTCACCTTTTCGATGACGTAACCGGCATAGTGATCATCATAGGCGGCCAGGGCGCAGGTGTGCCCGGCGGTGACCCGCCCCTCCCAACCGTTGGCGATGGTCTGGTCGGCCAGCATCTCCAGGGTGCGGTAAAAAGGATCATCCGTCTCATCAACATGCATGTCGATATCCGCGTTAAACCTGCCGGCGATCTCAAAACAAATTTCAATGTGCCGGCGGCTGTCTTCGGGCGTGTTCTCATTGGCAGGCATCCCGCCCACCACGTCGGCGCCCGTCTCCATGGCTTCCCGCATCAGGTCCTCGCAGCCGGGGTTTTTGAGGATTCCCTCCTGCGGAAAGGCCACAATCTCGATGTCCATGATATCCCGGTGCCTTTCCCGGGCCGCGAGCAGTCCTTTCAACGGCGTCAGCCCGCCGATGTTGTCCACGTCCACGTGGGTGCGCATCCGCGTGGTGCCGTTTTGGGCGGCCATCCGGATCGTCTTTCCGGCCCGCTCCACAATTTCCTCCACGGTATACCGGGCCTTCTTCTCCCAGATAATCTCGATGGCCTCCTGCAGGGCGCCGGAGAGGTTGGGGCGGGCCACGTCGGCGATAAGGGTCTTATCCAGATGAATATGTGGATCGATAAAAGCCGGCGTGGTCAGCCTGCCGCGCGCGTCGATCTCCTGGGAGGCCGCGGCCTGGATGTGATCTTCAACCGCGACGATCTTTTCGCCCGTGACTCCGATGTCTTTGAGGCCAGGCTGGCCCTTGAGTTTGCAATTGCGGACGATCAGGTTCATGGATCTCCTCCTTCCGGCAGGTAAACAGAAAGGTTGTGCGCCGTGTTTCACATGTATTTCATATTATGAAACATGTGTTACTCATCGTGCAATATATCTATTCGCCAGATGGGTAATTATTCCTGCGCGTATTTATCCGAAAAGCAAAAAAAATCCACCGAGGGGGTGGAGATAGGGTGAAATGGGGTGAACGGGGAAGTGGAAGAGGGCAAAAAAGAATCGATGAAAAAGATACAGGCTTAGTAGTAAGGGGATGCCAGCACCGTGGAGATCCTGTCAACCTGGGAACGTATTCCGGGCCCCATGGCCTCCATGGCTTCCCCCGTGAGCCGGCCCGACGGGCCGACCACACACACCGCCGCGAAGATCTTTCCTTCGGCATTGAAGACTGGAAAGCCAAGCGCGTTGATCATGTCTTCGTATTCGTCAAATTCAAAGGCGAAACCCCGGCGCCTGATCCGCGCAAGTTCCGCGAAAAGCTCTTCTTCGCTGGTGATGGTGTTTTTCTCGTATCCAGGCAAACCGGTCACGACAAGAATGTTCTTGACCGTCTCTTCCGGCAGGTACGCCAGAAAGGTCTTGCCGGTGGCCGTACAGTGAAGCGGGATTTTGCGGCCGATGCGCAAGCGGGCGCGGATGGTTTTGGCGCTCTCCTGGCCCAGGACAGCCACCGCCTCCACCCCGCTCTGAATGAAGAGGATGGTGGTCTCCCCCGTCTCCTCGCGAATCTCTCCCAGAATGGGAAGAGCTCGGGCAAAGAACTTCTCAAAGTGTTTATGCGCCATGGTCATGTACAAAAACTCCGGGCCGATCTCGTACTTCTTGGTGGCGGTGTTCTGGCTCACAAACCCTTCCAACATAAGCGTCTGGAGTAAATGATGGATGGTGCTGGAGCTGAACCCGAATTGGCGCTGGAGTTCGGCAATGCCCACTTCCCGCTCGGCGGACGCAATGTATTTCAGCAGTCGCAGGCTCTTATGCACCGAGTGGATCACGGTCCTGGGGCCTTCCGCTCCACCGTTGGTTTTTTTCATCAACCGGCATTACCTCTAATCAGGAATGGATTAAGACGGGTGAAGATTTCACGCGCTTGATTCTTAATTCTCCTCCTGTTGCCGCTTTCCTCTGTAATAAAGGACCGCTTCGACCGAATCACTGCCTTCAAAGATGAATTGATGCGGCTGCATTACGGCCGCAACTAATATCCCGAAGTTATTTATGCTATGGCCATTCTTTGGCCGCCTTGATAGCGTTTATTTTGAAGTAGTCCTTAACGTTTTCCCAAGACCATGGTTTAAGCATCACCGGATCTGGTTCGGCGTCGGCGTCTTCAAAAAAGGTGAGGCTTTTCAAAATGTGGTATTTGCTATAGCTTGCTTTACGGTATTTTTCTTCAAACAAATCCATGAGAAGAATCAATGAATACTCCTGGCACACAAAATAGAGATCCACAAAATCCTTTTTGCTCCCGCGGCTACTGATAGCAGTTATTTTCATCAAAGCAATTTCTCTGTAGTCTGCAATCTCTATTCCTGTCAGATTCTTGGTGGGAAAGAGCAAAGGATAACTGTATTTCAAAAACGACACTTTTGCCGAATTGAAAATGCCGTGGAGAGTCCCCCTGGCCTCGGAGGCGACGGCAAATTGACCGGCGGCGGCCAGTCTATCTTTCAAGGACCACGGTTCAAATTCCTCTGGGCAGAAGAAGTCCAGATCCCCCGAGATCCTGTGCCCTAACTGGAGGGCAAGACCGGTGCCGCCGGCCAGGTAGAAGCCGCTGGCTATCTCCCCTAGTAAGGCCAGAGAGGCGTTTCCGCCTGGCGGTAAGACCTCGATAAACATCTGACTTCCTCCTCCTCGAGCCCGAAAAATGCCTGCCAGAACCGGGCTGTTTTCCTGGAAAGACGGCGGCTGTTTTTAACTGTTTCTTTGATTGTTTCCTCCGCATAATTGGCTCTTACCCAGTGGAGGGCCGCATCGTCGCCCATTTCCAGGAGTCTTTCCACGATGAAGGTGGCGTTTCTTTTCATGTCAAGCCTTTCGGGCCGCACATCCCAGAAAAATTTATGAAGGATCGACGGGACGCCTGTCTGCAAAACTATCACCCACTTTTATCGCGGCTTCGTGGCTCCTAAAGATATTATACCCAGGAAGATGCTGGATTTCCAGTACGCGAGCACAAAGATATATGGTTTCCCGAGTTCCGATAATTGCCGATACTGAAAGAAAACCACGGATGAAAAAGATGGCAATTTAACTTTGATTCCACTGCAAAAAGTCGCCCCGACAGCGACTAGCTCGAGCCGATACCAAAGCAAGCGAGATCGAGGGAGAAATCACCGCTCCCGCCCGTCCGGGGCTCCGCGGTGCCTTGACCTCCTGTCAAATGTGGCTCGGAGCGCACGATGCGCGGAGCCAGCCTCACGTCACGGACGACGTGTGGCTGGGAAGGCCAATTTTGACCGAAGAGCGAGCGAAGCTTTGGTCGGCGAAGAGCTTCTGGAGCAGGAGGGAGACTTTTTGCAGTGGAATCAACTTTTCGGCAAGCGGAGCAAATGCCCTCTTTCCCGTATTAAAAATATTGCCTGACATCTTCGCATCCCCTTATGCGACATCCGACAGAATGATACCTTAAAATTAAGCAGGACATTCTTTACTACGGTAGAAAATAAGCGTATATCACAGTCTCAAAAGGATGGGGGGGGTTCCGGTGGGACAGGTATACCAATTTAAGGTGGCCTTGAAGCATCGCAAGAAACTCTGGCGCCTTATCGAGATTGAGGGGAATCAGACTCTCAGAGATTTTGACAGGATCATCCGGCGGGCCTTCCAGCACGATCTCGACGATCATCTCAGCGAATTTTATCGCGGGCCGATCTGGAAAGCCGGAGGTCTGGGAGAGATTAACCCTACTGGCGGTGGCCCAGGTGCCAAAAAGCGCATTGATCATCTTGGACTCGCCGAGGGAGACAAACTGGAGTACGTCTACGATTTCGGAGATGACATACAACATTTCATAACTCTGGAAAAGATCAAGGAACCCGCAGAAGCAGGCGCCTATCCCCGGATCATAGCGCAAAGCAAGCCACGATACCATTACTGCGAAGTGTGTGACCGGGAAGGGAAGAAAACCATTGCCATCTGGCTCTGCATTGCCTGCAGCGAGGAGGAGGGGCGATTCGTATACCTCTGCGAGGATTGCTTCATGGATGAAAAACACGAGGACCATTACGCCGAGGAGGTCCTTTATTAGGCTGCTCGGCCCGGGAAAGCATTGAACCTTTGAACAGAACTCGACCTGAACCTCCCCACGGCTAAAGCCGGGGGTTCTGGAGAGAACCACCGCTACCTCTCCCGGGCTTTCGCCGTCCCCAAAGGGTAGGCTACAACATCCCGGGCCTTGGTACAGGCTATCTCCCCTTCCACGGACGACCCGCTCCAACTCCGGGTTGCCCCGAAGGAGGAAGGATTGCTCCTCCCACTTGCAGGTTGGTTGGTTACGGCCTGCTGCCACGCCGTCCGCAGGAGCGGTTCCGCACCCGTCCAGGCTTCAGCCGCCTGGCCCGCGTGGAGCTGGTTGGTTTCTTGTTCCACAAATCGCGCCAAAAACGCCGAATACAGGTCCCGTTGAGCGAAAACCCCACAGGCGCACCCCTGCCAGCGTTCCGACAAGCGTTTTTTATGGACCTGACCACAGTGGCACCTCTGGGATAGCCTGGTGTTTCGGATGGGAAACTCGATCACCTTGCCGCCAGCACTCTCAGCCTTACGGCGTAGTTCCGAGACAAACCCGCCCGGAGCACGCAAACCCACCGACCGTCCGAATTCTTTTTGGAAGGCCCGGTAGGACAGCTTTTCAAGTTTGAAGACGTTACCCAACTCCACAATCTCATTGACGAGTCTTCCATGCAAACTCTTGCGATGCGCAGCCAGTCTACGCTGAATCTCCCGAAGTTGATCCAGGCTATCCTGAGATCGCTTGGACCTTTTCCACTGCTTTGCACCGAGCTTTACCGTCCCGTTCGCATGATAATTTTCGGGGTTATTCGCCCTCCTTTGCCGGTCGAGTTTTCGTTGCAAAAGTCGTATCTGGCGCTCCTGGGGCTTTAGTTCCGCGCAAAACTGGGTAAGGCGAGCCTCTTGTGCCGCGACCACCGCCGCGGTGGAGGGTCCGATATCCAGGCCAACCACTCCTTGCCCCAGAGTATTCTTCTCCTTTCGGTACGGATGCCCTTCACAGACCAGTTGAGCCGAAAAAAGGTTTCTCCCCCGGACTTTTCTCCGCACCAGACGGACATATTCTCGGTCAACTTTTTGGGGTCTTCCCCTCATCGTTGGGCAGTTGATAAGCGGCCAGCCAATCCAAACCGGCTTGTTCCGCAACCGTGCCGCCGATCTGGAGGTGATCCGTACCAAGGTAACTGAGAAACCGTCCAAAGCAGTCCAGCAGATCGAGGCGCAGCCCCTCCGACTGGCTTGCCCCGGACTCCCACCACCAATTCTTGATTATCAAAGCCCCGCTCCTCTTGTCCCGCCCTGGCTCGAACCGCGCCACGAACCGGTCGCCATGCAGAACGGGAAGTACATAATAGCCGTAGCGCCGTTCGGCCACCGGCTTGTAGACTTCCCACCGGTACTCAAAGTCAAACAGTTCCTTCACCAGCCGCCGGTCCCAGAGCAGGTTGTCCAGCGGTGCCAGGATGGCCGCCCCCCGTGACGCCGGGCAGTCCGGGCAATCCGGGCCGCCTGGGGCGTCCGGGGCGTCCGGGGCGTCCGGGGCGTCTGAACTCAATGTCTTGTCGAGACGCGGCCTGTCCTCGCTCCTCATGTAAAGTGGAGTTTTGATGCCTTCCACGCGCACCTCGACAATCTTCCCCTTTTTGAGCAGCCGCGCCAGAGCGGCGCTGCGTTCCTTGCTTTGGATACCAGGCATCCCAAGCCAGGCGTCACCGGACCTGCTCCACAACAACCCCACGCCCCCAACGCGCCTGAGGATATGCCAATCGCGATACTGCTCCTCTGACTCATTTGGATCGGGAGTCGACAGCAGTTCTTCCGGAAGGTGGCGGCTGGCGAAGTCGTACACTTTGCGGGTATGCACCTTGTGGTGAATAACCAGCTCTCCCCAGAAGTACATGCTCTCCAGCGCGGCTCGGGCCAGCCGGGTGGGCGCCCACGGCCAGTCCACCGCCTGATCATAATCCAGATCAATCGAGGACAAAGGGCCTTGCTCCTCAATCGCCTTGCGAATCCGGGGCAGGACAGGGGCAACCGGCCGGGAACCGTCGCCGAGGCGGCGCAGGGCGGCTTCCCGGTGGCGGTGGAAACAGGGCCAGTCCTCCGTACCGTAGATGGCCATCATCTTATCCCACCCGTCCAGAAGCTTGCGGTCCTGATAAAGCAGTTCTCGCAGCAGGGCGGGTCGAAAGTCCGAAACGCGGGCCTGGAGCACGATCTCCGGGTTGCGGCCAACTATGTTCAGCGGATCGAACTGAATGCAGCCGACCCGGCGGATGTACTCCAGCACGCCGGGTTTGCCCTCAAATCCATATGGCGGCCATAAGCCCTGATGGGCAAGGATGAAGCGCCGGGCTTGTGTTTTGGTGATTGTAAGCTTTTTCATTTCCGAAAATTTACCCCGGATATTTTGTCGGGTGCGTCAGCCGATGTACTCCGGGAGACGGCCGGTCTTTTGTGTAAACTCGTAGGCTTTCACCAGTTCCCTCCTCGGTTTGATGCCTCTTTGCAAACAAGCTTCGTACTCCCGCAGCCAGAGATCCTTTTGTTTGTACCGCAGGAGCTTCTCCAGGAGAATGTACAGCTTGATCTCCTCTCTGTATGCGGCATCAAGACCAGCCTCAACATAATGATCCTTGAAATAATCGACCGCCGCCTCATGATCCGCCAGAGCCATGTGCAGCCGGAAAACCAGCTCCACCAGGGTGTCGTTCCTCTCCTGAACTTGATAGTCCGGATATTTGCGGCTGTTTTCACCCTGCGCGGCATATTTCCGGCGGAGGCGATCTGCCTGGGCCACCGCTTCTTCCTTCAAGGGCGCCGTGTTCAAAAACTCGAGGAAGGCATCGATCAGGTCTTCGGAGAGGGTACTGCTGTAGAGCCCCTGGATGGCGATCAGTTTGATGGCGGACGTTATCCACTCCGCCGGCATGCCGGCTCTCTTCTGCAAGGCCACCACATCGCGAAAAAACTGGCTTTGCTTGATGCCCACGGACCTGAAGGGATCGTCCGAACTGAAAAGATACCTGCGGCATGCCTGGCAAAGCAGCTCATAAAGCCGGGTCATAAGATCGCTTACCTGGGAAAGATGCTCCTCATCCTGGCCAAGCGCGAGCAGCTCATCGTGCAACCGTTTGGCGATGAAGCGCCATTTGGGCCGCTGGCTCTTGGGAATGACGCGGTTGGGAGCGAAGTAATACTGCTGTCCGGCGTCTTCGAGGAATTTTTCCGCTTCCCGGGCGACCGCTTCAAAATCAGGACGGTTGGCCGCCTTGCGGCTTTGTTTGCGGGTCTGGAGCACGGCCTGGAGATCTTCGAGCAGCGCGTCGATCTCTTTTTCTGCAATCACCTTTTTGGGAATGCGCTTGTAAATTTCGGCGGCGAGCAATCGCAACTCCTCTTCCGAATACTTTTCCAACGACGTGCGTACCTGTTGAATCAGCATCAGTCCCTGTACTCCCATCTTTCCTGGCTATCTATCCTGGTCATCTTTCCTGACCCGCAGTTTGGTTATTTCGGCAAACTTGCTTCTCCTTCCTTCTCCTCGGATCATCGTCCGCTAATCTTCTGCCTATTTCCGCCCGAACATCCGGCCTGCAGGATTCACCGCTTCGGTTGTCGAATCCGACCAAAAACCTTCCGAAAAACTTCCGAATTCAGTTCGAAAGTCCTCCGAATCCAGTCCAAATATCAGCGCAATCCACATAGAAGGGAAAATCTCGCCATGGAGCGGCGTTCCCCCCGGTTGAAGACCACCTCCCCCAAGTCAAAGACTACCATATTCTCCCTGGAACGTTTTTACCTTGATGCCGGAATCATCGTTTTGGACCGCGCCCTGCGGGAAGTTTTGCCTAAACGGCCGGCGGTGGTGCCTCTGATTCTGGTCTCGCCAGATCAGCGCAGCGTCAAGGCCACCCTGCACAACAGCGACAACGTCCTCTTCTCTCCCGAGTTAAAGCGGTTCTTTTCCCGGTTCCCCACGAGCATTCTCCAGGCGACCATTCTCCCCGGTCCTGACCTGGTGCTTCAAATCAGCCAGCCGGTTCCCCTTTTGAAGACCAGCGTTCCCAGGAGCGCCCATGCCGCAAAAGAACCCGCCGGATTGCCGGAAAGGAAACCTCGAACCGCAAGGGGCGGACCGGCCCGCCAACCCGGCCACAAGGTTCCTGCCGGCGCCAACAAGCCACGCCGCCGCCAGCCAGATGCCGCAAAGCCAGCGGATGTGGCAGCGACCGGAGCAGTGTCCAGGGCGGCAGCCGGGGCAGCATCCGTGGCGGCAGTCGGGGCGGCAGCCGAAGCAGCGTCCGTGGCGGCAGTCGGGGCGGCAGCCGAAGCAGCGTCCGTGGCGGCAGTCGGGGCGGCAGCCGAAGCAGCATCCGTGGCGGCAGCCGAAGCAGCATCCGTGGCGGCAGCCGAAGCAGCGTCCATGGCGGCAGTGGTGGCCCCGCGCTCGCCCGCGCCCGTGCTCCCGCTCCCGGCCATCCAATTCCTCGACAAAGCCTGGCCCGAGATCGAAACCGCGCTGTCCGGCAGAAAATTCGCCGGGCCGCTGGAAGAGTACGTTCACCAGCGAGCCGCCGTCCTGGGCGCCAATCCGGGCTTTGACACGCTTCTTTCGCTCAATGTGGTAAAGAAGATCCTCCCGTTCGACTACCAGTTGAAGGCCGTCAGGGAGGTCCTGCAAAAGATGCGCGGCCGCGCGCTGCTCTGCGACGAGGTGGGCCTCGGCAAGACCATCGAGGCGGGCCTGGTGGTGACCGAGTACCTGATGCGGGGCCTGGCCAGGCGGGTGCTCGTCCTTTGCCCGTCGCCCCTGGTGGAACAATGGGCGGAGGAACTCCATGCCAAATTTAACCTGGACTTTGTGGTCTTCGACGACCCGAAATTCCAGCAAGATCCCAGCCCCTGGTCATCCTTCGACCGGATTGTGGCCTCTTTGGACACCGTCAAGCGCGAGCCGCATCGTTCGGCGGTGCTGGCGTCGTTCTTCGAATGTGTGATTGTGGACGAGGCGCACCGGTGCCGTAACCGTTCCACCCTCAACTGGACCTTTGTCAGCGAATTAAAGAAGAAATACATTCTGTTGCTGACCGCCACCCCGATCCAGAACAGCCTCGAGGAACTATACAACCTGATCACCCTGCTGCGCCCCGGCCAGTTGGAGACGCCGTCTGCTTTCGCCCGGAAATATATCAGCAGCGGCGATCGCCTCAAGCCGCGCAACGTTGAGCAACTCCGGACCCTGACCCGCGAGGTGATGATCCGCAACAAGCGCAGTTCCTGCGGCGTCCCCCTGCCAAAGCGGAGGGCGGATACCATCAGCGTGCGCCTGACCCCCGGAGAAGCCTCCCTTTACCGGGAAATCACCGGGTATGTACGGCGGGAATACCTCCTGCACCAGCGCTCCGCCAGCATGCAAATGGTGCTCAAGACCTTGCAGCGTGAAATCGGCAGCAGCGTCCAGGCGGTCGCTCCCACCCTGGCCCGGCTGGCGGCCAACGCGGCCGATCCCGCCGCCCAAAAACAGTTCCACGAGCTTCATGCCGCCGCGCAAGAGCTCCGGGATTCCTCGAAAGCCGAGGCTTTAATCCGGCTCATCCAAGCCTTAAACGGCGAGAAGGCCATCGTCTTCACCAGCTTCCGGAGGACCCAGGAACTGCTCGCCGGGATGTTCCAGTCGGCAGGGATCGAATTTTGCCAGTTCCACGGTGAAATGCGCCGGCAGGAGAAGGAGGAGGCCATCCAGCGCTTCGCGGAGCGCGCGCCGGTCCTGCTCAGCACCGAATCGGGCGGCGAAGGACGCAACTTGCAGTTTTGCCGCGTGATGATCAACTTCGATCTCCCCTGGAATCCCATGCGCATTGAACAGCGGATCGGACGGATCCACCGGATTGGCCAGACCAAGGACGTGCACATCTTCAACCTCTCTGCCGCGGATACCATCGGCAACAAGCGCAGTTCCTGCGGCGTCCCCCTGCCAAAGCGGAGGGCGGATACCATCAGCGTGCGCCTGACCCCCGGAGAAGCCTCCCTTTACCGGGAAATCACCGGGTATGTACGGCGGGAATACCTCCTGCACCAGCGCTCCGCCAGCATGCAAATGGTGCTCAAGACCTTGCAGCGTGAAATCGGCAGCAGCGTCCAGGCGGTCGCTCCCACCCTGGCCCGGCTGGCGGCCAACGCGGCCGATCCCGCCGCCCAAAAACAGTTCCACGAGCTTCATGCCGCCGCGCAAGAGCTCCGGGATTCCTCGAAAGCCGAGGCTTTAATCCGGCTCATCCAAGCCTTAAACGGCGAGAAGGCCATCGTCTTCACCAGCTTCCGGAGGACCCAGGAACTGCTCGCCGGGATGTTCCAGTCGGCAGGGATCGAATTTTGCCAGTTCCACGGTGAAATGCGCCGGCAGGAGAAGGAGGAGGCCATCCAGCGCTTCGCGGAGCGCGCGCCGGTCCTGCTCAGCACCGAATCGGGCGGCGAAGGACGCAACTTGCAGTTTTGCCGCGTGATGATCAACTTCGATCTCCCCTGGAATCCCATGCGCATTGAACAGCGGATCGGACGGATCCACCGGATTGGCCAGACCAAGGACGTGCACATCTTCAACCTCTCTGCCGCGGATACCATCGAGGCGCATCTCCTGACCCTCCTGGATTCGAAGATCAATCTCTTCGAACTGGTGGTCGGCGAACTGGACATGATCCTGGGAGAACTGTCCGACGAGCGGGACTTTGAAGACCTGCTCATGGATATCTGGGCGGGTTCCAGGACGGACGCGGAGTTGGAAGCCCGGCTTGCCGAGCTGGGCGAGGCCCTGGCCCAGTCCAAAGAACGCTATAACACGGCTCGCCAGCATGATGAAGCCCTCTTCGGGTGAAGCAGCATGCGGAGCCCTCTTCGGATAAAACCTTGCGGCATGCCGTTTTGGCAAGGTTGCCAAAGTTTATTCAAGGCAGGTGAACGGCTATGAACGATCCAGCGCTCTCCCGGCCGGAAAACTCCAAACCAGGCCTGGATTTGCAACGGTTCATGCTGGATCTGCTGGCTTCCCAGGGAGCCCTGGTGGATGTTCCGGAATACGCCCTGGTGGAAGCCCTGCTTCCCGCGGAAACCGCAGCGGCCCTGGACACACCCGCGGAGATCACCATGGCCTTCGATTACGACGCCGCAAGGGAAACTCCCGGCGCCCATTTTGTCACTTTCGGGCATCCCCTGCTGGACAGGGCGGTGGAGCTGGGCAAGACCCTGGGGAAGGTCACGCAAAAACTGGCGGTGGTGGACCGCCTGTCCGTCCCTCCCGGCCTGCTGGAACGGGTGGAAAAAAAGCTCGACTTCGTCAGGTGCAAGAGGCCTGCTTTGAAATCCAGCGCCTTGGTGCGCGTGGAGTACCTCCTCTTTCTTTTCATGGTGCGGTTCATCTCCGACGAGAAACAGGAGGCGGCTTATCCGGTGCTGGTGGATCTGGCGGCCGCCAGGGACGTAACCTACCAGCTTCCCTGGCTGAGCGGGATCTTTTTTGCGGAAGCATCCGGCCCCGGGGAAGCGCTTCTGAAACTGGCCCCTGCAGCCTCCTGCGGCTACGCCAGAGCGTATGAGATCGCCAAAAATGCTCTGCCGACCATGATTGAAAAGGATCTTTCGGAATTTCAACGCCGGATGCACGGCTACCTGAAGGAGGAAGAGAAACGGCTGGAAGCCTACTACGCCGGCATCGCCGCCGAAATTGAGAAGCGCCTGGCCCGCCT
The DNA here is from genome assembly GCA_023381695.1 of Bacillota bacterium. Taxonomy (GTDB): domain Bacteria; phylum Bacillota; class UBA5301; order JAMCQP01; family JAMCQP01; genus JAMCQP01. The sequence goes on along the minus strand of JAMCQP010000022.1, from coordinate 34,438 downwards.
GGACGAGGATGACCCGCGGCGCCAGAAGCTGGCGCAGAAACTGGCCGCGACCCGAGCCGATCACCAAAAACGGCGCCAGGACATTGTGGAGAAATTCAAATCCCGGGTGGAGTGCTGGCTGGACAGCGCCACCGTCTATATCCTGCCGAAAGTAAAGTTGATCGTCGAGGTCCAGCATAAATCCCTGGCCGCGCCGCTGGAGCTTTACTACAACGTGGCGGCCAACCAACTGGAATTGCCAGCCTGCCCCTCCTGCGGGCAACTGTTTTCAGTGGTGCACATCGCCAGAAACGGAACCGCTCTATGCCCTGATTGCGGCGCAAAAAACGCGGCGGGGGAAACGACCAATCTTTAATTACACGCGCGCGCATAAATTATTTTGCGCGATCCCCTTTCGGCATCTGAAAGGTGCGTCAGCCGGTGTACTCCGGGAGACGGCCCGTTTTTTGTGCAAACTCGTAGGCTTTCACCAGTTCCCTCCTTGGCTTGATGCCTCTTTGCAAATAAGCGAATGCGGTATCACGGCCAGCTTCATCATAATGATCCTTGAAATAATCGACTGCCGCCTCATGATCCGCCAGAGCCATGTGCAGTCGGAAAACCAGCTCCACCAGGGTGTCGTTCCTCTCCTGAACTTGATAGTCCGGATATTTGCGGCTGTTCTCACCCTGCGCGGCGTATTTCCGGCGGAGGTGATCCGCCTGGGCCACCGCTTCTTCCTTCAAGGGCGCCGTGTTCAAAAACTCGAGGAAGGCATCGATCAGGTCTTCGGAAAGGGTACTGCTGTGGAGCCCCTGGTCGGCGATCAGGTTGATGGCGGACGTTATCCACTCCGCCGGCATACCGGCTCTCTTCCGCAGGGCGACCACATCCCGAAAAAACTGGCTTTGCTTGATGCCCACGGACCGAAAGGGATCGTCCGAACTGAAAAGATACTGGCGGCACGCCTTACAAAGCAGCTCATAAAGCCGGGTCATGAGGTCGCTTACCTGGGGGAGATGTTCCTCATCCTGGCCAAGCGCGAGCAATTCATCGTGCAACCGTTTGGCGATGAAGCGCCATTTGGGCCGCCGGCTCTTGGGAATGACCCGGTTTGGAGCGAAGTAATACTGCTGTCCGGCGTTTGCAAGGAATTCCTCCGCTTCCCGGGCGACGGCTTCAAAATCGGGACGGTTGGCCGTCTTGCGGTTTTGTTTCCGGGTCTGGAGCACGGTTTGAAGATTTTCCAGCAGCGCATCGATCTCTTTTTCTGCGATCACCTTTTTAGGAATGCACTTATAAATTTCGGCGGCGAGCAATCGCAACTCCTCTTCCGAATACTTTTGCAAGAGCGTGCGCACCTGTTGAATCTGCATCAGTCCCTGCACTCCGATATTTCCTGGCTCATCTTTCCTGGCTATCTTTTCCGGCTATCTTTCCTGGTTTTCTTCTGATCCGCTGGTGGTTATTTCGGCAAGCTTGCTTCTCCTTCCTTCTCCAGTACCGCCACCAAATCAAGCAATTCCAGTGCCAGGGGTTCGTCTCCGAGCCGGTCTTCCCCGGCGAGTGTTGCGATCCGGTAATGAAGAGAGTTGTCGCATTGAGCCGCACTAGATCGAAAGAACCGCAGCAGATGCTTACTTTCTTCTTTTTGATGGAAAAGGCCCACTCTGCCCGGCGTCTTCAGCCATTAATCCCCCATCGAGCACTCTTGTTGCCCCCCAATGAGGAGAAATATAAAAGGGTGGGGCCAATTCAAATCGCCCCAGGCTCAATTTCGCCAGCCTCGTCATATATTGAAGCAGTACAAGTCTTGAAGCGATACCGACACAGACGCACGACGGGGTCCCTTTTGGCTTGTGCTAAACCCAGGGCGCAGGGAGGGGCTTAGATGGGGATCTACCTTGATAACGCGGCAACCTCATATCCGAAACCAGAAACGGTATACAGGGCCGTGGACGCTTTCATGCGGGAGATCGGGGCAAGTTCCGGCCGGGGAGCGTACAGACAGGCCCTTCTGGCGGATAAAGTAGTATTCTCGGCGCGCGAGGCCCTTGGGAAGCTCTTTGGCATCAACGATGTCTCCCGGATCGTCTTTACTTCAAACGTCACGGAATCCCTCAACCTGGCCATCAAGGGGCTTCTTAAGGCCGGCGACCACGTGATTACCAGCAGTATGGAACACAATGCCGTGTGGCGGCCTTTAAAGAGGCTGGAGAACGAGCGGGGCATCGAAATCACGGTGGTATCCTGCTCCAGAGACGGATCTCTCCGGGCAGGAGATGTGGCAAGGGCCATCAGGCCCAACACCAGGCTGGTGGTGATGACGCACGCCTCAAATGTCACCGGGACGATCCTGCCGGCCGGCGAGGTCGGGGCGGTGGCGCGGGAGCGAGGGGTGGCGTTCCTGATTGACGCGGCTCAGACCGCCGGGATCTATCCCATTGATGTAAGAGCGCTGGGGGCCGACCTACTGGCTTTCACGGGGCATAAGGGCCTTTTTGGCCCCACGGGGACGGGAGGCCTGTTTATCCGCGAAGGCGTGGAACTCCTTCCTCTCAAGGAGGGGGGAACCGGAGGAGATTCCATCCTGGAGAGTCAGCCCGATCACCTCCCCGATCGTTTCGAGGCGGGAACCTTGAATGTAAGCGGGATAGCGGGCCTTCTGGCGGGAGTCGACTTCATCCTGCACGAGGGAATCGGCCGGATCAGGGACAGGGAAAAGGAACTCACCGGCTATTTCCTTCAAGCCCTGGAAAGAATTCCCGGCATAGAGGTTTACGGGCCAAAGGATCCGGAAAAACAGGTGGGTGTCGTCTCTCTCAACGTCCCGGGCGTCATGGCGCCAGACGTAGCCCGTGTCCTGGACCAGGGCTACGGGGTCATGGCCAGATCCGGCCTTCACTGCGCTCCGATGGCGCATCGAACCATCGGAACCATCGACCGGGGGACGGTAAGATTCGGCATCGGATATTTCAATACCATAAAGGAGATCGATAGCGTCGTTCAGGCCCTGGCCGAGATTGCCGGCAAGGCCGGGCGGTAAGAAGCTCATGCGGTTTTGAAGATCGTGCGGTTTTAAAGATCGTGTAGTTTTAAAGGCGGGTGAGAAGATGTTTTTGAAGGATATCTCCATTAGTTTCATTACGCCGTGCAGCGCCGATCCTGGAAAGGTCCAACTGATTGCTCAGTTGTCAACAGAGATAACCGGGGTGATGCCATACCTTAAAGCGGTATTGAAGAACGCCACTTATAACCGGAATGTGTCCAGTTTGACTTTTATGAAAGAGTTCCGCCTGATAACCTTGTATCCCAGGCATCTCACCATGGCAAGAGTGCTGAATACGACGGACGCCTGGCAAGTGTTAAACTGGCTAAAGGATCTGATCAACGATGTTTATGAGCGGCGCGAATCGATTATCCCCAGTCGATTCTGAAGTGGTCTGAATGGAACTCAAGGGGTTGCGCAGTTCATGGGCGACGCCGGCGGCGATCTGCCCCAGCGATTGAATGCGGTCCTGCAGAAAAAGTTGTTCCTTGAGGCGCCTGTCCTCGGTTATATCGCGAAAACTGATGATCACGCCCTCCGGCTGCGCCGTTGCGTCTAAAATCGGCGCCACATCATAGGATAACAGCCGTCCCTCTCCATCCGGGCCGGTGTAAGGCTTCTCCTCAACCTTGGTAATGGTTTTGTCCCGGATGGCCAGATCGATGTGCTTGGGGCTCAAAGCAACCGGGGATATGCACACCCGGAACCGAATCCGGCCGGGACGACGGTAAGTTAAGCAGTGTTTGGGCCATGGAGTTGCAAGAGAGGACGTTTCCCTCAAGATCGCAGGCGATGATGCCATTCAAGGAGTTCTCGAGAATCTTTTCCTTCAGCCGGTTGCTCTTCTCCAATTGTTCTTTTTGAAGCAGGAGTTTCTGGTTGGCTTCCCGCAAAAGCCTGGTATGATCATCAATTTTCCGCTTCAAGGTCCGGTTCCAGTAAAAGATGACCAGGAGGGCCATCCAGATCAAGGCGGCAAAGGAAAGGGCGATCGTCAATCGGGCCTTCAGCACGCGGGATTCATCGATGATCTCCTCGCCGAACCATTTCCCATAGATTTTGTTGTAAGTTCCGTTTTTCTTGATGGCCTCAATGCCTTTGTTCAAGAGTTTGAGAAGTTCGGTGTTGCCCTTTAAAACCACGGCGGAATAAGTGGTCGGGCTGAGCGGCTCCCCCACTATCTTTAAATATTCGGTCTTGTGATCCCCGTTGGCATCCACATACTCATACGGCGGATAATTGTTGTCCCCACCGACCCGAATGGTCCGGCCGGGAGGGCGGGGAGTGTCGTTGGCGGCGGCGCAGGTGTTGGGGGACGTGGGGGACGAAGAAAAAAGCAAAAGCGGCACAAGGATGCTGGTGAAAAGAAGAGAAAGGGCGATGGGGCTCCGTTTTTTGGGGTTCAATTATACCACCCACCTTTTTTGCCGCCACATCTCGTAGGCTTTCACCAGTTCCCTCCTTGGCTTGATACCTCTTTTCAGACAAGCCTCGTACTCACGCAACCAGAGATCCTCTCTGTATGCGCAGTTCTTCTTCCGAATACTTTTGCAAGAGCATGCGTACCTGTTGAACCTGCATCAGTCCCTGCACCCCATCTTTCATGGCTATCTTTCCTGGCCGTCTTTCCTGACCCGCTGTTGTTTATTTCGGCAAACTTGCATCTCCTTCCTTCTCCAGTGCGCCCGGCTGTAGCAGGTGATCGAGGGTCGAGATAAAAAAGCGAGACCTCACCAAAAGGTTGTCCATGAAGGGCGACCAACCCCGACCAAAGGGAGTGAGGTCTCGAGATACTTTTACGCTGAATCAAGGCACTCTTTGCAGGCCCATCCCCACTTCGAAAAAGTGCTTGTCCTCGGTGAGGACCTGTTTTATCCGGCACTCGCTCATCACGACCATGGAAGTCAAGTCAGTGAAGGATATCTGGGGTTTATCCTTCGGAAGAGGAGTGTGACCACCTCGTCCAGGACGTAATCACTGGTGTAGATCAAGGCATTATTGGTGCGGAGCGTCTGGTAGAACTGGCTCACCTCTGTATGGCGAGGATCGCTTCGGTGCCCCAGAGCAATCCAGCCCCAGGTGTCTATAAAGACGGATCTGGAAATCATACAGAACCCTTCCCATAGAGTTCATTTTCAATCTCTTCACTGGAGAGAGATTCTCCGGAAAGGCAGCCGATCACCTTCAAGATGGGGTCTTTCGCCAATAGCTCTTTCCGCTCTTGCTCGTCTTGCAAGGCAGGCTGCTCCAGGGAAAGTCCGGACTTATATAAAGGCCTGGCTCCTTCTAGAAACTTTTTCAGGTCCTGGGTCTTCACTCGGGCCACGCCCTCCGCCAATTTGTAAATTGGCAGCCGTCCCTGCTTGGCCCATCTGTAAATGGTGGGCCGGGCCACGCCCAAATAGTCCGCTGCTTCCTGCACCGTTAGCCACTCACGCTCGATGTCCATGCCATCCCTCCTCAAGCTTTCGACAATATTTATCTATCTGTACTGTAACATATTCTAAACCTCCCCAGGGCTAAAGCCAGGGGGTTTTAGAGAGAACCACCGCTACCTCTCCCGGGCTCTCGCCGTCCCCAAAGGGTAGGCTACAACATCCCGGGCCTTGGTACAGGCTATCTCCCCTTCCACGGACGACCCGCTCCAACTCCGGGTTGCCCCGAAGGAGGAAGGATTGCTCCTCCCACTTGCAGGTTGGTTGGTTACGGCCTGCTGCCACGCCGTCCGCAGGAGCGGTTCCGCACCCGTCCAGGCTTCAGCCGCCTGGCCCGCGTGGAGCTGGTTGGTTTCTTGTTCCACAAATCGCGCCAAAAACGCCGAATACAGGTCCCGTTGAGCGAAAACCCCACAGGCGCACCCCTGCCAGCGTTCCGACAAGCGTTTTTTATGGACCTGACCACAGTGGCACCTCTGGGATAGCCTGGTGTTTCGGATGGGAAACTCGATCACCTTGCCGCCAGCACTCTCAGCCTTACGGCGTAGTTCCGAGACAAACCCGCCCGGAGCACGCAAACCCACCGACCGTCCGAATTCTTTTTGGAAGGCCCGGTAGGACAGCTTTTCAAGTTTGAAGACGTTACCCAACTCCACAATCTCATTGACGAGTCTTCCATGCAAACTCTTGCGATGCGCAGCCAGTCTACGCTGAATCTCCCGAAGTTGATCCAGGCTATCCTGAGATCGCTTGGACCTTTTCCACTGCTTTGCACCGAGCTTTACCGTCCCGTTCGCATGATAATTTTCGGGGTTATTCGCCCTCCTTTGCCGGTCGAGTTTTCGTTGCAAAAGTCGTATCTGGCGCTCCTGGGGCTTTAATTCCGCGCAAAACTGGGTAAGCCGAGCCCTCTCTAAACCCGACTATCTCATCGTGTTCGTGCCGCTTGCTTGTTTTTATCATTCGAAATCGCCACCTTGCCGCCGAGAAGGTTTTCGAGGGCCTGCTCCTGGTTAGCTGTTTCAATCAAGCGAACGCCGGGCACCTGCTTAACCAGTTCCGAGCTGATGTCGCCTTTCTGCACAGCCACCGTTGCCACGCGCGGGGCTGTAAGTCATGCCCTGAACCACGTGAGAGCCACTCGCGCGTCGTTCCAGGTCATCGGGATAATCTCCAGATCCGGCCCCAGCTCTATCCCTTTGTGTTGTATTAAGCAGGTGGAATGCAACAGTATGTCGAAATGCAAAACAGAAGAGTCCAAACATGAGACCATTATCCAGGGCGAGGATAATAGTAAATGAAGATGTCCAAAATCACCATAGCAGGGACGTTGTATATCGATTATATTTTGCCTTTCGAACTGCTACCCAAGGCAGGCGAGACTGTTGTAACCGACACAATGGAACGGGTCGTTGGTGGTAAAGGGGCCAACCAAGCTGTGATGTGCCGAAAGTTGGGTGCGGAAGCTTATCTTTTAGGCGCAGTAGGCAATGATACCAACGGTATACTAGCTCTCGATACATTGCAAGCCTTAGACGTTAAGTGCGACTACGTTTTCCGAAACCCTAAAGAGGCCACCGGTCTGTCAGTTATCGCGGTGGATCATGCTGGCAATAACATGATCCTCTCATATGGAGGCGCTAATAATGCATTCCCGCTGGAGGCTCTTTCGAGAGCGCAAGCGGCCATTTTTGCAGCAGATGCTATCCTTTTGCATGCTGAATTCCCGCACGAGGGTGGAAAGTTTCTTGTTACCTGGGCACGTGAACAAGGCATACCTCTTTTCATCACGCCCTCGCCGCCCCAGCGAGTTGCAGAGTTATCACTGAGCGGAATGTACTACCTGATGCCTAATCAAACCGAAGCCGAATATCTAACCGGTGTACATGTTGACGGAGTTGAAACTGCCGTTATAGCCGGCCAAAAGCTCGCAGAACAGGGCGTGCCGGTGTCGGTCATTACATTGGGGGACAAAGGAGCGTTTCTAACTACGCAACATCCCTACGCTGTCACTCATATGGCACCAACGCAGACCATTCAGATACATGTACCTCCTTATGAAGTACATGCGGTTGATACTACTGCCGCCGGCGATGCGTTTTGCGCGGCTTTTGCCAGTTACCTCGTCGGTATTGGCAAAGCAAAAGCTCCAAATCTCGAAGAGATAAGTGCTGCTACCCGGTTTGCAACAGCGGTCGGAGCCCTTACCGTTAGCAAGAGGGGGGCAATCCCCGCGTTACCCACCATCACTGAGATAAAACAGTTCCTTTACCGCTTTGGGGATGCACCCATTCTAGACAATCTGTGGTAGAGTGCACGAGTGCACCGAAATATATTTATTTTGCATGGCAAGAAAACAAAAGAAACCTCCTGCTTCGTCCGGACGCAAAGCTTATTCGAGTAATCTTTTAACGAGTTGGACGTAAAAGTCGATGGCCTTCAGTAATGTTTCAACAGAAACGCTTTCGTCAGGTTGGTGAGCCTGGCCTGGATCACCTGGCCCGATTGATACTGCCGGGATGCCTGTAACAGGTGTCAAAATGGCGGCATCGGTATAATAAGATGTTCCCACGAGGTTTGGCAATTTACCAGAAACTCTGCTTCCAACCTCGGAAGCCGCTCTGACAAGCGGTGAATCAGGGTTGACCTCAATGGGGGGACGTTCGTTAATTACCCGAACATCAACAGATAAGTCCGGAATCTGCAATTCGAGCTGGTGGAGCAACTTGTTCAGATCAGAAAGCAATACCGCGTGATCCTGACCGGGCAGGGTTCTTACGTCCAGAGTGAGCTGGCAATGATCTGGTACTACATTCGTTTTAACCCCACCAATAATCGTGCCCAGGGATAGTGTCGGTTTTCCGAGCAGTGCATGGCTGTCAAAGCCATAATTCCAACCAGTAAGAGCATTAATTATATGATTCATGTAAATAATTGCATTGATTCCCCGTTCCGGTGTGGCTCCATGTGCTGTCTTACCTGTTGTGACGATCTCAAGCCAAAGTGCGCCTTTTTCGGCAATGCCGATGTGGAGATTTGTTGGCTCACCCAATACTAAGTACCCCGCCTCTTTCAACCACCCATCGGCGAGTAACGCTTTGGCACCAGAACCTCCAGCCTCCTCGTCTGCGGTAGCGCAAAAAATAAGATCACCTGCCAGTTTATGTCGTCTCTGGGCAAGAATGCCTGATGCAACGATCATTGCCGCCAGCCCGCTTTTCATATCGGACGCTCCACGCCCGTAAACCCTCCCTCCCCGGATGACCGGTTGGAACGGGCCGGTGCACCAGGCGCTTTCCCCCGGCGGAACAGTATCCAGATGGCCGAGTAGAACCAGTGAAGGCTTTTTGCCACTGCCACGGATTCGACCCACAACATTTGCACGGCCTCCGTCAAGCATCCTTAACGAGGTTTCAAGTCCCATTACCGTCATCTCATGGGCGATTAACCGCGCTAAAGCCGCCTCATTTCCTGGTGGGTTGGATGTATCAATCGCGATCAGGCGACATAACAACTCAAGCACTTGACGCTCTTGATTTTGCAACGTTTATACCTCCGGATCAAGGCTGGCATTGGGGATGACGCTTTGGAAGGGACGTTTGCGACAAAGAGTGTCTTTTTCACGGCCAGTACCTTCTCCGTTCCTAATCTCTTCCGGCAAGCCACTTAACTGCCTGGGCCCAGAAAGTTGGATAATACTTCCACCCTGTGAATCCGGGCGGTCCCCAATGCGGCGAGCAATCTGAGGCAAACGCCATTGTCCGGCCTCCAGCATACTGCATTACAGCAATGAAGGGATCCTCGTTATGCTCCGCTAAAACGACAGCCTCCGGCTTTGGTATTAGCCGGTTATAGCCCAGGAAGATGGGCCACTTCTGGGGGATTCCCCGCAAAACAGGATGCGTCGAGCCGACGATGCGGGGACTGAAACTCTCCGGTACCTCAACGCGATCATCGCCCGGGAGTAAATTCACCGGTAAAATCTCTTCAACCTGGGTTCCACGCCAAGCGCCTTTTGCTTCAATCCCCTGGAAAGTAAGGTATCCTCCAATCATGCACAACCCGCCACCGGAGGCAACATAATCCTTGAGAAGACCAAGACGGTTGGGAGTGGGAATTGACTTGGTAAAGGTATCCGGATGCAGCAAAAGCGTATTGGCCCCTATATCGCTCAAGATTACCACGTCATAATTCCGTAGCTCCTCCATTGTGGTCGGGAACTTTCGCGCCGCGACATGGTTCGGAAGGTAATCCACTGCCACACCATTTTCTTCCAGCCCTTTTTTAAGCCACTCTACCCCCTCTTCGTAATTACTGTTGACAAAAACGTCGAACCCCTTGATATGAGTGCATGTTGTGACCCACGATTCTCCTGCAATAAGAACTTTCAACTGCTCTACCACCGAACTGACCTCCTCAGGATATACTGCTATTAACTCGCTGACCCACAGCGGTTTGATTGATTTCTAGCCAATGGCACCTTTGCGATGGCCGTAGATATTAAACCATACTGCAAAGAGAATGATGCATCCTTTGATGACCATCTGATAGAACGGTTCCACGTTTAACAGCGTGAGTCCGTTACTGATGATACCGATAATAAAGGCTCCCAATATAGTACCAGTAATGGTACCACGGCCACCCATCAAGTCGGTACCGCCAAGGACCACTGCCGCAATGGCATCCAACTCAAGCCCTGTCCCTGAATTCGCTGAGCCGGCACCCAAACGTCCGGCAAGCAAGATCCCGGCAATGCCTGCTAATACTCCGGACATCGTATATATCAGGAGCTTGGTGACTTCAACATTTACCCCGGACAGGCGGCTGGCTTCTTCGTTTCCACCGACCGCCAAAGCATGACGCCCGAATTTCGTCATGGTCAGAATGACGTGCCCGATGATGATTATGACCACCATCACTACTACCGGCGTTGGAATTGGCCCAAGATAACCTCGTCCAAGCCCAAGAAATGCATCATTCGCGATCGGAATCGCATATCCTCCAGTTCGAAGAAACGCTAATCCGCGATAAATCGTCATGGTGGCGAGGGTGACAATAAATGCCGGCACGCCTTGATAGGCCACAAAGTAACCATTGATTGCCCCACTGGCCGCACCGATGGCAACCATGAGCAAGAGGACTAGCCACAGCGAGTAGCCGGCCTGCAAGAAACCTGCCGCAAGGGAACCGATCAAAGCCACAATCGCGCCCACACTGAGGTCAATGCCGGCCAGGATTATCACAAAAGTCATGCCCACCGCGACAACGGTGTTTACTGAAACCTGCCGAAGTACGTTTCGCAAGTTCTCGAAAGTGGCAAAGTACGGTGCAGTAAACGCGAAAATGATGAGCAACGCGATGAAGGCAACCAGAATTCCGGAACGTAAAACATATTTTGTCAACTGCACATTGCGCGTTGACAGCTCTGTCACCCGTAATGAAGGGTTAGTGCTCATTTCTTTCCTCCCCTTATCAGATAGCCAACTGCATAATCTTTTCCTGATTGGCCTCTTCACGGGCAAGTTCGCCCCTGATGCGGCCACCGCTCATCACCAAAACCCGGTCGCTCATACCAAGAATCTCAGGCAGTTCGGATGAAATCATCAGAATGCCCATCCCCCGCTTCGTGCACTCATTGATCAAGGCGTAAATCTCCGCCTTGGCGCCAACGTCAATTCCCCTGGTTGGTTCATCGAGAATGAGTATTTTGGGTTCGATAGCCAACCACTTGGCCAGAACTATTTTCTGTTGATTTCCTCCGCTGAGCTTTGCCACGTTCTGCCGGTGAGAGGGCGTTTTAATGCTCAGCTGTTCTATATACTTTTCTACCAGCGCTTCTTCCGCCCGTTTACGGATAAACGATCCAAGCGACAACAATTCGGCAGTTTGGCCATTGCGAGTGTTCAGCCTGGCCATTGACAGGTTCTCCCGAACAGCCATTTTGAGAATCAAGCCGCTCTTTTTTCTATCTTCGGGAACATATCCAATTCCCAAAGTGATTGCCTCCTGAGGAGACCCTATCCTGACCGGTTTGCCAGAGACCATGACTTCACCTTCGACAAACGCATCTATGCCAAAAATGCATCGTGCCAGTTCCGTACGGCCGGATCCAACCAGGCCCGCAAGTCCGACCACTTCTCCGCGCCTGACAGTCAAGGAAATTCCGTGCAGCCGTTTGCCATCAGAGAGGTTTTCGATCTTTAGAACAGCCTCAGATGCTTCAACTTGATCCCGAGTATAATAATCCGACAGCTTCCGCGCGACCATCATTGTTACCAGTTTGTCCTTGTCCACTGCAGAGATCGGCAAAGTACCAACCAGTTCGCCATCGCGTAATACCGTGACTCTATCGGCCATGGAGAAGATCTCCTCAAGGCGATGCGAAATATAGATAATCCCTACCCCGCGGTTCCGCAGAGTCTCTATTACCCGAAAAAGCTTAACTGTCTCACTCTCCGTCAAAGACGATGTCGGCTCATCCATTACGAGAATCGAGCAGTCGTGAGAAATGGCTTTGGCAATCTCCACCATTTGCCGTTGGGCGATAGAAAGATCAGCAACCAGCGCTCGAGGATCGATATCAACACCAATGAATTCAAGGGGCGCTTTCGCCCGCTTGAGCATCTCTGTTCTGTCAATAAAACCCAATTTGTTCCGAAGTGGTTCTGTGCCTAAACAGATGTTTTCGGCGACCGTTAAATAGGGTACCAGATTGAGTTCCTGGTAGATTACACTGATCCCCAGCTGCAAAGCATGCTGCGGCCCTCCAATCTCTACCTTCTTACCGTCAATGAATATTTCCCCGCTATCCTTGATATAGGCGCCGGATAGAATCTTAATCAAGGTAGACTTGCCTGCGCCATTCTCTCCGATAAGTGCGTGTACATCTCCAGCCTTTAGCTCCATGCTGACGCCACTCAGTGCCCGGACTCCCGGAAAGCTTTTCGAGATGTTTTCTAACCTCAAGATTGGGCTGCTCAGTTCAAATCACTCCTTCCAGGTGGCAGCGTGCTACGTCTGCGAAGAGGGTAGCGGGGTTAACGTTCTGATCGGAGCCGTTAACCCCTTGGCCTCCTCATCTGACCAGAGATCATATCCCTTATTTAAACTGAGCTATATTCTCCTTTGTGTAGATCTTAACGGGAACTCCGATGTTCTTTGGCAGTTTCTCGCCCTTGAGTACCTTCAGCATTGACTCCACTGCGACGTAACCTTCCCGATACGGGTCCTGCTGAATCATCGCGAGCACGGTTCCACTTTTGATACCGGCCACTGATTCTGCCGTAAGATCCCACCCGAGTACTTTGACCCTGGTCGCATTCTGGCTCTTTATCGCCGCAAGAGCGCCAAGAACCGCAGGCTCTCCCGTAGCATACACCAGATCGAGGTTCGGGCTGGACATAATGAGATTTTCACCGGCGCTCAGGGCTTCCTCGCGGATATTCTTTCCATCAACCACAGATACAATCTTAACTCCGGGCAGTTTCTTCACTTCTTCAATGAACCCTTTTTGCCGTTCCAACTGAATAGGCGAATTGAAAGCTGAGACGATGCCGATATTGGCTTTACCACCCATCTTTTTCTTGACATAGTCAACCGTCCACTGCCCCAGTTCTTTGCCGGCGTCATAGTTAGCTGTACCGATGAAGGCTGCGAGAGTATCCGTTTTCGGATAAGCGTCCACGGCGATAACCGGGTAACCGGCCTTTACAGCATCTTCAATGGCAGGAATTACGCCAACCGGGTCGACGGCGAGGATTATAATGCCGTCTACCTTACGCACCATAAAGTTCTCAATGGCGGAGACTTGCCGAGAAGCGTCGTACTGTGGATCATTCTCCAGAATGTCAACCCCATACTTTGCAGCGGCATCATGAACACCTTTGCTTACTTCCTGGAAAAACTCCGCCTGGAGCGTAATCGTGGTAACCCCGATGACTGGTTTCTTGGCAGCTGTAGCATTTGTGGTTATGAGAAGAGCGACACCGAGGAGCACTGCCATGACACGTATAAGTTTTTTCATTCAGGTTTCCTCCTTCTTGTTGAGTACGGGATCCGACTACGTTGATGCCCGGGACGCACAGCATGATTTTCCGGCCATTCTCACCTCCTAGAATAAAACCCCAGCCACCAATACGATGTTTGAATACGGGGTGAATTCCCCGGTCCTTACGACGGCTTTTGCCCGCGTGGTCAGTTCTTTCAGTTGCCGATGCGGCACAGCTTTAATTGGAAAAGCCCCTGCAACCAGCTTATTCAGACCCTCTCGGATGTGCGGGCTAATTTCGGCCATTTCGGTGTCAATTATGGCTTCCTGGACCTTCAGTTCGCTCATGACTGCTTCAAGCGTCTCCAAAAACCCGGGAACACCGTCTTTTAACGCCAAGTCAATGCATTTTACTCCATCCGGAACGGGCAATCCAGCATCACCAATGACCAGGTACTCCTCGTGAGCCATTGAGGCTATTACAGCTGATAGTTCTATATGCAAAACACCGATTTTTTTCATGAGTCCAACCTTCCTTTCGTTTGTACTGGTTTAGTAAGTAGGGCACTATTGCATATTAAGCCCCGAACCGAGAACTGGTCCGGGAACAGCCAGAAAAGCCGGCTCGGAAAACGCTCTGGCGAGTCTCTCTGCCAAATCAACTGTGAAAGCCATGTTCTGCAACTTCTTTTCATCATATCCATCCTCCGGCCGGTGCAAGATGGGCTGATCGTTGAAAGTCAACATGCAAACTGGTATCCCTTCGGTGTAGAAAGGAGCGTGGTCACTGCCGGGCGGGGGAGGAAACTTGTATACCACTTCTCTCCCGGAAGTCTTGCCAGTCTCCCTTATGAGGCCTTGTACAACCGTTTCAAACGGTTCCGGACCTACCCAAACTTCAAGTTCATCTCCTCGGCCCACGCCGTCCAGGTTGAGCAAAGCTTTAATGTCTCGCATGTTCCCGCTTTCCAAAGCTGCTTGTATATATGCTTTCGATCCTGCCAAAGCCCATTCTTCTGCGCCAAAAAATACGAACTCAACAGTACCGGCCACCGGATCTTTCGACAGCCGCCGGGCAAGTTCAAGCAAGCACGCACTCCCGGCCGCGTTATCATACCCCCCAGATGTGTTATACATTGTGTCATAGTGAGCGCTCACAACAACCCGCTGACCTGGACTTTTCACGCGAGGCCGTCCGATTATGTTTGCGCCAACAGTTCCCGGTGCGTACTCGCACCAAATGGATCCCTCAACAATGGGATCCAGATTCCGACCGATCCACTCATGCAGTTCCCGCAAAGTGCTTTCCCCAACGATAAAATGGGGCAAACGGCTGCTACCATGCGACAGAACTTGAGGGATGGCGGGACCTGCCGGCCGACCTGAAATGTAGCCCAGGATCGCACCGCTTTCATCCGTAATCGCGAACTTGTCCCAATCGTACATGCCCCAGATGTTGTGCTTACCAAGGTACACCACTTGGCCGCTGATGTTCCCTGCGGTATCGCCAGAACCGGTTGAACCGCTCCATAAAAATGGATATGCCTCAACCCGGCGTGCTACAGGACGGATAATTTTAAGATACGGTTCTCCTTTAAGAACCCATCCCAGATAAGAAAACTCTTGGCGCATGACTTCATACCCGGCGATACTTAATTGCTCGGCCAGGAAAGACGCCGCTTTGTCGGCTGATCTCGTCCCCATAAACTTCGGCCCTAGTCCCAGAAGGCGTTCCCAGTCGCTCTTCATCTCAAGATATCCTAAAGATAAGGTCTTGTTCATTGTCTCAACCCCCGGCATTATGAACGTGTCCAGCGGTAAATGGTCATCGCCAGGACCTCGATAGCCCGGAAATACTGATCAAGTGGTAAGACCTCGTTGACACTGTGCGCCGCCGAAGGATCTCCAGGACCGAAGACCACTGTTGGCGTCCCGGCAATCTTATTCACATGTCTCGCGTCACAACCGAACCCACAACCGGTGACAGCAGCGCGTTGCCCAGATATTTCCGAAAACGCCTCGGTGATGATATTGACCAAGGGATGGTCCACACTCGTTTCGAAACCGGCGCCTGCTTGATACTTGCGGATTACGGGGGGATTGTCGGAAAGCCAACCATCACCCCGGGATGTTTGCATCAGAGTATCGACAATTTCCTGTTCCACCTGGGTTCCGAAACCGTCGGGATCGTCTGTCGGAAGATAGTGCAGACAGATTTTAAACGTACACCGGTCTGGAACAGTGGATGAAGCGCTTCCACCCTCAATCACTCCCAGGTTGATTGTTGGAGGCGGTAAAAGTAGGTGCCGCCTGGTCATCATCCAGCGATGTTCAAGTTCCTGCAAGCTTTCGATGAGCTTGATTGCTTTTTCGATGGCGTTTACTCCTTGCCATTTCAAGCTCGAATGAAGTGCTCGACCCGAAGTAGTGACTTCGAATAAGAGAAAACCCATGCCCGCCGGCCGAACTTCAAGGTTCGTCGGCTCGGTAATAATCGCAGCATCAGCCCGGTAACCACGGTCGCATACCGCTAAGGTTCCGTTCCCGCCACCTTCTTCATCCACCACGCTTTGGATGATCACGTTTCCCTTTGGTTCAATGCCGAACTCCACCAGCGCCTCAACGGCCATGATGGCTGCCGCAAGCCCTCCCTTCATATCACAGGCCCCCCGGCCATACACCCGTCCGTCAACCACTTCCGCGCCAAATGGATTGCAACGCCACTGTTCAGGGCTATCAACCGGCATTGTATCGATGTGACCGTTAAGGATAAGGGACCGGCCGTTTCCGCCACGGTAAGTCCCAACCACTATCGGGCGGTTGTCATAAATATGGCCCAGATTTCCTTCGGCGTCGCGATATTTTGCGAGGCGGTCATTATCGGGAATAAACTCGTCAATTTCACATCCGAGGGCAGCCAATCTTTCTCGAACAAGTCGCTGGCCGGCTGCTTCATTACCTCCATCCCAGCCATGCCCAATAACGGTCGTATCTGTCTGTATAAGCCGACGAAGGAAATCCACATGCGCGTTTCTCCGCTGATCCAAGAACTCCGCGAAACGCTTAAGAGGAAAGTCCGAGATTTGCCCGTTCATTTTGAACCTCCTCCATATAATCGCACTAGCCGCGAATCTTTTCCACCAATTCCATGAATCGCGATACCCGATCCTTATCAACGGGGTTCCACCACACTCCATCTTTCTTAAGAGAGCTGGCAATAATAACCCCGTCAGCCACGGAAAGTAATTCAGCTACGTTCGTTTCGTTCGTTCCACTGCCTATTAGAACCGGCAGTTGGGTGTTGGCTTTGATCTCACTTACTTCGGAGAGTGACGTTGGATCGCCAGTCCGATTGCCAGTGGCGATTAAAACATCCGCAGCAAACCACTCTGCATCTAGAGTCTGTTCAGCCAGGCTGCGGTCCGCTACAATTGCATGGCTTCCATGCTTGACATGAACATCTGCAAACACGCATACGTCGTCCGCCCCGATCCTGCTCCGGTAACGCATCGCCTCCGGCGCTGGTCCTTCAATATAGCCCTCGTTGGCGATGTAGGCATTAACCCATTGATTCGCGCGAATCCATCCGGCACCTGTAGCCTTCGCCACCGCCAGCGCCTGCAAGACCCCGTTCGCCAAACAATTGATCCCAACAGGAAGGCTGACTTGTTTGCGTACTCGCTCAGCCATGACCGCCATGGTAGCAACTGTTTCGAAGCCGATGTGTTCAGGTTTTGCAAAGGGTATGTCCCATGCATTTTCCACTATCAATCCGTCGACGCCGCCCGAGGCGTACAAGAGGCCTTCTTGAACCGCAAAATCATATACCTCTTCCAAAGAACCTCCACGGTAATATGGCGATCCGGGAAGCGGAAGGGAATGGATTACTCCAATAACTACCTTTTTCTTGCCGAATAGTTTTGTAAGCGCATTTTCCTTCTGTGGAAAAACCCCCATGCAGGCACCCCTTTCCTACTTATACTCATTATAATTACTGCTATTTTCGAACTTGTTCACCACATGATTCCCGGATAACAAGCTCTGGAGCAAAGAGCGCCGTTTTCGGCCTCTTTCTTTTCCGCGCAATGTGTTCCAGTAGCAAGGCGACAGCCTTCTGCCCCATTTCGTATTTCGGCTGCGCAATTGTGGTCAAGGCAGGTTTCACGAGCCTGCTTACGTAAATGTCATCAAATCCCACGACAGAAAAATCCATCGGAACTTGGAAACCCTTTCTTTCAAGTTGTTGAATTACTCCCAAAGCAATCATGTCGTTGGCGCAGATAAATCCAGTAGGTGGATCATCGAACGAAAGTAGTTCTGCTGCCGCGTTAAAGCCACTTTCAAAATCGTAAGAGAAGTAACGAATAAAGTCAGGACGGGGTTGAATCCCGACCTCGTCCAGCGCTCGCCGGTAACCTTCTTCCCTATCAGTGGTGGTCGAAATATATACTGGCCCGGCAATCAAAGCAATTTTTCGATGGCCAAGGGCGATGAGGTATCTTGTAGCAATATACCCCCCCTTTACATTGTCCAGACACACCGCATCAACCGGCAGCCCTTTGATCTCCCGGTCCATGGTAACAATGGGAATCCCATCACCCATTATGGTTCGGAGGTAATCAACCGTATCCACTCCAACCGTATCGTACACTATGCCATCGACCCACTTTTTGTGGAGAACTTCAAGATAGCGGATTTCTTTAGCACCGTCGTCACCGGCGTTGCACAGAATTACGTTGTACCCGGCTGCATCCGCAGCATCTTCCACCCCCTTTGCCACTTCAGCGAAAAAGGGATTGGTAATGTTTGGCAAGATCAGTCCAAGAGTCTTGGTTTCTTTGCTTTTCAGACCTCGAGCCAAAATGTTCGGCCGGTAGTTGAGCTTCTTTATGGCCGCAAGGACCTTCTCTCTCTTATCAGATGACACTGGAGCTTTGCCGGTGATCACACGAGAAACCGTACTCGGTGATACACTGGCTTCTGCGGCCACGTTCTTGATAGTCGCAACCATCTGGTGTTTCCCTCGATATTCAAGTTTTGAAAACGATGTCTGACAACGTTTTCAGATAACGTTTTCGCCAATGCTCCCGCAAATTCCTTCTAACTCCTATAAAATTTTTTCATTTACTGAGTCTTTTTCACGCCATATGCCAACCAGTTACGGAAAACCTCGGATCATAGGCGGCGGTGACGGTTCTCGGATGGCTGGCCGGGCAACTCTGGCTGGATAAAGCGGGGGTTCTGGCCGTACTACTCCGTGGGTCCATGGACCCGCTCTGGAACCGCCTGGCATTCTGGATATTGAGTGGCGCGTTCCAGGCCATAAAAGCCCTGCTCCTCTCAGGGTTCGGGGAACTGTTTCCGCTGGTGCTGGCAGGAATCATGACGGCGATGATCCTGACGGCCCGTCTGCCCCGGCGGGCCGCCAGTTGACGAGGCAAAACACAAATACAAGACCAAAACATAAATACATGACGATGAGGTGATGAGCATGCGATTTCATGCAAAGATGGGCCGGTTAGTAACCGGCGGCGTAGCGGCGATGTTGATGTTGGCGTTCTTCAGCCTCCCGGGACTGGCGGCTTTTGAGTTCGCCAGCGGTAAAAACGTGGTGGTGGAGAAGAATCGGGTCATAGACGGAGACCTGTATGCCGCCGGGCAGACCGCCGTCGTCGATGGGACCGTCAGAGGGGATTTGATCGTGGGAGCAAGGACGGTGGTGGTCAACGGGCGGGTTGAGGGAAGCCTCCTGGCCGCGGGGGGGAATATCACGGTGAACGGCCCGGTGGCGGGAAACATCCGCGCCGCGGGCCAGAGCATCACCCTCAACTCCACGGTTGGGAAGAACGTCACCATAGCCTCCGAATCAGCATTGATCGGGCCTTCGGCGGTGGTCGGGGGCGGGATTATCGGCGGGCACGCTCGCCTGGAGGCACTGGGGACCGTCAATGGCGATCTCCTGGTGGGTGCCAATGAGGCTACCCTCGGGGGGAAGGTCGACGGTTTGGTCAGGGCCCACGTGGAAGATCTTCTGATCCTGCCGGAGACAAAAATAGCCGGGGCGGTAACCTACTACAGCCCCAAAAATGCGGAGATCGACAAATCAGCCCAGATCCAGGGTGAGGTCAGGCACGAGCTGACCCGGAAAAGAGAGGAGATCAACTGGTATCGCGTGGGACGGATCGCTGATGCCGTCTGGTTCGCCGGGATCATCCTCCTGGGCATCCTCCTGTGGCTCTTCTACCCGGCCCGGGTCGAAGCGGCAACGATACCCCGGCTGGAAACCTGGACCAGGGGCTTTCTGACCGGGCTGGCGGGGTTGGTTTTGGGACCGGTGCTCATCGTGCTGGCCTTCGTGACGGTGGTGGGGAGCCCCGTAGCCCTGGCCCTCCTGGGAGGGTACCTGGTGGCCATGCTCTTCACCATTCCCCTGGCGGGTCCCCTGGCGGCGCGGCAGGTGCTGGCGGCGTACTTCCCCGAAACCCGGCTTCACCCCGTGGCGGTGGCGGCCCCAATGAGGGCCTGCAGCGAGGAGGAGGAGCGATTCGTATCCCTCAGCGAGGATTGCTTCATGGATGAAAAACACGAGGGCCATTACGCCGAAGAGGTCATTTATCAGGATGCTCGGACCGGGGTCATATGCCTACAGCAATCCTGAGACTTTCGACTGAACAAAAGCCTGAATCCGTTCTGCATTCTTTATCGCAAGCAACATATCTGACTCATTAAGTCCAAGGTTAAACGGATATCTCGCCTGCACTCCATAGTCAGTAAGCTGAATACAGTCTTCCTCGATAACGAAAAATTCAGGGGAATATCCTAGACAAACCTTGTTTAAGGCGACGAGATCATGAATGCGCTGGATTTGTCCCCCGTTTAAAGCGATATACCCTTTAAGATTTTTCTCTGCGCTTTGTTGACAGTGGTAGCAAATAATTTCAATAGGTACTGGCCGCATATTCTGAAGGTATTTTGCCGATTCCAGGTCTCTCTGGGCATACTGGAACCATTCTCCCGCAATTTGGTTATTGTTCATACAGCAATATACCTTCCTGCAAAATTTTATGTTCAAAGGTTGTATTAAGCCTTGCCCGCTCGGAAAACTCATCAAGATCATAAACAAGTAGATCCATAGGCGTTTCCAGCACCGAAGAAAGAGCCTTTCTGGCCTCCCGAATAATATCAATTTTCCTCTTTCCCAGAACTTCGGTAATAATGCATAAATCAATATCGCTTTCCCCATCAGCAGAGCTTTTGGCATGAGAGCCGAAGAGATATATTTTCTGGGGCATCACGCTCCTTGAGAGCGCTTTAACCGCTTGTTCTAATTCTTCCTGGATTTTTAATGACATAAAGATCACCAAAAGATATTATACCATTTCTCCGAGCCTAATTAAAGCTATGACTTTCTTTTTGATGCTGGTATGGTTATGTTTCCTTGGCGTATTTGATTCCCTCATCGTTGGGAATTTGATAAGCGGCCAGCCAATCCAAACCGGCTTGGTGGCGGCTGGCGAAGTCGTACACTTTGCGGGCATGCACCTTGTGGTGAATAGCCAATTCATTGGCAAAGGCTGAAAGCTATGCTATACTTGTGGCCAGAAAAACAGAATTAAGGATGAGGCTTATGAATCTTCACGATTTTGAAGATCACATTGATGACATAATCCTTGCGCGCGGCTCGGATTATTACGATAACGGGCGCATTTCCTCCGTCCAGAAAACCGGCGAAAATACTTATAGAGCTGAAGTGGCCGGCACGGACGACTACATTGTCACCGTGAAACTTGACGATGATGACGGCATACTCTCTTCGGACTGCAATTGTCTCGCATCGGAAATATGAGGAGCTTGGAGACCGGATTAAACTTCATTTCGGTAACCGCGGCAATGATGAAGAGATAAAAAACTGCGTCAAGCTGATTAGAACATATCTGAGGCAGCACAGCGACAGAGATGGGTTTATATCTTACCATGAAGCCGCAGGAGCCGTAACGGGCGCGCAAATGGCTCTTGAAAAGGCCAACGCCGCCGCCGATGGCGTTGATTTCCCCCACTCTCTGGACCTCTACCTTGCATCGCCATGATCCACTACCAGCTGATCAACGATTTTGACGGAAAGGACCGGGCCGAGACATACCTGGAACAGCATCTTCACATTCCGGCTTTCGGGGCAATTGGACAAGCAGCGCGGCCTGGCCATTGAACTAATTCTGGGAGGCAGCTTTGATTATTATGAGAGACTTAAGGCCACCTATGCCAAAAGTGAGTGGATCACCATTTATCCGGGCATTATCCGGATGATGGAACGAGCAGGGAGCATGAGGTTTATACCAGGATTCTGATCGAAGAAGGGGAACTTCAAAGGCTTCTGGATTATGTCAAGGCGAGGCCTGCTTATATCGCCAAATTTTATAAGCACTTGATTCCCGCTTTTCCGGAAGAGGTGTACCATATCTTTGCCGGGCAGATCTTTGAAGAAGCCTCAAGGGCAAGTTCAAAGCACGGTTACAGATATGTCTGTTCACTGATCCAGACGCTTGCAAACGCCGGCGGGCAGGAACACGCAGGAAAGATTGTGCATTCGCTCCTCGAAAGGTAGCTCCTCGAAAGGTACCCCAGGAGACCCGCCTTCAAGGAGGAACTTATGAAGCTGCATTACAACCAGAGCTGATATCCAGGTGTTAATTTATACTCTTCAAACTCCCATTTATATATCTTCTTCAGCTTCTCAAATATCTCAAAAACAACCGGACAAACCTCACAGTTTTCAACCAGGTTTACGAGTCTTGACACAGTTTCTTTCTTATCTGTAAATGGATATTCCCGGCACGCCTTTGGTCTGGAATAATAGGTGGAACACCCCTGCTCCGTCAAGAATGGGCAGGGTCTACTGTTTATAACCCATTCCCCACCGTCTTCCTTAAGATATTTATTACGCTGTTGGGTTCCCCGCATTGCTGTGGTTTCGGATCTTCCGATCTTCCAGATCTATCCGATCTTCCGGATCTAATCGATCATTTCACCCCTTGCTCGACCATCCCTCCAGGAGATTGCAAAAAGTCCGCGGCCCCCTTTTACAAAGCTGGCGGTTATGCTATACTTGTTCCAGAAAACCCCGGATTCCACAAAATCCCTATAAAATCCCCATATATAAAATCCCTGTAAGGGTGGTAGGCTGATGCACCTTCATGATTTCGATACTTTCATTGAAAATATCATCCTTAAACGGGGCTGGGACTACTACCGGAATGAATGCATCTCCTCCATTCGAAGAACCGCTGAAAACACCTTCAATGCTGAAGTGGCCGGCACGGACGACTATCTTGTCACGGTGAAACTTGACGATGACGGCGGCATCCTCTCTTCGGGCTGCACCTGTCCGTATGATATGGGTCCGTATTGCAAACACGAAGCCGCGGTTTTTTATGCGCTGAGGGAAATGCTGGAACAACCTGCCGCAAGGCAGCTTTCCAATATTGACAACAAAGCGGATCATAACGATAAAGCGAGTCACAACGGCAAAGCAGATCGCAGTCCTCATGGCCGGATCAAGGAGATCCTCTCCAACCGATCCAGGGAAGAGCTTGCGGAGTTCCTGGCGGCCATCGCCGCGGAGTACGAGGAGATCGCGGACCGGATTGAACTTGATTTCGCCAGGAGCAACAATGACGACGAGCTAAAAAAGTATGTCAAGCTGATCCAAACATATCTGAGACAGCATAGCGACCCGGATGGGTTTATATCCTTTCGTGAAGCCGCCGGCGCCGTGGAAGGCGCGCGGATGGCGCTGAAAAAAGCCGATGATGCCGCTGCCTCCGGCGAATCCCTACATGCGCTGGACCTTTACCTCTGTGTCCTGCGGGAGATGGCGTCAGCGATCCAATACGCCGATGACTCTAACGGGTATATTGGAGGAGTAATCGAAGAAACCCTTAACGCCATCGAAATTCTTGTAAACGAGGAAGATCTCCCGTCGGATGTTACTGTTTCGGAAACCATCTTTAAAAAACTCCTGGAAGAATCGGCCAATGACCTATACGATGGTTGGTCGGACTGGCAGTTGAGCCTCCTGTCGTCATGCTCGGACCTTGCCACTACCCCCGAGCGCCGGAAGGCATTTGAAAGCCATCTCGACTCCATGGAGGATAAGGCTGACGACGATTCGTGGAGTTCCGGGTATATGCTCCAGAGAATTTCCATGATCCGCTACCAGATGATCAGCGATTTTGACGGAAAGGACCGGGCCGAGGAATACCTGGAGGAGCACCTTGACCTTCCGGATTTCAGGGAAATGGCGATCAAAGATGCGCTGGAACGCCAGGATTACCCCAGAGCCGAAAAACTGGCGCTTCAAGGCGAGAAGCACGACACAGGCCTGTACGGTCTGGTTAAGAAATGGAAGCAATTCAGATACGAGGCCTGCCGGCTTTCGGGGCAAGTGGACAAGCAGCGCGATCTGGCCCTTGAATTGACTCTCGAA
The DNA here is from genome assembly GCA_023381695.1 of Bacillota bacterium. Classification (GTDB taxonomy): domain Bacteria; phylum Bacillota; class UBA5301; order JAMCQP01; family JAMCQP01; genus JAMCQP01. The sequence continues at coordinate 10,505 of JAMCQP010000022.1, read as the reverse complement.
GGCAGCTTTGAGTACTACCTAAATCTCAAACACACTTATCCCGAAGGTGAATGGAAGACCGTTTATCCGGAGATCATCAGCCGGATGGAAGCGCGCCGGGAGCATCACGATACCTATACCAGGATTCTCATCGAAGAAGGGGAACTTCAAAAGCTTCTGGATTATGTCAGGGCAAGACCTTTTTACATTGACAGGTTTTATACGTTGTTGATTCCGGCTTTTGCGGAAGAGGTGTATGAGATCTTTGCCAGGCAGATCTTTGAAGAAGCCTCGAGAGCAAGTTCAAGGAACGGCTACCGGGAGGTCTGTTCGCTGATCCAGACGCTTGCCGAAGCCGGCGGGCGCGAACAAGCCCGAGAGATCGCACAGTCGCTGCTTGAAAAATATCCCAGAAAGCCCGCCTTCAAAGAGGAGTTGCTGAAGTTGCATTACAGCCGGAACTGATCTTCCGGCGTTGATTCGTACTCTTCAAACTCCTGTTAATATCTTTTCTTCAACTTCTCAAAGATCTCAAATACCACCGGGCAAACCGCGCAGTTTGCAACCAGGCTCATGAGTCTTGAGGAAGTTTCCTTCTTATCCGTATATGGATATTCGCGACAGGCCTTTGGCCTGTAATCATAGATGGAACACCCATCATTAGTCAAGAATGGGCAGGATTTGCCGTTAACAATCCATTCTCCGCCATCTTCCTTAAGATATTTAGTGCGGAAATCATCAAAAGTCAGCCCCAATACCCCGGCGATTCTGGCAACGTCCTTATTGGTAAGCGCCGGCGTCATTGATTTACAGCAGTTCTGGCATGATCTGCAATCCATTTCCGCAAATAAAGTTTTGTGCCATTCGTTTACGACTCTGTCCAGGTCATCCGGCTCCGTTGCTTTGAGAAAAGCCCGGAAAGCCCAGTTTTCTTCTTCCACCATCTTAAACGCTTTCCTTAGTTCATCAGGGGCAAGCATTTTATGCACCTCCGAAATAATGATTGACAAAAGAAAATAACTTGTGCATAACGAAGGGGGAGACACCCGTTGGGAGCGGGCATCTTCCCCGGCAAGTGTTGCGACCCGGGAGTAAGCGGAAATGTAGGTGTGTTTGCTAGGTATCCACTGGATCCCTAGCTTTTTTGTTTGTTATGTCGGAGCATCTTCGCCACCAGGCTACATTTGGCACGGATGCCAAGGCACCGCGAAGCACAGGAGGTGCGAGAGCGGTGATAGCCGCCAGGGCTACCACCGGAGCGATCATTATGGAGAGTTCGAACAAACGTATCTCCATAAGCCCCACCTCCCCCTCCACCGGGATTCTCCCTGGCCCAACACTCCAGGCGGGGGGAGGCTCGATTACCACCGGGCCGGCAGGCCGAAACCCGTCCATCAATATTATATAACACCCAAACAGATTTTCGCAAGGGTTTTGAACCAGATATTTTTTAAACGAGATGCAGCTAAAGCGTGTTCGTGCCGCTACGCTCGCTTGCCTTTATGGTGTGAATTCCCCGGCCATTTGTGTGTGGCAAAAAGACCTTCCGTCCTTTTACATAGCTCAAAGTTGATTCCCCTGCTGAAAGCAGGTGGATGGTCCCGTTCTCATCCAAATCTTTCGAAATTTAATGGGATTTAACTCGGTAAAGTGGCTATTTAGCTCATTTTGGCCTCCAAACTGGTCGATTGGAAGGTGTTCACCTCCCGCATATCCCAGGTTTTAAGCTCAAATGGGGGCAAGTACCCCTTGGTGTGTTTTCAGGTTAAATGACTTCGCCTTCTCACGGATATCGCCCTGGCAGAAGCGCACCAGCTGGCGGAAGTTGTGGCCAATAACTTTCATGCCGAACACCACTTTGCATCTGGCCAGGGTGCGGACTTGCAACCTGCCGGCGCCGTGTGACCGCTTCAACGCCGAGTTGGTGCCTTCAATGGCGGCGCGTTTGCTGGTGGACTCGCGATGTTCGCACTTCACGGAGATGCGCTCGCGGGTTTGGGCCGCGGACACGGCTTTTTGGCTGACGCGCAAAACGGCGCTCTTTTTCTGCAACTTGACCGGGCAAGCCTCCCGCATGGGACACTGCTGGCAGAGATGGAGGTCAAAGTACGCCGAGAGCGTTTTGCCCTGTTTATCAAAGTAGCTATGCGCGGGATGTTGGCTGTTGGGGCAAGAGACGATAATTTGTTGGTCTAAAATCACAAACGCCGTCAACGGGAGTTTTTCGGGAGCAGGTTTGCTTCCGGACATGTTCGTGTAGTGCATGGTGATCCCCGGCGCTGGTTCCTCTTCCTCCGGGCGGTAATAGGCGCCATCGGTGTAAAGGTCGGTGACGGCCATTTTCTCCCGGATTACCGGGAGGCGCTCTTGGCGCATTTGTGGATCGCTCACGTTGTTTTTTTGAGGGTGTAATCGCTAATGAACTGGACCGGGTTCTCCTCGGCACAGGTTTCGGCCAGATTGGCCACATACCCGGCTTGCCCTTGACCGGCTTTTTTGCGATAGGTGGCCTCCGGGTCATGCGCCGATTGCAGGGAACTTGAGGCAATCTCCTTGGGATCTTTGGCTTTCCAGGCGTTTTGCTGGTAGTCGAAAGAGGCTTGCTCTTGTAAAAAACGCTCCAAAAGGCTGATGGCGTTTGAGGCCTGGGTGTCCGGAAAAGAGGCGGTGATCTCCAAAAGTCGCACTCCCAGGTTGAGCACCTCTTGCAGTCGGCTTTGAGCCTGGGTCCCTTTTGAGCGGTATAGGACTTCGGTGCGGTAGTCCGGTTCCAGCACGCGTTTGAGCTCCTCGGGAAGAATCTCCGGAGGGCAGGCTTTTACGGCGTGTTCCAACACGTCGTAGGCCAGCGACAACCGGCCAGCTCGCTTGATGTTGGACCTGACTTGCGTGGAGTCCATCCGCTGCTCCTTGGTGTTGATCTGGGCCACCTCCAGGAAGTGCGCGGTGAGCTTTTCGAACTGGGAAAAGATCAGGTCGTCTTTTCCGGGGTTTTCCACGGCGTATCGATACACCCGCTCGCGAAACTCGTAAAAGGTACGAATGGCCAGATAGAGTTGGCCCAGGTTGCGCAAGCCCACCGCATACATGATTTGATAGTTATAGTAGAACTGCTCGACAAGCTCTTCATCGGTATAGTCTTTCAGATGTTTGATGAACTCCAGGGAGAGCAGGATATTGACGGGAAAGTTGGGGCAACCGTTATCCAGGGAGTACAAGGGGGCAAAAAGTGTTTCATCGATCTGGCAGAACACATGCTCATAGAAGATGGGAGCCCAGGTTTTCTTCAACCGTTCCTGTATTTTGGGGTGCAGCGAAGAGTAACTGTTAAACATCTCTTCTTGAAGATGGGCATTATTCGCCTTGAACATGCAAAAACCCCCAATAAATAAAAATGCATTGCAATACCGCCATATTACTCTTGATAACTCTATTATAATTCGCTACCCGGATCTACTTTCCTCCTTACCTGGGCAATTTTCCCAGGGGTTCGGGGGGTTTTTGCAGTGGAATCACATATTCCATTCTTATTAAACCATTCTTTTGATGCTCGAATAAAAGCGGAAAAAGAGGAGAAGCAGAATCAAAAAATCGAACTGTTATTAAATTATTATAAAGTAATGTATGAAGGACTATTGCCTACACTTTTAGCCCCAATAATAATATCAATCGGAACTTCCCAAAACCCCAAAAAGAAAAAGCCCTACAAATTGGACCGTGATGGGCGTGTAAAGCTGAGTTTGATAGATAATATCGCCCAACATATCAATAACTATCCAATACCAGTAAAGCAAATCAAGATCGGGTTGAATCCCCACTTGAGAAATTCTTATGCTCATGAAAGATTTCAAATCCTCGATGATGGAAAAGTTAAACTCTGGGATGTGGATCCTAATACAAAGGCAATAAGTTGGGGACCTTACATATGGGATATTGAAAAACTTATGGCAATTTGTAACGAGCTATGGAATAATGCTTTGGCAATTTTCTATTCTCTAATTATTTTCAGCGCAAACAACAGAGGTGTATTAATTAAGGGGGGTTACTTCGAAAAAATTGATAGAACCATACAGCCCTACCAGTTAACAAGAGAAGACATAGAAAATATTGCAGGCGATGCTGCGTACGAAATGCATTTTGAGTTAAAATCGTTTCAATATGCGGATTCCTTGATATTCTTGGAGATTAGAACAATGCATAAAGGAATTGATCAAGAATCTACCATTTATGTCAATAACGGAGACTTGGTTGAAAAATATACTTCTGAAATTAAATACATTGTCTTCCCTGATCTCTTCCGCGGTGTCCCGGGTCGCGGACGGCGGGGGCAGTATGCCGTGTTGGGTCTGAGTCTGAGTCTTCGCATGGGCATCAACATGAACATAAGAATGAGCCTGGTAAGGTTCTGAAAATGCCCGGCGGGTAATCTCCGCGATGAACGCCGCATCATCTTCCCCAAGCTCTTTTACCGCAAGCTGGATTCCATCGGCTGGCAAGGCATCCACCCTCCTGTCCTGAGGCAGTTTCGCGCCTATTCGTCCGAAAATTCATTGTAGCCTGTTAGATCATGTGTTACTATAAAGATAGCTGCAGGGGTATATAGATGTAAAAACTCCGGGGATTGGAGGGGATTCTCTTGGAAAAGCCCGATGAGCTGCGTGAAGTAGCCAAAAATCATAATTCAGATGCTGACGCTGTGCGATTCACCTATGAAGATTATTGCCGCATGCCGGCAGGGCTGCGCTATGAACTTGTGGAGGGGGAACTAAGGATGGTGCCTTCGCCCAGCGTCTTCCACCAAGAGATCTCCAAAAGATTGCTAAGAATTCTGCTGGAATGGATTGAAGACCGCGGCCTGGGGATGGTTTACGATGCCCCCATCGACGTGGTTTTGAGTGAACATAACGTGGTCCAGCCCGATTTGCTCTATATATCGCGGGAGCGCCTCGGCATCATTAAAGAAGCCAATATCTGGGGCGCGCCCGATCTGGCCGTCGAGATCCTTTCCCCTTCCACGGCGGAATGGGACCGGGTGACCAAACGCCGCGCCTATGCCAAATACGGGGTACACGAGCTCTGGATCGTGTACCTCGAAGGACATAGCATCGAAATTTCCACCCTCCAGGCCACCGCACTACAAAGCTACGAACTGGCCGCCTGGCAGACCTTTCCGGAAGGCACCGTATTAAAGAGCCCGCTCCTGCCCGGCCTGGAGCTGGACCTATCCCGCCTCTTCCGCTGAAGCGCGATTCCTTTCCGCCGAAGCGCCGTCCCTTACTAATGAAGCGCGGTCCCCTTCCAATTCATACACCGGTTTCAATAGACCAAAGCCAATCACAGCGAGGATAATAAATAGGCCGGTAAACGCGAGCAGCATCCCGTAACTCCCCTGCTTTCCAGAGGCAAACAGCGGGGCCAGCCAGGAGCCCGACCGGGCCGGGAAGCCCGCCTGAACAGATCGATCCGCCAATTGCCCCGCCAGGATCTGCCCAACCGGCAAGAAGATCCACGCGAGCATCCGGGAAAACGAGAAGACCCGGCCAAGGTATCCAGGGCCCGTCCGCAGTTGCAGCAGGCTGACCACGGTGGCGTTAACCACCGGAATCAAAAGGCCCGTGGCAAGCCAGGCGAGGCCGATAACCCGGAGATCGCGGCTCAAGCCAGCGATGGCGATCGTCACCCCTACTCCCAGGTTGCCTAAAAGCACCATCCGCACGTAGCCTGACTTCATCTTCAGAGTCGCCATGAGCAGACCGCCCAGTACCATTCCGCCGCCGAATAACGCCTGGAGAAAACCGAGCTGCTGCTTGGTTCCCATGCTCAGTATATAAGGCTGTCCCAGGGTCATGTTAAAACCGAGTGCGAAGTTCATGAACGTAAAGAGCAACACCAGATAGAGAAGTGGCTTGCGCCGCAGAAAGTACTGAGCCCCTTCGCGCAGGTCCTGCCCAAAGGAACTCTTTGCATTTTCCCGCCCCTTGCCGGCCTCTGCCTTGCCGGCCTCCGCCTTACCGGCTTTTTTCACGGCCAGCTGGCTCCAGATCAGGAGCGTGACGGCAACCGCAATTCCATTCGGCGCGGACCACCGCGATCCACTAAGACACCTGCAATCGGAGACAAAAGGATGCCGGGAATAAACCCGACGACGAGGATGGTTGCGAAATCCTGCACCTTCCCCGTCTGCTCGTAGATGTAGACTCCAAGGGCGAACCGGCTCATCGCAGAACCCAGCAGGGTGACGAGATGAGCGGTGATCAGGATCAGGAAAACATCCAGGCCGCGGTTCCGGACTCTCGTGATAACTTGGGCCATCTTCCACCCCCCTGTGGCAATGAGTGGTGCGCGATTTATAGAACAACGATTGCGCCTCCACATCAATATTTCTTTGCGAAGGGACACTCTGGTCAACGGGGCACTTCCCGTAAAAGGATCACTTCAGTTAACGGGTCACTTCTCCAGAAATCTGTCAAAGAGTTTCAGGCCCACGGCAAACTTCCGGGGATCCTGCCCAAAGCCCACCCGGAAATGCCCGTCCAGCCCAAATGTTTCACCCGGCAACAACAGGAGATTTTCGGCCTCAACCAACCGCCGGCAAAACTCCCGGGACGACAAGATATTCTTGCCCGTTTCGGATCTCTTGCCCTCCGCATCCTGATTATATTTCGGAAACGCCGTGAACCCGCCCCGCGGCTTCACCCAGGAAAGGCGATCCCGGTGTTTTTCCACGAATGATGCAAAGAGCGCCATATTCTCCCTGGCGATGGCCAGGTTCCGGGCCAGGATCTCATCCCGGTGCTGCAGCGCCACCGTGGCCAAAAACTCGCTGGGCGCGGAGTTGCACATCGTCGTGTAATCCCGCATGGACGAGCAGGCTTCCAAAACACTCCGGTCATGGGCGGCAATCCACCCCACGCGCAAGCCGCCAAGGCCGTAGGGCTTGGTCATATCCCCGATGCTGATGGCGCGTTCGGAGAGGTCCACCGCCGGAGGCAGGAGAGCCTGGGGATCGTAGACGATGCCCCGGTAGACCTCATCGGAGATCAGCCAGAAGCCGCGCTTCTCGGCCAGCTCGACCAGCGCCCGCTGGATCTCCGGGCTGAGGACCGAACCCGTGGGGCTGTGCGGACTGTTGATGACCACCATTTTGGCCCGCGAATCGATCAGGCGGGTGAGTTCGTCCAGATCCGGCTGCCAGCCATGCTCCTCGTGCAGCTGCCAGCGCTTCATCTTCGCGCCCACGGCCTCCGCCACGCTGAAGAGGGACTGGTAGATGGGCGCCTCGGCGATCACCGTGTCGCCCGGTTCCAGGAGGTGATTCATCAGGAGAAAGATCGCCTCGGAGGCGCCGGTGGTCTCCTGGATCTGATCCGGCGAGAGGCTGGCGTAAAGCTTGCTAAGCTCCTGCCGCAAAAGCGGGTCGCCGGGATTTTGCGTATAGTCCAGCCCCAGGTTCAGGTACTTTTCCCTGCCCTCCGGGCCGGCCATGGCCAGCAGCTCCGCCGTCGTGGTCTCCCGGCCGCAGCTGGCGCTGATATTGTATTTCACGTTAAACTCATACTGGACATACCAGCGTTCCAGTTCAAAAGGCGCGATCTTCATCTCTTCCCCACCCCGTCCCAACAAAGAAAATTAGCCGGAAAACCGGCTTTTTAAAGTACGAATGAATTCAAATGAGTGCGACGCGCGTCAGACGCCCGCAGTTGCAAGGAGTATCCAATTAATTCTATGATTGCCTGCCATTCCCAAAATTTATATTCGCCCCGCATTGGCCATTCTCCTGCAGTACGTCTCTGCCGATAACTCTAGCATTGGGACTCCAAAAAGCGGTGACCCTCCAGTTATAGAATGGCCAGGGAGGAGAAACACCGGGAAGGAGAGTTCGATGATGATTATCCTGGGCAGATTGATCGTCCTTTTTGGGCTGATCAATATCATCAGACCGTTGGAAAGGTTTGGAATCCAAAAACGCAGCGTGGGAGCGGCCATCATTTTCATAGGCATCCTGTTGGTGAATTTAGGTCTTAACGCCAACAGTACCCCATCTGAACGAACGCTCTCACAGTTAAGACAACAGCAAAGTTCAGGAAAGTCGGAACCAGTTCAGCTCGAGCTCATAGAAACGCATATTCAAACTGGTGAAAATCCAACGACCAGATACATCGTTGGGACGGTGAAAAACTCTGCTGATATTCCATTCCGCAATATCAAGATTGACTTTAGCACCTACAATGAATCCGATGTTCAATCAGGTGAAACCTTTGCGGAGACTTCCAGGCTGGAGCCAGGTCAGGTATGGAACTTCATTGTGCCCATCTTTGACCCGGATGCCAGGAAATATAAAGCCAATTATATCAGTGCTCAGGCCGTTCGCCCTTCCTGGCTGCTTCGTCTATTGAGCGGGACTGACAAATAAGATAAATGGTGAATGAGATCAATCTTGTTAAGATCAAACCTGCCGGCCGGAGTCGATTCCGGCCGCGCCGCTGGCTGCCCTGCCTGGCCGCGTCATGGAAAGGCTGAAAGCATGGATGGAGATCCCAAAGAGCGGCAGATGCAGGACCCCCATCCACCACATGGACGGTTTCAGAAGAAACCAGGTTACCAGGTTGAGAGAACCGAAAATCATGCCCACAAAACTGGTGACCCTGAAGGTGGCTCTATTGACATTTGGATAATACAGCGAGAGCACCGCCAGGAAGACCGGCAGCATCATGCACAAGGTCAACCCGGCTTCGTTTGTGAACAGTTCCAGGATGGAGAACTTCGGTGTAATGGAACTGGTCTCCACCGGAAACCAGAACGCCAGGAAGGCCGCCGGTATCACCCAGTAACTCCACAACGGCTGTTTCGTCGCGGTAAAATCATTCTTTGCCGCGATGGCTTCCCAGGCCCAAAAGATGGCCACTACCATGATGGAAACCACATTTGACCAGAGGATCACGAATCCGTACTTCTCAGTGAAAGCCATGTTCTGAAATAGTGCCAGGGCGAAAAGCAATACCGCCGCGTAAAGATCAAAGAGCCGCGCCGCTTTTCCGCCAAGGAGGACCACTGCCGCAATCAAGGCGATGGGAATCAACTTTGCCAGTACCATCAGGGCCGGAAACTTGTAAATAAGCGGATTAGAGAGGACCGCCTCGATGATCCCCGGTATCTCCTGGGGCTGATAAGCCCGTGGAACATAGCTGGGAATGAGGAAGTTTGCCAGCGCCAGCGCGGACAAAAACCACCATCTTCTGGTCATCCAGTCCAGATAACCCTGGATCTTATCAATTGATTCGGCTCTCACCGTATCCCTCCTTGTTAATCTTCAACTCCATCTCCTTAAATGGGTTTTTCATCCAAAAGACTAATTCAACATCCGGCGCATATCCCCTTCACTGACATACACTTATACTGCCGCACTCCTGTCGAGCGCTACGAACTCTCGCGGGGATTTAAACAGCGTGCCCTCATCCTTTTCATCCAGCGCAACGGCGGAGGCAGGTTCACCACGACGCCAAAGAAGGTCCACGGTGGTAATGATGATCGCCAGATTCCGTGAGAGGCTATTTAAAAAATAGTTGCCGATACCTGAAAGAAAAGCACGGGTAAAATCGTATAACATGCAGGAGGCGGAAAAAGGTGCAGGAACCCAGGGATGAAGAACTCGTTTCACAGGCGCGGGATGGTTCCCAGGATGCCTTCCGGGACCTGGTTCTCCGTTACGAACCCCGGGTAACGGCGCTTTGCGGGCGCATCCTGGGATCCCGGGCGGATGCCGAAGATGCCGCTATTTCCGCTTTCATAAAGGCCTGGCAGGCTCTTCCCCGGTTCAATCCCTCCCGCCCCTTCGCACCGTGGCTCTTCACCATCGCGGCGCGGGAAGCCACTTCAGTGGCCAGATCGCGTAAAGACTGGCTTCCGTTGGAAGAGACAGGGTATGGCGGGACCCTGGTGGATAAAGACCGTTCGGGCAACCCGGAACATGCGGTCGTGGACCGCGAAGAGGCCCGCTCCCTGGAGCAGGCCCTGGCGCGGCTGGAACCCATCTACCGGGCGGCCCTGGTCCTCCGGTATCAGCTGGATCGGAGTTACGCCGAGATCGCGGTTATCCTAAAAGTACCCGCCGGTACTGTCGCTACGTTATTACACCGGGGAAAACAGAAACTCCGGAGCTGCCTCGAGGAGGAAGAAGCATGAGGGACAAGGAGAAGGATCGGGATCGGGATCGAAATCAAAATCGTAATCAAGATCGGGATCTGGAAGAACTCCTGAGAGAGCACTTCAGAACTCCCTCCGTTCTGAATGCGCCGTCTCCCCGGGTGGTGGAGGCGGTACTGCGGCAGATCCGGTTCCTGCCGCAGGAAGCACCGGCCTCGCCGCTCAACACCCTGGCCTGGGTACTGGCGGCGTTGACGGTCCTCGGATGGCTGACCGGGCAGCTCTGGTTGTCTAAGGTCGGATTTCTGGGCGCCATCTTCCCCGGGCCGCAGGACCTGCTCTGGAACCACCTGGCATTCTGGATGTTAAGTAGTGCGTTCCAG
>JAMCQP010000090.1 GCA_023381695.1 Bacillota bacterium | reverse complement strand
GACCGTCTTCCACTGATCGCCTCCTGCCTGAAGATTTGTCCAACGCATGTCTTTGAGTGGGACGGGGAGGTGGGAATGCGGATCTATTTTGGCCGGTGCCTGGAATGCGGGGCCTGTTCCATGGCCTGCCAGCCTGGGAACATCGATTTTGACTACCCTCCCGGTGGTTACGGGGTTGTTTATCGTTTCGGGTGAACCGGGGATCCATTGAGGGAGGAAAGCCCGGTCGAAACGCGAATTCAGGCAGAAGGAGATCAGTGGAAGACGGTCGGATAGAAAGGGTCTTGATCGTGCAAGCCTGATGGTGGGCTTGGAAGGTGTGGGGAAGAAGATGACGACCATCGAAGGCACCGTGGAGAGGATCACTTTCCGTAATGAGGAGAACCAGTATACAGTTGCCAGGTTCAAGCCGGCCGGGGAAGGCCGGGAGATCACCGCGGTGGGAATCTTCCCCGCAAATCCGGGAGAGACCTTGCGGTTGCAGGGAGAATGGACCACCCATCCGGAGTATGGCAGCCAGTTCAGGGTGGTTTCCCATGAGTCCGTTTCCCCCGCCACCCTAGGCGGGATGGAGAAGTACCTGGGTTCGGGCCTGATCCGGGGAATCGGCCCGGCCACGGCCAAGCGGCTGGTGGCTCATTTCGGCCTTTCCACATTCAAGGTAATCTCCGGGGAGCCGCAACGCCTGACAGAGGTGGAAGGGATCGGCCCGGTCAAGGCGAAGCAGATTTCCGCGGCATTTGCGGAACAGAAGGGCGTCCAGGAGATGATGGCCTTTTTGCAGGGGCATGGGATCAGCCCGGCCTATGCCGCCAAGATCGTCAGGACCTACGGCTCCCAGGCCGTCGAAAAGGTAAAAGCCAATCCATACGCTCTGGCGGAGGAGATCAATGGCATAGGCTTCAAAACCGCCGACAGGATTGCCCAATCGTTGGGGGTGGCGCCTGACGATCGGTATCGTATCGCGGCGGGTTTGCAGTACCTGCTTCAGCAAGCTGGCGAAGCAGCAGGGGATGTCTTTTTGCCGGAAGAGATTCTCGCCGGCCAGGCCGCGGAGGTGTTGGGGGTCGGCGAGGATTCCGCGCGGGAAGTGCTGGGAGACCTGATCGCCAGAGGGCGTCTGGTGGCTGACAAATTGGCAGCCAGTTGTTTATCTTCCCTGGCTGTACCATGCTGAAAAGGGGGTGGCGCGGCGGTTAAGAATGCTGGCGGCGGCGCATTTTCCGGCTTCCGGCGATACGGCCCCGCCCGATGGCCCACAAAACAGCGATTTTGAGTTGTCCTCAGAGCAGAAACAGGCTTTGGAGGCTTGCCGGCACGCCGGAGTCCTGGTATTGACCGGAGGGCCGGGAACCGGCAAGACCACCACCTTGCGCAAAATGATCGACCTGCTGGAACGCACGGGTGCGCGGGTTTTGCTGGCGGCGCCCACCGGCCGGGCGGCCAAACGCATGGCGGAGGCGGCCGGGCGGGAAGCAAAGACAATTCATCGCCTCCTGGAGCCTTCTTTCGCCAGCATCACCGCCGCTGGTTCGGATCTTGCGGACCACCGCCCGCGCATGCGGTTTGGGCGCAACGCCGATAACCCCATTGAAGCGGATGTGCTGGTGGTGGATGAAGTGTCCATGGTGGATTTGCTGCTGATGAACCATCTGCTCGAAGCGGTAGGCCCCAGGACAAGGCTCGTCCTGGTGGGAGACGCGGATCAACTTCCTCCCGTGGGGCCGGGCAATGTTTTGCGGGACATCATCGCCTCGGGGGTTGTTCCCTCCGTGCGGCTCACCGAGGTCTTCCGGCAGGCTCGGGAAAGCATGATTGTCGTGAACGCCCACCGGATCAATCAGGGGGAGCCGCCGATCCTCAACAACGCGGGCAAGGACTTCTTTTTTATCGAAGAGAACGATTCGGGCCGGTTGAGCCAGCTGATCGTCGATTTGGTGGGAAATCGCCTGCCGAGGCACCTGGGTTGCGATCCGGTGGAAGATATCCAGGTGTTGACCCCGGTGCGCCGGTCGGCGATCGGGGTGGAAGCCATCAACCTTGCCCTTCAGGACGCCCTCAACCCGCCGGCGCCCCCCAAGCCGGAGATCTCCTCCGGCGGCACGGTTTTTCGGCTGGGAGACAAGGTGATGCAGGTCAGGAACGACTATCAGAAATTCGTCTTTAACGGAGATATCGGGCGGGTGGTAAATGTTGATCCGGAAGAGCAACGGGTTTCCGTGGACTACCCTTACCTGGATGTGGGCCGGCAAGTTGTCTACGAATTCCATGAATTGGACGAACTGGTCCTGTCCTACGCGGTTTCGGTCCACAAGAGCCAGGGAAGTGAATACCCGGTGGTGGTCATTCCGGTTGGCTGGGTGATGCCCGCGCTGATGAACCGGAACCTTCTCTACACCGCAATCACCAGGGCTCGCAAGATGGTGGTTCTGGCCGGGAGCAAGAAAGCGCTGGCGGTTTATGTTCGGAATCAACCGGCGGCGCAAAGAAGATCCGGCCTCTCTTACCGGCTTGCGCACGTTTTCCTGCCATAATCTGGAGGAAAACCCGGAAATGGGGAGAATACTAAAAGGTACATGCCCGGAGAGGATTGACGGGGTTTTCGACGGAGGTTTTGATCATGGAGATCAGGTCTGTTTTAGAAGAGTTATGTGTGCTGCCGGGGGTTTCCGGTTCCGAGAGCTCGGTCGGGGAGGCTGTTTCCCGGTGGTTTGCCCGCTTTACCCCCGAGGTCCGGGTGGACAGGCTGGGCAGCGTCATCGCCCTCAAAAAGGGGGAAAGCCCTGACGGCAAAGGGGGAGAAGGCGATGACGGCACGACAGGCCATGCAAATCGGCCCAAAATAATGCTGGTGGCGCACATGGACGAGGTGGGCCTGTTCATCACCCGGGTGGACGAAAAGGGGTTCCTGCGCTTCACCACGACGGGCGGCATTGATCCACGCAACCTGGTGGCGCAGGAGGTCACGGTTTACGGCAAACGCCCCCTGCGCGGCATTATCGGCGCCAAACCTCCGCACATCCAGGAGCCTTCGGATTATGAAAAGGCTGTTCCAATCGAACGGTTGTTTATCGATATCGGCATGAACGCCGGAGAGGCGTCCCGGCTGGTCAATGTGGGGGATATAGCCGTGGTGCACCGGGAAGTGGTTCCCTTGCAGAACGATCTCCTGGCCGGCCGGGCGTTCGACAACCGGGCGGGGGTGGCGGTGGCGCTGGGTTGTTTCGAAGAGTTGCAAAAACTCCAGCACTTCGTCGATGTATACGGGGTGGCCACGGTTCAGGAGGAGGTCGGGAATCGGGGCGCCATTACCAGCACTTTTGGCGTGGCGCCGGATCTGGCGGTGGTGATCGATGTAACCTACGGCGATTCACCGGGTGTTCCCGAACAAAAAGCGATGCCGCTTGGCAAAGGGCCGGCGATCGGGGTGGGGGTGGCGGTGCACCCGGCGATCTATGAGCGTCTGGTGGCCACCGCAAAGGAGTACGGAATCCCCTGCCAGATCGAGCCTTACCCCTCTCCGCGCGGGACGGACGCTTTCACCGTGCAGGTCAGCCAGGCGGGCGTGGCCACGGGAATTGTTTCCATTCCCTTGCGAAACATGCACACCCCGGTGGAGACCCTTACCCCGGCGGATGTCAAAGCCTCGGCCCGGCTTCTGGCGTATTTCATCTCGGGCTTAAACAGGGAGTTTGTGGAGGGGTTGCGATGTTTCTAAAAGAACTGTCCGAAGCCGCCGGCGTCTCCGGAACCGAACACGAGGTTCGCAACCTGATCCGCGAGCAGGTGAGGCCCTATGTGGAGGAATTGCGCACCGATTCCCTCGGCAACCTGATCGCCGCGCGGCGTGGAACTGGAAGAGGCAAGCACGGCCGCTTGAAGGTGATGGTGGCGGCTCACATGGATGAGGTTGGCCTGATGATTACCCTGGCCGAAAAGAACGGTTTGCTCCGTTTCGAGCCGGTGGGAGGGCTGGATCCCCGGGTCCTGAATTCCAAGGTTGTGGAGGTCGGACCCCACAAAATTCCCGGGGTGTTGGGGTCAAGGCCCAACCACCTGCAAAAGCCGGAGGAACGCAAGAGGGCGCTTTCCATTCAGGATATGTATATTGACATCGGCGCAAAGAGCAAGGAAGAGGCGGAGCGTCTGGTAAAAGTCGGCGATGTAGCCGGCTTTGCCACCAGGTATGAAGAGATCGGCAACGGGGTGGTCAAGGGCAAGGCTTTTGATGACCGGGCGGGCTGTGCGCTTTTGATGGAGCTTCTCAAAAAGCAGTACAGTTTCACCCTCTACGGGGTTTTTACGGTTCAGGAGGAGACCGGCCTGCGCGGGGCGGGAGCGGCGGCTTACGCCGTCGACCCCGATATCGCTCTGGTGCTGGAGGGCACCACGGCTTCGGATGTACCCGAGACCGAGGAGCACATGCAGTCCACCACCATGGGAAAGGGCCCTGCCTTGACGATCATGGACGGCGCCGGGGTGATGGACCGCCGGCTGGTGGAGCGGTTGCTCCATCTGGCGGAAAAAGATGGGTTGCCGGTGCAGTTACGGCGGTCAGCTTTCGGGGGAACGGATGCCGGGAAGATCCGGCTGGCCAGGGAAGGCGCGCCGGCGGCGGTGATGGCGTTGCCCTGCCGGTACATCCACTCGCCGGTATCGTTTATGAACCTGGGGGACTGGGAGGCGGCGCTGGCTCTGGCGGGCCGGTTTTTGGAGGATATGGAAAAGGACGGTGTTCCGGCGTGAAAAGCGTAAAAGGCCTGGAAGAATCCAAAGGCCCTAAAGATTTGAAAACCTCGAAAGACCTGAAAGATCTGAAAGACCTGATCGGGGAGCTGGCCGGGATTCAGGGCCCGTCGGGAAGTGAAGAGCAGGTACGGGCGGCAATCCTGGAGAAGCTGGAAGGGCTTGCGGATGAGGTCAAGGTGGACGCCCTGGGGAATGTAATCGCCGTCAGGCATGGCAAAGGCCCGAAAGTGATGCTCTCCGCGCACATGGATGAGATCGGCGTGATCGTCACTCATATTGACGAAAAAGGTTTTCTCCGGTTTGCCCCGGTGGGCGGCCTTAACCCACACCGGCTGCCCGGCGCGCGGGTGGCCTTTCTCAACGGCGCCATCGGCGTGATTGGCGTTGAAAAATTGGAAGAGATCAAGGAACTGAAATTCGCCCGGCTCTACATCGATATCGGTGTAACGGACAAAGCCGGCGCGGAGGCAAAGGTCAAGATCGGCGATACCGCCGTCATGTGGCGTCCCATGGAGGATCTCGGCCAAAGGGTGGTGGCCAAGGCTCTTGATGATCGCATTGGCTGCGCCATCTTGCTCGAGGTGCTCCGGCTGCTGAAGAAGCCGATGAACGAAACCTACTTTGTCTTTACCGTCGAAGAGGAGCTTGGAAGACGGGGCGCTTCGACTTCGGCTTTCGGCATCGATCCCGGCTATGGGATTGCGGTGGATGCCACGATCACCGGGGATACGCCGGAAGCGCCGAAGGTGGCGCTGGCTCTGGGCAAGGGTCCGGCGATCAAGGTCAAGGACAGCAGCCTTATCAGCCACCCGGGGGTAAGGAAATTGTTGATCGCGGCCGCGGAGGAGGCCGGGGTTCCCTATCAACTTGAGGTGCTGGATTTCGGCGGCAACGACGCCGGCGCCATTCACCTGACCAGGGCCGGAGTCCCTTCGGGAACGGTGTCCATCCCCATCCGGTATGTCCATACCCCCTCGGAGATGGCCGATCTGGATGATGTGGCAGGAGCGATCAAGCTCCTGGTTGCCTTGCTGGAAAAGCCACTGGCAATTTGACGATCCTGGCAATCTTATGATCTGACGATCTATTTGGGGTTTTGAGTGGTAAAGCCATACTGGCGAAAGTGTTGATCGTAGGTGAAGGCGAGGTCAACCTCCAACCTTTCCATGACGGCAAAACTTGTCGCATCGGTATAGGAGAAATCCTTATTCTCATATTTTTCAATCAACCAGCGAGCCCGCTTTTCATCGGAGAATGAAACGGCCTCGATAGGCCAGGTGTTGTTCAGAAACCATTCTCTGGCTTTGCCAGGGTAGGTGCGGGCGATGAGCAGGTTGTAAATTTCTGCAACGACAAAGTTTGAAAGAATGAGTTCGGCGCTTTGTTCCGTAAAATACCGAAGGGCGGCCACGGCTTCCCGGTGCTTGCCGTCGTTTTTTACCAGTAAAGCGACCACCGCGCTGGAGTCCACAAAGATCCTCATAACTTTTCTCCCAGGTAGCGGTGTTTGTTCGTGGAAAGATCGGTTTTGCCTTCTTTATCTTCCGCGGTCCCGATCAACTTCCAGATACCGTCTTCAAAAGAGGCGCGCTTATAGGCCTGTAGTTTTCGAAGAATAAGGCCATCCTCCTTTTTTTCCAGGGTAAGGTAGTCGCCTTCTTCAATCCCCATTTGGCGGCGAATTTTGGTTGGGATGGTAATCTGCCCTTTGACACGGACCTTCAGGATATCCGGTTGCATAATAAGTTCTCCTTTCCAACTAATTCATACTTTCTTACCCAATTATAAGACAGGATCTCATCAATGTCAAAAGTATTAATGCCAAAAGTAGTTTGGCCCGCGCGAATCTTTTCACGGCAGGAAAAACAGTTGATGGAGTCGAATACCCCCATGGGGTGAAGGCTTTGAAAGACGTACAAATAAATGATGCTCAAATAAAAGATGCTCAGATGAAGGATGTTCAGATGAGCCGGGACTACCGCGGGATCGAGATCCAGAAGGTGGGGGTGAAGGATGTCCACCTCCCGCTGCGCATTGAACAGAAGGAAGGCGGGTACCAGACCGTCTTGGGCAATATTTCCCTGACGGCCAGCCTTCCCCGGCATTATAAAGGCACCCACATGAGCCGCTTCATGGAGATACTCATGGAATGGAGCCAGAGAGGGTTGTCGGTGCGCCATCTTCACGGGGTGCTGGAGGAAGCCAAGGAGAAGTTGCATGCCAAGCGTTCCGAAATGACCGTTCTTTTCAAATATTTTGTCCCAAAATTGGCCCCGGTCAGTAAAAACCAGAGCCTCCTCGATTACGATTGCGAATTCACCGCATCTTTAAACGGCCACACCTACAACCTGATTCTGGGGGTGGTGTTGCCGGTCAATTCGTTATGCCCCTGCAGCAAAGAGATCTCCGCGTACGGCGCCCATAACCAGCGGGGGCTTATCAAGGTCCGTGTGAGATTCAAGCCGAAGGAGTACCTCTGGATTGAGGATCTCATCGCCCTGGTTGAACAACAGGGCAGTTGTCAGATCTATCCGCTCCTTAAAAGGGAAGATGAAAAATACGTCACCGAACACGCCTATGACAACCCGAAATTTGTGGAAGACATCCTGCGCGACACCATCCTGGCGCTGAGGGGCGAACCAAAGGTGACCTGGTTCGAGGTTGAGGTGGAGAATTTCGAATCCATCCATAACCATAGCGCCTATGCCTACCATAACGAGGAGCTGAGCTGGAGTTTACCGGAATAAGTCAAAGAGGATGCCACTGGCATCCTCTTTGACTATGGGCTTGTGGGGGAGGAAAGATTTAATCGGCTTTTTGGCCGACGCTCCATCTTGTTTGCACTAGTATTGTGTCCCGTAAAGATGGCATTATACGATGCCCTGGAGAAAATTTTTTGCCAAATTTTGGCGTGATGGGGCGTCAAGGGAGCAAAAGCCAGGGAGCCATGGCCCGCGACTCATAAACCGTTTTGGCTGCCATATACATAGGTTTAGGGTTTCCACGACCCGGCAAACCAAAAAGGGGTGGCCAAAAAGATGATGCTCATGGTCTACATCCGCAAGCTGACATGGGAACGGGCGAGGAGCTATTTGTTGGCCTTCGCGTTTTCCCTGGTGACGCTGGCGTTGGTCTTTTACCCCAAAGAAGGATTTGAGGCGGCTTACCAGGGGTTGCGCATCTTCCTCGATGTGGTTTTCCCGGCTCTCTTGCCGTTCTTCGTTTTGTCCGAAATCTTGCTGGGAATGGGTATCGTCCATTTCCTGGGGGTCTTTCTGGAACCGCTGATGCGCCCGCTCTTCAATGTGCCCGGAGTGGGGGCTTTTGCCATGTCCATGGGGTTGGTGGCCGGCTACCCGATGGATGCGGTGATCACGGCCAAGTTTCGCGAGAATAAGATGTGTACCCGCATTGAGGGCGAACGGCTGCTGGCTTTTACCAATACCGCCGATCCTTTGTTCATGTTTGGGGCGGTGGCCGTGGGGATGTTCGGCATGCCGCAGTTGGGCATGACTCTGGCCATTGCGCACTATGCAGCCAGTCTCACGGTCGGAATCGTCTACCGCTTTTACGGCCGGCGGGCGGAGCCCTTGCCCGCGCCATCTTCCAACCGGAAAGGAAACATGGTCTACCGGGCCTTTCAGGAGTTATACCGGGCGCGCAAGGAAGACGGGAGGCCGGTGGGGACCCTACTGGGAGATTCAGTCCGGGGCTCGGTGGAGACCCTGGTGATGATCTGCGGGTTTATCATGCTCTTCTCGGTGGTCGTAAAAGTCTTGAGCGTTTCCGGAGTGACCCGGCTGGTAATGCCGGCGGTAGCCGGGGCCTTGCGAATCTTTGGAATGGCTCCCTCGCTAGCCACGGCCATCATCGGCGGTGCCCTGGAGATCGATGTGGGGGCCATGGCGGCGGCCAAAGCTGCGGCTCCGCTCATCGATCGGGTGGCGGTGGCCAGCGCGGTGATCGCCTGGAGCGGGTTGTCGGTGCACGGGCAGGTTGCCACGGTGATTCGCGGCACGGATATCCGGATGTCCGCCTACGTCCTGGCCCGGTTTGTCCATGCATTTGCGGCGGGCCTGTATGCTTACCTGCTCATGGGGCCGGCGGAGACCCTGGTCCGCTCAATACATCTGCCCGTGCTTGCCCGGATAGCCGGTTCAAGCGGCAACCTCGCCTATAGCCGGCCTTTTCTGGATAGTCTCGTGTTCGGAGGCACCCTTTTTGTCTGGAGTCTGGGGATCATGGTTGGCCTGGCTCTGGTGCTGCAGCTGGCGCGAAAGTTGGACGCTCTTTTGCGCCAGTAAAGTGGCAAAACACGGCGGGGGTTTCCCCCCGCTGTGTTTGCTTTCTTTGCTGCCTTCCTTGTTTCAGCTTTAAGGCAGTGGCGGTTCCGGCGGGAATAGCTCTTCCGGCGGGCATACGTAGCCCGGCGGGCAGCCGAATTCCTCGCACGGACCCGGTACGCAGTAGCCAAGGGCCTGGACCACGAGTTTTACCACGGCGAAGGCCTGGAGCCCGACACAGATACAGACGACGCAGCAGACCTGAATGGTTCCGTTTACAATTACGTACTCGCATGCGCAAGCCGCCTGGTTGAGGAACTCGCACGAAACGTCCGTGCCAACAGGTGCAAAGATGGTGGCCCGTTTGGTAATGCAATGAGTGACGGTGAACGTACAGGTTGGCGGCACGGTGCCCGGGACACCCGTCACGGTGATGTTGAGATCGAAGCAGATCAGCCAGACTACGTGGGCAAGATTGGGATCGATCGGATCCTGGGTCCTGGAACTGAGTGTGCAGGTGAGGTTCGTAATCGTGCACGTTGGTGGTACGGTGGTATCAACCGGATACAGGTCGCATGGGGTAAGAAGCGGGGTACATACCTGGAATTCTTGCGAATTGAAACAGAAGTCGAATACTTTGGTTGTCTCGATGCAGACTTGCTCTGGTACTTGCTGTTTGATGGACATTACTCCCTTTGACATCAGTTATCCCTCCTTTCTGCCTGGGTTAGAAGGTTTCTTACCTCAGTCTCATACTATGACAACCCTCCCAAAGTGGTACCAGCCATGGCGAATTATTTATCGTCAGCGACGGGCGGGAAAGGGAGAATGACGGGTTTTTCCAGCCCTGGTTTTTTTCACGAGAAAAGAAGTCCTGTGGACAAAGAGATGTGCCCACTTGCACAACCTCCATCCGCCGCGGATTTTGCGGTTTTGCTTTCATATGGCAGCGGTGTATAATCTTTACAGGTCTGCCTCAAACAGTAAACTATGCAAGAAGGAGGAAGAACTGATGAGAAGAGACCTGCGACTTTTTGTAGTACTCACCGTCGCCTTGTTCCTGGTGGTCGGGATTCTGCCGGCCAGCCCCGCTGGTGCCGCCTGGTATATCCAGTACTTCAACCAGCCCACTGCGCCACCGGCGCCCCAGCCAGCTCCGAATCCCGCTCCAGCTCCCACCCCGGTGCCCAATCCAACCCCCAATCCGGCACCTGCAACCGGTTTATCCGTTGACGAAAAGATCATGTTTGATCTGGTGAACGGCGAACGGGCGAAGAGAGGTTTGCCGGCCTTCCAGCTGGATATGAAGCTCACGGAGATCGCCCGCATGAAGAGCCTTGACAGCGTGAAGTACCATTATTTCGGCCATCAGTCGCCCACCTATGGATCGCCCTGGAGCATGCTTAGAACTCAAGGTGTACAGTTCCGCAAGGCGGCTGAAAACATTGCCTATTACCGGGATGTGTACAGAGCGCACGCGGGCCTCATGAACAGTCCGAATCATGTTTGGGCGATTCTCAGCCCGGACTTTACCCGGGTTGGCATCGGGATCGTACCCGCTACCTCGTATCCAGGGATTGTGGTTACCCAGGAGTTCATCCAGCCTTAAACAAGCCGCATGGTTGGACAAGCCCGGGGGAGATCGGGCATCGGAGATTTAAAGAAACGCCCGTGGCGGGTCCAGGCGATAAGAACCGGATATGGCCGGCGCAAAGAGGAGCAAGATACGGCTCCTCTTCTCTTTTTGTCTTTGCCTGGTGGCATTGTTCGCCACTTCCACATAAGATAGGACTGGTAGATTTGAGCAGAACTCAGGAAGAACAGCGATTTTGCCGGCGGGGGGTGGCGTTTGATGAATGTAAAGCTTTTTGTACAGGATGAAGAACTCATGCAGATCCAGGAATCTGTCATACCGGCAATCCTGGCGGTTTGCAATGGCATAGGCGCCCGGACACAACTTGATCACCAAAACCGGACCCTGCACATCAATTCGTTTGTGGAGGGGAAGGTGATTGTCCTTGATCCGGGTCACGGGGGACAGGATCAGGGTGGTACAGGATTTCAAGGATATGTGGAGGCACATGAAACGTTGGACATTGCCCTGCGGCTTCGCGCGCTTCTGATATCGGCGGGAGCGGCGGTGATCATGACTCGCGACACAGCTCGGGCGGTGTCCACAAGGGAGAGGATCAAGATCGCCAACAAGACCCGTCCTTCGTTGATTCTCAGTATTCATGCCTCAGAGAAGGGGCCGGCCGGCAAACCGGGGGTAACGGCGTATTATTCGTATCTCCCCTTCTTCCGAAGCCGGCGGCTGGCGCAAAGCCTTGCCAGAGGAGCTACTCTGGCCGGTTTAATGGATGAGGGCGTGAGAATGCTCCTGAGCGATCCGGAGAATGAGGATTATTTCCGCTTGCTGGCGGGGACCTGGGCGCCTTCGGCGGTGGTGGAATGTGGTTGCCCCGAGAAGACCCTTCTAACGCCGGACTTCCGCCAACGTTGTGCCGATGGCCTCTACCAGGGAATAGTGAACTATTTTCGCCCGGCGGCGGAGAGGTTCGGAAAACGGCCAGGGACAACAACCAGTGATCAGGTGACGGTCCCTGACAGATTGCCTGCCCCTATGGCCTCCGGGCCCCCCGGAACTTTTCAGATGCCTGCTACAGGGCAACTGCCCGCTACAGGACAACAAGCGTCTGACGCGGCTGCCATTCAGCAAAAATTATTTCAGGCCAAATTTCCGAAAGGGTACACACCGCCGGCAGGGGCAAGAGTCACGCATCCTCTTCGGCCATGGCCCGGTGACTCACCTTTGCCAAGCGACTCTAGCCCCATATCTGCGGATTCACGGCCTGCAGAGCCGGGGAGGCAGACCGGGCAAGAGGTGGCGCCTTCCGGCATGCAGATAGGGCGGAGCATCATCCCCTCGAAACCCTCGGGCTGAGGGAAAAAAAGGGTGCCCGGCCGGGAGCCGGGTGAAGTGTGAGGGAGAGCGAAGGATGGCGAACACGGAAAAAATTGATATTTTGGTCCTCGGCCAGCGCCGGACGGAACAGTGTTACGGTTGACACGGAACTCGCCGGCCTCTGGAAGAGGTCACGGAGTCTTACCGGAAAAGGATGGCTTATCGCTTCGGGGATCAGGTGCAATGCAGGTATGTTGACCTCGAAGATCAGGAAGAGATCAGAAAGTACGAGTCGTTTGTGATACAAAGCAGGGAGAGGAGTCTGCCCTTGCCGGTGGTCTGGGTCAATGGGCAACTTTACTCGGCGGGAGACCCTCAGGCGCTGGGAAGGCTTGTTCAGGAGTTGGCGCCCAGGTGGCTCCCGACTTTGCAGCAGGAGCGCTGAGTTTTCCGCAAGCCCTGGCTAGCCGCCGGGGCCCTGTTATCCCAGAAGTTGGCTGGTTCTCCTAAAAGGTGTCAACAGGAGAATGGGTAGGAATAACGAAATAGTAGAAAACGCGTAGTTGTGCAATAATCGCCGCAAAAGTGGCAGCAGGAGTTGTCCTATATGTCTGATACCCCTTTGCCCCTGGGATCCTTGCGGTTCCCCGAGAATTCACATCTGGCCAAATTAGCCCGGAAGACTCACGAGCTGGGAATAAGATTTGCGCCAAGTGATGTCCATGAACTTTGGTTCTACCAGCCGGCCGACCGGACTATTTATGTCTGGGAGCCGGATCTGCGCAACGAGCCAATTGCTTATCTGGTGGTGATTCTGGCCCATGAACTGGGGCATGTGATTGATTTTGCCCAACATCCCTCACACCGGGAGATGACCCGCCACCTGCATTGGTCGCAGGTACCTGCCGAGGTCGAATTTTCGGCCTTTATCACCGGGTATTGCCTGCTGCAGGAACTGGAGATCCCCCTTTCCGTGGAGGACTATACCTTCTTCATTGACCCGCGGATGGCGGGGCAGGTGCGGGCGGCATTGGCTGCCCGGGAGGCCTGCCGCCAGATGGCCGCCTACCAGGAAGTTGACGAAAGCAGGCCTGTTTAGGCGTCTTAGACGTCGCTTCACCCTGCATTTCTCGTCGAACAAAGTTGAGCAAACAAAAAATCGAAAGAAAGTCACGCCCGAACATCGCAAGAGATGCCAGGCGTTTTTCTTATGGTCCAAAACGAAAGAGCAAGATGGACTTATTTGTTGATCATGATTGTGGTATAATTTTCTTGAAGGTGGGCGGGACAATGGGAACCGATTTTTCATCCTATGTTTCGACATACCGGCGGCGAGCCGAACGATTGGCGCAAGAGGGCGCAAGCGCGAGATCCAATGCCATGCGGGACGTCCTTGCATTTAGCGGCCTATTGGAAGAACGTTTTCACGTAGACCGCGTTTATCTTTTTGGATCGATAAACCACCCGGACAAGTTCCGGCCTGACTCCGACATTGACGTGGCCGTGGAGGGATTGGCCGAAGGAGGCTATTCTTCAGCCCTGGCTGCTTTAAATAACCGCACGCCATTTTGGGTGGATCTGGTTACTTTGGAGAACGCGCCGAAAAGTTTGGAAGAACGAGTGCGGCGGGAAGGGGTCTTGATCTATGAGCGCCAGACGGTTGACAGTCCAGGCTCTACGGACGCTCCGGGCTGAGATCGAGAATGACCTGGCAGCAATCGACCGGGTCGTGGTACAAGGCCTGGCGATCTTTGCGGGGCATGCTTCCAGTGCCGTTCCGCCTTCCCTGGCCATCCAGATGGCCCTGGCTTTGAAGAACGCTTGCTTTTTTTGCCAGTCTCATATATACTATACCCTGTACGGTAATTATATGCGGTGATCGCCGGCGCTAGAAGATCTTGGGTGCGGCGCAAAACCGGCCAAGTGCATATCCCGCCGGCCAATGCCGATACTACAAACCAGTGCAAAAAGGGGGCCGGATCTATGCAAGATGAAATGAAATACACCGTGGAAACCGGTAAGAGTTTTGACGAGGCGGTGGAAGCGGTGGAGACCAGGACCAGGGAACGCGGGTTCCGGGTGCTCCATATCCACGATGTGCAGGCCACGCTGGCGGAAAAGGGGTTGCAGCGGGAACCCCTGAAGATCATCGAGATTTGCAACGCCAAGTATGCCCACCAAGTGCTGGAAAAAGACGATCTGATCAGCCTCTTGATGCCCTGCAAGATCGTGGTCTACCGGAAGGGTGGCAAGACTATCCTTAGCGCCATGCGCCCGGCGACGCTGGCGCAATTTTTTCCGGAGGCGCATCTTGACGAGGTGGCCAAAGAGGTGGATGCCATCGTCCGCGGCATTGTGGACGCCGCAAAGTAGGGTGCCTGGGGGCCGGAAGGTTGAGCGACCGACCGGTGATTGCCGTCTCCATTTCTGCCTATGTTCCCGATATCCCTATTCCTTGCTCCCGATCAGCAGCAGGTAAAGCGGCAGGGCGAAGGTGGCGGCGGCGACCACGAAGATCCCGATTGCTCCCCGCACGTTGCCTTGCCGCCAGGTCCAGAGGCCGAAGCTGGCGGTGTACCACGCCACGGCAAAAGGGAACAGCAATAACCCCACATTCATCGCCATGGGATTACCTCCTTCCCGACGGTACCGGTGTACCCGGTTTGAACTCTGTGCCAACGCGCCTGACTTTGAAAGTGACCCGCACCCTGACGTCCGCCTCCGGGTATTTGCTGAGCCAGTGCAGTTTGACCAGATCATCCCAGGTGGGCATCAGGTGCCGCACTTTGTCTCCAAATCCAAATATGTCGGATTTGAAGTCTTTTTGTGTCTTCTCTACCAGGACTTGCGCCTGTTGGGTGAGGTAACGGCTGACCCTGGCCTCCAAAACCGGGATCATCTCGGGCCTTGAATAGTCCACCTTGCTCTGGATCGCCAGGATGTCTCCCTCCAGTGCAATGTCGGCATCAATCCGGAAATGGTTTCCCTGACGGCGAACGCGGATGTGCGGCCTGCGAGCCGGTCGGGCGTCGATAGGGTCGAAGAATTCCCCTTTCGCTGGATCCGGGATGGAGATGAACCCTCGCGTGAATTCGCCCCGGAACATCAGCAGCAGCCTGGTTTCATCGCCATTTAACACGCCCACCATTTTATCCCCGTCGAAGACCGCCGTTCCCATAAAACTGATTTTGTTGCCGCCGACGCGGGGGATGTCTCCCGCAAGATAGGCGCCTTCACTCAAAGGCACCGGCACGGGCTTCCCTTGCCGGATCAGGACGGTAGTGCTCCTGCGTCCAGCCAGTTCTTTCTCAGCAGGTTTTTCTCGGACCGTGTCGCCGGCCGCTCCTCTTCCCCCGGCTCCTCCGCCACCCTTTGTTTCAGGTTCACCGCCCTTGTTGACCGCGGTTAAGATGGCAATTGGCATTTCGGTCTGCAACTCGGTGGCCACCAGGAATTTGTGCAACAGGATCCTGGGAAACAGGCCGCTGGCGGTGGAGTTGTTGATGAGAAGTTCGAGAAATTTAGCCGGGTTGTCTTCCAGGAGGGGTTGATTTTCCCGGATTAATTCCGCGGCGGTGCCTCTGGTGACGATCACAAACATGGTCCGGCGGGCCTCCCGAAAACGGGTGAACGCGCTCAAATAACGGCGGACGCCCTGTTTGGCCAGATCCTCCCCGATGATGATTGCCTTGGCATGGACCAGGGTAAGCCGCCGGGCTACATAGGTGTTGATCAAATTTAATCCACTGATCAGGCTGCGGGTTTCAATGGAGGTGACAAGGACCTTCTTGCCCCCGCCTCCGCCGCCTACAGCGCCTCCGCCCCCGCCGCCGGCCCCCCCAACGATGTTCTTGGGGATGGCGATCTGTACCGTTAAAATCAGTGTGCCATCTTTACCGGCGTCCAGGCCGATGGTCATAACGAAGCCCATATCCTCGAGCTCCCGCCTGTCCCAGCAACCAGCCAGCCCCAGGAGCATGGTCAGCACCAGGATAGCGCTGGCCACCACTCGAACGGATAGACTAGGCATTCTTCCGCCTCCCTTGCGGCGCTCCGCGCTCCTTCTGGGGCTCCGCTCCGCCTCGCCCTTCTGGCGCTTGTCCGCGGAACCAGGCGATGACCAGCAAGATCAAGGGGATCCCAAAGGATACGATGGAGCCGTAGACATGGATAATTTCGGTATCCAGACGGACGATCGTTGGAAAATTGGGAGGCACAAAGCCGAGGGTGTAAACAATGATCCCCATGGCTGGCAACAGGGGGCGGTAAACCGATAGGTGCAGCAGCCGGCTGAGGGTGACGGTCGCTCCGTACAGGGCGATGGTCATCTGTAGTAAACCAGTCAACACCCACATGAAGATGAAAACCGACTCAACTCTCTGGACGAAACGGCCAAACCAGATCAACCGGGCGAGTTGATAGGCGGGAAAGGCAGAGCGGCTCGCCTCGGCCACCGAAAAGACCGCCAATAACTGCGCACTGTAAAGCGCCATCAGCACTCCGGAAACGGAGACGCTCCCCAAACCGATACTGGTAAAACGGCCATGGTCCCGCAAAGCCGGGTAGATCAGGGGAAGGATCAGGATCTCCGACATAAATGCCGAGTGCTTTACACCCGTGGTAAGAACCTTCGGCAACCCCACGCCCCAGAAAGGGAAGAGATAATCGAAGTTGGCGAAGGGCATGCTCATCAGGAGGATGGTGATGGCGCCGAGGAGAAGGAATGGGGAGGCAAGCAAAGCCAGCCGGGTGATCGCTTCCAATCCCTGATAGCAGCCAAAAACCAGAGCGATCACGAATATCGCGGTGACGATACTGATCGGCGTTTGAGGAAGGACCGTGGAGATCACGGTTTCCGTAAACTGTCTGAGGATGATGATCGTGAGGGCCAGAAAAAAAGCGAAAAACGCCAGGGAAGCCACCAGGCCAAAGAAGGTCCCGGCCACCTGTTCGCTGACCTCCACAATACTGTGATCCGGAAACCGGCGCATTAAAGCCGCGATAATTCCAAAGCCCGCCAGCCCTGCCACCGTTGCGACGGCCACGATCATCCAGCCGGCGGTGGTGCCAAGTTTGGCCATCTGCTGGGGGAGCGCCAGGAAAATTTTGCCGGAAAGAAGGATGATGGTCATGGCGTAGACTTCGGGGGTTCCGACGCGTCCCTCATTGAGCACCCTGGCCATCCCCTTTCGGATCCCGCAGGGGCCGGGCTTCTTCCTTGGCCCGTTCCTGCTGGTTGATCTCGCCGGGTTCCATCACTCCGCCGGGGGTGATGTCTTCCCAGGGGCGGGTGATGGTTTCTTGCCGCCAATCGTCTAAAGGCTCCACCTGTTCAGGCCGGCGCCCTTGCATCCAGACGGGAAGGCGCAGGATGACGTCGCCGCCGGAGGGCTGGCGGGGGGTTACCGGCGCAAAGATAGGCACTCCAAAGGACTTCAGATTTACGGTGGAAATAAGGTGAACAAATAGTCCAACGGCGATCCCAAAAAAACCAAAAAAGGCGGCAAGGACTATGTAGTAGAAACGAATCAACCGTACGGCAAAGGAGAGGGCCAGGTTGGGCACCACAAAGGAACCCAGGGCGGTCATCGCCACGATGATGATCAGGATCGGGCTGATGATCGAGGCGGCCACGGCGGCCTGGCCCAGGATCAGCGCGCCCACGATGCCGATGGTGGGGCCGATCACATTGGGAATGCGGATGCCGGCCTCGCGGATGATCTCAAAGGAAAGTTCCATCAAAAACACTTCCACGACCACCGGGAAAGGCACTTTTTCCCGGCTGGCGGCGATTGCCAGGAGCAGGTCGGTGGGGATCATCTCCCAGTGATAGTTTACCATGGCCAGGTAGAGGCCTGGCAGGAGCACGGCCAGGATGATCGCCATGACCCGGATTATCCGTAAAAAGATCCCGTAGGGCCAGCGGATGTACATATCTTCCGAGGATTGGAGCAAAGACCAGAAGCTGACGGGCACCACCAGAGCAAAGGGGGTGCTGTTCACCAGGATGGCCACGTGCCCCTCGGTCAGAAACGCCGCCACCCGGTCCGGCCGCTCGGTGGACAGGACCTGGGGGAAGAGAAAAAACGGGCGATCTTCGATGAACTGTTCCACAATCCCGCTGCTGGAGAGGTAATCGGCTTTGATGGCCTGGAGCCGCCGTTTGACCTCGGCCACCAGCTTGGGGTTGACTACCCCCTTGATATACATCACTGCCACGTCGCTATGGCTCAGGGCGCCGATCTTCAGCATCTCGGTGATCAGATGCTCGGTCCGCAACCGCTTGCGCACCAGGCCGGTATTGGTCCGGAGCAGTTCGGTGAAGGCCTCCTGGGGGCCGCGGACCACCATCTCCGACTGGGGGCGTTCGATGGATTTGGCTGGAATCCCCTTGGTGTCCGCCAAAAGAGCCGCTGGAAAGCCATCGATAAAGAGCGCCGTATTTCCGGCCAGGATGCTTTCCGAAATATCTTTCATCAATTCGTGCTTTTTTACCTGATTTCCGGGCAGGAGCCTTTCCTTGACAACCGTGAAGGCGTCGCTGATCTCGTCCTGGATCTGTATCGGGCGCATCAGGGGCTCCAGAATATCGCGATTGATTACCTTTTTGTCAGCCATCCCCTCCAGGAAGACGATGAATGCCCGTACCGGCGGGTTTAAGGGGATGACGAACTTGCGGATAATGATATCCGCGTTTGTGCCATAGAGAAAGGCTTTGTCGATCAGGCCCAGATTCTGGTCGATGTCGGTGGAGAGTTCACTGGCTGATGGTTTGCCACCCCCCGCCGGGGTGTTCTGGCCCGAATGACTGGCCTGGCTCTGGGCAGGTTGAGGCTGGCCAGCCTGGTTTTTGGCAGGTTGATCTTGGCCGGCCTGCCCTGGGGTGGACTGATCCTGGCTGCCGGTTCCCTGTCCCTGATCCTTAGTGGTCGGTTGGGCCTGGTTGGCTTGTTGACCTGGTTGCCCGCCCTGATTTTGGTCTTGTTGAGCCTGACCGGTGTTTTGCTGGCCGGGTTGCTGGGTTTTGCTCTCGGATTGGTTGCCGGGTTTACTTCCGGATTTGTTCCTGGATTGGCTCCAACTGACGATTTTTTTGCCGGCCCCGTCTTTGCCGGCCTTTGTGGCAGGCTGTTTGATATGTTCGATCTGGCTTGCCAGTTCCTCGATCTTTTTCGGCTGAACGATGTTGCTGAACCAGCTCTCCTTGCGTGTTCCGGCCGTTTGTGTTTCTTGAGCGGGCTGTCCCTCGGGGGCCTTGCCTGGTTGTCTCTGTTGGCCGGCTCGCGGCTGCTCCTTTTGTTGGCCAGACGGTTGCTGCCCTTGCTGCTGGCCGGTCGGCTGCTGGCTGGCTGGTTGCTGCTCCTGCTGGTTGCCAGACGGCTGTTGGGTGCCTTGGGCCTTCTGCTGGTCTGTTTGGTTGCCATCTTCGGTCGATAACTTATCGGGGTCGTCGGGAACCATCCGGCCGTCCAGGCTGAAGCTCTCCTGCGCCGGGGGCTCTTGATAGGTCAAAATCTTTTTTATGGTGGGCCAGAGCTTCAAGGCCGATTCTCCTTCGCTCGTCATGTATGGTGGATGGGGTGGGACCTCTTTTGCCATCAAGATAGATTTTCCCATTTCAGATTGATTTATCCGGCGCGGGAAAGGGCGTAAGCCAAGGTTGGCTCGACGTTGGTGGCGGGAAAATCAAGTTGAAAAAACACTTGTTCCTACACGATTTATGTGGTATTATTAATGCAGGGTGATGCAGAATCATTGTAAAAAAGGTCTCACGGAAACGGGAGGCTCCGCCCAAGCGACGAAACCCCCGGGCAACCGGGGGCGAAGGATGAGCTGGGAGCGGCATTGAACTTCTGGATGGAACTGCAGTGAATGATTTTAGCATCAACAAAATGAGACCGAGGCAAGAAAGTATACGTCGCAATATCGAGATGTAATCCGGTCGAAGATCATTCTGCTAGCGGCACAAGGTTATGACAATGACAAAATAGCTTCCCGTTTGGACATACCACGCCAGATTGTCAGCAAATGGCGTAAACGCTTTTATCATGAACGACTGCTGGGTTTGCAAGACCAACCCAGGGGGCGGACGACCGGGTTCTTTTCCCCCCGGCGGTGATTGTAGAAGTTAAGTCTATGGCCTGTGAACTCACTCGACATCTGGGCGTGCCCCTGTCCCGTTTATCAATTTCCGAGTTACACAGGGAGGTGACCACTCGGGGAATCATTGCGGAGATAAGCCGCATGACACTCTGGCGATGGCTCGGTGAAGATGCCATCAAGCCCTGGCGCTACCGGAGTTGGATTTTCCCCAGGGACCCCGCCTTTTCTGAGAAAGCAACGCGGGTGCTCAGTCTATACGAAGAATTTTGGCAAACTGCAGGTAGTACCCCGCCCCTCGGGAGTATCCCAGGATTGTTCAGATCGTATTGCCTGATATTATGGGATCCGAGGAGCCATCCGAGAAGAATCGCGAGCAGAAAAAGCGCATAAAATGTGGTGTTTTAACTCGCCATAAGCAGGAAAACCTCTCTTTACGTCGAATGTATTACCTGATAGGAGACGTAAAGGGGGCGCTGCTCAGTGGCCAGCATCGTCAAGAAAAAGGTCCGGGGGCACCTGTATTACTATCTCGTCCAGAGCCAGCGGGTCAATGGTAAACCCCGCATTGTCTGGCAGAAGTATCTCGGCAAAGCGGAAGATGTGGCTCGCATCCTGGCCGAAGGGACTGCTCCCCAACCGGAGACGGTCAAGGTTTTTGAGTTCGGCGCGGTGGCCGCCCTCTATTCCCTGGCCCAACAACTGAAGCTGGTGGAAACCATCGATGCCCATGTTCCCAAACGAGCCCAGGGGGCCAGCGTCGGTCAGTACCTGCTGATCGCGACCTTGAACCGCTGTCTGGCCCCCAAGAGTAAACGGCAGATCGCCCCATGGTACGCTTCCACCAGTCTCCGCCGCTGGCTGGGCATCAAGCCGGAACTCTTGACCAGCCAACTCTTCTGGGACCACATGGGGTACCTGGGCGAGCAGGAAATCCGGCAGATTGAGGAAGAGATCACCCAACGGGTCGTCGAGACCCACCATCTTGACCTGCGCTGCCTGGTTTACGACACCACCAACTTCTTCACGTACATTGACACCAACACGGACAGCGAACTTCCGCGGCGCGGCAAGAGCAAGGCCAAGCGCAATGATCTCCAGCAAGTGGGGTTGGCCCTCCTGGTTAGCACGGATTTCCATGTGCCGCTCTTTCACGTCCCTTATGCCGGAAATATCCATGACTCCGTGGAATTTAAGGCGGTCACGACCGATCTGGCGGAACGCTATCGCCTGGTTTCGAAGGGCTGTGAGCACATCACCCTGGTCTATGATAAAGGCAACAACTCGGCCGACAATCTAGCCGCCCTCCAGCAGAGCCCGTATCACTTTGTGGGGTCACTGGTGCCTTCTCAGCACAAGGACTTGCTGGCGATCCCTCGCCAGGAGTTCACGCCCCTGGTGGGTGAGCGCTTTGAGGGGGTCTGTGCCCGCCGAACCCAAAAGAAGGTTTTCGGCGTGGAGCGAACCGTGGTGGTCACCTTTAACGAAGCCCTTCTGACGGGACAGATGCAGGGCATTCAGGCCAACCTGCAAAAAACCATGGCCGCGTTGGAGCAACTCCGGCAGAAACTCAAGGATCGGGCGGAGGGGAAAGTCACCCGGGGTAAGGCGCCCACTGCCCAATCCACGTTAGCGCTTGTAAAAAGGTTGCTTGCCAAACGGCACATCTGGGGCCTGATCCGCGTGGAGGTCATGGAAAAAACCAATCAGCGGAAGCCCCAGATCGAGCTATCCTATGCCCTCGACCAGGCAGCTCTCCAAAATCTGAAAGAGCACTCGCTGGGCAAGACGATCCTCTTCACCGATAATTCCTCGTGGACTACGGAGGAGATCGTCGCAGCCTACCGGGGGCAATCGGCTGTGGAGGACGCCTTCAAGAGGATGAAAGACCCGCATTTCCTGAGTTGGAGCCCCATGTTCCATTGGACGGACCAGAAGATTCGGGTGCATGCTTTCTACTGCGTTCTGGCCCTCACCCTGTGCTCTTTACTACGTCGAGAACTCCACGGCCTTGGGCTCGACCTCAGCATCCCGGCAGTCTTGGAGACGCTTTCGAACATCCATGAAGTTGCGCTGGTTTATCCCGGGAGGGGGCGCCGTAAGAATCCCCTGGTCTTAAGCGAACGGGACCTGCTTCAGCAAAAGATCTTTGATGCCTTGCATCTTGAAAAACTGGCCCCGACAACGTAGGTACTACAAAGCAAGATGTGAAAGTAACGACTACTACTACGTTTAAGCCTCATAGACTCAATGAACTAGGAAACTACCGCTAGATAATAATAATCACTCAGTATTCTTACTTACTTATCATTTGGTTTTGGTCGTTAAGTACCGCCGAAAGGTTATTGATGATACAATTGCCATGCTTACAAAAGTGCATCATCCCGTCTGATTAAGAAAGAATTTCCTCAAGTCCGTAACAAACTCTGGAAGGAATATTTCTGGTCTCAAAGCTGCTGTTTGTTGACAACCGGTGGAGCACCTTTGGA
>JAMCQP010000077.1 GCA_023381695.1 Bacillota bacterium | reverse complement strand
CGCGTGAGCGAACGGTACCGCCTGGAACTTCATGTGGATGTCGAGGAGGCTAACGCCGCGTTGCTCAAGAACGGGGACAGCGTATACCTGGCCTGACAGGGGGTGAAAAGATGGACATCGATGCTCTGGTGGCAGCCATTGCGGAAGAGGTGCTGCGCCGGTTGAACGCGACCCGCGAGGCAGGCGGAACCGCAAAAAAGCGGGTGCTGGTGGTCTTTTCGGGCAACAAAGCCGGTGTGGATAAAGTGTTGGGGCAGATCCGGCAGTTGCAGGATCCAGCGGCGGCGGGAGCGGTGGAACTGGCCGGTTATGCTTCCTGGAGCGCCGGGCATCTGATCGGGCCTGAGAAGCTGTCTCAGACGACCGGAATCGGGGAGATCCTGACCGATCAGACCCTGCGGCCGCCGCAGGAAGTGGTGCAGAAAACCGACCTGTTCATTCTGGCAAATCCGAGCCAGAACCTCCTGGCAAAGGTCGCACTCGGGATCCGGGATACCTGCTCCACCGAACTGCTGGCCCTGGCGCTGATCGCTGGAAAGCCCGTGGTGGCGCCGGGTGGGTTGGAGGAACTGGCGGGGAGTCTCGTCGATGGGTCGGATGTCCGGGCGGATGTCCCCGGTGGCGCCGGTTTTACGAAAATGCCGGCTCCCTACCGTAAGATGCTTGAGGAGTATCTGGCAAGGTTATCCTCCTTTGGAGTGCGCTTTGTGATACCCGACCAGCTTGCGCAGGCGGTATCGGACTGGTTGAAACATCCAGCAAGGCCCATTGCCGAACAGACCACCGGAGCCGGCTACCGGAACAGAAACCCAGATTTCCGTGGCGAAGTGCCGGGCTTGCCTGGAGGCGCTCGCGGCAGGCAGGTGATCACCCGGGAGGATATTCTGGAGGCGGTAAAGGACGGCGGCCGGGAGATTATTCTGCAGGGAAATGCGATTGTTACCCCGTTGGCCAGGGATCTGTCCCGGGAACGGGGGATCCACTTTAAGACTCCGAAGGAGATCGAGATAGGTCAGAAAGGGTGAGCGCTCATGATAGTGGCCAGGGTAATGGGGAACATCTGGGCAACCAGAAAAGAGGAGAGTTTGAACGGCCTCAAGTTCCTGATCGTGCAGCCGGTGGACTGGGACGGCCGGATTGCCGGCGCCACCTTTGTTGCCGCGGATAAGATCGGCGCCGGCGCGGGGGAACTGGTGCTGGTGACCAGGGGCAGTTCGGCTCGCCGGGCGCTCGGCCCCAACGACGCCCCCATTGACGCAATGGTGACCGGGATCATCGACATGGTGGAAGTTGAGAAGAGCCGCCCGGCCATGGCCAAAGCCGAGGTATAGGGAGATGATCTACCGTGCCGGAATCCGCACGCTCCAATCGTGCCTCTGCACAACCGAGAAAACCAGACCTTGAGCCTGAGAGGGCCAACCTTTTGCAAAAGATCCGGGAGGCCGGGGTCACCGGCGCCGGCGGGGCCGGATTTCCGACCCATGCCAAGCTTGACTATGCCAGGGTTGATCGCCGGGTGGAGTGCCTGATCGCCAACGGGGCGGAGTGCGAGCCGCTCTTGCAGGGAGACAAGGAGCTGATGATCACCCGGGCCCGGGATCTGGTAAATGGCGTGCTGATGGCTGTGCAGATTACCGGCGCGGAAAAACCGGTCATCGCCGTCAAGGCCAGGTACGCTGAGGTAGTGGAGGCGTTGAGGAAAGCCATACCCGGGACGGGTATTCAACTGGTGACGCTGGATGATTTTTATCCGGCCGGCGACGAGCAGGTGCTGGTTTACGAGATTGCCGGGCGGGTGGTCCCGGAAGGCGGCATCCCCCTTGGGGTGGGAGTGGTGGTCCAGAATGTCCAGACGCTGATCAATATCGATGCTGCCACCAGGGGAATTCCGGTTACCGACAGGTACCTGACCATCGCCGGCGACGTACCGCAACCCGTAACGGTAAAGGTTCCTATTGGCACGTCGGTCCGGGCTTTGCTGGAAGAATACGCCGGAGGGGTCTCCGGGCGCCTGATCATCGACGGGGGGCCGATGATGGGCCGGATCGTGGATGAAAATCAGGTGGTGACCAAGACCACCGGCGGGCTCATTCTCCTTCCGGGGGATCACCCCCTGGTGGAGAAGAGGGCTCTTCCCGCGGAAAAACTCATCCGTCGCTCCCGGGCGGCCTGCGTCCAGTGTTCCCAGTGCACCGACCTTTGCCCGAGGCGGCTTTTGGGGCACCGCATTCAACCGCACCAGGTGATGCGGGCTCTGGGATACAATCTGGCCAGGCCGGAACTCCTCTTGCAGACCCTGATCTGTTCGGAATGCGGGGTGTGCGATCTGGTCTGCCCGATGGGGCTGACCCCCCGGGCGGTAAACATCATGTTTAAGAGGCAACTGGCCAGGGAGGGCGTAAAATACACCCCCGGCCCCGTAAAGTACGCCGCCGGCCCGGACGGATACCTCCCGCACCCGATGCGGGAGTACCGCAAGGTGCCGGTAAAACGGATCCTGAGCGCCCTGGGGCTTTCATCCTATTACCGGAAGGCGCCGCTGGCCGGAGAGGAGTTTCGCCCGGAAAAGGTCGGCATCCCCCTGAGGCAGCATATCGGCACCCCGGCCCAGCCTGTGGTCCAGCCCGGCGACAGGGTCAAAAAGGGGGACCTGATTGCGGAGATTCCGGCGGAAGCCCTCGGGATCAGGATGCACGCCAGTATCACGGGGGTTGTGGAAGAGGTGGGCGAGAGGATCACCATTGTTCGAAGCGGAGAGGAATGAGGTGAGGCGGTTGCTGAATGCCATCGGTTTAAATGAGTTTAATTCCATTGCCAGGGGCGTTGAAGCGGCGGATGCGATGCTCAAGACCGGCGATGTGCATCTTCTGGTGGCCCGGACCGTCTGCCCCGGAAAGTACGTGGTTCTGGTGGCGGGGGAGGTGGCGGCGGTGAACAGCGCGGTACAGGCCGGCGTGAGGATCGGTTCGGACAGCCTGGTGGACACCTTCGTCCTCCCCAACGTGCATCCCTCGGTTCTGCCCGCGTTTAGCGGACCAACCGGGGTGGAGTTGGGGGCGCTCGGCATCATCGAAACATTTTCGGTGGCCTCCGCGGTGATCGCCGCCGACACGGCGGTGAAGGCGGCCTTTGTTGACCTGGTGGAGGTCCGGCTGGCGGTGGGGATAGGTGGGAAATCCTTTATGGTTGTAACCGGGGATGTGGGGGCCGTGAAATCGGCGGTGCAGGCGGGGGTGGCTTCGGCGGCGGAAAAGGGCCTTTTGGTGAGTGAAGTCGTCATCCCCTCGCCGGCTCCCGAGCTTCTGGCGGCCCTGGCGTAAAAGGGAAGGTGGTATTCATGAAAAAATTGATCACCGCCGAGGAGATCCGGAGTATAGCCGGGAAAGGAGGTGGCGAGGTCCATATCGGCAAAGATCAGCTCATCACCCCGGGGGCGCGGGATCTGGCGGTGGAACTTGGCCTGAAGGTGATCTACGGCCAGCCTCCCGGGGACGTTTCCCCTTATGTCCCTGTTCCCGAATCGCTGCGGGCTGCGGGAAATCTCCCGGTTTCCGGGCGCGCGCAATCTCCTGGATGCCCACCGGCGCTGGCGGCCGGCGATGATCCAGGCCTGGTGGACCGGGTGACCCGGATCGTGATGGAAAGGACCGCCGGAAAGGCCGGTGATCAACCTGGTGGTGAACCCGTCGCTGAATCCGGCAATAAACCCGGCGATATGCCCGGCGAAGAACTGGTTCGCCGCGTGGTTTCGGCGGTGATCAATCGCCTTGCGACTGGAGATGGCCATCATGGTTGAAGGTCTTGAGGTTTTTGCAGGATTTAAAGGTCTTTTGAAGGTGGTGATGTCAAGCGGAAGCCGGGGATACTGTCAAGAAGAACAAGAAGAAAGGTGGGGAAGTTCCAACCATGACTGAATCTTTGATTGCCCTGGGAATGATTGAAACGCGGGGGCTGGTGGCCTCCGTCGAGGCTGCCGATGCGATGGTCAAGGCGGCGAACGTAAGGCTGATCGGCAAAGAACACGTCGGCGGGGGGCTGGTGACCGTCATGGTGCGGGGCGACGTGGGAGCCGTCAAGGCGGCGACCGATGCCGGAGCGGCAGCCGCCCAGCGGGTCGGGGAATTGATCTCCGTCCACGTCATCCCGCGGCCGCATACGGATGTGGAGATGATTCTGCCCAAGGTCAAAGGCGAATAACCGGAAGGGAAACGGCAGGCAGGCCCAGGCCTGTCTGCCCTCCCGGGCGGCGAGGAGGTGATCATGTGATTG
Source organism: Bacillota bacterium (assembly GCA_023381695.1). Classification (GTDB taxonomy): domain Bacteria; phylum Bacillota; class UBA5301; order JAMCQP01; family JAMCQP01; genus JAMCQP01. The sequence goes on along the minus strand of JAMCQP010000077.1, from coordinate 18,344 downwards.
TAATCGTCGGATGGACCGCGATTGTTCTGGCGGCGCTGGTAATTATCTCCATCACGGTACTGGCGGCCCACAACATCCGTAACTTCCGGGAAGAAGAACATGTCAGCTTCGTCAGGAGCAACGGCGGCATAAACGGGCCAAGAGCCAACGGAAACGGGGCCAGGTCATCCGTGCCGCATTAAACCCACAATGGACGAGAGGAGGGTTTTAGATGGGTAAACAGAGCCAGAAGGCGGAACAGATCAAAAGAGACATTGCGGAGCTCCACGGTTTCGGTTACGCGCAGCAGCTTTTCCGCGATATGGGGGGGTACTCCAACTTTGCCATCTCGTTTTCGATCATTTCAATCCTGACCGGGGCGGTAACCCTGTACGGCTATGGCTGGAATATGGGCGGTCCGGCTGTAATGGGCATCGGGTGGCCGATTGTGACCATCTTTACCATCATGGTGGCCGCCGGAATGGCCGAGATGGCTTCGGCCATTCCCACCTCCGGCGCTTTATACCACTGGTCGTCGGTTCTGGGCGGTCCGGGCTGGGGGTGGTTCACGGCCTGGTTTAACGTCATCGGGCAGTTTTCCATTACCGCGGGGATTGATTTTGGAGCGGCCATGTTTGCCGTGCCGCTCCTGGGACTAAAAGAGGTCTGGGGGAATTTCCTCCTGATCTACGGGATGATCCTCCTCTCCCACGGCCTCTTGAACCACTTCGGGATCCGGATTGTGGCCTGGCTGAACGACCTGAGCGCCACCTGGCACATGCTGGGGGTGGCGGTCCTGGTGGCGGCACTGCTTATCTTTGCGCCGAAACAGGATGTGAGCTTCATCTTCAAGACGGGGCTGTCCACCGCCAAGTACCCGTACTGGTGGGCGTTCCTTCTGGGGCTTCTGCAGGCGCAATGGACCTATACGGGCTATGACGCTTCGGCGCATATCACCGAGGAGACCATCAACCCACGGGTCAGAGCGGCCTGGGGCATTTACCTGTCCGTGGCGGTCTCCGCCTTTTTCGGATTCATCATGCTCATGGCGGTCACCCTGGCGGTAAAGGACGTGGGGGCGGTGGCCGGCGCCAGCAACTCCTACATCTACATCATCGAACAGGCCCTGGGTGGGACGGCCGGCCGGGCCATCCTGTGGGTGGTCACCATCGCCATGTGGTTCTGTGGGCTCTCCTCGGTGACCTCCAACTCCCGGATGCTCTTCGCCTTTTCCCGCGACAACGGGTTGCCCTTCTCCGGCGCCTGGTCATCCATCAGCAAGCGGTACCGGACGCCGGCGGCGGCGGTGTGGCTCTCGGTGGCAATCGCGTTCTTGATTGCGGTTTACAGCGGGGCCTACTCGGTCATCGTCTCCATCAGCACCATCGGCCTGTATGTCTCCTATGGATTGCCGCTCTTGCTCAAACTGGCGGCCAGGGCCACCGGGCGGTGGAGGAAGGAGTTTGACGGGCCGTGGAACCTGGGGGCGTTGAGCCCGATCATCAATGCCCTGGCCATCGCCTGGATTGCGCTGATTACCGTCCTGTTCGTCATGCCGCCCAACCAGATCACCGGTTACACCTTTGTGGGAATACTGGCCATTTTGATCTTCTACTATCTGGTGAGTGTGCGCAAATGGTTTAAAGGGCCGCGGCGGCTGGGTTCCGAGGATGAACTGGAGAGCATCGAGCGCGAAATCGAAACCACCTCGATCTACAAGGAGATCGGGAGGTAACATGCCCTGCGAAATGGGGCAGCGAAGCAGCATCTGCGGGAAAAACACAGATGCTGCTTTTTCTGGGTCGGGCTATACCACCGCCACCTTGCTGTAGTTACAATCTGAAGATGCTGACCGCCTTTTGAAGATCTTGGGCCATCTCCGCCAGTGATTCCGCCGAGGCGGCGATCTCCTGGACGGCGGCGTTCTGTTCTTCCGAACTGGCGGAAACCTCCTGCGTCCCCGCGGCGGTCTCCTCGGTGATGGAAGCGATGGACTCCACCGACCGCACCGTCTTCTCGCTGCCGGCCGCCAGCTCTTGCGCCGCCCTGGAAACCTCCTGGATCTGGCGAACCATGGCTTCCACCGCGGACATAATCGCTTTGAACGCCGTTCCCGCGGCGTCGACGATCTCCGCGCCGGTTGTCACCTCCTTGGAACCAGCCTGCATGGAATGAACCGCGCGAGCAGTCGCGCCTTGAATCTCCTTGATCAGGTTGGCGATCTGCCCGGCAGCTTCCCTGGATTGCTCCGCCAGTTTGCGCACCTCATCGGCGACCACCGCAAAACCCCGGCCCTGATCCCCGGCCCGGGCGGCTTCAATGGCGGCGTTTAACGCCAGAAGATTGGTCTGGTCGGCTATTCCCGTAATCACGTCCACGATTTGCCCGATTTGACCGGACTGTTCTCCCAATCCCTGGACGACGTCCGCCGATTCGTTGGTAACTTTTTCGATGGTTGACATCTGGTGGATCGCTTTTTGCACCGATTCTCCCCCAGTTTCGGCCGTCTCCGTCACCTCGGCGGAACTTGCCACCATACTTTGCGCACTGGCGGAAACCTGTTGGATGGCGCTGGACATCTGTTCGGCGATGGTGCCGGCAGTTGCCGCCGCCCCGGCTTGCTCATTGGAGCCTTTCGCCAGTTGCTGGATGGTATCGGCGACCTGCTGGGTGGCTTTCCCGACTTCATTGGCGGAGGTGGCCAGTTCTTCGCTGGAAGCAGCTACCTCTTCGGCCGTATCCTGGACTTGTTTGATCAGCTTCCTGAGGTTTCCGACCATTTCGGAAAAAGCCTTCGCGGCATCCCCGATCTCATCCGCGGACCTGATCTTGACCTCTTTGGAGAGATCGCCGCCGGCGACCACCTGCATGTGCCCAACCAGCTGGTGGAGCGGTTGGGTGATCATCCTGGTCAGGATCAGCCCTGCTGCGATCCCGACAATGACCGCCAGCAGTAGAGCAATTACCATGGATTGCTCACTTTTACCAATGTCCGCGAATAAGCGGGATCTATCTTCGTTATTCTCTTTTTCTTTCCTGGAAATAACGGCATCGATCTGTTTCTGATAATCATCGAAATTCGGTTGCACCTCTTGGTCAAAAACCCTGCGCGCCTCCGGCCCGTTGTTGGCGGTTATGGAGCGTATGATGCGCTCCGATCCCTCACTGATGCGTTCTTCAGCCTTCCGGAGGTCTCTGGCCATCCCTTTGTCTTCCACGGTCAGCATGTGCTCCATCAGTTCATCCGTGGCGTTTAAAGCCTCTTTGACGTCTTCTTTGATCAGCTCCGCGGCTCTGTCGGCCAGGGAGTTGGTGATCACCAGTTCATGGAGTCTATCCATAGCGTTCAGCATATTTATCCGGCTCTTCAGGGCGGATTTTTCGGCGGGGTAATTAACGTTGACCATTTGATTTGCTTGACCGGTGATGTCTTTAAACAGTTGGAAGACAAATACGATCATGATCACCATCAGGAGCAAAACGATTACGTAGCCGGAGATGATTTTGGTGCCAATGCGCAGTTTCACGTCAATCTCGTCTCCTTTTTTAATCTTGTTGGCGGTTTCCCTGCAACGATCCCGGGCCTCCCCGCCTCATCCTAACGGGAAACCGGATTGCCGACGGTCTGCAAGAGCTCATCGTAATTTGCCAGAATCTTATCCAGATCCAGGATCAGGATGAGCCGGTCGCCGAGTTTTGCCACCTCGGTGACAAACCTGTGGTCACCGGTCTGAAGCAACAGATCAGGAAGTTCCTCGATCCTGTTCACCCGCAGCACCTCGTTTACCGAGTCGACGATGCAGCCAATGGTTTTTCCGTTGACTTCCGCCACCAGAATCCGGCTATCCGGGGTAGTCACGGATTCTCCCATTTCAAATAGCTTCAACAAGTCCAGTACCGGGATTACCTCGCCCCGGAGATTGATCACTCCTTCGATAAAGGAAGGGGTCCCCGGCATTTTTGAAATTTCCACCAGGCGGTTGATCTCCCGGATCTGCCCGATATTGATGCCGCAGTCGCATCCTCCCAGCCGGAATGCTATAAACTGCTGGTTTCCTTGGGTCATGGCCGTCTTTTCCCTCCTCTCGTCATTACTGATTTGAATCAAAACATGTTTTGTCATGTGGGGCTTTGATGATGTTGCAGAGCGCCATGGCTATTTGCGGATCAAACTGGGTCCCTGCGAATTTTTTAATTCCGCAGCGTAGTTCCGATAATTTATCTTATCTAAACCATAATTGACTGGTTGGAGTGCTGTGAAGCCGAGAAGACATCGATCAGCAGATACAATATCCGAGAAAGGGGAGACCACCTTGTTAGTCGAAATGGATCAAGCAGTTCGCGAATTCCTTGTCTACCAGGAGGCTGAAAGGAATGCCAGGATCAACACACTCCGGAACCACCACACAAATCTGTATTTCGGTTATAAACAGATATTTCAGGAAAGTATACAAAAGCCCATCCCCGATCGGTTTTGAGGATCGATTGAAATACTTAACTTGTGTTCTACAAAAGCCGAAAACTTGAGAAGGCAATCCTGCGGAGTCAGGAAGGCAAACTTTTGGGGAGTAATTAGTGTAAAGCTAATCAATCTCAGTTTGAATAAGATAAATTATCAGAACTACTCTGATGTTCAAGTATGTCCCTTTATGGTTATTATAAGGACGGTGTAAAAATCATCCAGCCACCGTCTGGAAGAGGTCATCGATATCACGGGGAAACACTCAAGGAGAGCCGTGTGCGGGAGAACAGCACGCACGGTTCGAAAGAGGGGGGCGGGGGGAGTAATCTTCCCACCTACCTCATGGTGGGGCTGGCGATCTACTTTTGGAGAGGATTTTTATTTCTTTTCTTTGGCTAACTCCTGCAAAAAACCATTGGTGTCCTTAACAGGCATGGGGAATCCTTCTCTTACGGTTTGCGCCAATATATGTCGCCTATCCAAACTCACTAACACGTCAACATGAGCTTTGTAAGCACCTGCCAATACGTGGCAATCCTTTTCAGCAACCAGGTGGCGCCATCTGGTTTCCTCTTCCGGCGTGGGAGGTTCTATCAACTCCATCTCAGTGGTTCCGAGTTCTTGATAAAAGCGTAGCAAGGCGTCTTTTCCCAGCTTGCCGTTTATATTGCGCTCGGCTTCCAGTAATATCTTTTTGGTGGCAACAATATGTAGATAACCGTGCCGGGTCAGCTTGAGAATAAGAGCTGAACCTCCGGTAGGGGAGCCGGCTGCCGCTACCCAGCAACTGGCATCAAGGAATACCTTGAGTTTTCCGCGGTTTGGTTTCCGGTTCATGGTTTAAGTATCCGCTCCACCTTGCGAGCGATCTCCGGGGTGATCTTGTCTGCTTCCAAAAATTCACGGATCTCGTTGTGCGTGTACTCTCGCAGGGGCTGGCCTGCCTCTCGTTCTTGCTCTTCCCCGGTTCCAATTTCAACTATATATGGGGCGCGGGATTCGCTTAAAAACCCACCCAGAGCTTGAGGACTAATCCTCCAGAGTCTCCCCACTTTTATCCCTTTGATTTTCCCACTTCGAAGCCACTCACGGATGCTCTTGGGACTGACGGCCAGACGCTCCGCGACCTCCTCCGGGGTCAAATATTTCTCCAATCAGGCCACCTCCTCTATAACTGATTATAACCCCCGTGAATGTCTACGTCAATCCTTATTCATCCATAAATATCCCAATATGCCTTTTGGCATCCCTTAATATCATTGTAAGCCCTTTTATGCCGGATCCGCTCTTCCTTTCACCCATTCGCCGCCCGGAAGCTCCGGCATTTATGCCTGGAGTGGTCAATACATGTGGTTCCCTCTTTCCATTCCGTCTAAGTGGCGTGGCAAACTCCAATTCGTTAAAGGAGATGCCCGACTGTTTCAACGGGGGAAAGACTGGTTTGTCATGCTTCGGACCTAGTGGCGGAGCTGGTGGGAGGTGGTAAAACCGTTCTGGAGATCGGGATCGGCACCGGCAACCTTGCCGCCCGGCTGTTGGAGAAAGGCTGCGCCGTGATTGGCGTGGATCAGTCCCGGGAAATGTTGCTGCGGGCCAAAGCCAAGTTGCCGGACGTGGAACTACTGGAAGGGAACTTTTTGGCGCTGCCGCTTGAGGACGGGTCAGTGGACACGGTGGCCACTACCTACGCCCTCCACCACCTTAAGGAAGAGGAGAAGCGGCTGGCGGTGGCCGAGATGATGCGCGTGGCGCAGCCAGGAGGTCGTATCGTGATCGGTGACAACATGTTCGCCGACGCCGCGGCTCGTGAGTTGGACCGGGAGCGGTTGCTCTCGGCCGGGCTTCAGCGGGTTTGGGATGAAATCGAGAACGGGTCTGGACCGAATAGCGTAAGGCTGTTTGGTGGCTTAAAAATAGAGGTTGTACAGTAAACAACCCAACAAGGTCAAGGCGGTCTGGTCCGGGGTGTCGCTTCTGCCACGGTAATTGACAGAGGGAGCCACAAGGCTCCCTCCAACGATTCCCCGGCGGGGATTCCTACTTGATGAAATCCCACAGCTTCGGATCTTCAAAGCCCAGGCGCCAGACGGCTACCCCGCCGATCCCGTATTTGTCGGCCAGCGTAATCCGCTGGGAAGCGGCCTGGGCGCTCTCGAACCAGACCGTGTGCGACATCCCGGTGTCGTCGGTATAGCTGAAGAAGGGCTCCTGTTCAGTGCTATCCCACTGGATCTTGGCCTTGTACTTATCCACCAGGGCCATGATCTCCTTGGTGCCCAGGTCCTTGACTTCCGCGCCTTTGTTGGCGGGCCAGTCGTAACCGTAGGTGGCGATGCCGATGAAGAGCTTATCCTTGGGGATCATCTTGAGAGCGCCCTGGATATTTTGTTCCACCCAGGTGATGGGCGCCACCGGACCCGGTGGGCTGGACCGCTGGTGGCGATCATAGGTCATGATGGCCACATAGTCCACATACTGGGCCACGGCGCCGTAGTCATAGACCCCGTTGATATCATTGGGCAGTCCGACGGGCGGGAAGACCGACACGCCAAGCGACTTGCCCTTGGGCCGGATGGTCTCCGAGAGCGACTTGATAAAGTCGGTATAGCCTTGCCGGTCCGTCGGCGGCACCAGCTGGAAATCGATATTCACCCCGTCGTACGGGTTGTTGGCGAGTACGGAGGCGATATTGGCCACCGCCTTCTGGGCGACCGCCGGATCCTTGAGCATGGCGTCGTTGGTATTGGCGTTGTTGATCATGACCACAAGCTTTTTACCGGCATTTTTGACGGTTTTGGTGACTTCCGGCTCTCCCTTCCCGGTTACCGAGCCGTCCGTCTCCACGCTGTACCAGAAGGGGGCGATGATGTCCATGACGCCTATGTGCTTCTGGAGGGATGGCAGGCCCGAAGTGCTCCATTTGTAATCCTTGGCGTAAAAGGCCAGCACGGTCAGGCGCTTCTTGGCCGGGGCCGGCCGTTTCGCTTTTGGAGCCGGCTGGCCCGCCGGGGCTGGCTTGGTGGTGGACGATTTCGGCCTGGCGGGGCCGGGACGCGTGCCCTGGCCGAGCGTGCAGCCCGCCGCCGCGGCCAAAAGCAAGAGAGAAACGAGAAGCAATCCGATGACCCTATTGAATCTCTTTAACGGCCTCATTTTAAATTTTGACCTCCGTTTCAGGAATTGCTGATAGCAGTTTAACCCAGTATTGCGCCGTTCATGCAACCCGGAAATGGAGATGCTTGATGGCAGGAAATATCCGGGATGGACAGAATCTCTAACCAAGGGGACACAAATGGGACACAACAGGACGGAACATAACGGGAGATAACCGTTCAACAGGAGGAAACCGCATTGGCGTTTGCAACCATAGCTCTACTGACTTTTGCGGGATTTTTCGCCGGGCTGGTGGATTCCATGGCGGGAGGCGGGGGATTGATATCGCTTCCGGCGCTTCTGGCGGCGGGCATCAATCCGCATTTCGCATTGGGGACGAACAAGGTCCAGAGCTGTCTGGGGACCACCTTCAGCACCTCCCGCTACCTGGGCAAGGGCCACATGCACTTGCCCATCGCGCTTACGACAGCGGCTGCCGCTCTGATAGGCTCTTTTCTGGGCTCGGAAGCGGTGCTGGCGCTTTCCGCGGACCGGCTGGCGGCGGTCATGCCGGCCCTGATCGTCATTGTGGGTTTGGTGACCTTCCTCCGGAAGAACTTTGGCGCCGAGGATACTTTTAAGAAAGCAACCGCCGCCTCCTTTCCGCTGGCGGTTGGCGTCGGTCTGGGGCTGGGTTTTTACGACGGTTTCTTCGGGCCGGGGACCGGAACATTTCTGGTCTTTGCCTATGTCTTCCTCTTCGGATTCGGCTTTGTCCGGTCCACCGCCAATGCGAAGATGGCCAACCTGGCCAGCAACGTGGCGGCCGTCCTGGCTTTCGCCCTCTCCGGAAAGGTGTTGTGGGGGGTGGCGCTTCCCATGGCCCTGGCCAATATCGCCGGCAACTGGATTGGCGCCGGCCTGGCCATTAAGGGCGGGGCAAGGGTGATCAAGCCCGTCTTCGGAGTGGTGTTGACGGGCCTGTTTGTGAAGATCCTCTTTTTCAGGTAGCCGGTTTGCCGGAGGAGGATGTCTTTGGAACCACAGGAAAGGTATCAGGGCAAATGGAGGTGAAGCGGGTGAAAGCTGTTTTTGGGAAGACCCCGCTGGAACTGATGCAGGGGGACATTACCCAACAGGAGACGGAGGCCATAGTCAACGCCGCCAATAGTGGCCTTCTCGGGGGCGGTGGGGTGGACGGCGCCATCCACCGGGCCGGGGGGCCGGAGATCGCCAGGGAGTGCGCGGAGATCCGCCACCGGCAGGGAGGCTGCCCGCCGGGTCAGGCCGTGATGACCACCGGGGGAAAACTGAAGGCCAGATACGTCATTCATACGGTGGGGCCGATCTGGAACGGTGGCGACGAAGGGGGCGACGAGATTCTCAGGAGTGCTTATCTGAGTTCTCTGAGGCTGGCCAAGGCTCGGGGAATCAGGTTCCTGGCGTTTCCATCCATCAGCACCGGCGCCTACGGTTTCCCGGTGGAACGGGCCGCAAAAATCGCGCTGCAAGCCATAAAAGACTTCCTCACCACCGAGGCTCCCCGGGGTGAGTTTGACAAGATCAACTTTGTGCTTTTCTCGGAGCGGGATTTTGAAACCTACAAAAAAGCGCTTCAAGGCCTGGTTTAATTGAGCCTCCCAAAAATCTTTCACATTCTTGCATTTTCAAGGGGGAATTTCTTCATTCGCATCGAATTAACTCTACCAATATCCAAAATGCGGTGAAGAGGAGGCTATGATGGGGAAGATGGCTATGGCCCGGCAAGCAGCAACAGTAGCGAGGAGTGGAGAGATTTTGCACATTACCATCGAACCTTTGGAGAGTCGCGACATGAAACCGCTTACGGATCCGGCGCAATTGGGCTTTGGCAGGATTTTCACCGACCGGATGTTCACCATGAGATATTCGAAGGGGAGCGGTTGGGGAGACGCGAGGATCGAGAGGTATCGGAGCTTCAGCTTTGACCCGGCGGCCTGTGTGTTCCATTACGGGCAGGAGGTTTTTGAGGGGCTGAAGGCTTATGTGTCCGAGGACGGGCGGATTCTCATGTTCAGGCCGGAACAAAACGCGCGCAGGATGATCCGGTCGGCGGAACGCATGTGCCTGCCTCCGGCGCCCGAAGAGGTTTTCCTCAAGGCGTTGGAGAAGCTGGTCCTGTTGGAGAAACGGTGGATTCCCCGGGTGCCGGGGACATCCCTGTATATCCGGCCGACCTTGATTGGGACGCAGGGGGTATTGGGAGTGCACCCTTCCGAAGAGGCCCTTTTTTATATCATCCTTTCGCCGTCGGGGGCGTATTTCAAGGGCGGCTTCATGCCGGTGAGCCTGCTGGTGGAGGACACCTACGTACGGGCGGTGCCAGGCGGAGTCGGAGAAGCCAAGACCGGCGGCAATTATGCGGCAAGCCTTCTGGCGGGGGAGAGGGCGCAGGAGAAGGGCTTTTCGCAGGTTTTATGGCTTGACGGGCGGGAGCGGAAGTATGTGGAAGAAGTCGGCTCCATGAACATCGTCTTCTGCTTCGGCAAGAAGCTGGTTACACCGGCTTTGAACGGCTCGATCCTGCCGGGAATCACCCGGGCTTCGGTGCTGGAACTGGCCCGTCGGCTGGGCTACGAGGCCGAGGAACGGCGTATCGCCATCGACGAGGTCATTGCCGGCGCGGCGGACGGGTCGTTGACGGAAGCTTTCGGGACCGGCACCGCGGCGGTCATTTCGCCGGTCGGCTCCTTATTCTACAAGGGAAAGAATTATACCATCGGCGGCGACAAGGTCGGCCCCGTCACCCAGGAGTTGTTTGATCGCCTCACGGCGATCCAGTACGGCCGGGCGAAAGACGAATTCGGCTGGGTGCGGGAGATCGGCCGGGTGTAGCTGGAGGTGGGCATGCTGACAAGGGGGGCCAGGGCTATCTGGCCACGGTACAGTTCGGGATTTTGCAACAGTGAAAAGGAGGTATGACACACTATGTCATACCTCCTCCGAATTCTCTCTCAAAAAATCAAACACGGCGGCAACATATTCCGTGTACTTATCAAGAGTCAGACGGATGCTCTGGTGGACTACGGCATCGTCGATCTCTTCGTACTCGTGGACAATGACATTGCGCATGCCAGCGGAGGGAGCCAGCGCTCTGGCGAGTTCGCCGGGGATGATGCGGGCCTCTCCGGCTTCTATGAATGAGGTAAAGTAGTCCTTGGGGGGTTTAATACCGAGATATTCCACCAGAAGGTAAGTATTAATGTCTACCGCGCATTCGACAATGAGCTGAATTAGCCGCTCCGCGGTTCTTTGCACGTAAAAATCGGTGGAATATCTCGTAAATGGGACATCCTTGAGTTCGTGAAGTTCAGCCAGGTATTCCTGGAGCTTGATCAGCTTCCGCCGGATGATTTGCGGATCGAACACCTCTGCTTCCTCCCCTCATAATGTTTTCCAAAAAACGAGCCTCCGCTTCAAAAAACTTCCGGGCGTCTTCGTGATCCTGAAGCGCTCTCACCGCGAACCGGGCAAATCTTCCGGGTTCGTCCTGATAGAGGACCCGGCCGTCTTGAGCGACGTGATACTTCAAAAGCGGGTCAGCATGCCGAAGGTCAACCAGGTGCACCAGCTCGGTCTCAAATAAGAACATGATCTTAGTAAGTAAGTTGCCTTCTTCATTAGCGCCTGGATCCCTTTGAACAGCCAGGTCAAAATCACTGTTCGGCCTCTCCGTGCCCTTTGCTCTGGATCCGAAGAGCAGCAAGAGCGATATGCCATGTTGCCCGCAAAAACGAGATAACAACTGAGGATCGGGTATTCCGGGAATGTCCATGTTGACCGTCCTTTCGGGCACAATCTGGCAGTGTACATAAAGTATATCACTTAAACGCGGATCTAATCAATTCATAATGACGGCTAGTCCCATTCCGAGGGCAGCAGTTGCTTTTTTATGCTTTCCTCGAGAAGTAGCCCCAGTGCTGCCCTACCATCTCGATAATAGCGCCAGCCCGCAGCGCTGAGGCGTTTGGAAATCGCCGCTTCAGATACGCCGAACTGTTTAGCGATCACAACTTGCGTTTTATTGGTTTCCAGGAGTTTCACAACATCAAGTTGTTCTCTGGTCCAACGCAACCTGATAAGTAGGAGCATATTGGCTAAAGCATTTATTAAACGGTCGTTTGTTTCGCCAAACCCGTCGAATTGAATCGGGGTGTGTTTGTTGCGGGCAAATTCAATCGCCGTCTTTGCCCGATGCCAGACCTTTCCATCCATACCAATGGCATATGGTTGTAAACGAGTGGCCAGCGTCCCAACTCCTACTCCGAAGCGGAGTCCATCAGGCCGCAGGGCGTCAATAAAACGTTCGATAATACCGATCACTTCTTTGGATTTCTGTGCATCTAAAAGTCCTTGAACCTCATCGCCGTGGGTAACCACGAACCCTGACCGTATTGCGTCCGCAAACGCGGAGTTTACCGACGCTACGGCGCTGAACAATTTTTCTTGCACCTGAAATCGGTTCTTGATTTTTCTGGAATTGACGATGTCGAATTTGATAGCGATAAAGGGGTTCATATCATAGTGATAGCGGTCCTTGTTGTTCGCAGACACCACCCCCTAACCTTTAAATGGTAATAAAGCTGACTTAACTCTTATAGATTAAGTTCGCGGCTTCCCGTGGAAAACCTGCAACGCAAATGCTTATTTCCAAACGGAAGAGCAACTTTGAGAAGGTGATTTGGCAATTATATAGAAATACTATAGCCAATGTAAAAGAGTCGACGGGAGATGCAAGGTAAAGTGAATTCAAGCACCAGTATGGAGTCCGACACAAGAAGCACAGAGGTCAAATCCAGCACGACGATCATCAAGCCCCGCTGCCGTTTCGCCCCCAGCCCCACGGGGTATGCGCACCTGGGAAGCCTTCGCACGGCCCTCTACAATTTCCTGCTGGCGGAATCCCTGGGCGGCGAGTTCATCCTGAGGATCGAAGACACCGACCAGGCCCGCTACGTTCCGGGCAGCGTGGAGGATATCATCAACAGTTTCAAGGCCCTGGGCATCCGGTGGTCGGAAGGGCCCGATGTGGGAGGGCCGTATGGTCCGTATTACCAGTCTGAGCGGCTGGAGATCTACAATAAGCTGTTGCACCAGCTCGTGGATGAAGGGAAAGCTTATCCCTGCTTCTGCAGCCCGGAGCGGCTGGAAGAACTGCGCAAGGAGCAGGAGGCGGCCAGGCTGCCTCCCGGCTACGACCGGCGTTGCCGCGACATCGATCCCGCCGAGGCCCGGCGCCGGATGGAGGCCGGGGAGCCCTATGTAATCCGCTTCAAGATGCCCCTGGAGGGCGTCACCGTGGTCCAGGACTATCTGCGAGGCGAACTGGCCTTTGAGAATGCCACGCTGGACGACCATGTTCTCCTGAAGCGCCGCCGCGAGGGCGATGAGTACGCCTGGCCGACCTATCACGGGTGCAGCCCGATTGACGACCACTTGATGCACATCACGCATATTATCCGGGGGGATGAGTGGCTCCCGTCGTCGCCCAAGCACAAGCTGCTCTTTGAGGCATCCGACTGGGAGGTTCCAGTCTTTGTGCACCTTCCGATCATCCTGTCCCCGAGCGGGAAGGGCAAGATGAGTAAACGTGACGGCACCACGGCCATCCGGGACTTTTTCAAGGAGGGGTATCTGCCGGAGGCTCTGGTGAACAGTTTGCTTTTGCTGGGCTGGAGTTCCAGCACCGGCAAAGAGGTGTATACCATGGAGGAGGCCATTGCGGAATTCAGCCTGGAGGGGCTCAGCAAGTCGCCGGCCGCCTTCAACCCCGAGAAGTTGTTGTGGTTCAACGGGATGCATATCCGCCGGCTGGAGCCCAAAGAGCTGGCCAACCGTTGTCTCCCTTATCTGCAGGAAGCTGGTTATGTCGGCGCCCCGTGCACGGAGGCGGAGTTTGATTACCTGTTGAAGATCATCCCGCTGATTCAGGAGCGGATCACGCTGCTTTCGGAAGTGCCGGCCCAGGTGGACTTCCTGTACAAGGATGTGGAGGACTACGCGCCGGAGCTTCTGATCCCCAAGAAGACCAGCCGGGAGGAGACGCTTCAGGTGCTCAAGCACGCGGTGGCGCTGGCCGGGACCATGGCCGACTTCAGCCTGGAGAAGATAAACGCCGAGTTTCACAGCCTGCCGGATAAACTGGGCATGAAGACCGGCCAGGTCTTCATGCCTCTTCGCGTGGCGATCTCCGGCAGGACGGTGAGCCCGGGGAGTTCCACCGAGATCATGGCGGTGCTGGGCAAGGAACGGACCCTGGAGAGGCTGAAAAAGGCGCTGGCCAGGCTGGAGGGATGACGGCTTGAAGGCATCTCCTTGAATTCAAACGGGAAGGGGAGCTTAAAATGGATACGAAATCCGAAGATCTGGCTTCCTATTACGCGAAAAAATATCCCTTCACATTTGTGGATGATCCATCGCAGTCTGGTGAAGGCTTGAACAACCGTTATGCGGCAGCGTGGGAACTCGCCGGGAAAGCGGCCTCCCTCTTAAAAGAAAACTATGGCGCCAAAGAAGTGGCGGTTTTCGGGTCGCTGGTTGACCGTTCCAGGTTCACACGCTGGTCGGATGTGGACCTGGCGGCCTGGGGGATTCCTGACCATCGCTTTTACGCGGCGGTAGCAGCCGTGACCGGAATAAGCAGGGATTTTAAGGTTGATCTGGTCGATGCCGCAGATTGCAAGGATTCCTTACGAAGAGCCATCGAAAGCGAAGGGATCAAGATATGAACAAGAAGTATCTTGCTCTGGCCAGTCGGATTCGGGAAGAGCTTTCGGAACTCCAACAAGCTGTCGATCGTGTGCGGGCGGGGTGGGATCGCGCCAATCAAACCGGTGATGATTTTTATCTGGATAGTGTGGCGCTAAACCTTCATAGCTTTTATTCCGGCCTGGAAAAAATCTTTGAGTTAATAGCTTCAAACGTCGATCAGAGTAAGGTTGAAGGGGAGAACTGGCATCAGGCGCTATTACGCCAGATGGCCACGGAGATTGAAACGGTGCGCCTTCCCGTTATTTCCAGGGAATCACGTGATCGCCTTGATGACTATAGAGGTTTTCGTCATGTTGTCAGGAATGTATATGCTTTCCACTTTTCCCCTGCCAGGATGGCGCTTTTGGTGGAGAATCTACCTCAAGTTTTCGACCGGGTAAAAACGGAAATAGAAGCTTTCCTCTCTTTTATTGAGATGCAGGCTAACAGAGAATAATTAAAATGGCCTTATTTCTTACGAAAGGAGATCTATTCGTCGTTTCTACTTCGGTTCCGCTTTTTTCAGGGTCTCTTTCCCCGCCCCGCATTTGGGGCACTTTGCCGGCCGACAACGGCCCTCCACCGTCGTCCCGCACTGGGCGCAAGTCCAAACAGCCATCTTTTACCCACCTTTCAAGTTCATAATTAACCAGACATCAGCCAGTCTGCTTTTTCAACTCAGCCAGAACAGCATCCTCGGCGTCATAATCGTACATCCTGGAGTCAATCTTCTCCGGCGGGTTGGCCCGTTCCCAGGCGATGGTCCGCCGTAGCGCCTCATCCATGGGCACAGGCTCGCGATAGCCTAACTCCTTCCGGATCCGGGTGCTGTCCACGAGGATATCCTGGTTTGCGCCGGAATCCATGACCATGTGGGCGGGCAAGCGGTCTTTGGGCAGGACGATCACTTCGCCGTTCCACCCCGCGGCTTTCCCGACCTCCCTGGCCCATTCAGCCATGGAAAGGGTTTCGGGCTCCCCGACGTTGTAGATGCGGCCTGTGGCGTGCTCGTCGGCGACGGCCAAAACGATGGCCGCGGCGACATTCTCCACGTACCCCCGCGTCCAGCGCCAGCGGGCAAACCCTTCGTCCAGTAGTATGGCTGGGCGTTGGTCGTTCATGCGTTTCAGAAATCCCATTTCAAAGAGCCGATTCTTGCCGTCCCGCGGGCCGTATAGACCATTGGCAGGCGCAAGACTGTGCCGGGCAGGTCTGGATCGCCCATGACCGCCTGCTCGACCAGGATCTTTTCGTAGTCGTCCGAACGGTTCGGGTACGGCCTGTCTCCTCCCTGGAAGAGCGCCCGGTAAGGATAGAGGGTCTTCCTTAGCGGCGCATTCTCGGTGAGGGGCACCGGATCCGGAGGACCGAACTCGATGCCCTGCACCAGCCCGAAGGCGCGGTAGACGTCCTGGCTGCTGATGGCCACCACCCGGCGGGCAATGCCCTTGAAGGCGCTCATCACCGTCCGGGCATCCTGCTCCGAAAACGGGAACATATCCAGCACGACGTCTGGAGAGAGGCGTTTGAACTCGCCTTTAAAATCCTCCAGATCCCGCCGGTCCCCCAGGAGATGCTTTACTCCCGGCGGCAGATCAGCGCTGGTTTTGCCCCGGTGAAACACCGTCACCTCATGGCCCATCTCTTCGAGGCGCATTACCACGCCTGGGCCGATGAAGAACGTCCCGCCGATGACCAGTACCCGCACAAGATCATTCCCTTTCCATTCATCAGAGATCGGGGTGGACCTTGAATATAACCTTGATTACCCCTTGTAGGCCTGCTCTGCGGCGGCAATCCCGGCGCCGGAGGGGGCTTTGAGTCCCTCGCTCCGGAGCGCGCCCTCCAGGGCCGCCAGCACGTCGATCACGTTGCGCTTCTTTGAGGAGTTGCCCATCAGGCCGATGCGCCAGATCTTGCCCTTGAGCTGCCCCAGGCCGCCGCTGATCTCGATGTTGTACTCCTTGAGCAGCTTGCCGCGCATGTTGGCGTCGTTTACGCCATCGGGGACGGCGATGGTGGTGAGGGTGGGGTTCCGGTGCCCCGCCTCGGCGAAGAGCTTCAGGCCCATGGCTTCCAGGCCGGCCTTCAAAGCCGTGCTGTTCAGTTCGTGCCGCGCGAACCTGGCCTCCAGGCCTTCCTCGTAGACCAGGCGCAGGGATTCCCGCATGGCGTAGATCAGGCTGGCCGGCGCGGTGTGATGGTAGAAACGCTCCTTGGCCCAGTACCTCTGAATCAGGCCCAGATCCAGGTACCAGCTATGCACCTCGGTCTTCCTGGAGGCCAGGGCCTTTTGCGCCCGGGAGTTCAGGGTGATCAGGGACATTCCCGGAGGCGCCCCCAGGCATTTTTGGGAGCCGCTGTAGCAGATGTCAATCCCTCGTTTGTCCACATTGACCTCCACCCCGCCCAGGGAGGTGACGGCGTCCACCAGGAGAAGCGCGCCGTGCTCCTTCGCCAGCCGGGCGATCTCTTCCAGCGGCTGCAAAATTCCGGTGGAGGTTTCGGCGTGGACGATGGCCACCACCCTGGTCTTCCCGCCCTTCAGGGCGCGCTCCACATCCGCGGGGTCCACAACCTGCCCCCAGGGGGCCTCGACGGTCACCAGCTCCCCCTTGAGACGTTTGACCATCTCGGTCATTCTGGCGCCGAAGAAGCCGTTGACACAGACCACCATCCGGTCGCCGGGCTCAATCATATTCGCCAGCGCCGTCTCCATACCGCCCGTGCCGGTGGCCGGGAGGGTGAAGGTGAATTCGTTTTCGGTCTGGAAGACAAAGCGGGTCAATTCCATGGTCTCATCCATGATGGCCAGGAATTCCGGGTCAAAGAAACCAATGACCGGGGTGGCCATCACGCGCAGGACTCTGGGGTCCACATCGCTCGGGCCCGCGCCCAGCAAGGTGCGAACCGGGAGCTTCAGGTCTGCATAGGTTTTCAATTGGTGTTCCTCCTTGCGCGATTCTCACAATTTTGCGGTAGACATTAACCGATGATTGTGGTAGTATGTTTGATGCTACCATGGACTTCTTCGGCGAAGGATGGCAAATTCCTGCCCTTAACGAGGGGCAAATGAGGGGTTGAGCAAGATGGAAAACACCGCTTTGAACCTGCCGAGGCCGGAAAAGCGCATCATCAAGGTTGCGCTTTCCGATGGCCGGGCCGTGGAATTGCCAAGGGGGATTAAAGCTCGGGAGGCGGTTGCCTACGATACCGCCGCGAGGAGATCCCCGGTGGTGGCGGTGAAGATCAATAACGCTCTGAAATCGCTCTCCTCCACGCTGGAAGACGACTGTACCCTGGATTTCGTGGATGTGGGGACCGAGGACGGGTCCCGGGTTTACGCCCGCAGCCTGATCCTGGTGCTGGCGCGAGCGGCCCGGGAGATTTTGCCGGGGAGCTACGTCACCGTGGAACACTCCCTGGGGAACGGCCTCTACGGCGAAATCCAGCTGCACAGGCCGCTGAAGGAGAGCGACATTGCGGCGATCGAGCGGCGGATGCAGGAGATCGTGGCGGCGGACGAGCCCATTGTCAGCCGTAAGGTGAAGAAGGAGGAGGCGGTCCAGCTCTTCACCGAGACGGGGCAGCTGGATAAGATCCGCCTCTTGAAGTACCGGCAATCCGCCACGGTGCACCTCCATACCTGCGGCTGGTTCCACGACTATTCCTACGGGCCGATGGCGCCCGGCACGGGCTACCTCAAGGCCTTCCGGCTGCGCTTCTATCTTCCGGGTTTCATCCTGGAGCTGCCGCGCCGGGATAACCCGAACGTGATTCCGGAGTACGTGGAGCAGGGTAAGCTGGCCAACGTCTATTTTGAGGCGGAGAAGTGGGGCAAGATTCTCGGCGTCAACGATGTGGTGGGGCTGAACGACCTGGTGGCCGAGGGGAAGACCGGCGATCTGATCCGCGTCGCGGAGGCATTCCACGAGAAGAAGATCGCCCAGATTGCGGACCTGATTACCAATAATATCGACCGGATCAGGATCGTGCTGATCGCCGGGCCTCATCCCGGACC
>JAMCQP010000091.1 GCA_023381695.1 Bacillota bacterium | reverse complement strand
GATAATCAGGCCGATAGCCACGGCCACCACGGGGTTGCCCAGGAAGATCAGGTATTGCGCCCAGACAGACTCCACTTTCATGGCCGTCAGGACGGTATTGAATAGGATCAGCACAATCGGCAGGATGATGGGTGCAAAGGATATCGCGGCGGAGGGGAGATCCTTTGTTATTTCGGCCGTGGCGGCAATCTCGCTGGCGCCGGTGTTCTTGCCGGCAGCCGCAGCCTTGAAGTCCTTCCGGATCCATCCCAGCCCGGCTTCATCTGGCAACTGGTAGATCCGGCGGCCCAACCACCGAGCGTAGAGTACGCCGGAAACCACCACCGGGACGGCAAAGATCAACCCCCACAGAATCATCAGGCCTACGTCAACCTTGAAGATCCCCGCCACCGCCAGTGGTCCCGGTGTCGGCGGCACCGCATGATGCGTGGCCACAAGGCCGATCGCCAGGGCCACGCCGATGGTGATCACCGATTTGCCGGTCCGGCGGGAGAGCGCCTTGGCCAGCGGCGAGAGGATCACGAAGCCTGAGTCGCAGAAGATGGGAATGGAGACCATGTAGCCGGTAAGGGCCATGGCCCATTCCTCTTTGTTCTTGCCAAACAGCCTCAAGAAAGTGAGCGCCATCCGTTCGGCGGCGCCGGACACCTCCAGCAGCCGGCCCATCATGACGCCAAAACCGATGATGATCCCGATGCTTCCCAGGGTATTTCCGAACCCGGTGGTGATGGTCTTGCCGACCAGAACCGGCGACATACCGCCGACCAGGCCGGTGATCGCCCCGCCGATGATCAGCGCCGGGAAGGCGTGGATCTTCGTCTTTAAGACCAGAAAAACAAGTACCGCAACGCCCAGTACCAGGCCCAAAATCAATTGAGCGCCGGAGACTCCTTCCATCTTTACCCTTCCTTTCTTTCTCGCTACTCGATTTCCGACTTGTAAAATCCATCCGTGCGTTTCGAACCCTGCCCGTCAGTTCCTGGCGGTTATCGCGGCGTACTCGGCCGCAACCCTGATGGCTTCCACCATGCTTACCGCACTGGCCACCCCCTTCCCGGCGATGTCAAAGGCTGTCCCGTGATCAACCGAGGTGCGGATGAAAGGCAACCCCGCCGTCACGCTGACCGTTCGTTCCATGTCATAGACCTTCGATGCAATGTGCCCCTGGTCATGGTAGAGGGACAGCACCGCGTCGAATCTGCCGCGCAGGACCATCTGAAACACCGAGTCGGCGGAGATCGGCCCGGAGGCTTTGATTCCCCTGTTCACCGCATCCTGAATGGCCGGTGTAATCTCCCTGGCCTCCTCATCCCCAAAGAGCCCGTTGTCACCGGCGTGCGGGTTCAGCCCCGCCACGGCAATCCGCGGCTCGGCAAAACCAAGCTCCTTCAGGGCCTTATTCGATTCGATCAGGGTCTTGAGCACATTTTCCCTGGTCACGAAGTCGCAGGCCTGGCGCAAGGAGAGGTGCCGGCTCAGGAAGAAGATTTTCAGGTTTTCCACCTGGAACATGGTGAGCGGGCTGGGGCTGCCCGTGAGCTCCCCGAACATCTCCGTGTGCCCGATAAAGCTCAGGCCGGCGGCTTTGATCGCCACCTTATTGATGGGGGCGGTGGCCACCGCATCGATCTCTTTGGCTTGCGCCAGCCGGATGGACTTCTCGATATACTCATAGGCCGCGCGGCCGGCCACGGCCTGAACCTCGCCCATCCGCAATTTCTGGACGTCGACGTTAGCCAGGTCGTAAAGGTCGATGGCGCCCGGTTCATATCGGCCTTCCCCGGGGTCCCGGACCACGTGGAGATCACCTTTATACCCCGCCAACTCCATGGCCTTGCGCATCACCCCGCCGTCCCCGATCACCAGAGGACGGCAGATCTCGTACAGACTCTCGTCCTTTAATGCCTTGGCCGTAATCTCCGGGCCGACGCTCGCCGGATCTCCGATAGTAACTCCAATCAGTGGGCGATCTTTCATAATCTGTGGGAAACCTCCTTAAGAAGATACCTGAAAAAGATACCTGCTTTGGTGTCACGATACCTGCTTTTGCAAATGCAACGCTCGCTTTTGTAGATAGCGAACAGCCTCCACGGTCGTCGTCCGATCTCCAACCATGCCCCCTTTGGTGACCACCGGCAGCCCCGGGTAAGGGCCGTCGAAGATCGTCCCATAAGCCACCAGGGGCGCCACCTGATCCCGCATCTCCAACCCGTGCGAACCCAGCGCCCGCAGCACCTCCACGGTCACGTCGCCTCCAGTGAGGAAGAGGCCGGACACCTTCTCCGTCCGGCTTTCCAGAAAGGCGCCGGCCAGGAGTCCCAGGCCCCTGGCAATCCGCTGGGCCAGTTCATTCTGGGAAAGTCCCGCCTGTTTTGCCCGGGAAGCAATCTCTTCCACATCCCGGGCCTGCCGGGTGGTCCGCAGCCCGAGAAGATCGTGAGCCGCCAGGCCGTCCTGCAAGGCTTTGACCACCCGTTCCCGTTCCCTGGCCAGGACAGCTCCGCCCTCCACCAGCGCCCACACATCCACGTCAACAAAGTAAGCGCCCACGGCCTTCTCCGCTTCGGCCAGCTGCTGGCGGGTGAGTTCCGTGACGCTCCCGCACACGGCAAGGATCCTCGCCTCGTACCCGCCCGCCCGTTTTGTTTGCTTTGCTATCCGCTTTGTTGGCTTCGCCACGCCCTTCCCGGCATAAAGGCCGCCAAGGGCTCCAATGAGCGGCCCCGCGTCCACGGCGACCACCGGGATCCCGATTGCCGAGGCGACGGAAAGCATCCCGGCCGCCACCGCCTCAATATCTTCATCGGTGAGCGCATCCGCGACTACCATGCGCGCGCCTTCCCGGTGGCAAGCCGCAAGTTCCGCGGCCACCGCGTCCTTCCCCTGAAGCACTGTATCAATATCCAGGAGTTTCATCCGCCGACTGCTCTGGATGGCCAGCACCCGCTGGATCGAAGCCTGGCGCACCGGGGTCCTGGGATCCGTCCCGGCGCCAGTCTTTTGCACCGGAACGCCGTTGACCAGAAGATAACCGCCGGCCACCACCCGCCCGGAAGCCGGATAGGCCGGGGTAACCACCGCCAGTGCCTCCTCTCCCAGAAGATCCAGCACCGCGTCGGTTTCGGCCCCCAGGTTTCCTCGAATGGTGCTGTCGATCCGTTTCCCGAAAAGCTCCACACCGTGTCCTTTGAGGAGCTCTCCAGCTTCCTTCACCCTTTTGTATGCCTCCCGGGGCGGTATCGATCGGCTGTCGGTATTCACCACCGCGGCGTCAAACTGGTCAAGATCCATGGATCCCCCCGCCAATTCCGTCAGGGTCACCACCCGCAGACCATGCCCGGTCAGAAGCACCCCGGTGGCATTTGAACCCGTCAGATCATCGGCAATAACGCCAATCCTGGGCATCTGCATCCCTCCAAAATCCTTTGCCCGGCAAATCCTGTAACGGCAAATCCTATAACGGCCAACTTTTAAACCTGTGCTAGACCTGGTACAACGCGACCCCTCGACCTTTTAGCCTCTGCGCCATCTCCGGATCCAACTCCCGGTCCGTAATCACGGTTTTAATCCTCTCCACCGGGCAAATCTGGGCAAAAGCCACCTTCCCGAACTTGGTATGGTCAGCTACCAGCACCACCTCCCTGGCCGCCTCGACGATGGCCTTTTTCACCGGCGCCTTCTCCGGCGTCGGGGTGGTGATCCCGGCTTTCAGGTCCACGGCGCTGGCGCCCAGAAACGCCTTCTGCGCATTGAATCCCCGCAGGAACTGGATCGCCTGGGATCCAAGCAGGGTATACACCCCCGTCTGCACGAGCCCCCCGGTGCAAAAAACTTTTATCCCCGGCTGGTTGCCGAGTTCCAGGGCGATCTTCAGGTCCGTGGTGATCACGGTGAGCCCCTTCTTCCATCTGCTCAACCGGGCGATCTCCAGGGTCGTGGAACCGGAATCCAGAATCAGCGTATCCCCATCGCAGATCAATTCGAGCGCCTTGCGGGCGATCCGCCGCTTCTCCTCGGCATGCGACAGGCGTTTGGTGTGGTACGGCACCTCGGTGTTTTCCGGCCCCGGCAAGACCGCCCCCCCGTGGGTCCGAACCAGGAGGCCCCTTTCTTCGAGGGTCTCCAGGTCCCGCCTCACCGTCATCAGCGATACCGCCAGCCGGGTGGCCAGGTTTTTAACCTCCACGTTCCCCTCGGTGCGAATCAATTCCAGAATCCTCGTCCGGCGCTCGGCAGACAGCATGCTTTTCACCTCCGGATGAACCTGTTTGCGGAAAAAAGTCCTGTATATCAGGTAGAAAACGAGATACCCGGCAAGGGATGATGTTGCTTCTTGTTCTTATTTGTTTTTTAGAGTATACTTCTGTTCCTTTTTGTTTTTTCCTGCTGGCGTCAATAAAAAAAGACCGCCAGGTTCTGGCGATCCAGGTGGCATAATGGTGATCCAGGTAACAAATTCATCGATGGCCAAGGCGCCTGAGTTAATCAAAGTGCCAGGACTCAATTAAGAGCGGGCTTTCCCGCCGCCCCCGCTTTGCCGGCGCCCCTTTGCGACGCTCCCATCACCGCCGCCGCCAGGATAAACGCCGCCGCGCCTCCATAAAAGGCGCTGGGCAGGCCGAACTTGTTCCCCAGCAATCCGCCCATGGAGGGTCCAATCACCGATCCGATGGAGGTGATGCTGTTCAATACGCCGAAGGCCTTCCCCCGCGCCTCACGGTCCGCCGCCCTGGCGATGAGCACGTTCCCGGCCACGGTGACCGCCGCATTGGCAAACCCGAAGGCAAACCGGAAGACGCCCAGAGCGACCAGGGACCAGGCCATCCCTTGCAGCACGCTGAGAAAAAAAGCTCCGATAAACCCGGCCTGGAAGACTTTAAAAGCCCCGCCCTCCCTGGTGGCCCTGCTGACCAGCGGCGCGCCCAGCGCCGTGGAGACTCCGGTCAGGGAAAAGATCAGCCCGGCCGCAAAAGCCACATTCTGCCTGGCAAAGGTGGTCACCAGAAGCGGCAGCACCGGCTGAATCGCCAGAGCCCCCGCCTGCGCCAGGAAAAGGGCGGCAAAGAGCGGTTGAAGCGCGCGATTGGCCATGATCATTTTCAGGTCCTTCAAGATGGAAAAAGAGCCGGATCGCTCGCGGGGCGGCTGCTCTTTTACGCCAAGCACCGCAACGACGGTTGCCGCAAACAATAACCCGGCCGAAAGAAAAAACGCCCCGCGCATTCCGACGAGGTCGGCGGCCATCCCGCCAACCAGCGGGCCGGTAATCGCCCCGACCGCGTTTGAGGTCTGGATGATTCCCAGAGCCGATCCCAGTTCTTTATCCGGAGTGTTGGTGGCCACCAGCATGATCGCCGCGGGGATAAACCCGGACATGAACCCCAGCAGCG
Source organism: Bacillota bacterium (assembly GCA_023381695.1). Taxonomy (GTDB): domain Bacteria; phylum Bacillota; class UBA5301; order JAMCQP01; family JAMCQP01; genus JAMCQP01. The sequence continues at coordinate 17,403 of JAMCQP010000091.1, read as the reverse complement.
CCCGCAGGAGGAAGACCTGGAAAGGGTTGGCGGCAAACCCGGTCAACAGGTAGATCAGGCCAATCCCCAGGCCGGAACGCAAGAGCATCACCCGGTTCCCGAACCGGTCCGACAGCGCGCCCCAGATCGGGGCCACCAGCGCATTGCTCAGAGAACTCACCCCGAAGGTCAGGCCGGACCAGAGCGAGACATCCTTGTGCAGGCCCAATTCGACGAGATACATGGGGAGAAAGGCCATCACCATCGAAAACCCGATCTGGGCCACAAACGTCCCGGCCGCCAGAATCCAGGTATTCCGTCGCCAGCCGGGAAGCCCATCTATTTCAGCATCTTTTGCCCCTTCCACCGATGAATCCGCCATTGATGGCACACCTTCTAAAATCCTCAGGAGGATTATCTTGATCATTTCTCCGTGCCAAATGACTTTCCTCTATGCACCGGACTTCCTTCATGTTATAAGCGCACGCCAAACACTATATATATTCAGAAAGAGCAGGCCAACAGGTTTGCAGGAGCTCCTGCAAACCAAAGGCACTTTCCCGAATTTGGAAAGGAGTAGTGCGTTGATCTGGCTGATCGCAAGAATACCCGGAAAGCACATGGCGGCTATTGTCGCGACTCTCCTGAGCATCGCCCTGGCCTGGGCGTTTAGCCCGCCGGTGGCCGTTCAGGTTGCCAAAACCTCCTTCGCCGATCCAAAACTGTGGTTGAAAACGGCCATGGAAGTCCGGGCCAACGCCCTTTTAACCGGCGATCCATCCCCACTCTCCCGTTTTTACGATCAGGGCGCTTTACACGGCAAATGGGCGTTAGAACATGAATTCCGCCGCCTGAACTATGTCAAAAGCTGGGCTTCCAAACGAGGGATAAGGTTAACCAGGGCTAAAGTAGCCTTGCAGATCCCCAGCGTCGAACCAGAGGGGGGCGACACCGTCTGGCTTTATCTCAAACTGGCCACCACCCTCGAATACTCCTATGAGGGTGATCCTCCCGGCACAACCAATGCCTTTCGCATCGGCACCCGGCACAGCATCCAGCTTGTACGCGACAAAGGGTCCTGGCTCATCCGCCGGGATTGGTACACGGATCCACTCGACGAAGATGCGCTGGGCATGGGGATAAAACCCGCCGATCCACCCGCCGAATCTCTTGTGGAAAACCTATCACCACAAGCCCATGCCAGGAAAACAAATCAAACCAGGCCCAGCGCAAAAGATACCGGCCAGGGAGCCCGGCCAGAAGGCGGCCAATCAGCCAGCACAGGAGATACCAGGGGATACAACCGGCGGGCGGCGGTGGCGTACGCCAAAAAATACTGGCACGAATACAATTCCCGTTATAAAAACTACCTGAACCTCGGCGGCGACTGCGCCAACTTTGTGTCGCAGGTCCTCGGCGATCCCCGGGAGGGCGGCGGCCTGCCGATGGATTACGAGCAGCCGCCGCCTCGGAAAGGAACAACCAGCACTTGGGCGCTCACCGACTCGCTGGCGGATCTTCTCCTCTCCAGCGGAAAAGCCAGGAGGCTGATGCGCGGGATCTACGCAAGGGTCGTGGAGCCCACGCCGGAATACCCACTCGGAGCGGTTCAACAGCTTGAGCCGGGAGACCTCATCGGCTACGAAGAAGCCGGCATCCTGGAACATCTCGCGGTCATCGTAGGCCGGGACTCCAGGGGGTATCTTCTGGTAAACTCCCATACGGCGGATCGCTACCTTGCCCCCTGGGATCTTGGCTGGGATCGCCAGACCGTCTTCTGGCTCATGCAAATTGTCGATTGATCTTCGGCGACCGTCTTGACCGCGCCTACCCTGATGCTGGAGATCTTCAGATCCGGCGCACCCCCGAGAAATCGCGGGGCAAGGTCGGCGCGGGCAAGCACCCGCACTTCGCTGAACCCGGCCCGCCTGATTGTCCCAAGATACTCCCTTTCCGGCATCGCACCAGATATGCAGGAGCACCAGGCTCCCCTATCCTCCAGGAGTTGGTCCGGCAGCCCCTCGGCGACCATATCGGAAATCATGAGCCTGCCGCCGTTTTTCAGTACCCGGAAAGCTTCGCTGAAGACCCTGTCCTTGTCCGGGGCCAGGTTGATCACGCAGTTGGAGATGACCAGATCGACGCTGGCGTCGTCAACCGGCATCTTTTCCGCGTCCCCAAGCCTGAACTCCACGTTCTGCAGACCTGCCCGGCGCGCGTTGGCCCGCGCCCTGGCGACCATCTCCGGGGTCATGTCCAGGCCGATGACCTTACCCGTGGGACCGGCCCGCCTTCCAACCAGGCCGCCATAATGTTTCCTGACCGCGTCCTTGATCTCCTGATCGTTCATTTTCTTAGCCATTCTTAACCACCTTTATGTGCAACTTTGCAACCAGGTTGGTATTTGGCCTCTTCAAGGGTTGTCCATCATTTGCAGCACTTCTGGCTACCTTTGCTGATGGCATTCACCAACAGTCTGAAAGAATCAAGCACCGCCTTTTGCTTTAGAAAGAAAGATCTTGACATCGCCAAGAAGTTTCGCCATAATTAATATCGGTGAGTGAGTAATCACTTCTCGAAGAAAGAAGGTTGTCAAATTGGGTGAAGACAAGATTACCGATAAAGACAACATCTTCAAGGAGATCCTCGCCAGTTACAAGGGCGAGGAGGAGATGACCGAAAAGCAGCAGGCGATCATCAAGGCTGCCATGGAGATCATCTTCGAAAAAGGATTTGCGGCGTCCTCCACCAGCGAGATCGCTCAAAAAGCTGGCGTGGCCGAAGCCACCATCTTCAAGCATTTCAAAAACAAGGACAACTTACTGTTTAACCTGATTGCACCGATACTTATTAAGCTGATAAAATCGGTGGGCCTCAAGGAGCCACGCCGGATTTTGAGAAATTCGGAGATCCCCGTCGAAGAACGGTTGAACGCCCTGTTTCTGGACCGGTTGAAATTCGCCGCGGGAAACTGGCCTCACTTCAAAATCTTCATTCAGGAAGCCCTGGTCAACCCGACAATCCAGAAGGCATTTGCGGAAGCTGCCAGGGAAGTTATCGCCTTTGGTGAAGACGCCATGGAGCAGATGGTTGATTCCGGCCAGCTACGGCGGATTGACCCGCGTGTCGCTTTCCGGACGGCGATTTCCATGGTGATCGGTTATCAGATCTTCAAGATCCTTTTACCGGAGGAGATGGAAGCCATGAACGACCAGCGCGAAGTCGCGGCCATGGTCGACATCTTCTTGCACGGCGTGGGCGGCACGGAGGCAGAAAAAAATCGGGGGGATTGAATCGGGGGGATTGAAGATGAAAACTACCGGCACGAAGACCACCAGCACAAAAATTACCGGCGCTCTGTTTGTGCCATTCCTGCTTACAGTTGCCACCGCACTTGCAGTTACCGTCGCACTGCTCACCTGTTCACTTCCTTCCCAGGCCGCCGGCCCGGAGATCGGCGGCTGGGTGCAGGCCGGCGTGATCGTCTCCGGTTCCCCCGCCGGCGCCTGGGAAGGCGGCGTTACTGACCTCAGGCTCAATTTCAGCCAGGCGGAGGGAAATGTCACCCTGAAGGCCTCGCTGGACTTTTTGAATCGCTTCGGAAACCGCGAACTCTTTCCGGATCTGATGCCGGTTGGAACAACCCTGCCTCCCCGTTTTTCATACGCCATCCACCAGGCCTCCCTGCGCCTGGATCGGCCATCGGGCTTTTTGCAGATCGGCCGCGACAACCTGAGCTTGAGCACCGGCAGGAGTTTCAACCTCTTCGAGCCGTTCAGCCCCGGCGCGCCCTGGATTGCCGGCGGCGAGAAACCGCCGGTGGACTTCTGGTACTTCCAGCAAAATTTCGGCCGTAACGACCGGTTGGGCATCGCCCTGGTCTTCGCCACGGATACGCAAACCATCCCCGACGGAATTAATGGGAGCGCCGGCGGAACCGTCGAAAACATCCGCAATATCAAGGCCGCCAGATTCAACCATATCCTGCCGGAGGGCGAATTCTCCCTGATCGGGATCACCGATCCCGCCAGAGAGCAGGACATCTACGGCCTGGACCTCTTCGGGCAGTGGGAGGTCGGCTACTGGCTGTCGGCGGCCCGCGTCTCCCGCAACAGCAACCAGAAGAACGACCCGGTGGACCAGTACGTCCTGGGGACGGATTACACCTTGCCCGTCGGCAACGGGGTCTACCTCTCCGCCGAATGCTTCTATGACGGCAGCGGCGGGACCAGCGCAAACGAGTGCAACTGGGCGGATCTCCGGTCCGGCAAGCGCGCCACGCTGGGCAGCCGCTACCTCGCCCTGCGCCAGCGGTACAACATCAACGACTTCTGGTCCGAGGAGATCGCCGGTTACCGCAACCTGGACGACGAGGGGACCATCATCTCGCCCCACCTGACCTATCTCTACAGCCAGGATACCGAAATAGCGCTGGGAGCCGACCTTGTATCGGCGGAGAGCGGGAGTGAGTTCAACCCGGGGCCGTCCCGCGATCCCGCCGGGCTCCTTGGCCACAACCGGTTCTACCTTTCATTCAAAAAGGTCTTCTAGGGCCTTCGCCTCACCGGGCGTGAAAGATTTGCCCGGAAAAAACGCCGAGAGAGGTGTGGAATATGGAAGCGCCAATTGCTGAACTCAAGAACGTCTCCAAGAACTACCAGGCGGAAAACGTAACCGTCGCCGCACTGCAAAACATCGACTTCCGGCTTAACCCGGGCGACATGGTGGCCTTCGTGGGGCCTTCCGGCTCCGGCAAGACGACCATGCTCAACCTGCTCGGGTGCCTGGACAAGGCCACCAGCGGTGAAGTATCCGTCTGCCAGGTGAACGTGGCCGGCGCCGACCACAACCAGCTGGCTGAGCTGCGCAACCGGGAGATCGGCTTCATCTTTCAATCTTACAACCTGATTCCCGTGCTCACCGCCTTTGAAAATGTGGAATTCCCCCTCATCCTGCAAGGCGTAAAAGACCCGCGCGAAAGGCGGGAGAGGGTCGAGGCGGCTCTCGCGGAGGTGGGCATCCGGGAACTCCAGGACCGGCGGCCCAGCTACATGAGCGGCGGCCAGCAGCAGCGGGTGGCCATCGCCCGCGCCCTGGTCAAAAAGCCGGTCTTCGTCCTGGCCGACGAACCCACCGCCAACCTGGACTCCAAAACCGGTGAAGAGATTTTGAAGATCATGCGGAAGATGAACGAGGAGAAGGGCGTGGTCTTCGTCTTTTCCACCCACGACCGGATGGTGATGAAGTACGCCCGGCGCCTCGTCGGCCTGCGTGACGGGGAGATCGTTTCGGATGGAGGGAACGGCGTATGAGCACGCTGAAGCTTGCTTTCCGGAACATCCTGCGCAACCGCAGGAGGAGCCTTTTAACCGCTCTTTCCGCATCGGTGGCCGTTCTGGTTCTGGTGGTGGCCACGGGGTTCATCGGCGGCGTGGAGACCGACTCGGTGAAAAGCTACCTCACCACCCGCACCGCCCACATCAAGGTCTACGCGGCCGGCTACCCGTACAACGACGAAAGCCTGCCCCTGGATCAGGCCCTTTCCCCCGCCCAACAATCGCGTCTTGTGGATGCGGGCCGTGATGTCGGCCGTGCCGTTGGTCGTCCTATCGGCCGTACGGTTTCCGGCCTCAAGATGGCCCCCCGGTTGCTCTTTTCGGCCAGCCTGATCAAGGACGGCGAGGAGCTGATGGCCCTGGGGGCGGGGGTGGATCCCCAGGCCGATCCGGCGGTATTGGAGGCTCCGGGCCGCCTCGCCCGGCGGCTCACGGACCCCCGCGGCATCCTGGTTGGCTCGGATCTGGCCCGGCTCTTGCATCTCAAAGCCGGCGACACGGTGACCGCCTCCTTCCGGACCAGGCCTGGCGCCATCTACGCCGACGATTTCACGATCCTGGGCCTGGTGGACAGCGGCAACCCGGAGGTGGACTCTAACTACTTCTTCATCTCCCTGGGCGCCGCCCAGGACTATCTTGAAATGCCCGGCGGGGCCACGGAATGGGATATCCGCCTGGAAAGGCCGGACGACCTGTCCAGAGTGGAAACCGCCTTGCAAAAGAAGCTCGGTCCCGAGTTCCAGGTGGTCTCCTGGCGGAAACAACTGGCCGACGTGTTGAGCTTCTTCGACCTCCGGCGCAAGGTCTTCGTAATCATCAACGCCGCTCTCTTCCTCATGGCGGTGATCATCGTGGCCAATACCATGCTGATGACGGTCTACGAACGGTTCAAGGAGATTGGCACGCTGATGGCGCTGGGCATGAAGCGCCGGCAGATCCTCGAACTCTTCGCCGCCGAGGGAAGCCTGCTGGGGCTGCTGGGCGGCCTGGCGGGGGTGCTGATCGGGGCGGCCCTGATCCGCTACTTCTCCACGCACGGGGTGGATACCAGCGGGATCCGCAACCGCGGCATGGACATCAATGTCCCAATCAAAGGAAAGCTCTATGCCGAATTGGCCACCTACTTCTACTTTGTGGCGGTGGCCGTCTCCGGCGCGGTAGCGGGGCTGGCGGCGATGTGGCCGGCGCGCAAGGCGGCCGGGCTGGAGCCGTCCGAAGCCTTGCGGAGAAATTAGCGGAAGGGGGAGCTTAGCTTGAGAACAGCCATGGAGATGAAGATCCTGTTCCAACTCGCCCTGCGGAACCTTTTCCGCAACAAGAGGCGCACTCTTTTGACGATGACGCTGGTGATTCTGGCGGTCGCCTTCCTGCTCACCGCCGACACTTACATGAACGGGATGATCAACAACGTAACGGAAGACGCCGTCAAGACCAGCGGCCATATCCGGATTCAAAACAAGAAATTCACGGCGGCGGAACGCATGCTGCCCATCCAGCACAATATCTCCGGCTATGATCGGATCAGGACGGCCGTCCAGCATAAGTTGCCGGACGGGGCCGGGGTCACCGGGCAGATCCGCTTCCCTTCCATGTTATACGGGCCGGAGAAGAACACCGTCGGACTCGGTTTCGCCATTGAACCGGCGGCCGCCGAAGAGATCCTCCAGTTGAGCCACAACATCATCGAGGGGCGGGCGCTCGGGGGCGGCAAGGACGATGGCCATGGCGCCATGAATGGCTCAGGGAACGGGGCCGGGCGGAACGAAGTGGTGCTGGGCAAGGAACTGGCCCAGCGGCTGCAGGTGAAAGTCGGGGAGACGGTCTCGGCTTTCGCCAAATCCCAATACGGCTCATTCAGCGGCGTCAACCTGATAGTGGTGGGGATCTCGGATCTGGGCTTTTCCAAGTTCAACAAGATCTTTTACCTGCCGCTTTCCACGGCGCAGAACCTTCTGGAGATGGATAACCAGGTCACAAGCATCCTGATCATGCTCAAAGACCAGAAGGAGATTGCGCCCGCCGTGGCGGCCCTCCGCCGGGACAAGGCCGTCGCGGGTTACGACGTGATTCCTTATACCGACAATGTACTTTTGCAGCAGCTCTTGCCCATCGTCCGCGCGGTGGTGTCAATCCTGCTCAGCTTCTTCCTGATTATCGGAATCCTGGGGATCACCAACACCATGTCCATGGCCGTGATGGAACGCATCCATGAGATCGCGGTGATGGGCGCCCTGGGCCTCAAACGCCGGAAAGTGATTGCCCTCATCCTTCTGGAATCGGGAATGATCGGGGTCATCGGCAGCCTGATCGGCCTGATTCTGGGGCTGGCCATGAGCTGGTACCTGGTGAACCACGGAATCGTCCTGAATGACACCGCCCGAGGCCTCCCCATCTCCGTGAAGAGCGTGGTCTACGGCCAGCTCAACCCGGTGGCCGTCGTACGGAGTTTCCTGATTGGTTCGATTGCGGCGGTGGTCTCCGCCTTCTTCCCGGCCAGGCGCGCCGCCAGGATCGAACCGGCGGCCGCCATGCGGATGTAGGCCGGTTAACGGCGCAGAAAGAAACAACAAACAAGGAAAGAGAGGCAAGATCCATGCGGAAATTTTCAATACTAGCAGCCATACTTCTATCCATCCTGATCCTCCCGGCTTATTCTCCACGGGCCGCGGCGCTGACCGCGGACGAGATCCTCGACCGGGTGGATGAAAACATGTATGCCCAAAGCAGCGTGATTGAGGCCGAGATGACCATCACCTACAAGGACCGGGTGGTCAAAAAGCAGATGCACATCGAAAACGAGGGCAAAGACAAGGCATACTCGGAGTTTCTGGCCCCCGAGCGCGACAAAGGCATCAAGTACCTGCGCCTGGGCGACAACCTCTGGATGTATCACCCCAGCGTGAACCGGGTGATCAATATCGCCGGGCACCAGCTCCGCCAGAGCGCCAACGGCAGCGACTTCTCCTACGAGGACATGATGGAGCGCTCCAAGAAGCTCCAGGACCGGTATACGGTGCAGATAGCCGGAAACGAGCAATTGGGCGGCCGCCCCAGCATTGTCCTGGATCTGGAGGCCAAAGTGTCCGGCATCACCTACTACCGCGTCAAGATGTGGGTGGACAGCGAGTACTTCATCGCCCTGCGCGAGGAGTATTCCGCCAAGAGCGGGAAGCTCCTTAAGTACCTGCAGAACAGCGATATCCAAAAATACGGCTCCCGCTACTATCCGACCCGCATCACGGTCAAGGACGTGATCCGCGACGCTTCCGCCACCGAGATGGTCTTGAAGAAAGTCCAATTTGACGTGCCGCTAGGCGCGAACGCCTTCAGCAAGGATCGGTTGCACTAGACGGAAAGTCCGTGCTTACGCCATAGGAAGCCGCTCTGCAGCAGGGCAGGGTTGCGCCAGCAAAACAAAGAGAGGTGGCTGAAAATGAAAGTCTTTGTTATCGGTGGAACCGGGTTTCTCGGCACTCACCTGCTCCCAAAGCTTCTGGAGCACCATCATGAGGTGACCGTGTTGACCCGCCGCCAGACGGAGGCGTCCAGGCTCGAACCTCATGCTCCCCGGCCAGATCTACGGCCCCGGCGGCCTCTTTCAGACCATGTACGGCTGGATGAAGGAAGGCAAGTACCGCGTAATCGGGTCCGGCAAAAATTACATCCCGAAAATCCATGTGGAGGACTGCGCCGAAGCCTACGTGAAGCCGGATCACGGCGTTCCCTTGCGCCCCACATAGAGCATGTGCTCCGAGGTGCCCCAGATGACCGGATCGGTCCCAAGCCGGTAGCACAGGTCAACCCAGCGGTTGAAGAGCTTTTCCGGCAACGAGTTTACCGCGGGCTCCACCGGGTCGATGAACCCCTCGACCGCGGCCAGACGCAACCGGCCCAGCCCGTAACCTTCCATCAGCGGCTCGATATCCGACGGATGGATAAAGTAGGCGTTGGTGAACCCGGGGTTCTCGTCGGAAACGATATTGATGCCATTAACCAGCAATTGCTCCTGGATATCCCTGAAATCTCCGATGGAGGCAGGGTCACGCTTGAGGGTATCGACAATAAAAGCGTACCGGCTGATAAAGGAGGCAAAGAACAGCCCTCCCGGCTTCAAAACGCGTAAAGCCTCCTCCATCGCCCGCCGGCGATCCTTTTCTTCTGTCAAATGGTAGAGCGGCCCCATGTTCAGGATCACGTCGAAGGAAGCGTCCGCAAACCGGCCGAGATCCAGGGCGTTGCCCTTGATGAAGCCAGCCACCGGCACGCTCACCCTGGCGAATCACATAATGGTTGAATACCGAAACATGCAAGAAGAGAAAGCCTGTTAAAGCGTCAAAGTTGACGAGCGATGAAAGCGTATCCAGGCTCATGGTGCTGCCGATGAGGATTGCCAGTACACCTACGATCAACGTGCTCATCTATGGTGTCCGGTATCCGGGCATAGCTCAGCGCCGTAAAGATCATGGCCACCATGCCAATGAGATACGCCAACGGCACCATTCCATTGGAAATCGAAGCAACTACGCCATAGATTCCCATGGGCGCAATGGGAACCATGAAGATTAACTAGAATTTCACATCATAACCTGCCAAAAAGCGTTTCCCAATCCCCATACGAGCGGTCTTTAACGGGTCGACGATCTGGCTGACTTCCAAGTTTCCTACCGCGCTTAATAACATGCCTATTTCATTAAAAGGTAGTGACATCCGTTCGGTTAGAAAATCGGCCAGGCAATCCAGCGCCCGCTGAGCCGCCTCATCCAAATTAGAGGCCGAGGCAACGGTATACCAGGCATCCTGTGTCTCTAGCACCGGAGTAGGAAAATTTCTCCCTTTCACCAGCTTGACCTTCAACTCCACTTCTCCTGAAATCTCCAGGCCGCATACGATCACTTCTCCGTCGCCCATCACCGCATGCAAATCCCCGACCGAAAGCAAAGCCCCCTCCACGAAAACCGGCAGAAACAGGCGGCTGCCATTTGTGATAAGCCGCGTATCCATGTTCCCGCCATGTGGCCCTGGCGTTCCACAAGGCACTGCCCCTTCCTCAGGCGCAACCCCGATGATGCCGATCATGGGTTTCAAGGGTAAGCGGATCTTCTCATTAAATACCGCTTCCTCTCCCACCACCGGAATAACCTTTGTTAGCGGCTCTTTGATCCGGGAACCGAAAGCTCCCCACCCAGGTATGGCTACCATCACCCCCTTCTCCGCTACACGGATATCGATAATTTCGATAGTCAGCGTGTCACCGGGTCTGGCGCCAGCGACAGCCACCGGGCCAGTAGCAGGGTTTACCGTGGCCCAGTCCGCTTTGTCCAGGTCGGCGGTACAGGCCACCTGATTGCTAAAACAGTCCTGGGGTCTGAAAGACTAGAGTCTCACCCGGTTCAACAAGCGCCACCGGGCGGTTCGTGCGGCCAAGCGAATAGACCACGTTTTCTGAAGAGATAACCTTCATGCTTTTCACCTCCGGTATGTTTCCTATAAGCAAATCCCGTACCAACTAAGTAAATCCTGGACCAACCACGTCGCATCACGGAGGACATGCACAGGTATTCAACGCAGTTGCGAAGTTCGCGCACGTTTCCAGGCCAGCCATGCCTGAGAAATATACTGAGAAGCTCTGGCCCAGGGCGCCGCGCGTCTCCCATCTCGGCAAGAAAACGTTCGATAAGCAGAGGGATGTCTTCCTTGCGGCTGCGCAAAAAAGCAATCTCCCCGGAAGAAAACCCCTGGATAAGTTCATCTCCGGTCACAAGCACGCCCTCCAGGATCAATATTTAAGCCGCGGGACGAGCACTCAAAATCCCTGGTCATAGTTGTATCTTACTTCGATTTCCAGTAAGATTCTCCTCCAGCCTATCCCATATTTCCCATGGCTGGAGTCGGCCGAAAGGGGAATTTTCGCTATCGGTATTTGTAATCGGGCTTTAAGCATAGATTAAAGTGTCGGGATCTGGCTGAGGTTTCGATGATGGTTCCATTCCGTTCATAGACGGGCCCTTCTGCTTTTGGCTACACGCCTCCTTGACATGGAAAAAAAGACAGGTCTTTTTGCCCAGAGGTAACCCCTAAAAATAGGCCATGAGAGAAAATGCTTCTTAATTCCTCCAAATTTCGTGTGTTTGAGCCAAGTTGAGATTATCTGTTGCTAATAGTTGGTTTATATGCTATTATAGTAGCTGGAGGTGGGAAATATGAACGAAATCTTGACCCCAAAAGAGGCAGCAGAACTGCTGCAGTTATCGGAGTACACGGTCAAAGAGTATGCCCGGCAAGGGAAAATCCCGGCCCGAAAGGTAGGTAGGGTATGGCGGTTTTCACGTCAGGCCTTGTTGGATTGGTTTAATCCAGGCGAGGACTTTACGCCTGAAGAATGGGCCGAAATAAGGGCGGGCCAGGAAGAAATGAAACGTGGCGAGGTGGTGCCGTGGGAAAATGTCAGAAGAGATGTATAAATTAACCTTGGCCAGGCAGGCAGCCCGCTACTACAACCGGGTAGATACCTCGACGGTTCAAAGATTGAACCGGTGTTTTATGGCCCTGCAACAAGACCCGGTTTCCGGCGGCGACATTAAACCGCTAAAGGGAGAGGAGGATACCTATCGCTATCGGGTAGGGAATTTGCGGGTTGTCTACCACCTCGGCCGCAAAAGAAAGGTAGTTACGGTCCTGGCCATTTTACCACGGGGCGAGGCTTACAAAAAGTGAACTCCATGACCAAACGTAGCCTCTCGGCCTCGTTTGTCGGGTTCCCTATTTTAAAAGCTTTGAATACTCTGTCGATCCATGTGCTATATGATAAACATATACAACCTCACCAATTAGTCTATACATGCACACATATTTTTCGCAGACGAGCATCCTATAGTCCTGACTTTTCAGCTCTGCATCTGGTTGCATAAGGACAGGATAAAGGAAACTCCTCAAGCCGCTCTAATGCATCAAGAATTTTATCGGTTATTTTTCGTGCGGAAGCGGGTCCGGCCACAAGTAAATGATAACTTGCGATTTCATCCAGCTCCCTCCACGCAGGTGCTAATATTTCCAGCTTAAACCTCGCCACTGTATTTCCCCTCTAAGCGTTTTCTTGCCTCGCCCAAAGAAATTGCAGGCTCACCCGACAGTCTTGCCTGATCAGCCACCGCTATTTTTGAGCGCAGCTTTAGTATCTGCTCTCTTTTTTCAAAGGCTTCAATACTCATTACCACAATGTCGCCCTCACCGTTTTTTGTAATATAGATAGGTTCTTCTACCTCGTGAGCGAGAGCGGAAATAACGCCATATTCATTTCTCAGTGTTGTTGAGGACTTGATAATCATAAAACCACCTCGTATAAATTATTCTGCTATTATTATACGATAATTATGCGGAAATATCAATGGCTTTTCAAATTATTTTCGGAAAATGCCCACTGGAATAAGGAACAAAAAAGTCGGGCCTCGGAAAATCTCCGAAACCCGCTTAAAAACTGGTGCGCCACCGGGGACTCGAACCCAGGACCCGCTGATTAAGAGTCAGCTGCTCTACCAACTGAGCTAGTGGCGCACACAAACTTTATTTAAGATGGTAGCGGCGACTGGATTCGAACCAGTGACACTGCGGGTATGAACCGCATGCTCTGACCAACTGAGCTACGCCGCCAGGGATGGCCAGTGCCGACGTTGGTGCCATGGAAGGCACCGTACTTAGTCGGCCGCCGCCAGGGATGGCCAGTGTCAGCGCCGGGGTCAGGATGACCCCGCTTTTAGCTGACCGCCGCCGTTATAATCTTGGTTGCGGGGAGCGGATTTGAACCACTGACCTCCGGGTTATGAGCCCGACGAGCTACCAGACTGCTCTACCCCGCGATGGCTAATCCGGGCCATGGATCATGTCCCGGATGTCACATAGACTATTATACCAAAAAGGCGCAGAAAGTCAACCACCAAAAATTAGAACTTGGGAAGAAACCCGCCGGGCTAGTAGTTCCGGCCGCCACCGCGGCCGCCCCGCTTGGCATCGAGGCTGTGGCGCAGGTCCGACTGCCGCTCTTCACTATCCTTGAGGTACCTTGCCAGCTTGTCTTCGAACTGTTGCTTCATCTTGACCCGGTCACGGCCGCCGCCCTCCGCCGCCTGGCGAATCGACAGGCCGATCTTGCCCTTGTCGATGGCGATGACCTTGACGCGAACCTTGTCATTCTCCTTCAAGTAATCCTTGATGTCCTTTACGTAAGCATCCGCTACCTCAGAAATGTGAACGAGCCCAGTCCCCCCTTCCGGCAATTCCACAAAGGCGCCAAAATGCGTAATCCCCGTGACCTTGCCCTCCACTATGCTCCCAACCTCGATCGGCATGCTAAGCTATATCCTCCCCTTAAAATTTCCGGGTACCGTTTGGCCCCAGTATATATTATTATACCGGAGACCATCGCGGTGTGTCAATATTGTCACTTGAATCCGCAAGGGGACAGATTTCCTCCCTTTCCAGTTCCCGTACGGGGCGGAAAGAAGAGCCGCCATATTCAGAAGAGGCGCCTTTCTCAATAGAAGTTATCGTTATTTTTGGAACCCGGCCTCTTTTGCACTTCAAGATATGAGGGGTCCTGTTTGTCCATGGGTTCCGCGACCATGTATTTGACCTCGCCCTTTTTGATCAGGCCGAGGGTCTCGCGGGCCACCTTCTCCGTGTAGGACGGGGAGTTCAATTCCTCGATCCTTTTTTGCAAGTCCCTGTTCTTCTCCTGGACGCTGGCGATCTCGTGCCTGGTCTGGGCAATCTGGTGGTAGAGGCCGGCGATCTTCACAAATCCAGAGATGTACCCGGTGAAAAGATACAAGCCGAACAGCAAAACAGCGGCAGCCGCCGGCTTGCTCAGCCAGACGCGGGCGCGGGTCCGGGTCCCAGCCGGTCGGTAAGTCGCCCGGGCCATAGCCTGCCCAACCTGGCGGTAATCCGCCCGGTCCCTCCCCCGTTTCCGCCGATCATCTCCCCGGTTTCGCCAGCCGCTTCCCCCGCTTCGAAGGTCGCTTTCCCCGTTTCCCCGGCTACTTCTCAGGTGATCCTCGGCTAGTGCTCTTTGGTGCGACATCCGGCCCCTCACCCTCCTCCACGTCATCCATGATGCCCAGCGTCTCGCCCGGCAGGATGATCACTACCTCGTAGCCCTTACCGCGCGCGCGGTTGTACAACGTGGCCACCGTTCCGGCGCTCAACCCCAGCTGTTTGCAGATCTCCTGGGTGGTCTTGCCGGATTCCTTGAGCACCACCACTTGCCTCTCCCGGAAACTCAACTTCTCCATGCCGCGCAGCTCGATCCGCAAGTGACCACCCTCAAAACCGCCGCCTTGCCTGGATTCTTGCCGTCATCCTGCTTTCCTTTATCCCGCCGCTTCAACTACAGTATCGGACGATGCTTATACATCTTTAGTACAAATTTTATACGCAGGCTCTACAAACGTTCTACACTCCCTCAGAAATTCCTTCTTTGCCGTCCTTTTTTGCCGACAAAAAATCTGGTCACAATCCGCGAATACTTACCTTTTTGACCCCGGCGGCGCGCGCCGCGTCCACCAGGGCCGCCATCTGTTGCGGAGCCGGGGAGGGATGGGAAGCCAGCTCTCCGCGCACACCGTGGTGGCGGAAGGCCAGGAGCGCGAGGGGGGCATCGGGGGCGACGGAAGCAAGCCAGGCGGCAAGTTGCTGCAAGCGGGAGAGAGCGTCGGTGAATCCGGGGATGACCAGGTGGCGAACTTCGGCGAGTTTGCCTTTTGAGGCGGCAAAACGAATCGAATCCAGGACCGGCTCCAGCGCATGCCCGGTGAGCCGCCGGTGCAACGCCGGATCGATGGCCTTCAAATCCAGGGCCACCCCTCCGGCGACCGGCAGAAGCCTTTCCCACACCGCAGTGGGCGCCGATCCGTTGCTGTCGATGAGGGTATGAACGCCGAGCGCCCTGGCCCCGGCGAGAAGCTCCTCAAGAAAATCCGCCTGGAGGGTCGGTTCCCCACCGGAGACCGTAATGCCGGAAATAAACGGGCGCGCCGGCTTCAGGGCGGAGAGAACTTCGGCGGCCGTAAGTTCCCGGCTCTCCGGGGAGACCATGGGGATGGTCTGCGGGTTGTGGCAGGCCAGGCAATTGAAGTTGCACCCGGCCAGAAAGACCACCGACCGGTTCCCCGGCCCGTCCACGGAGCTGAAGGGCAGAATCTTTATCACGCGCCCGGAAGCCGCGGAACTCCCGGAAGTCATGGCGCCCCCCGAAGTCATGGCCTGGCCCCCGGCTCCGGACTTTTCATTGGAATTTCGCCCTGGCCCTTCCCCGGGTCGCCCATTTCACCGGCGACCACCCGGCGAATGGCGCGCCGCAGCACTCCCTGGTTCGGAACCGAATCCTTGGCCAGGGCGGAGGTATCGTAGCGCGAAGCCCGGCCGCGGGCCACCGCTTCAAGGTCGGCGCGGCGGACCAGGTAGCCGGTCACCCGCACAAATTCACCATCCGCCAGGTTGAAGGTAAACTCGCGCATGCCGCTCTTGAACGCGCCCTTGATGATGTCCGCCACCGCGGCGGGGTTTTCCCGGACGGTATGGTCGAAGTGGAAGATATCGCTGATTCCCGTGGGAAAGTACGCATGAAATGGCGCCGCCCACAGGAGGTGTTCGATCAGTTCGGGCTCGTCGCCGGGTGGAATGCGCACGCCCGGCGTGACATCCGCATCCTCGGTGACCCCCGCCTGGGCGTGCAACAACGCTCGCCCCCCACTGGCCTCGCAGTATGGAACCGGCGTGGCCGCCGCCTCGCGCAACCGGCCCATAATGGCCATCGCCAGCTCCCGTGCCTCCGGGTTTTTCCCATACCTGGGAGCCGGGCTCTTTCCGTACTCCATGCGGTTACCATTTCCAGGCGCCATCAGCAGATTCACCGCCTCGGCCAACCCCACCAGCCCAAACATGGCCGTAAAGCGGTCGGGCGCCACCAGGCCCTCGCTGGCCAGGAAGGAGTGCTGGAAGAACCTGGCCTCTTCCACGATAAAGCGAATCCTGGCCTCCATTACCGCCAGCAACATTCTTGCGGCATGGGGCAGGTCGGTGGAAAGAATCGTCTCCCGGCTGTGCCCTTGCTCCAGAGCGTGTTCCACCAGGCGGCGCAGGTTCAGGCGGGCCAGCGTATAGCTCCCCCCGCCCAGCGGCAGCGAGTTGTAGCAACTGGCCACGGAATATTTGTCCCCCAGATCCCGCACCATCGCCGGGTGATTGGCAAAATGGGGCTTCCCAACCTCGAAGACCGTCCGGATCGCGTCCAGCAGGAGTTCGTCCGGCGTGATCGCCGGGTCGTATTTGAGAGTCCAGTTGGGGACCACCTGGCGCAACCCGCGCTCCGCGGCGAAAATAGCGTGGCCGGTGCGGGTCTCCCGCGGGCCTAAAACGGCATGAACGAACCCGTCCGGAAACAGCCGGTCGGCCAGGCGCAGGAAGAGGCGGATCTGCCCGGCCAATTCCGCATCGCTCACCCCGGCGGTATAGGGTTCGAGGAGGGTGTCCACATCCCCGAGATAAACCGGCATCCCGGTGATGGACGGCACCGCGTGGTAGAGGATGGTCAGGGCGTTGATGGCTTCGGGGAGGTCGGCCGGCGGGGGGACCTCCAGAAAGCCGGATCCCTGCTTGAGAAACCGCTGGTAGTCGGGAAGAATGTAGCGCGGGCGGTAAGGCGCGTGGCCCTCCTCCAGGTCGTTGATTACCCCCGCTTCCATAAGCTGCCGGGCTTCCGGCGGGACTTCCGGGTAAGGCAATGCGTTTTCGGCCAGCTTCGCCAGGGCCATCACCCGCTGTTCATAGGTCAAAACCGGCGAGGTGACGGCATCTCTGACCCTGGCCTGAAATTCGCGCCACTGATCCATCTTTCACCCTCCTGTCCGGCGGCCTGGCAAGGTTTTCAGGTTCGAATCCCGCTTGGCAGCCGTCATTAAGCCCGATTCAGGTGCTCGCATCCATTATAGCACAAATGCGGCATAGCACAAATACAGTACTATATGGCAATTAGCGGCGACGGGGCCATACAATATTAAGGGAGAATTACGGGCGGGAACGCCCATCCTTGCGG
>JAMCQP010000054.1 GCA_023381695.1 Bacillota bacterium | reverse complement strand
GCCGCCAACCCGGTTTGCGCCGCCAACCCCGGCGGCGCCCATTCTGTCGGTGGAAAACATGTTCCCGGCGGTCCCGTACTGGGAAGTGCTGGATGGTCGGGTGGCGCCGGGCTTCTTCAAGGGCAAGGTGGTTCTCGTCGGGGTTACGGCGCGAGGGCTTGAAGCGGACTATCATGTTACCTCTCTTACGGCCCTGGGGTATATCCCCGGCGTATTTATCCAGGCCAGCGCGGTTCAGACCATCATCAATTCCAACTTTATCCGGCGCTGGCCCGGGCGGCCTCTGGCAACAGTGGCCATGGCCGTATTGTGGAGTTGCCTTTTGGGGCTCCTCTTTGCCCGGTGGCGGCTGCTGTCCGGCGCGGCGGGGGCCTTCGGCCTGGCAGGTGCGATCGTGGCGGCCGTCGTATACCTTTTCAACCGTTACGGGATATGGGTTGAGGTCGCCGGGCCTCTGCTTGCGCCGATACCATTGACCTATGTGGCCGTCCTGTCGGACCGTTACCTTCATGCCGAGCGGGAGAAGCGGCGGCTCCGGGAGCAGTTTTCCCGCTACGTCTCCCCCCAGGCGGCGGCGGAGATCCTGGCGCATCCGGAGGGGCTGGCTCTGGCCGGGCAAAAGCGGCAGGTGACGATTCTTTTCGCGGATATTCGCGGTTTCACCGGGTATGCGGAAAAGGCCGAGCCAACCGAGGTGGTGGCGCTTTTGAACCGCTACCTGGACCGGATGACCTCGGCCGTTCTGGCCAACCGCGGTTGCCTGGATAAATTCATCGGAGACGCGGTGATGGCCGTCTTCGGGGCGCCGGTTCCCGGCGGCGATCACGCGCGGGAAGCCTTGAAAGCGGCGCTGGACATGCGGGAGGGAATCCGGAGGTTGCGGGAAGAACTGGCCTCCGAAGGGCGGATGCCCCTGGAGATCGGCATCGGGATTCACACCGGGGAAGCAGTGGTGGGCAACGTCGGCTCGCAGGCGCGCACCGAGTATACAACCATCGGGGACGCGGTGAATGTGGCGGCGAGGCTGGAAGGCCAGGCCGGGCCGGGGCAGATCCTGGTCTCGGAATCCACCCGGCGGTCGTTGCCGGCCGTTTTTGCGGCAGGTCTGGCTTTTGAACCGCTGGGGCCGGTGGCCATCAAGGGGAAGACCTTGCCGGTGGAGGTCTATGCGCTTCGATAGATGGATTTATATCTTTGGCAGGGATTTATGATCTTTGGCGGAGGATTTGTGATCTGCGACACAGAAATTTTCCAGGGGACAAAGCAAAATGAGAGTGGGGGCGTCTCTCCCGTCGGCATCCGGGCAGAGGCACAGCATCCCGGGCGGAGGTGGAAAAATGCAAAGCTACAAACGAAAGCCCCACGGCCAGAAGTCCAACAGCAGGTATATCAGGTATATCAGGGTTGCGTTAGTCACCGTCCTGGCGCTCGGTGCGGCCCTGGCGTTTCAGGGGCTGACGGCGCCGGCCTCGCCGGGCGCTTCCGCCTTTTTGGGTCCGGTTGCTCAAGCTGTTCTGGCCGGCTCCACTGTTCCGTCCAGCTCTTCCCTCCCCATCCAGGGACCGGCGACGGTGGTCTTCGAAAAAGGGGAGGTGGCGTTGGGAGAGGCCGCGCCTGGCGGCGGGGTGGCATGGAAACCGGCGGCCAGCGGCATGGCGGTTCTGCCGGGCATGCGGATCCGGACCTTTGAAGGTTATGCGGACCTGCTTCTGCCCGGCCGGAGTATGGTCAGGATTGCGCCCCATTCTGAACTGGTCCTGGCCCGTATGGAAATATTCGAGGCAGGCCAGGCGGTTACCCGGCTCTTTCTCTCCATTGGCCGGATCTGGGTTCACGTCATCAGGCAGCTCGACTACCTGGTTGATTTCGAGGTGCAGACCCCCTCGGCGGTGGCCGGGGTGCGGGGCACGATCTTTTCGGTGATGGTGGCGGCCGACGGCTCGACGGTGGTCTCGGTCCACCAGGGAAAGGTTTCGGTTTCCGCGGGGGGAGAGAGCAAGGTGGCCAACCGCAGGCAGGAGATCCGGTCGAAGACCGGGGAGCCCATGCAGCATCCGCGGAAGCTCTCCGGGGAAGAGGCCCGCGCCTGGAAGGAACAGGAAGAGTGGCTGAAGGATCAGGAGGAACTGGATAAGCAGGTGGAAAAGGAAGAGAGGCTCCATGGGAAGGGTGGGGCCGGTGGTGACACGGGCAAGAATGATGACGGAGAAAAGGAATCAGACGGGGAAAAATCCGGGCACAGAGAAGAGTCCGAAGGAAAGGCCGGCGGTGATGACGGGCGCATGAAAAGAGATGATGGAGGTGGAAGATAAAAAGGCGGAAACCGGCCTCCAGACAAACCGGGCTCTTTTGCGGGAGGTTCCCCTCTTTGCCGGAATGGACGAAAGGGAACTCACCAAGCTCGCCGGAATCGCCCACGAGCGTCAATACCCGAAAGGCGCGGTGCTCTTCTTCTCCGACGAACCGGGGGACGCTCTTTTTGTGATCAAGGACGGAAGCGTAAAGATCTACCTGCTGGCCGGCGACGGGCGGGAAAAGACGCTGGCCATCTTCGGCAAGGGCGATTTTTTCGGGGAGATGGCGCTTCTCGACGAAGGGCCGCGTTCGGCCATCGCCGAAACCCTGGAGGAAACCCATTTGCTGGTGGTGGACAAGGCCAACTTTACCCGGCTTCTGGAGTCCACGCCCAGGATGGCCCTGAAGATCATCCGGGTGCTCACGGAACGCCTGCGGCAAGCCAATGCCCAGCTGGAGGGCCTGGCCTTCACCGATGTCCGCACCAGAGTCGCCGGCACCCTGAAAAGGTTGGCCGCGGAGCACGGGGTGGCTGCGGAGGGGGGCGTGAGGATCGGCATCCGTCTCACCCATCAGCAACTTGCCAATCTGGCCGGCACCTCGCGGGAAACAGTGACCCGGATCCTGTGCGAGCTGCAGGACGAAGGGGAGTTGGCCATGGATGGAAAATATATTATTTTAAAGGGGTAAGTTTTTAAGGGGATAAGTCAAAATACATCTCCCCGCACTGTTCGCATACGTGCGCCGGGACTCCCTCAATAATTTGTCTTCCCTCGTTCGTTCATCTTCGTAACCGGCAATATGTCGATAAAACCATCGACAAAAGCGTGATTTTTGGCCAAGGATCGGAAAAGGGCCGCTGCCTGGTAGTGAAGTTTATCGTACCACCTCGGAGCGGCCACAGCTGATTCAAGTAGTTGCTGACTTAAAATCCCAGGAGTGTCGCACGCCAGATCCTCATGCAAATCGATAATGTGCGACGCGGTCAGGAATTGAATTTCAACCATTTATCTTTAATATTCCTTGAGTTTATCCAGAAGCTCTCTGTTTTCACTTATTATTTTCTTGCTGATTATTTGGACATCCTTTGCACGTGCATCAACGTGTTTAATTTCGCGATGCGACAATTTTTCATTGGAAGAGGATTTTGAGATAGAATGTCCGTCTACTTTTCTTATGCGCACCAAAATCACCCTTTCTCTACAATGATTATAGCATATGTGCTGAAGGACAACAATTAAACATTTTTCGATGGACCTTATTCCTCCAATACTGTGAGGGCGATCACATTTTTATGCCAGCCTGTCTGCGATAATTATCTTACCAGGAGAACTCAAAAGTGTCAATTCTACACAATTCAAAAGGAGGGTGTTTCTGTTGAAAAATACCGGAAGAATCGGCAGGTTGGCGGTGCTGATGGTTGTCACGGTTGCGCTGGCGCTGGCGCCGGTGGCGTGGGTGTCGGCCGGTCTGTCGGCCAGTCCCTCAGGGAGCCAGTCCTCGGACGGCAAACCGGTGGTTGATGTTGATGCCCAGGTTGCCGAACTTACGCGGTTGATCAATTCCATGGACGGGCTGACCCAGGCGGAGAAGGACAAACTGGCCAAAAAGGTCACAAAGGAGTTTGCCGATCTGGCAAAAGACGCTGTCAAGATGGGGATGACACCAGACGATCTCCTGGCTCTGGTCAAACAGGCGGCAAACAACGGGGCGTCCCTCAAGAAGGCCCTGGATCTGGCGGAAAAACAGGTCGAAAAGGCCAAAAAGCAGCAAGAGAAGGAGCAGCAGGAACAGAAGGAGCAAAAGGAGCAAAAGGAGCAGAAGGAGCAGAAGGAGCAGAAGGAGCAGAAGGAGCAGCATGAGAGCCAGTCCAAGGATAATGGCGACGATGAAGACAAAGGCCATGGCGGCGGCCAAAAGGACAACGACTAACCATGGTACGGGAAAATACGACGGCCAATGGGGCAAACGGGCGCGGGAAACCGCGCCTTTGCCTTTTTTAACATCAACAGGAATTTCCACCATTTCGAAGAATACATAAGCCAGTACCCCGGTAATGCGTCAGCCTGACGCGCAACGCCACAAGGCAATCCCACAGCGAAAGAGGGTGAGGCCCGTGCCCAGCGGAGCAGTCTTCCTGGCCACCATGGACGCCGCGGTCAAGGAGGCGATCCAGGCTCTAGTCAAGAGCCGGGAGCAGGTCTATGAGATCGTTGATCTGTCGCGTTTTGAATACCGCCGGCTCCGGGCCGAGGTCGAGGAGATCAAGGCCCAGACCCGCGATCTCGTGCAGCAGGTGGATGCGCTGGAGGCGCGGGCCAGGGAATGCCGCCAGAAGCTGGCGGAGGTGAGCAAGGATTTCCGCCGGTACTCCGAGGCGGATATCAAGCGGGCCTATGAGGAGGCGGAAGCCGCCCAGACCGCTTTCATGCTCTCCCGGGAGCGGGAGCAGGCCCTGCGCAAACGCCGGGATGAGACCGACCAGAGCATGCGCCGGCTGGAGACGATGGTGGGCAAGGCGGAGGGCCTGGTGAACAACGTGACCGTGGCGCTGGACTTCCTCACGGTAAACCTCAACAAGATGCTGCCGGAGCTTGAGGAGCTCCGGGTCCGCAACCTCATGGGCAGCCGGATCATCATGGCCCAGGAAGAGGAACGCAAGCGGGTTTCCCGCGAGATCCACGACGGTCCGGCGCAGGCCATGGCCAATGTGGTGCTGCATGCCGAGATCTCCGAGAAGCTTTACGATAGCGGCCGCCCCGGCTTAAAGGAGGAGCTCAACCTTCTCAAGAACCTTGTTAAGGAGAGCCTGAGCGAGCTGCGCCGGATTATCTTCGATCTGCGGCCGATGACCCTGGACGATCTGGGTCTGGTACCCACCCTGAACCGTTACCTGGAAAAGTACCAGAAGGCCGGGGATTTTGCGGTTCTTATGGACATCAAGGGGAAGGAGGCCAGGCTGGGCGCCTCGGCGGAGGTAGCGCTCTTCCGGCTGGTGCAGGAGGCCTTGCAGAACGTGAAGAAGCACGCCAGAGCCGCCCGGGTGAAGATCACCCTGGATTTCAGCCCCTCCCAGGTGGTGGCGGTCATTGAAGACGACGGGGTGGGATTTGATCAGGCGAAGATCCGGCGCGAAACCGCCGGCAAAGATAGTTTCGGCCTGTTGAGCATGCGCGAGCGGGTGGAGCTTTTGAACGGCAGCTTCCAGATCAAGACGGCTCCCGGCTCCGGGACAAGGATCGTGGCTTCCATCCCGCTGGGCGCGCCGGGCAAGCCGTAAGACCTCCGGTCAAGCCGTGAGGTCTGGAATTGAGGTGGACTGATTGACCCGGATAACACCCACAGATCCTGAACCGGCTGGTACGCAGGCAGCCGGATCATCACCAGCGCCGATCCGGGTGCTGATCGCCGACGATCACGCCCTGCTGCGGGAGGGACTGCGGCGGGTCCTGGAGTTCGAGCGCGAGATTGAGGTGGTCGGAGAGGCCGCCGACGGCTTGCAGGCCGTGGAACGCACCAGGGAACTTAAGCCCGACGTGGTGGTCCTGGACATCAACATGCCGGGACTGGACGGCATCGAAGTCACCCGCCGGATCAAGCGGGAGTGCCCGGCGACCCAGATTGTGGTCCTCACCATCCATGATGATGATCAGTACGTCTTTGAGGTGGTGAAAGCGGGCGCCCAGGGCTATGTCCTCAAGGACATCGAACCCGGCCAGATCGTGGAGGCCATCAAGACCGTGCGCCGGGGCATGCCGTCCAGTCCCGGCATGTTGATGTCCAAGGTGCTGGGGGAATTCAAGCGCATGTCCGGTGCATTGGCCGCGGGCGCGGCGACCCATGATCCGGCTGCCGATGAGGAGCGGCTTACCGAGCGGGAAAAGGAGATCCTGCGCGCGATCACCCAGGGGCTGACCAACCGGGAGATTGCCGACCGGTTCTTCATAAGCGAAAAGACCGTGAAAAATCACGTGAGCAATCTGCTCAGGAAGCTCCATCTCACCGATCGCACCCAGGCGGCCATCTACGCCATCAAGAACAAACTGGTGTAGCTCATGTAGGACCCAGGTCCCAGAAAAATAGGCCCCTGGGCGGATGGTGCACGGCCCGGCTATATGCTAAACTGAATTCAGGTACGGGAGTTACCGTCAAAAGAATATGCAGAGGATCGAAAAGGCAAACTTCCTGAAAGGGAAGGACGCAAAGCTACGAGTCTAAGGCCGGCCGATGCCAGGCTAAGATAGTCGGGCCACCGAAATCGCGGAACTCCTCAGAGAGATGAGGGGAAAGGTAGCCCAGCTATCGGTGGTTTGCGTCCGATGGCTGGCTTTTTTATCGGCCGGAAGGTCATGCGGCTGGAGGGCCAGGCGGCCGGAAGATTTTGCGTGGCCAGAACGGGTAAGATGCGGCAAGCTCGCGAACAAGGAGGTGAAAGCGATGTTTGCTTTGCTCAAGCGCCTGTGGCGCGAGGACGATGCCCAGGGTATTATCGAATACGGGCTGGTAATCTCTCTGATGGCTGTAGCGATCATCGTGGTGTTGACCACCTTGAGCGGCGACCTCAATCTGACCCTTCAAAAGGTGGCGGACAAGCTTACCGCCGCCAACGGAGTGAGCAATTAAGACGGCGTCTGGATAGAGATGGGGAGGTAGTATGTTGACATCCCATTACGACCTCTACGATATCGGGTTGAAGTTCGCGTTGGTCTTTGCCCTGTTCTTCGGCGTCATGTGGGATCTCCGCGAGCACAAGATCCCCAACCGGATTGTTCTCTCGGCCACAAGTTTTGCGCTGGCCCTGCACTTTGCCAGGGGCGGCGTTAACGAGTTGATCTTGAGCCTGGGAGGCCTGGCGCTTGGCGTGACGCTGTTAATCATTCCATTCAGTTTACGGGTGCTGGGAGCCGGGGATGTGAAATTTCTGGCTACCATCGGGGCCATCCAGGGGGCGCATTTCGTAGCCGCGACATTCTTGCTGAGCGCCCTGGTTGGCGGCGCGATAAGCGTCATCCTGCTGGTAACCCACCGGCAGTTCCTGTCCACCGCTAAAAAGCTGGCCTGGAATGTGGTTTCCTTCACCACGCCGTATGTCCAGATGGTGGCCAATGAAAGGAACGGCCAGAACCATGGAGGGGAACTGGCCAGTGCATTCCCCTACGGGGTGGCCATCGGGTTGGGGGCGATTCTGGCCCTGTTCGTGGACCTGTCGCCGGTGATCAAGATTTAGGCCCTTGAAGATTGGGTCCCTGGTCATCAAGATTCTGAATAATGGAGGTTGACCACGTTGCAGGTCGTCAATCTCACCAAAAGGACGGTTCTGGCTGACCGGGCCGGTCTGGCGGACAATTTCGGCCGGAGACTGGCCGGGCTGCTCAAGGAACGAGGCCGGTATCTCGAAGCGGGGAAAGGGCTGGTAATCCACCCTTGCAACGGGGTTCACACGCTCTTCATGCGTTACCCGCTGGATGTGGCCTTTGTGGACCGGGAAGGAAGGGTGGTCAGGCAGATTCCTGGGCTGCTCCCGTACAGGTTCAGCCCCATGGTGACAAAAGCGGCCGCGGTGGTGGAACTCCCGGCGGGGATGCTGGCGCTCTCCCGCACCGAGGTCGGCGACCGGCTGATAACGTTGATATAATCGGCCTCCGCCATTGTGGTAATTGCATACGGGAAAGCATGATGCGCTCATAATCTTGCGCGGTAAACTTTCGTAAAATTCATCCGGCATCATGATCATTTTTACCGATCATGAGGCATCATTGCTTCCCCCTCATCTCGCACAGCGTAAGCTGTGCGCTTTTTTTGCTCTTGCGCGCCTTTTTCTTATTGCAGCATGTTGAACTGCTCGTTCATCCGGTCCATCTCCTCCACCGGCACGTCAAAGACCGTGTTGTGGGGCGGCAGGGGCTCGGTCCGGAAGAATTCCGGCAACCGGTCGTGGGCGGGGGTGAAGCCGGCCCGGCGGTTGAACTCCTTCTCCACCCGCAAGGCCTCCCGCCCCAGTTCCAGGATGTCCTCCGCCGTCCAGGAGAGCCCGTACATGTTGTTCATCATGTCCACCACCGTCGGGAACCCCTCCGGGTTGTCGGAGAGCGCGAAGGAGGTGAAGATGCACAACCCCAGGGTGTCGATGGCGGCCGCGGCGATCTGAAGCTTGGCCGAGAGGTCGACCTGGCCTTCGGGCTTCAGGGGGTCCACAAAGCCGCCGCTCTTGAGGATGTTGGAGGCGACGCTGTAGCCGGCGGTGTGATCGGCGCCCATGGTGGTCATGGCGTAGGTGACGCCGATGCCCTTCACGGCCCGCGGGTCGTAGGCCGGGAGGTGCTGCCCCTTCACGGTGGCCACCCGGGTAATGCCGTAGGCTTTGCCCACGGAATCCGCGCCGTTGCCGATGATCCGGCCCAGCGGGGTGCCGCGGCCGACCTCCTCCAGGAGGTGGATGGCGCCCTTTCCGTCGCCGAACTTGATGACGCCCGCTTCCATGGCCACCCCCAGGGCTCCGCCGGTCTCGATGGTGTCGAGCCCGTAGTCGTTGCACATCCGGTTGAGGAGGCCGATGGTGTCCAGATCGTCGATCAGGCAGTTGGCGCCCAGCGCCCAGGCGGTCTCATACTCGATGGGGGAGCAGAGGGCGTTGCCGTCCTTGTCCGGGTAGATGTTGGAGCAGCGGATCACGCAGCCGGGGTGGCAATTGTGGACGGGAGTGCCCACCCCGCCGCGCTCCATGGCGATCTGGGCCAGAGCCTCGCCGCTGATCCTGGGCGCGCCCTCGAAACGGCCGCGCCGGAAGTTCTGCGTGGGCAGGCCGCCCGCCTCGTTGAGGATGTTCATGAGCACGTCGGTTCCGTAATTGGTGAGGGCCTCGCCGCTGATCTTGTTGCTGGTCAGGATGCCGGCGAACTTCTTGGCGGCTTTCTGGAAGGCTTCCCGGTTTTTAATGGGCGACTCGAAGACCTTCCTGGTGTCCATCACAATGGCCTTGAGCTTTTTGGCCCCCATCACCGCGCCCAGCCCGCCGCGCCCGGCGAAGCGCCCGGGCCCGCCTTCCGGGTCGTTGTTGGAGACGCCGGCGGCGCTCATCCGCATCTCGCCGGCCGGGCCGATGCAGCTCACGTAAATTTGATCGCCGTACTTCTTCCGGAGCCTGTCGTTGAGCTCGTAGGCGCCCATCCCGGCGAATTCTTCAGCGGGTTGCAGCTCCGCGCCATCATCCGACAGGTAGAGCAGGTGGAAATCCTCATCCTCGTCCGGCCGCCCTTCCACGATAATCGCCTTGTAGCCCAGGCTGGCCAGCTTGTGAGCGCAGGAGCTCCCGGCGTTGGACTCCTTGATGCCGCCGGTCAGCGGGCTCTTGGCGCCGAATGAGAAGCGCCCGGCGTTGGGGCACCTGGTCCCGCCCAGGAGGCCGGGGGCGACCACCAGCTTGTTTTGCTCCCCCAGGGGATGGCAGGTGGGCTCCACCTCATCCAGCACGATCCGGGAGGTCAGGCCGCGGCCGCCCAGCAGTTGGTAGTCTTCAGGAACCGGTTCGGTGCGGGTTTCCATCTTGGACACATCCACGCGGAGAATTTTGTTCATTGCGGAATCCTCCTGACTCTTCTTTCTGAAGAAGTGTTTCAAGCAAGCCTTTTTGGGAAGTTGTACACACTTTATCCAGCATAAGTGTGACCTATTTTTGCCGGAAGTATGTTGAATTGATTTTTTCGGTATTACCGTACCTTATGGATGGGTATCACTGTACCTTGCCGGGCCGTAGATCATGTTGTAACTTTATGTACAACATCGCCTATAGCCCGGAGGTGGATCTTATTGCTCGAAGACGGCATATTTTTATTGCTCGGAGGATGGCACATTTTACCCTGCAAAGATTTTTTAGTTCAAAGGAAAAAATGTTCAAGCGCCGAATTCAGCAGTACATCAGCAATACAAAGGAATGACGAAAATGAGGCAATACAATCAAAGGGGGCGCGCGATGGAGGTATATGCGAATAACTGGGATTTATTGATAACCAAGCTCCAACAGCTCGGTTTTTCACCAAATAGCGCCAGGGTGTACCTTGCCATTGTTGGTGGTCGCCCGATGAACGGCTCGGAGATTGCCAGAGCTTTGGGCATAAATCGCTCGTTGATCTACAAAGCCCTGGAAGAGTTAAGCTGCAAAGGAGCGATCGCCGGCCTTCCGGTAGCCAGCACAACGCGCTATACAGCTTTACCGCTAGAAGAGATTCTCGATAGTATGAAAAAAGACTTTGAGTCAACATGCGAATTTTTGCGGAACCAACTGGGTGAAGCCATCCAGGTGCCGGAAATGAAAAATATCTGGAACGTGAGCGGATATGGATCGATAGTACGGAGAGCCAGTCGGATGATGCAAAAAGCCGTAACAATCTCAAAAGGAGGGAAAGGGTAGCAGGTTAGGAGGGAAAAATTTTTTCCTGGCGAAGGAATAGATCATCCTGCCGGAGAGCCAGCCTGCCAGAGTGGGGAGTGGAACCTTGCAGGCGCCCAAATACTTTGTTTACGTGGCCACCGGATCCGGCCGGTGGCGGGCGGGGGTAACGCATCATCCGATGCTGGACTTCGCCTGGCTTTTGCGAGAAGGTTATGCGGAATTGGCCAGCCTGACGTATCCATTACCGTTATGGCTGGCTTCTTTTGTGCATGAGGTTGTGGAGGATTTTTTGCGGGAAGATGGGGAGGAGCGGGGCGAACAGGGCGAGCCGGAAGAAGGCGGGCGTTTGTGGAACCCGGCTCATCGGCCGGGCCGGGCGGCGGGGAAAACCACGGAGCGGCTGTTGTGGCGCATCTTTGGGGTGGTGAGGCGGGAACTGGGCCGGTTGGGGCTCCCGCCTCCGGCCCGCCCGGAACGTATCCGGTTGGCGGACTTTGATCGGCCGGCGCTGCTTAAGCGATCTGGGATTCTTAAACCACCCGGGATTCTTAAACCACCAGAGATTCTTAAACAGCACGAGTTACCCGAGTTACCCGAGCTTCCTCCGGCGGAGGATCTGCAGGCCCTGCGGCAAATCTGGCCGGGACGCATCCTGTTCTTGCATGAACTGGCGGCGGAGTTGCGCGCCGCGCGGGTGGAGATCACGGTCCCCTTGCTGGATCTGGTGCAGGTTGCGCTGCTGTCGGGCGATGGCCGGCGCCTCCCGGCGGTGGCCAGGGACAGGTTTGGCGTTCTGCGCTGCCGGCGGTGCGGCGGCGCCGCGTCGATACATCTGGCCGATTGCCTGGCTTGCGGCTACCGGGAATGCCCCTACTGCTCGGAATGTGCGTCCATGGGCGAGGCGCGGGGTTGCCAGGGCCTCTACGCACTTGCCGGTCTTGCCGGCGGCACGGGGACCACGCCAGTCCAGCCGGAGCACCGGCTCAGGCTGGCGGTCTCACTCACCCCGGCCCAGGCCGCGGCGGCGGACCAGGTCCGCGCGTTTGCGGGCCGCGATTGCGGCCCGGGTGATGGATCTGCCGATGGTCCAGTTTGCAGTCCTGCCGCCGGTCCTCGGGAGTGCCTGGTCTGGGCGGTCTGCGGGGCGGGCAAGACGGAGATCGTCTTCGGGGCGATCGAGGAGGTTTTGAACAGGGGCGGGGTCATTCTGTTTGCCATCCCGAGGCGGGAGATCGTCAGGGAGTTGGAACCGCGGCTGCGGGCCGCTTTTCCCGACGCGCCGGTGGCCTCGTTCTATGGCGGAAAGAAAGCGGGCGATGACGATCACCAGGCCAGAGTCGTGCTGGCCACCACCCACCAGGCCATCCGGTTCTATCGCGCCTTCGACCTGGTGGTTCTGGACGAGGTGGACGCCTTTCCTTACCGGGGGAGCCGCATCTTGCCGTACGCGGTGGGGAGAGCCTGCAAGGAGCGAGGGCGGGTGATCTATCTGACCGCCACCCCGGATGCACGGATGCTGCAACGGGTTGAACGTGGCGAAGTGACGGCGGTGCACATCCCGGCCAGGCATCATGGCTTCCCTCTGCCTGAGCCGGTCTTTGTGAGGGTGGGTTCCACGGGAAAGATGCTGGAGAGCGTCCCCGGGTTGATCCGGGAGATGTTGCGCCGGGACTCGATCGTCGGAGGCGAACCTGGCGAACCTGGCGAACCTGGCGAACCTATGGAAGAAGCGCCTGCACCTATCCGAGACGTTCTTGGCCGGGACGGGTCGGCACTTGTTCGCACCGCTCATGCTTGGGACAGGAAGCCTAGCACAGTTCGGCCTCCCCGAGTGCTGGTCTTTGTCCCCACCGTGGCCCTGGCGACGGCGGTGGCGGCCGAGCTTGAAAAAAACCTTGATCTGCCGGTCGAGGCTTCTTACGCCGCAGATCCGCGCCGGGATCCGAAAAAGGTCGCTTTTGTCGCCGGCGACCTGCGGGTTCTGGTGGCCACCTCCGTCCTGGAGAGGGGGATAACCGTGGAAAACCTCCATGTCCTGGTGTTATTTGCCGATCACCCGGTCTTTGACAGCCAGAGCCTGGTGCAGATGGCCGGAAGAGTGGGCCGTTCCCCGGCTTATCCGGGCGGGATGGCCCGGTTTATCGCCGCGGCGGAGACCATGGAGATCCGCCGGGCGATTCAGGTGATCCGCAAGGCGAATGAGCTGGCAAAGCGGTCCGGGTATCTACGCGAGGAGGCAGGTGAGTCCCTGTGAGAATGGCGTTTCGTGACGACCGGCACCGGCCGGCGGGGCGCCGGGAGAGTCCAGCGGCTCACGGCAAAGGTTGGCTGGCCTCCGCCGGGGAATGGTTTACGGAGTCGCTTGCGCCCGGGCTGGGGGAATGGTTTACGGAGTCGCTTGTCCCCGGGCTGAAGGATCTGGTCTACCCGCCCCGGCCTTTGTGCCCGTTTTGCGGGCAACCTTTCACGCCCGCCCGCGGGATTCTCCTGTGCCCCGGATGCCTGCAACGCCTGCCCCTGGTCCAGCCGCCGGTTTGCCGGGTTTGCGGCAAGCCGCTGCGCCTTTCGGGAGCGGCGGGGGATAAATGCCAGGATTGCGCCCGGTACCGCCATTTTTTTGGAATGGCCCGGGCCGTGGGGCTCTTTGACGGGGCGTTGCGGGAAGGAATTCACCAGCTCAAGTATCAGGGGCGGCGTGCGCTGGGGGAGGCGTTCGCCAGCCTGATGTTCAGCCGCCTGAATGCGGAGCCGCAAATGCGGCGGCCCGGCCTTCTGATACCCGTGCCAATCAGCCCGGAGAAGCTGGAGCGGCGCGGCTTCAACCAGGCCGCATTGTTGGCCCAGGGGATCGGTTCCCGCCTCGGGCGACCCGTGGCGATGGACGGCCTGCGGCGCGGCCGCGACACTCCCGCCCAGAACCGGCTGGATGCCCGTCAAAGAAGGCGGAACATCGCCGGCGCCTTCACCGCCACGGCGCCCGCGGCGGTGTCCGGGCGTTCCGTGCTGCTCATCGACGACGTTTACACCACCGGCGCCACCGCTGATGAGTGTGCAAGGGCGTTGCTGCGGGCCGGGGCCAGGGAGGTCAATGTTCTCACTTTAGCTGTGGGGGTGCTGGATCGCCACTGGCTTGGCGCGGGCTTCCCACCGGCTTGAGGGGGCGGGAAAAGATCAAAGAAGATCAAAAAGCCCTTAAATTTTTGCTGTAGTTTTCTGAGAAACCTGTCGATATGTATGCTGGAGTTTTCCACAAGTTTGCCCGCTATTCCTGAAGTTTACCCGCTATCCTGGCGGGGGCGGAAGCCCCCGTTTCAAAAAGGAGGCCGGGTTTGTGCCCCATACGCCGCATTGGAAATGGTATGTTGCTGTTACCGCCTTATTTGCGGCCGCCCTGGCGCCGTCGTTGGTGCCCTGGTTGCCCGCCGGCCCCTACCGGGAATGGTTGCTGTTCATGGCGCTGGCGGGAGTGGCCGAGTTGGCTCCGGTGAGTCTGCCGGATTCCAATGGGGTGGTCTCTTTGGGGTTTGCGGTGGTGATGGCCAGCCTTCTCTCTCTGGGACCGCTGGGAGCCGTGGTTACTTCCGTGGCCGGAGGGCTGGTGGTGCTCTTTCCGACCCGTTCGTCGCCGTTTACCCGGTCAGCTCTGCCCAGGCGGATGTTAAGCGTGGGGATTATCGTGGGCGCAACGGTTTGCGCCGCCTGGGCCTACCACGCGGTGGGCGGTCCGGTGAGTCTGCGTTACGTCCTGCTTTCCTGGTGGATGCTGCCCCCGATCTTGTTGGCGAGCGGCACCATGGCGGTGGCTAATGCTGGATTTGTGGTGTTGGCCCGGGCGGTGCTCGGCCTTCACCCCACATGGCGGGAGGCGGCGCGCAACCTGGGGGTCACCGTGGCCCTCTTTGGGTTGTTCACCCCCGTGGCGGTGGTCATGGCCGTCATTTACCCGGTCATGGGCGCCGTGGGGGTATTTGTATTCTTCATGCCGTTGCTCATGGCCAGACAGGCCTTCGGGTCATACATGGAAATGCAAAATATCCACACCAGGACCCTCAACGCGCTGCTTACCGCGGTGGATATCCGGCATCCCTACACGGCGGGCCATTCCTTGCGGGTGGGCAAATATGCAGTGGCCATCGGCGAGGCGCTGCGTCTTTCGAAGTGGGACCTCCGCCTTCTGGAATATTCCGCCAAGCTGCATGACGTCGGCAAGCTGGGGGTCAGCGAGTATATCCTGAACAAGGTGGACCCCCTGACCCATGAAGAATTGCAACAGGTCAAGGAACACGCCCGGATGGGGTCGGAGGTGGTGAGCCAGCTCGGCTTCTTCCCCGAGGCCAGCCGGATCGTGCTCCACCATCATGAATGGTACAATGGGAAGGGGTATCCCGAGGGGTTGAAGGACCGGGAGATCCCTCTTTTAGCCAGAATTATCACCGTCGCGGACAGTTTTGACGCGATGACGGCCTATACCCCGTATAAGCGCGCGCTCACCCTGGAGGAGGCTATTCTTGAACTGGAACGGTGCGCCGGCTCCCAGATGGATCCGGCGATTGTGCCCGTTTTTGTGAAATTGCTGGGGGAAAGCGGCGCGATCCGGCAGGTGGTCCGCCAGCCTCTGGAAACGCTGCGGATGTACACGCGCGCCATGTCCACGCACTCTTCGTCGGCGCAGCGCTAGCCAAAGCTGGTATGCCCCGGCTAGCCGGAGCGGGGATCGCCTGGCTAGCCAAACCGGGTGGGCCATGGTAAAATATTGGAAAGGGGGGAGCACGGTGTCGGAACTGAGAAATTGTCCCAGATGCGGCAATCTCTTCACCTACCGCGGCAAGAGGGTTTGCGAACAATGCGTCGCGGAAGAGGAGAAGGATTTTGAAAAGGTCAAGGAGTTTCTCAAGGATAAACCAGGCGCCACGGTTCTGGAGGTTACCAACGCCACGGGGCTGGATCAGCGCAAGGTGCTGGAG
Source organism: Bacillota bacterium (assembly GCA_023381695.1). GTDB lineage: Bacteria > Bacillota > UBA5301 > JAMCQP01 > JAMCQP01 > JAMCQP01. Next base: position 7,743 of record JAMCQP010000054.1, on the reverse strand, counting down.
TTCATTCGCGAAGGGCGTCTGACGGCTCTGGGGCTGCCAAATCTCACCGCCGAATGTGAGCAGTGCGGCGCGCCCATCACCAGCGGGCGGCTCTGCCCCAAGTGCGCTGAAAAGCTGAAACGCGAGATCGATGGAGTATCAGGCTCGCACCACGGAAGGGGGGGAGAAAAGGAGTACAACCCCGGCAAGATGCACACGGCGGACCGGTTGAAACGGCCGTGAGGGGAGCGGCGAAACAAGGCATCAGAGGGGGAAAGGAACGCTTAATGAATCGCGGGCCCAAACCGATATTAGAAAAAGAGAGAGGTGACGCCCATGTTGATCTCTTCATCGCAGGTTCAAAATGCGATTAAGGCCTACGGGAAGGAGGCCAGGATTCGGTCGAAGGGGAAGCAGACCGAGCCGCTTGTCACCAGAGAGAAGCTGGAACTTGCCAAAGGTAAGAAAGATATTCAGGCCATACGCAAGAAGGTTGATCAGACCCCCGAAATCCGTGATGAACGGATCGCCAACATTGTGGACGCCGTCAAGGAGGGCAAGTACAGCATCTCGGGCGACGAGATCGCCCGCAAGATGCTGGAACGCAGCCTGGTGGACAGTTTGATCTGAATGCGACGGCCAGCCCGATCTGAAAGACGTGACGGCCAGATCCGGCTGTAAGCCTGAACCGAGGGGATGTTTGAGCATGGTGGACGAGGTTTCGATCCTCACCGCGATCCTTACAGAAGAATTGGGGCACTACCAGCAACTGCTCGGGCTGGCCAGAACAAAGGGCGGCCTTCTGGGCGGAAGGGACCTTCCGGGCCTGCAGCGCGTGGTGGCCGAGGAGGAGCGCCTTATTGCCGAGATCGAATCTCTCGAACAGCGGCGTGTGCAACTTACGGAGATGATTACGGCTTCCCGGACGGGGAGCCCTTTGCCTAATCCAACCCTTCTGGCGCTGGGAGAACTGGCCGGCGAGCCGCGGGGGTCCGCCTTGCGAGACTTGCACACGCGGATTACCGGGGTTCTCAACGAGCTGAAGGGTATCAATAGCCTGAACAATATGCTCATCGAGCGGTCGCTGGCCTTTGTGGAATTTTCCCTGGGCGCGTTGACCGGGCAGAATGCGGAACCGTCGACGTACGGCCCGTCGTCCGGGCAGAAGGAAGACCGGCCGGCGCCGTCGCTCTTTGATCTCAAGGCTTAGACCGGCCGATAAGGGAGGGGCTTCAATTGCGCAGCACGTTTTTTGGAATTCAAACCGGCCTGCGGGGCCTGATGGCGCAGCAACGGGCTCTGGACACCACGGGGCACAACATCGCCAACGCCAACACCCCCGGTTACTCGCGCCAGGTGACCAATCTGACGACGACCAGCCCGTACACGGTGCCGTCTTTCGGCCGCCCGGCGGCGGCGGGGCAGATCGGCACCGGGGTGGCGGCGGAAGCCGTGGAGCGGATGCGCAGCGCCTTTTTAGACGATCAGATCCGCAACGAAAGCGAGACCCTCGGGTACTGGGCGGCGCAGAGTGAAACCTTGACCCAGGTGGAGGGGATCCTCGGCGAGCCGTCCAACTCCGGCCTGCGCAATGCGCTGGACGCATTCTGGAAGTCCATGCAGGATCTGAGCCTTCACCCGGAGAGCATGCCGATCCGGGCCATTGTGCGGCAGCGGGGCGTGGAGCTGGCCGATATGATCCAGCACACCTACGCGCAGTTGAGCGACACCCAGAAGTCGGTGGATCAGGCCATTACCCTGAAGGTGGATGAGATAAACGGGATTGCCCGGCAGATCGCCGATCTGAATGACCAGATCAGCAAGGCGGTGGGGGTGGGCCTGCAACCCAACGACCTCCTGGACCGGCGCGACCTCCTGGTCACCAAACTCTCCAAGATGGTGAACGTCAGCACCTTCAACGGGGAGAACGGCGCCCTGACGGTGAACATCGGCGGGATATCGCTGGTGGCCGGGGAGCAGGCGCACCAGCTGACGACCGTGCCGAACGCTGCGAATAACAATCTGGTTGATGTACAGTGGGCGGATTTTACAAACCCGAGCCCCCCTCCAGCCTTGTTGCCGGCGGATGTGACCAACGGCGAGCTGAAGGGGATGCTGGATGTCCGGGACGTGAAGCTGGCCGGGTATATGACCAACCTGAATGATCTGGCGACCGGGCTGATTGCGCCGGGGCCGGCCCAATCCGTGAACAGCCGCCATCAGGCCGGGTTCGACTTGACCGGCGCTCCGGGTGGGGTTTTCTTCACTGCGGGATCCAACGCCAGCAATATCACGGTAGATGCAGCAATTTTGAATGGTGATCCGGGACTTAGACTGATTGCCGCTTCTTCCACAGCGGCCGGTGTGCCGGGGGACGGCAGCAACGCCCTCAGTATTGCCCAGCTTAATCAGGCGAAGCTTATGAATGGCGGGACCGCCACTTACAGTGAGTTTCTCGGCGCGATGGTCTCCAACCTGGGCGTGGATTCGGATCAGGCCAAGACCATGGAGACCAACCAGACTACCTTGATTGATCACCTGACAAAACAATCTGAATCCATCGCCGGGGTCTCGCTGGATGAAGAAGCAGCAAATATGATGAAATTCCAGCATGGGTATGATGCAGCGGCACGGGTGATCACCACCATGGATGAAATGATCGATGTGATCATCAACCGGATGGGCGTGGTGGGACGGTAATTGGCAAGGTACAGTAATTAGCAGGTATTTGCGCTGGTTGCGTGGATTGTACGGTTTACACGGATTGCAGGGAGGATAACCGGCCGTGACGCGGCCAAAAGGAAGGGATTCCGATGCGGATTACAAACCAGATGATGGTCAGTTCCTTGATTGAAAATATCCATGCCAACTTGCGGGCGTTGGACAGGACCAACCAGCAGGCAGCGACCGGCAAGCGTTTCAGCCAACCGTCCGAGGATCCGGTGGGGACGGCCAGGAGTATGTCCTTGCGCCATTCGATAGCCGAAAATGAGAAGTACATCAATAATGTGGATGAAGGGGACGGCTGGATGTCGGCCACCGATCTGGCGCTGGATCAGGTTACCAATCTGATGCAGAGAGCCCGGCAGATTGCGGTCGCCGGGGCCAACGGCACCAACACCAAGACGGAGTTTGACGCCTATGCGAAAGAACTGGACCAGATTATCCGCAACGTGGTGCAGTCCGGGAACACCATGCACGACGGGCGGTACCTGTTTGGAGGGTATAAGACCACCACAGAGCCGTTTAAAATTTTCCCAGATGCCGCCAATCCAACCATGGTAGGGGTGGTAAGATATGAACCCGGCGTCCCAGATACCAGTAATATCGATTATGAAATTAGCCAGGGGACCACATTGACGGTGAACATAACCGGTGATAGTTTGTTTACAAGTGCAGGCCCCCCCGCAGCTCCTCCGCCACTCCCTGGGGTGGGCAACAAGGTGCTGGATTCTCTGATCCGGTTGCGGCAGCACCTTTCCGATGCGGGCAACAATGTGCCCGGAGCTTTAGGCAATATCAGCACCGATTTAACCGAGGTTGACGCTGCTCTGGAAAACCTGACCATGAAGCGTTCCGAGGTGGGGGCCAAGGTCAACCGCCTGGAAGACACCAAGTCGCGGCTGCTGGATCTGAAGACCAACTTTGATAAGCTCTTGTCGCTCAACGAAGATGCGGATATGGCTCAGGTGGCCATGGATCTGGGGATGCAGGAGGCGGTCTACCGGGCGGCCCTGGATGCGGGGGCCAGGATCATTCAGCCAAGCCTGATGGATTTCCTGCGGTAGCAGATGCATGAAAAGCAAAGGCGGGTGGGATTGATGAAAGTTGTTTCGAGCCGGTTCGGAACCTATGAGATTCCGGAGGAAAAAATTATTGCCTTTCCAGAAGGAATTTTGGGGTTCGAGGACGAAAAGAGATACGTAATTTTGGAAGACGGTGCAGACAGCCCATTTAAGTGGCTTCACGCCGTGGATGATCCTGATTTGGCCTTTATCATCATCGATCCGCGCCTTTTCTACCCATCGTACGAAATTGTATTAAGCAAGGATGATGGGGAAAAGCTATCATTGCAAAATCCTGAAGATGCCGTTGTTTATGTCATCGTGGTTATTCCGGAAGATCCATCGCAGATGACCGCCAACTTGCAGGCGCCCCTGGTGATTAACAGCCAGAACCGGATTGGCCGGCAGGTCGTTCTGAGCGACAACCGGTATTCGTTGAAACATAAGATCTTGCCCAGGGCGAAGTCCTCCCAGACTGCTCCCAGCGGAGGCCGACGTAAAGGGCAGGGGGCTGGCCAGGGCGGGAAGGTTCGGGCGGCTGATGCCGGCATGGCGGTACGCATGGCCAGATAAGCCGGGCCACCGCCAGATAAGCCGGGCCACCAGGGGTGGGCAACCCGGCCAGGCCACCCGGCGAGGCGGATTGGCCACAATGCAGGAGGCGGCAAGAAGGCCAGGGAGGGCGAGAAATAGATGCTGGTTTTAACGAGAAAAATCGACGAGAGCATCATCATCGGGGATAATGTAAAGATCACGGTGGTGGAGGTCCGAGGAGACCAGGTGAAGATCGGGATTACCGCCCCGCGCGACATCGCCGTTCACCGGGAAGAGATCTACAAGGAGATCCAGGAGGAGAACCGGCGCGCCGCCGCCATGGAGAAGGCTCCCGATCTCCAGGATCTGGCCAATCTGCTGAAAGATAAAGAAGGCGCCGAAGGCGAGACCAAGAAGGAGCCTCCAGAGGAGATCTCCCACTGAGGGTGAGATCCTGTGATATAGACGTTTAGCAGTTCCTCCGGTGAGGAGGTTTTTTTCTGTTTAGCGCACAAATGCAAATGGGGGAGTTAAGCATGAAGGCCCTGGTTCTCAGCGGCGGCACGGGCAGCCGCCTGCGGCCGATCACCCACACCAGCGCCAAGCAGTTGGTCCCCGTGGCCAACAAGCCGGTGCTGTTCTATGGGATCGAGGCCATCCGGGATGCCGGCATCAAGGAGATCGGCATCATCGTCGGCGGCACCAAGGAGGAGATCGAGGCGGCGGTCGGAGACGGCAGCCAGTGGGGGGTCAAGGTTACCTACATCGAACAGGATGCGCCGCGGGGCCTGGCGCACACGGTGGTCATCGCCCGGGAGTTTCTGGAAGACGAGCCGTTTGTGATGTACCTGGGCGACAACCTGGTGAAAAGCGGCATTACCAAGCTGGTGCGTGCCTTTGAGACGGAGAGGCCCAATGCCTCGATTCTGCTCAGCCGGGTCAAGGATCCGCAGCGGTTCGGGGTGGCGGAGCTCAAGGACGGCCGGGTGGTGAACCTGGTGGAGAAGCCCGAGGTTCCCAGGAGCGACCTGGCGCTGGTCGGGGTCTACATGTTCGACCGGAACATCCATCAGGCGGTCCGGGCGATCAAGCCTTCCGGGCGCGGGGAGCTGGAGATCACCGACGCCATTCAATACCTGGTGGACAAGGGATATGAGGTCAAGCCGCACATCGTGGAGGGCTGGTGGAAGGACACCGGCAAGGTGGAGGATATGCTGGAGGCCAACCGGATCATGCTGGAGGATATTCAGCCGTCCGTGGCCGGCAAGGTTGACGCCGCCTCTTCCATCGATGGGCGGGTGGTGGTGGAAGAGGGCACCGAGATCATCAACAGCGTCCTGCGCGGGCCCATTGTGGTGGGCCGGGGCTGCAAGATCGTGGATTCGTATGTCGGCCCCTTTACGGCCATCTACCATGGAGTGGAGATCCGGGGCAGCGAGGTGGAGCACAGCATCATCCTGGAGAACAGCAAGATTCTGGAGATCGGCAGCCGGATCGAAAACAGCCTGATCGGGCGCAATGTCCGGGTGCACCGCGTCGACCGGCGGCCGAAGTCCCACCAACTCGTGCTGGGAGACAACAGCGAGGTCGGGATAAACTAGGATGGCACGAAGCAATAAGGACGGCACGAAGCAATGAGCACAGATTGCTTGAGGCCACCTGATGTTTGGTACTGGATACAAGGCAGGGCGGAGGGCGACAAATGATTGACGGGGTCAAGATCAAGCAACTCAAGGTGGTTCCCGATGAGCGCGGCCGGCTGATGGAGATGTTGCGGGCCGACGACGACGTCTTTGAGAAGTTCGGGCAGGTGTACATGACCACCGCCTATCCGGGGGTGGTCAAGGCCTGGCATTACCACAAGAAGCAGACCGACAACTTCGTGGTGGTCAAGGGCATGATGAAGATCGTGCTCTACGACAGCCGGGAAGGGTCGCCCACCAGAGGCGAGGTCAACGAGTTTTTCATGGGCGAACACCGGCAGATCCTGCTGCAGATCCCGCCCCTGGTCTACCACGGCTTCAAGTGCATCAGCGAGACCGAGGCGATGGTGATCAACACGCCCACCGAGCCGTACAACCCCAAGGAGCCGGACGAATACCGGAAGGATCCCCATAACAACGACATCCCCTACGACTGGAGCCGCAAAGACGGATAGGGGTACAATAAGGGGATCGGCAGGGGCAGGAGTTATATAAGAAGGGGTTAAGAGACCGTAAGAGGCTGGTAGCCGGAAGTAGGCTCAAATAGCGGGCAGCGGAGGTGGCTTTGATGCGCATCCTTATTACCGGCGCCAACGGGCAGCTGGGCATGGACCTGCAAAACGCCCTGAAAGGGCACACTCTTTACCCGTTTTCCAGGGCGGAACTGGATATCACGGCCGGCTGGCAGACCATCGAAACCATTACCAAATCCCAGCCGGAAGTGGTCATTCACGCCGCCGCCTACACCAACGTGGATGGGTGTGAATCCGACCCGGATCTGGCCTACCGGATCAACGCCGTGGGAACCCGCAATGTAGCCGTGGGCTGCCAGCAGTGCGGCGCGGCCATGGTCTATGTCAGCACGGATTTTGTGTTCGACGGTAAAAAAAAGGAACCCTACCTGGAATTTGACGAGCCCAATCCCCTGAGCGTCTACGGCCGGTCGAAGCTGGCCGGTGAACGCTATGTGCAGTCGCTCCTGAACAAGTTCTTCATCGTGCGGACCTCCTGGCTCTACGGAAAGCACGGGAAGAACTTCGTGCGCACCATGCTGGATCTGGCCCGGCAGGGCAAGCAGTTCAAAGTGGTCGACGACCAGGTGGGCTCGCCCACGTATTCCTTTGATCTGGCCAAGACTATCCGGCATCTGGTTGAAACCCCCTTTTACGGCATCTACCATGTCTCCAACCGCGGCGCGGTCTCCTGGTACGGGTTTGCAAAGAAGATCTTCGAGCTGGCCGGGATGGACGTTTCCCTGGAGCCGACCACTTCCGATGAACTGGGGCGCCCCGCCCGTCGACCGGCGTATTCAGTCTTCCGGCGCTTCGCCCTGGAAACCTCCATCGGCGACGAGATGCGCCCCTGGGAGGAGGCGTTGTGGGAGTACTTGAAGGAGATTGGTATGGACGGTATTAGTATGGACGGCAAGACGCCGTGAAGCCTGCTAATGAGCGCAAGCGGGGAGATTGGGGTGGGACGGTCGTTTTCGCATGGACATCTTTTAACATCTGCCCAGGAGTAATATGTGCGAGCTCGGAATGCCCAATGTCAAGTCGTTGGGCTCATTTTATGCCTCTCGATTGCTCCAGCGGACGTTACCCCAAACCTCGGTAAAGAAGGAAATTAATTGGGATAGACGAATAAACTTTGAGAAATGGCCTAAACTCATGGGGATGGGAAGCAAGGAGGGGAACCGGATGAAAATTTTCCAGCTGGATATCGAAGGATTTCGTTCCCTGAAA
>JAMCQP010000010.1 GCA_023381695.1 Bacillota bacterium | reverse complement strand
CGATACCACCCTCCGCGACGGCGAACAGTCGCCGGGGGTGAGCTTGCAGGTGAAGGAGAAGGTGGAGATCGCCCAGCAACTGGCCAGGTTGGGCGTGGACGTGATCGAGTCGGGTTTTCCGGTGGCGTCCCCCGGCGATTTTGAGGCGGTCCAGGCGGTGGCGGAGGTGGTGCGGGGGCCGGTCATCGCGGCTCTGGCGCGAGCGGTGCCCGGGGATATCAGCCGGGCCTGGGAGGCGGTCAAAAATGCCGCCCGGCCCCGCATTCACACCTTCATCGCCACCTCGCCCATTCACATGGCGAAGAAGCTGAACAAGGAGCCGGAAGAGGTCCTGAAGATGGCCGTGGAGGCGGTCCGGATGGCCAGGGGCTTCACCCCCGATGTGGAGTTTTCCGCCGAGGACGCCACCAGAAGCGACCCGGACTTCCTCCGCCGGATCTTCGGCGCGGTGATCGAGGCCGGGGCGACGGTGATCAATATTCCGGATACCGTGGGCTACACCACCCCGGTGGAGTTTGCCCGGCTCATCGAATACGTCAGGGCGCACACCCCGGGCATCGACCGGGTGGCGATCAGCGTCCACTGCCACGACGACCTGGGGCTGGCGGTGGCCAATTCCCTGGCGGCGGTGGCGGCCGGGGCCGACCAGGTGGAATGCACGGTGAACGGCCTGGGGGAGCGGGCGGGAAACGCAGCTCTGGAGGAACTGGCGATGGCGCTTCGGACCAGGCGCGACTTCTTCGGGGTGCGTACCCGGCTGACCACCGAGCAGATCTACCGGACCAGCCGGCTGGTGAGCACGCTCACCGGCATGGGAGTGCAGCCCAACAAGGCCATCGTGGGGGCCAACGCTTTCGCGCACGAGTCGGGGATCCACCAGGACGGGGTGCTCAAGAACCGGGCCACCTACGAGATCATGACCCCCGAATCCATCGGGCTGAGCGCCAACCGGCTGGTGCTGGGCAAGCACTCGGGCCGGCATGCCTTCAAGGAGCGGCTCCAGGAGTTGGGGTACGTCCTTTCGGACGCTGAGGTGCAGAAGGCCTTCGAACGGTTCATCGACCTGGCGGACCGCAAGAAGGAGGTCTCCGACCAGGACATCGAGAGCATCATTGAAGGGGAGATTGCCTCGGCCCCCGTGGTCTACAAACTGGAATATCTTCATGTGGCCAGCGGCAACACCACGGTGCCCACGGCCACCGTCAGCCTCTCCTACGAGGGGCGCACGCTGGAGGAGGCCGCCTGCGGGGACGGCCCGGTGGATGCGGTGTTCAAGGCCATCGACCGGATCACGGGCCTCACGGTGAACCTGGCGGATTACCAGCTCAAGGCGGTGACCTCGGGCAAGGATGCCCAGGGGGAAGTGGTGTTGCGGGTGCGGGATGACGGGCACTTCTTCACGGGGCGCGGGGTGAGCACGGACGTCATCGAGGCCAGCGCCAGAGCCTACCTGCAGGCGGTGAACAAGCTGATCGGGGCGGCGGCCGTCAAACAGGCCAGATGATTTGTTATGGCGATGTAAATTGGCGGGGAGTGAAAGTTTCAGATGGGGATGACCATAACCGAAAAGATTCTGGCGGCTCACGCCGGAAGGAAACAAGTTTATCCGGGGGATCTGATCAACGCCCGGGTGGACCTCGTTTTGGGCAACGACATCACCGCGCCGGTGGCGATCCGGGAGTTTGAAAAGATCGGCGTGGAAGGGGTCTTCGACCGGGAACGGATTGCCCTGGTGCCGGACCATTTCATCCCGAACAAGGACATCAAATCGGCGGAACAGGCCAAGATCCTCCGGGAATTTGCGCGTGAGCAGGGGATTACCAACTATTTCGAGGTGGGCCGGATGGGGATCGAGCATTGCCTGCTGCCGGAAGCGGGGCTGGTGCTTCCGGGCGATGTGGTGATCGGCGCCGATTCCCACACCTGCACCTACGGGGCGCTGGGGGCTTTCGCCACCGGGGTTGGCAGCACCGACATGGCGGCGGCCATGGCTCTCGGGGAGACCTGGTTCAAGGTGCCGGAGTCCATCAAGTTTGTCTTTCACGGCCAGAAGCTTAACCCATGGGTGAGCGGCAAGGACCTGATCCTGTATGTCATCGGGGAGATCGGGGTGGACGGCGCGCTCTACCAGGCCATGGAGTTTACCGGGCCGGTGATCGAAAACCTCTCCATGGACGGCCGGTTCACCATGGCGAATATGGCCATCGAGGCCGGCGCCAAAAACGGGATCATCGCGCCGGATGCCGTCACCGCGGAATATGTGCGCGGGCGGGCCGCGCGGCCTTTCACCGTCTATGGAAGCGATCCGGATGCTGTTTACGCCAGGGTGTACGAGTTTGATGCGGCGGAGATCGAGCCCCAGGTGGCGCGCCCTCACCTGCCGGAGAACACCTGCCCGGTGAGCGAAATAGGCGACGTGCCCATCGACCAGGTGGTGATCGGTTCCTGCACCAACGGTCGGCTGGGAGACCTGCGGGAAGCGGCGGGGATCCTCAAGGGAAGAAAGGTGCATCAGAACGTCAGGCTGATCGTCATCCCAGGCACCCAGAGGATCTACCAGGAGGCAATGCACGAGGGGCTGATCGACATCTTCATCTCGGCTGGCGCGGCGGTGAGCACGCCTACCTGCGGCCCCTGCCTGGGAGGGTATATGGGGATCCTGGCCAAAGGGGAACGGGCGGTCTCCACCACCAACCGCAACTTTGTGGGCCGGATGGGGCATCCCGAGAGCGAAGTCTACCTGGCAAACCCGGCCGTGGCGGCGGCATCCGCGGTTCTGGGGCAGATCGGATTGCCGGTCGAACTCGGGTTGGCAGCGGGGTTTTAAAGGGGGCAGTAAATAATGAAGGGTTTTGCATGGAAATTTGGTTCTAATGTGGATACCGACGTGATCATCCCGGCCCGGTACCTGAATACCACGGATCCGGCCGAGTTGGCCCGGCATTGCATGGAGGACGCCGACCCTGCCTTTGCGCAGAAGATCCGGCGGGGCGACATGATTGTGGCCGAGGAGAATTTCGGCTGCGGCAGTTCGCGGGAACATGCACCCATCGCCATCAAGGCGGCCGGGGTCTCCTGCGTGATCGCCAGGTCCTTTGCCCGGATCTTTTACCGCAACGCCGTCAATATCGGCCTGCCGATCTTTGAATCGCCGGCCGCGGCGGCGGGCATCCGCGCCGGAGACGAGGTCGAGGTGGACGGCGCCGGGGGTTTGATCCGGAATATTACCCGGGGAGAGACCTACCAGGTGGCCCCTTTCCCGGAGTTCATGCAGCAGATCATGGCCAGGGGCGGGCTCATCGAGTATGTCCGGGAAAGGGTGAGGAGCGGTGAAAGAAGGTAACATGAAAACAGCTGGGGAAAAGGCGGCGGCAAGCGAAAAAAAGACCGTGGCGGCGGGACGAAGCCAAACCGGCCCCGTCGATGCGGCCATCGCGGTCTTGCCGGGTGATGGCATAGGACCGGAGGTTATGCAGGAGGGCCTCAAGATCCTCGAAGCGGTGGGTGAACGTTACGGCCATCGCTTCAAATTTAACCGGGTGATGGTGGGCGGGGCTTCCATCGACGCCCACGGCGCGCCGCTCACGGATGAGGCGTTAGCTGCTTGCCGGAAATCAGATGCGGTCTACCTGGCGGCTGTCGGCGGGCCGAAGTGGGATAACCTCGGGCCGGAGCGGCGTCCCGAAAAGGCCCTCCTTGGCCTGCGCAAGGCGCTGGGCCTCTACGCCAACTTGCGGCCCGCGAAGGTGGAGCCGGCGCTGATCGAGGCCTCCACCCTCAAGCCGGAAGCACTCAAGGGGGTGGATATCCTGGTGATCCGGGAGCTTACCGGCGGGCTGTATTTCGGGCGCCCCCGGGGCCGGGAGCCCCTGGGCGAAGGGCAATTCCGGGCGGTGGACACCCTGATCTACACCACGGAGGAGATCCAGCGGGTGGTGAAGACGGCTTTTGAGGCCGCCCGGAAACGGCGCAAGAAGGTGACATCCATCGACAAGGCCAACGTTCTGGAGAGTTCGCGCCTCTGGCGCGAGATTGCCACGGAGGTGGGCAAGAGCTACCCGGATGTGGCGCTGGAGCACATGCTGGTGGACAACGCCGCCATGCAATTGATCCGCAATCCACGGCAGTTTGATGTGATTGTGACGGAGAACATGTTCGGCGATATCTTGAGCGACGAGGCGGCGATGCTCACCGGCTCGCTGGGCATGCAGCCGTCGGCCAGCCTGGGCGGGAAGGTGGCCATGTACGAACCATCCCACGGCTCGGCGCCGGATATCGCCGGGCAGGGGAAGGCCAACCCATTGGCCACCATCCTTTCCGGGGCCATGATGCTGCGCTACTCCTTCGGGCTGGAGAGCGAGGCGCAGGCGGTGGAGGCGGCCGTGGAAAGGGTTCTGGCCAGAGGGTACCGGACAGCGGATATCGCCCAGCCCGGGACGATCCAGGTAAGCACCCGGGAGATGGGGGATCAGGTTCGCCAGGAGATTTTAGAGGCTTGAGGGGTGGTTGAAGATGGCGGCTCTGGAACTTTATGACACGACACTGCGGGACGGAGCGCAAAGCGAGGGCATCTCCTTTTCCACCGAGGATAAGCTGCGGATCACGCGGCGGCTGGACGAACTCGGCGTTCATTATATTGAAGGGGGATGGCCCGGCTCAAACCCCAAGGATATCGAGTTTTTTGAGCAGGTAAAGGACCTGCCGCTGAAGCACGCCAGGCTGGCCGCTTTCGGCAGCACCAGAAGGCCGGGGATCTCCGCGGAAGAGGATGCCAACCTGCGGGCCATCCTGGACTCCGGGGTGAAGGTGGCCACCATCTTCGGCAAAAGCTGGGATTTCCATGTCACTAACGCCCTGAACACCACCCTGGAGGAGAACCTCCGGATGATCCGGGATTCGGTGGCCTATCTTACGGACCGGGGGCTGGAAGTGATCTACGACGCTGAGCAGGTAAAGGACCTGCCGCTGAAGCACGCCAGGCTGGCCGCTTTCGGCAGCACCAGAAGGCCGGGGATCTCCGCGGAAGAGGATGCCAACCTGCGGGCCATCCTGGACTCCGGGGTGAAGGTG
>JAMCQP010000104.1 GCA_023381695.1 Bacillota bacterium | reverse complement strand
TCACCTTTCACGAGATCGAACCCATGGTGCAACAGGCGGAGTTGCCGATCCGGGTGGTTGCCCAACAGACCTACGACGCCCTCCAGGTGTGCGATATGGCGGTGATTGCCTCCGGTACGGCCACCCTCGAGGCGGCCTGCCTGGGGATCCCGATGGTCATCGCCTATAAGGTTTCCCCGCTCACCTACATGATCGGCAAGCGTCTGGTGAAGATCCCGCATATCGGATTGCCGAACATTGTGGCCGGCCGCGAGATCGTTCCGGAACTCCTGCAAGAAGAAGCAACCCCGGAGAGGATCGCGGAAGAAGCGGTGGACATCATGATGGACACCGAAAGGGCGGAGGAGATCCGGGAGGATCTCCGGGAAGTCGTGAACAAATTGGGTGAACCCGGGGTGCTGGAAAGGGTTGCCGGGCTTATCCTGGGGATCGCCCGGGATAATGCCGCCTCCCGGATGGGAAATGAAGCAGGTACAGAATGAACGACATTGACCAGGAATTTGACGTGGTGATCACCACCAACAGCCCCGGCGAGGTAGCCGCCTGGGTGAACCCGGTGGTCGCCGAACTCGGCCGCCGGGCGCCGGCCGCCAGGATATCGGTGTTCATGCCGCCTTGCCGGTATGCCTCCGGAGCCGAAAAATCGGTGGTTTTACAGATGCCGGGGATTGCTTCAGCGGCAGGGCCCGGGGAGTATCTTCGCTACCTGCTGCTGGGCCGGATTCCGGCCGGATTCCGGCCGGGAAAACGGGGGGTCGTCCTGTTTTTGGGGAGCGATCTGATGCATGCGGTTTTTCTCTCCCGGCGGCTGGGGTTTCCGGCGGTGGCCTACACGGAAGGGTTTGTGAACTGGCGTGGATCTTTTGCCCGGTTTCTGGTGCCCTATCCCTCCACCCGGGAGAGGCTGATTGCCCGGGGAACGCCTCCCGAAAAGGTCCGGGTCGTGGGGAATCTGATGCTGGACGCCGTGGGGGCCAGGCTTTCCGGGGCGCAGCGGGAGGCTCTGCTGGGGTGGACCCGGCCGGGGCCGGTGGTGGCCCTGTTTTTTGGGAGCCGTCCGTTTGAAATAGCGTTTATGGCGCCTTTTTTGCTCCGGGCCGCCGAGCTGATCGCCCGGGAGGCGCCGGAGGCGCGGTTTGTCTCCAGCATCTCGCCCTTTGTCTCCGTTGAACAGCTCAAGAGCGCTCTGGCCGGGCCCGCTCCGGGGAGGACCAATCCAGGTAAGGCCATTCCGGGTGGGGTCACTTTGGAGGTAGAGGGGAGCGGCGGGTCGGTCTTGGAGGCCGCCGGTGCGGATTTGCCCGGATTGCTCTCCATCGAAAGCGCCGGAGGGGTCAAGATCACCGCCTTGAGAGGCTTTCAGTATGATATAATGGAAATGGCGGATCTGGCCCTGACCATTCCGGGGACGAACACCGCGGAACTGGCCTTTCTGGGGGTGCCGATGGTGGTTGCATTCCCCTTGAACAAGCCGGAGGAGATCCCGCTGGAAGGCCTGGCCGGAATGGCGGGCAATTTGCCGGCGGTGGGGCCGGTTTTGAAGAGGGCTCTGATCCAAAAACTGGACAAGCGGATCCGGTTTACCGCCCAGCCGAACATGATCGCGCGGGAGGAGATCGTCCCGGAGATCCGGGGGGTGCTCCAGCCATTGGATGTCGCCCTGCCGGCTATCCAGCTTTTGCGGGATCCCGCCAGGCGCGAGGCGATTTCGGCAAGGTTGCGGGAGGTTATCGGCGGCCGCGGCGCGGCAGGCAGAGTCGTGGCCGAAACCCTGGCGGTTATTAGTTCTTACAACGTTTGACTTTCGAAGTAGCTACCACTGAAAAGCCGCACCCTTTTGCGACATCGCTCACAAAGGAGAGGCTTTTCAGCGGTAAACGACAGCAGGTGGCAAGATGCGCACGCTTTACCGCATGTTGAAATATTTACGGCCATACTGGCGGCAGTTTCTTTTGAGCTTTGTCGCCCTTTTGATCAGCACCGCCGTCAACCTGATCATTCCAAGGTTGTTTGGACGCAACCTGATTGATGAGATCCTGACCAGAGACAAGAGCATCGCCATGCTAAACCTGTTGGCGGGCGCCATTATTTTGCTCTTTCTGGTGAAAGGGATCGCCAGTTACGGGCAGGGCTACCTGAATTCCTACGTGGGCCAGCGGCTGATCATGGATCTCCGCAACCAGATCTTCGGCCACCTGCAAAAGTTATCCCTGGCTTTTCACGAGACGGTCCGGACCGGTGAACTGATCGCCAGGGCCACCAACGATGTGGCGCTTGTCCAGATGGGTTTCCCGATCCGGCTCATGGATCTTCTCCAGCAGTCATTGATGCTGACCGGGGCTCTGTTCAGCATCTTTTCAATCCACTGGAAGCTGGCCTCCCTGATGATTATCGTGCTTCCGGTCCTGGGCCTGGTGGTAAACAGGTTCGGCGCCCGGATCCGGCAGCTTACCCGGATGGTGCAGGAGAAGATTGCCGATTTGACCTCGATCCTGCAGGAGACTCTGGCCGGCATCAGGATTGTGAAGGCTTTCGGGATGGAGAAGCACGAAGCCAGGCGATTTGCGGAGGAGAACGACGCCAATTTCCAGGTGACCATGAAATCCGCCCAGCTGTCGGCGACCTTGACCCCGTTTCTGGAGCTCTTGAGCGCGTTCGGGATGACCGTGGTGATCTGGTACGGCGGGCTGGAAGTGATTCGCGGGCACCTGAGCATCGGCAAGCTCATCGAGTTCTTCACCTACCTGGGCCTGGCGGCGCAGCCCATCTCCAACCTGGGCGGGTCCTTCGCCAACCTGCAACAGTCATTGGCCGCCGGGGATCGGATCTTTTCCCTGCTGGACATCGAGGCGGACATCGATGACGCTCCGGATGCGGTGGAGCTGCCCAGGCTCTCCGGGCGGGTGAGTTTCAAGAATGTGGAATTTGCTTACCATCCCGGCAAGCCGGTTCTCCAGGACATCGACCTGGAGGTTGCCCCGGGCGAGGTAATAGCCGTGGTGGGGCCCAGCGGCGCCGGCAAATCCACCCTGGTCAACCTGATCCCGCGCTTTTATGACGTTGCCGCCGGGGCGGTGGAGGTCGACGGATATGATGTGCGGAGGGTAAAGGGCGCCTCGTTGCGTAAGCAGATCGGCCTGGTTCCCCAGGAAACCATCCTGTTTGGGGCCGGCGTGGCGGAAAATATCGCCTATGGCAGGCGGAAAGCCACCCGGGATGAGGTGATCGCCGCCGCCAGGGCCGCCAATGCCCACGAGTTTATCATGGCCCTCCCCCAGGGGTACGACACCCTGGTCGGGGAACGGGGAGTGGGGCTCTCCGGAGGCCAGCGGCAGCGGATTGCCATCGCGCGCGCGGTGTTGCGCAACCCGCGCATCCTGATCCTGGACGAAGCAACCTCGGCCCTGGACGCCGAATCGGAGATGCTGGTGCAGGAAGCTCTGAGACGGCTGATGGAAGGCCGGACCACCTTTATCATCGCCCACCGGCTTTCATCCATCAAACATGCGGACCGGATCGTCGTCCTGGAGAAGGGCCGGATCGTGGAGATCGGCAGTCACAGCCAGTTGATGGCCCAGGAGGGGTTATACAGGCGTCTTTACGAACGCCAGCTGGAGACGGAGGAGGTTTCATCCCAATGAAGGCAATGATCCTGGCGGCGGGGGTAGGGTCCCGGCTTGAGCCCTTGACCTGCAACGTTCCGAAACCCATGGTGCCGGTGGTAAACCGCCCGGCCATGGAACATATCGTGGCGCTGCTCAGAAAGCACGGTTACACCGGGGTGATTGCCAATCTCTGGTATCTGCCGGAGCGGATTCGCGGATATTTTGGCGACGGGGCCCGTTTTGGACTCTCGTTGAACTATTCCCAGGAAAAAGAACTCCTGGGGACCGCCGGAGGCCTCAAACGGGTGGGCGGCTTCTTTGACGAGACTTTCCTGGTGATCAGCGGGGATGCGCTCACGGATATCGATCTGACCGACATGTTGCGCTTTCACAGGCGTTCGGGGGCGCTGGCGACCATCGCGCTGCGTGAGGTGGACGATCCCACCCGCTTTGGGGTGGTGATCACCGCCCCGGATGGGCGGATCACCGGGTTTCAGGAGAAGCCGGAAGCGGCCGAGGCCCTGAGCAACCTGGCCAACACCGGGATCTACATCTTTGAGCCGGAACTCTTGAACTGGATCCCGGCGGGAACCTTCCACGACTTCGGCAAGGATCTCTTCCCGAGGCTGGCGGCCGCCGGCGCGCCGTTTTATGGGTACGCCATGAACGGCTACTGGTGCGACATCGGTTCTCTCACGCAGTACCGGATGGCCCAGTACGATGTGCTCCAGGGAAAGGTGAAACTGGAAGCATTCTCCGGTTTGAAGGAGGCCGCCGCCCATCCGGGGGTCTACGGGGGCGAGGATTGCCGGATCGACCCCTCCGCGAGGCTGGAAGGCCGCATCTTGCTCGGCCGGGGTTGCACCATCGGGCGCGGCGTGAGGATCGTCGGGGAGACGGTGATCGGCGACAATTGCCGGATCGAGGACCACGCGGTGATCGAGCGCAGCGTGATCTGGCAGAATACCCGGGTGGGCAAGGAAGCCCGGCTCACCGAATGCGTGGTGGGAAGCGAGTGCTACCTGCACCCGCAGGCCAGGCTCGGCACGGGGGTTATTCTCAGCGACTCCTGCGTTCTCGAGCGGCGCAGCGAGGTAAAGTCCAACGTCCTGATCTGGCCCGGAAAGGTGATTCAGGCCGGGGAGATCATCTCCCACAACCTGCAGGAGGCCAGAGGATGAGCAACGCTCCTCTCCAGGCCGGGGAAGAGCCTGGAGTCCTGTTGATCAGCAACGGCCACGGGGAGGATCTGATGGCCGCGCAGATTGCCTCGTTACTGCGGGAGAACCTTCCCGGCGCCGGGGTCATTGCCATGCCGCTGGTGGGAAGCGGGGCGGCCTATACGAAACGGGGCTTTGAGCTGGTTGGACCGACCCAGGTTCTTCCCAGCGGGGGATTTTTGCGCAACAGCCTGAAGAACCTCTGGATGGATCTCCGGGCCGGCCTCTTCTCCCTGACATTGCGGCAGATCGCCGCCTTGAGGGCGGCGGCCCCCCGGGCGCGACTGGTGGTCTGCGTGGGGGATGTGGTGCTTGTTCTTCTGGCCGGGCTCCTGGCAAGGCGGCCAATCGTCTTTCTTCCGACCGCCAAATCGGATTATATCGCGCCGCATGAGGCTTTTGAAGTCCGGCTGATGCGGCGCTTTTGCACGGCCGTTTTCCCGAGGGACGCCAGGACCGCCGCGGGGCTGCGGGCGCACGGGGTTAACGCCATTTTTCTGGGAAACGCGATGATGGATGGCCTTGCGACCACCGGCGCGGGATTCGGGGAGGCCCTCGACCCGGCAGCCATGGGGGATCCGATCGATAAGGGAAAGGCTGGCGCGCTGCCTTCCGGGGGCCGCGCGGTCACGGTGGGCATCCTGCCCGGGAGCCGGGAGGAGGCCTACCAGAATATGCGGCTGATCGGGGAGGCCGCCGCCGCTTTTGCAAAGCTGGTGGAGGGCCGGGCCACCTTTCTGGTGGCGTTGGCCGGAGGACTCAATATTGAACGCCTGGGGGAGGAGATGGCTGGTTCCCGCTGGAGAGCCTGCGAGCTCCCGCGGGTGGGATCGCCGCGGGAGGCGGGGCCGCCGGGCCTGGCGGGGTGTCTGGAGCGGGAAGGGATCAGGCTCTGGATCTACAGGGACCGTTTCGGCGATATTCTGGAGGCCGCGGAGATCGTACTGGGCCTGGCCGGGACCGCCAACGAACAGGCGGTCGGGTTTGGCAAGCCGGTGGTGACCTTTGTGGGGACCGGGCCGCAATTTAACGCCAAATTTGCGGCCACGCAAAAGCGGCTGCTGGGGGAGGCCCTCTCGGTGGTGGAGGCCGGTCCCGAGGCAGTGGCGCGGGAGATGGCGGCCATCCTGGGAGACCCCGCCCGTTACCGCCGGATGCAGGAAGCGGGAAGGGAACGGATGGGCGGCGCCGGGGCCACGGGAAGGATTGTCAGCTGGCTGGTGGGTTTTCTGAGCCCTCCCTCATGGCCTCCTTGAGCCCCTCCGCATAGGCATGGTTGGTGATAATCCTGACCAGAAACCGCAACGGAAGGTGCAGGCCGCCTCTTTCCAGCTTTTCAAGAAGCGTCATGACACCGGGCCGGTCGGGCCAGTTTCCCAGGGTAAGGAGCCGGTCCAGGGCAAAGAAGGCCGGCGTGATCATGGTCATCATCCTGGTGCGGGTGGTGGGATATTTCCGGTAAAGGATCACCGCGGTGTGGCCCCGTTCCCGCTCGCGTTGCTTGAGAGCGGGCAAGGATCTTACCTCCAGCCGGCTCTTGTAATGGTACCCCCTGGCCCCGGGGCATGGAACAGCTTTCAGTCCCAGCCGGCGGAGGCGATAGCCAAGCTCCAGATCCTCCCACCCGTATTCCCGGAAGTCTTCATCAAAAAGGCCTGCTTCCAGGAGCCGGGCTTTCTCAATGGAGACGTTTCCGGTGGCGAAGAAAGCCCTGGAAATGTCGGCGATCTTCATCCTGGCGTCCGTGGGATGGTCCAGGTCGGTGGTGTGGATGACCGGGCCGTGGGCGATCACCCCGGGGGCCTGGTGGGCCTCCAGATGCTCCTCCACAAACTCCGGCGCCACCACGATGTCGCTATCGATGAAGATCAGGAGATCCGCATTCGCCAGACTGACACCGGCGTTACGGGCGGAAGCCGGGCCGGCGTGCTCCTGGTGGCGGTACTCCAGGCGGCAGGGCGGTTGCAGAGCTTCCACCATCTGGCGTGTCTGGTCGGTGGATCCGTCGTCGATGACGATGATCTCATACCGCGCCGGGGGGCAGGTTTGCCGGAACAGGGACTTGAGCGATTTCTCCAGGATCACGCGGCGGTTGAAGGTGGGGATGATCACGCTGGCCAGGGGCTTCACGCTAAGCAACTCCTTTCCCCCTTTATTTTCGGCATAACTCGGGTTTTCCCTTGTGGCGCGCCGGAAGAGTTTGGCAGGGGCATAGATCGGCAGAGTATGGTATAATTATGGCAGAAATTGTGGGAGTGGATGCGCCATGCGGGTTACCAGACGCACCATGATCGTTCTTGGCGTCCTGGCGCTGGTGGCGGGGGCTTTTCTGGCGGGCGTCGGTGTCGGGAGAACCGTTCCAAACCCGGACACGGTGGAGAAGGGTGACGCGCTTCCTGGCCGCCCGCCGTCCGGCGGAACAGCCGGGCCCGGCTCTTCCGGTTCTTCCGGCTCTCCTGGCGGGTCTTCCGGTTCTTCCGGGATGCCCGCGGTGCAGGCGGAGGGGACGCGTCTCTCGGTGCTTGACGCCGGAGGCGGACTGGTATGGGAACTGGAAGCATCTACGGTGGAGGGCCGGGATGACAACCAGTCGGTATACCTGAAACAGGTCAAGGCCCGTCACTACAAGAATGGCAGGGTGGCGGCGACGGTTTCGGCTCCCGAGGCCACTCTTTTTGGCGGGACTGGAGAGGTTCGGTTCGCCGGGGGGGTTGCCGCCAGGGTGCCTGGCGGCCCCGGAGAGGCTCCGGGGGCTGCCGGAGTACCGGGAACATCGGGGGCTCCGGGGGCGCAGGAACCCCGGGAAACCAGGCTGGAAGCCATGACGCTTGCCTGGGACCCGCAAAAACAGGTTCTGATTGCCGAGGGCCAGGTCCGGATGGAGCAGGGCCAGAGGTTTATGACCGGGGACAAGCTCACCGGGGACGGGAACTTGCAAAGGGTGCGCATGGAAGGGCACGTCAAGGTGCGCAGCTATCAGCCGCCAGCCGGCGGAGCAGCTTCGCCCGGCGGGGCGGCTTCCGGCGCCGGGGAGGGCGAGCATTAATCGCGGTAGCGCGGGCATCAAAAGCGCGGCGGTTGGAAACGGGGGTGATCTCAAATGACAGGCCGGAATTCCAGAAGCCGAATGCCTGACACGGTACGGGTTTTTTCACGGATTTCTGACTTAGTGCTGTTCATGGCTTTGGCCGTATTTGCCGTATTCCGTGGCATCCTTTATTCCTCCGGCTCTTGCCGCCGGTGTCAAACCGGGTCCTGTCCCGGCGGAGAGTTTCTCCTTCGATGCGGAGCGGTTTGAGCTCGAAAACAACGTGTACAAGCTTTTCGGGGGCGCAAACGGCCCTGCGGTGGCTTACTTCCAGGATAGCACGCTGGCCGGACAGTACATCGAATACCAGCCGGACAACCAGCTGGCGCGGGTGGAGGGCCAGGCCAGATTGAAATATCTCCCTGAAGAGACTTCCGGGGGCAAGGCCGCCGGACAGGGGAAAGACCCCGTCCCCCTCATGGTGGCCGCCGACAGCGCGGTGGCCGATATGCGGGCGGGCCGGATCCTGGCCAGGGGGGGAACCCAGCGGGTTCGGATTGATTACGGCGAGGTGACTGCCTTAAGCCAGGAGGCTACGTTGTTTACCGGGGAACGCCGGCTGGTCCTGGTGGGCCAACCGGAAGTCCGTTCCGGAGGAGATTTGCTTACGGCCGGGGAGATCACCCTGTTTCTCGATGACGGCCGGGTGGTTGGGCAAGGAGGAGTCCACCTGACAATCATCCAGGAGAAGAGCCAGGAGAAGAGCCCGGGGAAGAGCGAAAAGAGCAAGGAGAAGAGCGGTCGCGACAGGAGTGGTTCCAGTTGAAGATCCGGGCGGAGAACCTGGTGAAAACCTACCGTGGTCGTAAAGTGGTGGACGAGGTCACGCTGGAAGTGAACCAGGGGGAAGTGGTGGGCCTGCTCGGCCCAAACGGAGCCGGAAAGACCACCACCTTTTATATGATCGTCGGCCTGGAGGCTTGCTCCGGTGGCGCCATCCAGCTTGACGAACGGGACATAACCCGGATGCCCATGTATCTTCGCGGCCGGCGGGGGATTGGCTACCTTCCCCAGGAACCATCGGTATTCCGGAAGCTGACCGTGGAGGAGAACATCCTGGCGGTGCTGGAGGCCAAGGGCTACCCGGCCGCCCGGCGGCGTAAGCGGCTGGAGGAGCTTCTCAAAGAGTTCGGGGTCGGGTACGTCCGCAAACAGAAGGGGATGGTTCTCTCCGGGGGCGAGCGGCGCCGGGTGGAGATCGCCAGGGCGCTGGCGGCGGAACCCGCTTTCATCCTGCTGGACGAGCCCTTTGCCGGGGTGGATCCCATTGCGGTGGCGGATATCCAGAACATCGTCTCGCATCTCAAGAAGAAGGGCCTGGGGGTGCTGATCACCGATCATAGCGTGCGGGAGACCCTGACCATCACTGACCGGGCTTATATCATGCACCAGGGGAAGATCCTGGTCTCCGGAGAATCCCGGCTGATTGCGGATGATCCCGTGGCCAGAAAGTTTTACCTCGGAGAGAGATTTTCCATGTGACGCTTGGGGGGGATCCCATTGTTGCGGGTGCTGGATCGTTATATCGGCCGGGAGATGGCGGCGCCTCTGGTGTTTGGCGTGGCCGCCTTCTCCAGCCTGTTCATAGGCACGGACCTGATCAACCTGGCCCGGCTGGCCATCGATACCGGGGTTCCAGCCATGGTGGTCTTCCGGCTGCTTTTGATGCGCATGCCTCAGATTGTGGTCTATACCCTGCCCATGTCGGTGCTCATGGCCGCCCTTTTGTCCCTGAGCCGCCTTTCCGCCAGCAGCGAGATCGTGGCCATGCGGGCCGGCGGGGTGAGCTTCTACCGGCTGATCATGCCCGTCCTGGCCATCGGGGTTTTGGTGAGCCTTCTCACCATGGGCGTCAACGAACTGGTGGTTCCGGCAGCCAATGCCACATATGCCAGGATTATGCGCGAGGAGATCACCCATGAAAGCTTGCCGGAGGTTACAAAAAATGTTATCCTGAAAGAGTACCAGGATGGCCGGCTGAGCCGCTTTCTTTACGCGGCGGACTTCGACAAGGACACCAGGACGATGCACGACGTCTCCATGTTGGAATTCGCCGGCGGGCGGCCGGTGCGGCAGACCAATGCCGCCAGGCTGGTCTGGGAGGAGAACGCCTGGTACTTTGTGGACGGCGTGGTCTATTCTTTCCGCGGGGAACAGCAGGAAAGCTCCGCGGGGGCGGTAAGCCTTCTGAGGTTTACCGGGGCCCGGCAACGGCTCAATATCCCGCAGAAACCGGCGGACATCCCCCAGCAGGAGAAGCGCCCCGAGGATATGACCATTTCGGAATTGCGCCAGCAGATTGCCCTGCTGGGCCGGGGCGACCATGATCTCAGGCAATACCAGCTCCAGTTGCACCTGAAGATTGCCGTCCCGCTTGCCAGCCTGGTTTTTGCCTTTGTGGGGGCGCCGCTGGGGATTCAATCGCACCGGAGCGCGACCTCCATCGGTTTTGGGCTGAGCGTGATCATCATCTTCATCTATTACATCATGTTGACTTTCGGGTCCGCCCTGGGGCAGAGCGGCCAGTTGCCGCCGGCTCTGGCGGCGTGGCTGCAGAACATCATCCTGGGGGTCGCGGGCCTGATCCTCATCTGGCGCGCCCGCAAATAGATCGGCCGATGTTTATTGGCCCGGCAATGAAGGGGGGAGAGCGGTGTACGGTCTCAAGCTAATCCTGGTACTGGCGATCACCGGTGGGATGATCGCCTATATCGGCGATCGCATCGGGATGAAGGCGGGCAAGAAACGCCTTACCCTCTTTGGCCTGCGCCCCAAGCATACTTCGGTGATTATCACCATCGTCACCGGGATCATGGTGGCCACCGCCACTCTCGCGGTGCTCACCATCGTATCCAAAGATGTCAGGACGGCGCTCTTCTCCATGAAGCAACTGCAAGAAACCATCGGCCTGTTGGAGAAGTCCATCGGGGTAAAGACCCGGCAGCTGGATCAGTTGAGCAACCAGCTTCAGACGGTGGTCGAACAGCGGAATAAGGCGGAAAGAGCATATGTGGAGGCCAATGCCCGCCTGGTCGAGATCCAGGACAAATACCGGCAGGTGGCCAGGGATTACGAACGCTCTTCCAGGGATCTCCGCAAGACCAAGGACGACCTCGAATTCGAAAAGTCGCGGATCAAACGGTTTCAGGAGGTGGCGGGGTCGCTGGCGGACGAGGTGAAGAACCTCAACCAGCAAAAGGCCTCGCTGGAGAGCAAGATTGGCCAGCTGGACAGCGCCTATCTGGCCATGCGCTTTGAAAATGTGGCGTATCGCAAGGACGAGATCGTCCTGTCGACGGTAATCGAGGGCGGCCGGCCGGCGGCGGCCATCAGGCAGGAACTTCTGGCCTTTCTGAACGGCCCGGCCAACGATGCGGCCTTGAAGCGGGGAGCGCGCATTCCCGGGAAGGACAAGGCCATCCAGCTGGTTCCCGAGGATCTGGACCGGACCAGCGAGACGATCAGCGCCACCAAAGGCAAGGTTGTGGTACGCGTGGTGTCCATCACCAACTCCCTGGTCAACAACCCGGTGCCGATCTACTTTGACTTTTACGTTAACCACCGAATCTTCAAATCCGGGGAGGTAATCGCCGAAAAGACCGTGGATGGAAGGCTGGGCGCGGACCAGTTGCTCAGCCAGATCCTGGGGCTTTTGGGGGAGGTCAACGACCGGGCGATCAAGGACGGGATGATCACCTCGGCGGAAGGCGTGGTCGGCCAGGCCAGCTTCAAAGATACCCAGGAGGCGATCGGCAAGATCAAGCAGCTTGGCGGGTCGGTGATGGTTTCCGCGGTGGCGACCACCGATACCTGGACCGCCACCGGGCCCCTGCAGATCAAGCTGGATGTCCGGCCGACCATCGGGGTGCTCAACGGCAATTTGACCAGCGGCGGCCGGGGCGGGGGAGGCTGAGGAGGCTGAGGAAGGAGGCTGAGGAAGGAAGCTGAGGAGGGGCCCTTCCCTGTTTTCCCGGCTATGACACAAATTACCGCCGGGGCTTCTGGCAGGAGATCCGATCCGCGGCGGCGAATACTTCAGCATAAACAAAAAACTAGCAGCATGTCCCTTGATGACTAACATATGTCACTAAGGGTGCGGAAGAGTTTATGACCTCGTCATTGGTAGCGGCTATTGCAGCAGTAGTTTCAGCAAAGACTCGCCAGAGCACATATTTGAAGTCCGGGCAACAATTGCAACAATGCCAGAGCGTTGAACTCAGTCGGGCAGGCCAGTGACGCGATTGAAAATGGGCGGGTGAGGAGCATTGAGGGAACAAGGTAACTCGTGCGACTTCCCGCTCACTTTGCTTTATGGTGGGGTCAAACCGTCTTGAAGAGGAAATAATCGATGAAAAAATCTTCTCCAGTTGCTGTTTTCATCCTGATCTTCATGGTTTTGGCGCAGGTTCCGCCGGCTGCCCCTGTCTTTGCCACACAGGGGCAGGTTAAGCCTTTCTCCGACGTGCCCGCGGGAGGGTGGCCCTATCGGGCGCTGTCAAGCCTGGCCGGGGCCGGGCTTTTAGATGGATACCGGTCGGATTCCTTTGGACCCGGACGGGTGATGACCCGCTATGAGGTGGCGTACTTTGTGGCCCGGGCCAGGACCAGGGCCATCCAGGACAAGAAGGCGATTCCCTCCGGGCTTCGCGAGACTTTGAACAAGCTGGAGGCGGAGTTCAAGGATGAGATGGCCATGATCCAGTTCCGGGACAACATCCTGGAAGCCAACCCCGCTTCCGACGGATCCACGGGAGTTCTGGACCGCCTCCAGGTAACCGGGGCCCAGAGCCCGAAGCTCAGCTTGAAAGAGCGGGAGGCGGGGGGCGGGGGGGTGGACCCTGCAAACCGGAGCCTGTCCTTTGAAATGGCCAGGGTTGCGCAGGTGGACAGCGAATTCAAACTGAACGACCATCTGGAAATTGGGGGACGGCTGGCTTCGATCCTGGGAAAAGAGGATCAACTGGATCGGGGGCGACTGGGTTTTACGCTCAACGGCCGGATCCAGCTGGCGCCCCGGTTGAGCATCTCGAGCGAATACACGATTGACGGTATCGGCCAGGAGGAGACCAGAGTCGGGAAAGACGTGGCCGCCGCTGTTTCACTGATCCCCGATCTCTTGAATGTCCAGGCCAGGTACCACCTGGAAGACGTGGACAATTTGACCCCCCAGGGAACCAGCGGCAAGTCCACGACCACCGTGGCGGTCGACGGCGAGATGGCTCTCAATAAGCAAACCACCCTGAGAGCCGGCTATGAAGTTGCCTCGACGCAAGGCGCCGGATCGGAGATCCTCGGCAAGCGAACCACCGCAAAGGTGG
Organism: Bacillota bacterium; assembly: GCA_023381695.1. GTDB lineage: Bacteria > Bacillota > UBA5301 > JAMCQP01 > JAMCQP01 > JAMCQP01. The sequence continues at coordinate 68,112 of JAMCQP010000104.1, read as the reverse complement.
GCGTTGGCTACCAGCTCGGAGAAAATGCGTCGTTGCAGGCCAACTACCAGCTCATCGATTTTGAGGACGGGGAAAACGGCGGCGGGGAGAGCGGCGTTAACGGTGCGGGTAAAGATGCCGGCGCCGGCGGCGGCCAGAGCAAAAACCGGCTGGAAAACGCTGCTTCGGCCGAGCTGTCGATCAAATTTTAGGCCAAAATTCTGCCGGATCAAACCGGGCTTTAAAACCCGGCGTCCTTGATCCGGTAACGTTTCTGAGGCCTGCCGACCGAGCCGTAAAAGTGCATGACCGAGACCTTGCCGGTTTCGCTCAGGTATTCAAGATAACGGCGGGCGGTGACCCTGGACAGGCCCAGATCATCAGCCACCTCGTCGGCGGACATCGGCTGCTGCTGGCGGTTTAAGAGTCCAAAGACATATCCCAGGGTGGTTTCGTCAATCCCCTTGGGCGTGAGCATGGCCACCTCGGCCAACCCTCCTTTTGCGGAGGGATTTATTTTTATCTCGCCCTTTCGAAGCGAATCCACGTCGCTTTGCTGGAGCGGCCGGCCGGAATCCAGTTTGGCGTGGAGGCGGGTGTAATTGAGAAGCGCCTCCTGAAAACGCTCGAATTCGAAGGGTTTGATCAGGTAGTCCACCGCGCCGTTTCTCAACGCCTCCGAGATGGTCCGGGGATCTTGAGCCGCGGTAATAAAGATCACATCCACGCCAAAGCCCAGGTTTCTCAGCGCTCGCAGGGCTTCCAGGCCGTTGCCCTCCGGCAGGTAGATATCCAGCAATACCAGATGCGGCCTGGTTTCCTCCACCAGACGCACCGCCTCCGCCTGGCCGGCGGCGGCGCCCACCACTTTAAACCCCGGAATTCGCTCGGTAAAACGTTTATTGATGGAAAGAACCATGGGATCGTCTTCGACGATGAACACGCGTAACTCTTCCACCGATCTTCCTCCCCGTCGACATTCAGGCTTTGGCTTTCAGCGTGCGCGACAGTTCTTTTGGAATGGTGATGACAAAGACGGTTCCTTTTTGGGGCGCGGATTTGACCCGCACACTTCCTCCCACCATGGTGGTTCGTTGCTTCACAAGGGCAAGGCCAATCCCAAAGTTGCCCTCTTTGGTGGTGAAGCCTCTTTCAAAGATCTGCCCCCTTATTTCAGGTGAAATGCCCTGGCCTGTGTCAAAAACCCGGATCACGATCTGCCTGGCGTTCTCCCGCAGGGAGACGATCACCCGCCTCCTCTCCCGCGGGAGTTTTTGCACGGCTTCCACCGCGTTTTCCAACAGGTTGCCCAGGACCATGACCAGGTTATTGCCGTCGAAGTGCTTCGGCAATGGCCCCAATGAAGTCCGGGGATCGATGACGATCTCCACGCCCCGCTCTTCCGCCTGGCTGATCCGGCCCAGAAGCAGCCCGGCGGTGGCCGGATCCTTGACGCGCTTGATCAGAAACCCGACCACGTTCTGCTTGTTGCGCACCATGTCCGAGATGAAGGCGGTGGCTTCTTCGTGGGCCCCGAGCTGGATCAGCCCGGAGATGGTGTGCAGCTTGTTCATAAATTCGTGGGTCTGGGCGCGCAACCCTTCCACGAACTTCTTCACGCCGGTTAATTCCTCCGCCAGCCGTTTGACCTCCGTCTTGTCCCGGAAGGTGGCCACGGCGCCCACCACCTTGCCCTTCACCACGATGGGCACCCGGTTGGTAAGCACGATGGTCTCGTTGAAGACCTGCTCCCGATCGTACTCCGCCTTGCCGGTCTCCAGGATCCGGGGGAGCCGGGTATTGGGCACCGCTTCATAGACGGGCTTCCCGACCACATCCGTGGTGATCCCCAACAGCTTCTTGCCGGCGTCGTTTAAGAGGGTGATCTTTTGATCCTTATTTATGGCCAGAATCCCCTCCCGGACCGATTGAAAGATGGCTTCCCGTTCTTCCAGGAGGGTGGCGATCTCGATGGGCTCAAGGCCGAAGATGGTCCGTTTCACATTTTTGGCCAGGAGCACCGCGCCGACCACCCCGACCAGGAGGCTGGTGAGGGTGGCGAGATAGAGCGGGGTACTGACGTCATCAATGCTTTCGGCGATACCCTGATGGAACATGCCCACCACGGCCACGCCGAGCTGGGCGCCGTCCTCCGCGCGGATGGGAACAAAGGCGCGCAAGGAAGGTCCGGAGATCCCCACGGCTTTTGAGATGTAGGTCCGGCCGCGCAAGGCCGGTCCTTCATCGCCGCCGGTAAAATGCAGGCCAATCAGTTCGGCCCTGGGGTGCGAGTAACGGTAGCCCCGCATGTTCAGGATGACCACAAACTGCACCCTGGATTGGAGCCGGATCCGTTCGGCCAGGGGCGCAATCACCTTCGCGGGATCGGGCCGGGAAAGGGCGGCCCTGATCTCGGGCATCTCCGAAACAACCCTGGCCAGGGCCAGAACCTTATCCCCGTTCATGTCCTCGATGTTGGTGTAGATGGTCCGAATAGCGAAAAACGCCAGCACCGACACCGAAAAGATAACCACGCTGATCACTAAAAGGACGATCATGGTCTGCAGAGGCCAGCTTCTCTGGAATCCAGGGCTAAAATACAATTTCCCAGGCTTTTCATAGTTGCCCACGGGGATCCCCCCCCTTAAAATAATTAGATAAAATTAAGCCTTTTCCTATTCGGCCAGGGAACTTTTTTACAAAAACCAATGACCGAAATGAACAGAAATAAACGATTTGCCCTTTCGGCTGAACACTATGAACAATGCTAAGGATTCGGCGGGGGATGCCGAATACAACAGATGTGGCTTTTTATATCCAATGGAAAGGGTGAAATCGGGGTGAAGATCAACGAAAACTGCATCGCCTGTGGAAACTGCCTCCCTTATTGCCCGATGGGAGCCATCTCTTTGGGGGATGAGCGGGCGGTTGTGGATGAGGACGAATGTGTGGAGTGCAACATCTGCAGGCGGGCGGGGGTTTGTCCCACCGACTCCTTTGAGCCGCAGGTGGAGGGGCTGAGGGCGGTGCGCAACACTTTCAGCGACCCCCTGGTGCCTCACAAAAATACGTCCGTTCCCGGTCGCGGCACCGAGGAGATGAAGACCAACGAGGTTACGGGGCGCTTCCGCCGCGGGCACGCCGGGGTGGCCATCGAACTGGGGCGGCCCGGAACCGGAGCCCGGTTCCGCGACGTGGAGAAGGTGGCCATGGCCTGCGCCGAGGTGGGGGTGACCTTTGAAACTCACAATCCGGTGACCTTCTTGATGAAGGATCTTGAGACCGGCAAATTCCAGGACGAGATCCTGAATGAGAAGGTACTGTCGGCGATTGTGGAGTTTGATGTGCCCAATGAGAAGCTGGCGGCGGTTCTCGAAAAGATCCGGGAGGTCGCGGGGAAGATCGATACGGTCTTCAGCCTGGATCTGGCGTGCCGGGTGGAAGAGGACAACTCGGCGCCGGCGGTGGAGATCGCGCGGGCTGGTGGTTTTAATCCCACAATAAACGGCAAGACCAACATCGGCCTGGGCCGGCCGCTGGCAAAGGAGGCATAAAGATGACGCACAGCCTGCACCGGGCGGGTACCGCCGCGAATTTGCAAAATGATTTCGTGGTCTTTGCCATCAGCGCCCAGACCGTAAACGCCAAAGGGTCCGCCGCGAAATTCGCCAGGTTCTTCGAGATCGTCTCCAGGTACAACCCGGTGAACATGGGGGACATGAAGACCGGCAACATCTTTTCGGCGGGGAAAGAAGCCATCCAAAAAGGTTTTCAGGATAACTCGATCGTCCATGCGGTATTTACCGATAAGGAGATCCTGCCGAAGGTCTTCAAGGAGCTGCGCGACGCGGACCTTGGCCCTTCGATCGTTGTCTCCGGTCTTTTGCACGACGTAAACGAGGGCTGTGAGGCCGCCGGCATCAAGCGGCACACCATCGAGCATTCCCTGGGAGTCTGGGGACGGACCGAGAAGCTGCCGTCCCAGGGGATTCTGGAAGTCGCCACCATGTGCGGGCACGGGATGGTGGCCTTCAACCTGGTGAAAGAGATGATCGACCAGATTCAGGGCGGGCGCAAGACTCCCAGGGAAGCGGCGTTGGAACTTGCCCGCCAGTGCCACTGCGGCATTGTCAACCCTGTTCGCGCGGAACAACTTCTCAAGGCTTTGGCCGCCAGGGGGCGGCACGAGGTGGCGTAGGCCGGGAAGTCCGCGCGCACAGCGTTTGATGATGAAATAGCTGGAAAGAGATCGCTGGAAAAACGAAGGGAGGATTTAATTTTGAAGAAGTCGCGGTTTTTAGTGGCAGGCTTGACTCTCGTGGCGCTTTTCATCGGAATGTTCGCCGGTGGTGTCCTTGCCAAATCAGACTATCCGTCCCGGCCCATTGAATTTGTGGTGCCTTTTAACCCGGGCGGCGGTTCTGACAATATGGCCAGAATGATCGCGGCCATCTACGACAAGGAGAGGATTCTTCCCCAGCCGCTGGTGGTGGTCAACAAGGCGGGCGGGAGCGGTTCGGTGGGGATGAGCTATGTCCAGACCAAAAATGGCGATCCCTACGTGATCATGACCGCGGTGCCGCAGGTGCTGACCGTGCCTCTCACCACGGGCTCCACCGATGTGCTGCACTGGACCAAACTGACCCCGATTGCGCTTCTGGCGCTGGATGAGTTTATGCTGGTGGTCCGGTACGACTCGCCGTACCAGAACGTCAAGGAACTGGTCAACGCCGCCAAAGCCGCCCCCAAGACCATCAAGTTCGGCGGCAGCGAAGTGGGTTCCGAGGACAGCATCCTGACCGATATCTTTGCGCAAAAGGCCGGCGTGCAGTTCAACTACATCCCCTTCAAGAGCGGCGGCGAGGTGATGACCGCGCTTTTGGGCGGTCATCTGGATGTGGTGTGGGCCAACCCCAACGAGGCGATGTCTCAGATGGAGGCCAAGAAGGTCCGCGTTCTGGCGGTGGCCAACAGAGAGCGGCTTAAAGGGGCTCCCAACATCCCCACCCTGAAGGAGAACGGGATCGATGTGCACTGGCAGATGCTGCGCGGCATCTTTGCGGCGCCCGGCATCAAGGATGCGGAGCGCAAGGTTCTGGAAAAGGCCATGAAGAAGCTCACCGATTCTCCCACCTGGAAGAAGGACTTCATCGAGGCCAATTTCCTGACCCCGAAGTACATGGATTCCAAGGCTTACGCTCAGTTCCTGAAGGACAAGGAAGCGGAGTACAAGGCGATCCTCAAGAATCTGGGAGTTTTGAAGTAGGACGGAGGTAGGGCCGCGACATGAAAACAGCGGACATGATCATCGCTGCCCTCTGCCTGTTCATTTCAGGCGCGTTCGCGGCCGGGTCGCTAAAGCTCGGCTATATGGCCGAGTTTACCCCCGGTTCAGGGTTCTTTCCGCTATGGCTGGCCATCGCGCTGGCCATAGCGTCCCTGATCCTCCTGGCGCAGGCCATCTTGCGCCAGGAGAACGGGGCGTGGCTGCCCGGCCGGGAAGGGCTGAAACGCGTGCTTTCCATGGCAGGGGCTACCGTTATATCGGTGTTCATTATCCCGTACACCGGTATACTGCTATCAATCGGCCTGTTTATGCTCTTTCTGATGCTCACCATAGAAAAACACAGCTGGCTGGGGGTCATCGGGGTATCGCTGCTCACGCCGGTGGCGGTCTACCTGATCTTCCAGCGCTGGCTGCTCGTCCCCTTGCCCATGGGGGTATTCGGATTTTAGAGGGGTGATATAGTGGAAGTTTTCCATAACCTGTTAATGGGCTTTTCCATCGCCATCACCCCTCTCAACTTGCTGTTTGCGCTCTTTGGGGTGCTGGCGGGGACGATTATCGGAGCTCTGCCCGGCATCGGGCCACCGACGGGCGTGGCGATCCTGATGCCGCTGACCTTCGGGATGAACCCCACCACGGCCATGATCATGCTGGCGGGGATCTACTACGGCGCCATGTACGGCGGGACCATCACCTCGGTGCTGATCAACGTTCCCGGGGAATCCTCCTCGGTAATGACCGCGGTGGAAGGCTACCAGATGGCGTTGAAGGGCAGGGCGGGCGTGGCGCTGGGGATCGCCACCATCGGTTCCTTTGTGGCGGGGACCTTCGGGGTGATCTTGTTGACCCTGATCTCGCCCATCCTGGCGGAATTTGCCCTGAAATTCGGCCCGCCCCAGTATTTCGCCCTGATGTTCCTGGGGCTGGTGACCCTGACCAGCCTTTCCGGCGGCAACTCGGTGAAAGGTTTCATGATGACGCTCATCGGCCTGCTTCTGGCCATGGTGGGCATGGATTCCATCACCGGCCGGCCGCGGTTCATCATGGGGAATCTGCAGCTTTTGAACGGCTTCGATTTCCTGCCGGCGGCCATGGGCCTCTTTGGCATCAGCGAGGTGCTGGTGACCATGGAGGGGCCGATGAAGATGGAGATGCAGAAAGCCAGCCTGAAGTTCAAGGATGTCTGGCCGAAAGCCGCGGACTGGGCGGCTTCCAAATGGGCGATCGTCAGAGGGACGGTAGTGGGCTTCGCTATTGGCATCCTGCCCGGCGCCGGCGCCACTTTAGCCTCATTTGGCTCTTATGCGGTGGAGAAGAAATTCTCCAAGCACCCGGAGGAGTTTGGACACGGCGCCATTGAGGGCGTGGCCGGCCCGGAATCAGCCAACAACTCGGCTTCCGCGGCCGCCATGGTCCCGCTTCTGACGCTCGGGATTCCCAGTTCGGCCACCACGGCCATCCTGATGGGTGCCATGATGATGTACGGGCTGCGCCCGGGGCCACTGCTCTTCGACACCAACCCGGATCTGGTCTGGGGCCTGATTGCCAGCATGTATATCGGCAATGTGATTTTGGTGATCATGAACATTGGGATGATCCCGGCCTTTGTATCAGTGCTGCGCACCCCCATCAGCATCTTGATGCCGTTAATCGTGGTCTTCACGCTGGTGGGCTCCTACAGCGCCAATAACAACCTCTTTGACGTCTGGGTGATGCTGGGCTTTGGGATTGCCGGCTACTTCATGAGGAAGTTTGGCTACCCGCCGGCGCCCATCGTGCTGGCTCTGGTGCTGGGTTCGAACACCGAACGTACCCTGCGCCAGTCCCTGATGATGTCCAGGGGTAGCCTGGGGATCTTCTTCAGTGAACCGATTGTGGTAACGTTGATGACGGTCACGCTGGTCATCCTGATTGCCCCGGTGATCGGCATGGTGATGAAATATGCGCGGAACCGGCGGACCCCGGGCGGCGCTCAGGCCGGCGGTGGAACGGGCGAGGCTTGAGAGCCCGCGGAATTCGGGATGTGTACCTCATCTGAACAAGGTGGACAATACGGAGGAAGCGGATGTTAACACGTTCTGCAGTCTTGAAGGCGCCGGGACGGCTTGAGCTCGCGGAACGGCGGCTGGAATTGCATGAAGACGAGGTTCTGGTCAAGACCCACATCGCCGGAGTGTGCGGCTCGGATAAGATGTACTTTGAGGGCAAGTACCCGCCGGGCACGAAGCTTCCCTTTTATCTCGGGCATGAGGGCGGGGGGACGGTGGCGGAGGTCGGAAGCCGCGTAAGCGGGTACAAGCCGGGTGACAGGGTGATCTGCTTCGGCTGGCACAACACCTTTGCGGACTACTTTGCAGCGCCGGCGATCAGCCTTCAGCCCGTCCCCGACGGGCTGGACATGACCGTGGCTTCCCTGGGGGAACCGCTGGGTTGCGCGATGTTTTCGGCGATGCAATCCGGCCTTACCCTGGGAGATCGGGTGGCGGTCTTTGGAACGGGCTTTGCCGGGCTGGTGATGATCCAGTGCCTGAAGAAGATGGGCGCCAGCCGGATGATCGCCGTGGACCTGATCGACGGGCGGCTGGAGATGGCCGGGAAGATGGGCGCCGACGTGCTCATCAACCCGGGAAAGGTGGATGTGGTTTCCGCCATCATGGACAAGACGGAAGGAAAAGGGGTCGAGGTGGCGGTGGAGGCGGCGGGGGCCGAAGACACCATGAACTGGGCGACCGCTTCCTTGCGCCATAACGGCAAGCTGGTGCTCTACAGCTGGATCACCCGGCCGGTGACCCTCAACATCTCCCGCTGGCACCAGGACAGCTTTGACATCCGGGCGACGGGGCTGGTGCACCATACCAACGAGGAGCGGCACGTCTGGGTGCCCAGGATTCTGGCGGCCATGACCCGTGGGAGTGTGGATTTTACCTCGTTAATCACTCACGAATTCCCCCTGGAGAAGATCCAGGAGGCGGTGGAGACGGCCAATACGGATCCCAGGGCGGTAAAGGTGATCATCAGGCCGTAGACGGGTAGTGCGCGGCAGAGGATGGCCAGAAGTAGCAGGGGATTTCTTTTGCCGCGCTTTGCTCTATCGCTCAGCGCACCGGTAGAAGGCCGGTGGCCAGGCCCATCACACCAAGAATGATGGTAATCACCAGGGCGATGAGCCATTTGTTCATCTCGTCCATCCGCTGGTTGAGGGCTAGAAATTCTTGATGTCTCTGGGCGTCCCGTTCTCCGATATACTTTTCCAGGCGGGTTTCTGTCTGCCGGAGCCGGTTTTCAAACCTGTTTTCGAGCTGGTCGAACCTGGCGTTGACTTTGCTTTCGGACTGCCCAAACCTGGCGTTGACCTTGTTCTCGGATTGCTCAAACCTGGCGTCAAACCTGTCTTCCAGCCGCAGCAAGGCCGCTTTAAGATCGGCGATGCCCTCTCCAATCTTTTGAAAGTATTTTTCCTGCCAGTCCATCTGATCATCACTCTCCCTGGAAGCGGCTTCCTCCTGCAAAGGCAGACCGATCTCCGGCAAAATCCGTCCCCCTTTCGCGCTCAGCGCACCGGCAAAAGGCCGGTGGCCAGGCCCACCACGCTCAAAATGGTGGTAACCACCAGCGCCATAACCCACTTGTTGGTTTCGCTGAGTTGTTGGATCACGGAGTCCAACCGTTGATTTACGGTGTCGATTCTTTGATAAACCGCATCAACACGCTGGCCAAGTTGTTGCAACCCGATTTTTAGATCATTGACGTTTTCGTCAAGCTTTTGGAAATACTTTTCCTGCCAATCCATTCGATCATCCTCCCCTTCGGAAGTAGCTGCTTGTTCTCTTAGAACCGCCTTGTTTGAAACCACCATCTACCCCCTCCCCTTGCCCCAATTATATCTCCCTACACGGTTTCTGTAAAGATGCATAAAGAAGAGAAAAAGGGTGTATATTTGAGCGACATCGGGCAGCTAAATTTGCGTCATCGCCCGGGAAGGAAAAAAATGAAGATCGCGTTTCAAAGCCGGCAAAAGTTCTGGAGCCGGCAAGGTCCCGATTGATTCTAAAGTTTTTTCGCGTCCGGCCGAATCAGATATTAGTCGGCATTTTCTTTCTGTCTACGAGGAGGCATGGGTACTACAAGGAGGTAGGCACCATGGGCAGGAGCCTTGGATATGCGGCCATTCTAATCGCGGCTGTTGCAGTCTTGATGCTCTTTCCGCCGGTGGCGCGGGCGTCCGGCGCCAGAGTGGATGCGATGGGGGACCTTTACGGCTTTTTGGGCGACGATGAGGACTGGTTCCTTAACCCCGCCTTTTTGGGAGGGGTTGAGGACAAGGTCCTGGATCTGACCTATGGCACGGGGAGGGTGGATTCCAGGAAGACGGCGACGTCAGGCGCCGGGGGGGTAATTAATACCGGGGAAACGCTTGATGGGCTGATCCTCTGGGGTGGGGATCCTTTTGACCCTTTTGGCCCGACCCCGCCCATCTTCGCCCTGACAATACCTCAGAGCCTGATCTTTACCACGGTGCTCCCGTTCCCGGAGAAGAACGCGGCGGGAAATACTTTTGCCGTTCGCTATGCCAGGGATCTCTTCTCCTACGCCGGGGAGAAGGAGGAGAAAGGCCTCCCGACTGTCAACACCAAAAGCTCGTTTGAGATGTCAAGGCAGGCCATCACGATCCTTGACGGGTGGAAGGCCAACCAGCGCCTGGCGCTGGGATTTGGGTACACCTTGAAACCTGCTCCGCTGGCGCAAGCCTTCCATGCGGAGATTGCGGATTCGAGCGGGGGTTCGGCAACGTTTGAGGAAACTTACGAAGATAAGCAGGCGCTGAACAGTTACCAGGCTGGACTGGCCTACCGTTTTGATCAGAAAAACACCCTGGATCTGGCGGTTTCCTACGATAAACGGAGCGGCGATTATGAAATAATAGACAAGATCATTGTCAACCCCTTGCCCGGGGTCAGTCTCAAAACGCCCTTTTCCCAGGACTTTGGCGCGGGAAGGGTCCGACTAGGGTTTCGTCACGATCCCACCGAAAACACCAGCGTTCTCCTGGCTCTGACCGGAAGCGCCAGCACAACAAAGGTGGAAAGTCAGGAGAAAAAAACCATCCTGGACGAAAAAGATCAGGCGCTGGAACTGGCCGGCGGGTTTAGAACGCGCACGGAGCGCTGGACCCTGGCGGGCAACGCCAGGGTAACCGGCCAGGCGATGGAAACCGTGCAAAAAGGCGACATCCCGGATTTGGGCGGCATGGTGCGGACTTACTTCAACCTGGGCGGCGAGTACCGGATAACCAGCGCGCTCTGTTTCAGGGCCGGCGTGGGTCTTGATGCTTTACGGGACCCTTATCAAGATCCAGCAGCTCCACCCCCGACCCCATCTTTTCAGACGACCCTGGGGCTGGGCTACACCATCGACAATTTTATCTTTGATCTGGCGGTCCCCATCCTCCTGGCTGACGCGCAGACCACGAAAGACTCGCTTACCGGCCTGCCGGCGGAGTTCACCAGTTCCGTCAGGTACCAGGCCAGGTTCAGCATCAGCACCAGGTTTTAATCCTCCTGCTTGCCGTTGAACCCTCTTATATCTTGAAATGGCATGTCGGAGCCGTTCCCCGTCCGGGACGGTTTTTTTATATCGCGGGATGGCTTTTTTATCGGGGTAACCGCGATTTAACCCTAAAGTTTTTCTGCTTCCCGCCGAATCAGTTGGTAGCCGATTTAACCCGACAGAAGGCCACATTAACGTACATAAACAGGGAGAGAAGTTACAAGCGGAGACTAAGCCATAAACAGGGATTGAAGCCGCGGACATTGATGGGGATTTAGACCGCGGGGAGGAATTTCCTCAACCCGGACGAATACATAGCCAGCTTAATGGGCGAGAAATTGCCAGCTTTATCGGCTTGCCTTTGATTTGACTTTCAGGGAGAGGTTGGGGGTAGTGCAGGATGTACCGAAAGGCAGCAGCGCTTCTTTTATGCGGCGCCTTGATCCTGCTTGTTGCGGCTCCGGCGGCGGCCGGGGTCTTTCCTGACGTCCCGGTGGACAACTGGGCCTATGACGCGATCAAAAAACTGGCGGCGGTGGGAATCGTCCAGGGGTACTCCGACGGCACTTTCCGGGGGGATCAGCCCTTGACCCGTTATGAATTCGCCATCTACACCGGGCGGGTGATGGAAAAACTGGAGTCCCTGGTCAAGGCCGAGGCGAAGACGCAGGTCGCGGCGGCGCTGAAGGCCGCCCAAAAAGCCCAGGCCACCGCCAGGGACACGCTCAAGGCTTCAACCTCCGAAACGCAGAAGATGGCGCGGGATGCTCTCGCTAAAGCCGAGGCGGCGGTCAAGGCCGCGGAGGAAGCGCGCCAGGTCGTGGAGACCAGCGGGGAGAACATCAAACGCACGCAGGAAGCGGCGGACAACGCCGTGCGGCTCGCCCAGCAGGCGCTAAACGCCGTGGCGCCGGCTTCCGGCAAACCCCAGGAGGGCGGGACCGGGCTGGACGGAGCCGGACTACTGGACGGGGCGGGCAACCTGGCCTCTTCGCTTCTGGGAACCGCGATTGAAAAGCTGGTGACGGACAGGCTGGCGGCTCTCAAGCTGCCTCCGGCGGAGATTGCCTGGCAGGTCGACGAGGTCTCCAGGGCGGTGCAGGATCTCGTCAAAGAGTTCCGGCCCGAGCTGGAGCAGATGGGGGTCAGGGTTGCCAATCTGGAGGCTCTCCTGGATACCCTCCAGCAAAAGGTGAGCGGGTTGGATGAAAAAGTGGCGGGGATCGACCAGCAGATGGGCGGCCTGAAAGAGGAGGTCGGCGGCCTGGGGAAGAAGGTGGACAGCCTCCAGGAGAAGGTGACGGCCCTGCAGGACGCCGATCCCGAAAGCCGGGGACGGGCCGGAAAGCTCAAGATTGGCGGCGCGGTGGAGACCGTCTTTGAGGACGCCCGCACGGCCGGCCCGGGCGTTCCCTACCGGGACCCCCAGAAGCGCGACTACGACGGGGACATGCATACCTGGGACGTGGAGCGGGATCTCGACGATATCTTTTTGACGACCTCCAAATTTCAGACCAGTTTGGGTTTGAACCTGGAGTACAGCCCGGCCCAGGGGGTCAATACCAGAGCCGGGGTCACCCTGATCCAGGACCTGCTTGGCCTCCCGGCGGGGAGTTCCGGGGGGAGCCCTGGCGGAAGCACGGCAGGGAGCCCCACGAGCGGGGATAATTTCCGGGTGGATCTGGATATGATTACTCAAAGCGCGCTGCGGTCGCTGCACATTGGCGAGATGAAGCCCGAGGCGCTGGCGGAAGGTTTTTCGCGGTTCACCCTGGATCCCACCGCCGTTGTGGGGACCGATGTGGAAGAAGTGAGGCGCCAGGGGGGGCTTTTGATGCTTGGCGCCGGCAATGTAAGCGCCAGGGCCATCGTGGGGCGCCTGCGGTTCAGCCCCTCGCGATACAGTCTTCACCCGGATGGGATCCTTCCCAGAGATGGGGAGGCCGGTTTTTACGCGCTGCGTTCCGTGGTGGATCTCGGGGAGGCGCTCAAACTGGGCGGCGTCTTTGTAGGGGGCCTCAACGGGACGAGCCTGGATTCTCCGGCCGGGTCTCCGGCGGTGGGAGCCGGGGGGAGCGCGGGTTCCGGGGGGATTCTGCCCATCACGCCGGGGCGGGACCGGGTTTACGGCCTCGATCTGAGCGGCCGGTTGACCAGCGCCGGTGACCCTTCCCTCACTTACCGGCTGGAGTTTGCGTCCGATCCGGACAGCGGGGCGGGGGCCCGGGAGGGTTTATTCGAGGGCCAATGGGCCGGCATGAAGCTTGGCGTGGATCTCTTCGGGATCGACGATGGTTTTGAACCCCTCTTCCACAAGGCCTGGGACCTGGAGGGCCGGCTGGTGGACTGGCAAAAGGGGACGTCCGGCCGCAAGTATGCGCTTTCACACCCGTTCATCCTCGGCTCCCGGATGAACTGGCGATTGACCGAGATTCTCGCCGCCGGCACGGGCGAGGCCGAAAAGCGCACCTTCTGGGTGGACGGGCGGGGGGAGGTCAAGCTGGGCTCCCTGCCGCTGGTGGGGGCCGCGGAATACGGCCGGAGACTCGAGGGGAACCTGCAGCATGCGCTGGCCAGGGTGGCCATCCAGGACTGGCGGATGGTGGAGGGAGTCACGATTAACGCCTCCTACGAAAAGACCCGCAACGATATTACCGACAACCTGGTGGAGTTGGACGGCGAGTGGACCACCGACGACAGCGACATCGCGGATTTCCAGGCGGCATTCCGGTTGCGCAAGTGGCTGAGCATCCTGGGAGGCTACCGGTACAGGGCCACCGATCGGGATTTTGACAAAGTGGTCAGCGCAACATCGGCAACCCCCGGAAAGCAGGACTCCAAAGAGGGGACTTTTACATTGGGGGCGGATCTGAATTTTGGCTGGAAGATCGCCAGGCTGGCCATCGGGATGCGGCAGGAGCAGGCAGCGGATCTGTTTGCCAGGGAGCCCGCGTCCACGAGAAGATACGCCGACTTTGTCCTGGTCTACCCGGTGAGCGGGCTGGATCTGAAGCTGGACGGGCGCCTGGTCGCCCAGGAATCCGCGGCTGCGTCGCCGGATGACTACCTGGCCAGCCGGATCTCCGCCTCGGCCGGTTACCGGTTTTGACCTTGCGATAAAAAGTTTCCATTCTACTCTTTCAATAGCCTCTTAACCCGCAGGATGAAACCCAGCTTTTTGTATCCTACCCACAATATTTCCATCCACATTTGGCGCTTATCAACAAAGGATTTGGTTTCCCCGTAACGAAGTTTATTACCATTGAACAAGCAAAAAGGAAAGGGTAGACATGTCAGAAGACGCTTTGTTACGAGTCTCAGGCAAGATCAGTGAATCTTTGCATAACGATAATCTTTCTGCGCCGGCAACGATGCGATCAGGACCTGGTATTTCATCGCAACTTCTGGATGATCTCGTCAACCGCACGATGCCCGAGGTAATCAGAATACGCCGGCAGATTCACTCCCACCCTGAGCTTGGGTTTGAGGAAAGGCAGACCGGCGCTCTCTGTGCGGAGACGCTCGCCAGTCTTGGCGTGGAGCCGATGACAGGCATCGCCCGCACCGGAGTGGTCGGTTTACTCCGGGGGCGGGGGGACGGTCGCACCGTGGCGCTCAGGGCCGACATGGACGCCTTGCCCATTCCGGAGGATACCGGCCTTGAGTTTAGCTCGCGGGTACCGGGCCTCATGCACGCGTGTGGCCATGATGGTCATGTGGCCATACTCCTGGGCACCGCCATGGTCCTCTCGAAACTCAGGGATACTTTTGAAGGCAGTGTGAAATTCATCTTCCAACCTGCCGAAGAAAGCCTCGGAGGGGCCCGTGAGATGATCGCTCAAGGGGTTCTCGACAGCCCGCCGGTAGATGGAATATTTGCTCTGCATCTGTGGCCTGATCTCTCTCATGGGCAAATCGGGGTACACCATGGTCCCGCTATGGCGGCTCTCGATAAGGTCTCCATAACCCTTCGCGGCCGCGGCGGCCATGTTGCGACACCGCATAAGAGTTCTGATGCGATCGTTGCTGCAAGCCAGCTGGTACTCGCTCTGCAGGCCATAGTAAGCAAGGAAACCGACCCTGTGGAGCCCATGGTCCTGAGTATCGGGGACTTTAAGGCTGGGCGCGCTTACAACGCTATCGCCGATCTGGCAGAATTGAAGGGTACCGTGAGAACCCTGGACCCCGCCTTGCGCAGCGTCATGCCAGGGTTGATTGAGAGAAAGGTCAAAGGTATTGCCGAGAGCGCAGGAGCAGAGTACGACTTTGAATACACTTTTGGTTATCCGCCAGTCATAAATGATGCGAGAATGGCTGAATTCGTTCGTGATGTGTGTTCATCGATCTTGGGACCAGACAAGGTGGCAACCATGACTAAACCTTCCATGGTTGGAGAGGACTTTGCTTACTATCTCGAGAAGGTTCCGGGCGCGATGTTTCTTATCGGCACAGGGAAAGCACCGGGAGAGAGCACTTATCCTTTACACCATTCCCTCTTTGGGTTTGACGAAGATGTGTTAAGGATAGGGGTTCGGGGGATGGTGGAACTGGTGATAGATTTTCTAACACGGTCATGGCATTCCAGTGGATAGTTGGCTTACCAGTTCGCCATCTCTTATCCTGGGGAAATCGTCAGGAAATTGATGGGGGGTGAGAGTTCTCTACATCCTGTATCGTGCGCTGGCAATCAAGAAAAGAGCAATCTCCACATTATTGATTACTAAGGAGGTCAGCAGTATGAAAAGGCTATTGGTCGTTTTAGTAGCGGTTGCCGTTATGGTGGTCTCGGTGAGTGTTTCTGCTTTTGGTGCTTCCAAGGAAAAAGTTATGATTGGCATTGCTTTTTCGACCCTGGAATCAGAGTTCTGGCAGAGCCTTCTACATACTACGGAGGACACTGCTCACAAACTTGGCGCCGAAACTACCGCGGTAGATGCAGCAAACAACATCACCAAGCAGATGGCTCAGCTTGAGGATCTTATCGCCAAGAAGGTCGATGCCATTGTGCTGAACGCTGTGGATTCCGAGGCTGTTGTCCCAATCGTGAATAAGGCGGCTCAGCAAGGCATTTCCGTCGTCACCATTGATAGAGCAATCTCCCCGAAAGCGACGGTTGCTTGTTATGTGGGAACGGATAACACTCTCGCCGGGCGCATGGCGGCTACTTACATCGCCGAAAAGCTCGGAGGGAAAGGAAACGTAGTAATTCTGAACGGGCCACCACAAACGATGGTAGCGCGTTTAAGAAATGCTGGCTTCATGGAAGGCCTTAAAGAATATCCTAAGATTAAGATTCTGACTCAGAAGTGGGGTTCATCAGACCGGGCGGTCAATATGACCAATATGGAAGATATTTTAACACGATTTCCAAAAGTTGATGCAGTCCTGACATTCAGTGACTTTAACGCCCTGGGGGCATCTGATGCCATAATCGCTCGGGGAAAACAAAAGGGCATAATCATCGGAAGCATAGACGGTTTAAAAGAAACCGCGCAGCTGATGAAAGCTGGCAAGACACCTATAGTTGTTACGGTTGCTCAGGATCCAGCCATGATGGCCCGGTATGCTGCGCGAGTAGCCTACGAGGCTGCCACTGGTGAGCGAGTACCGATTGCTGTCTCAACATGGATCGCAGACATAACTCCACAGAATGCGTCAGAGTATCTTGAAAGCTTCAAGTAGAGAGGATTCGACGTGAGAGAATTTCCTTGTCTGGCTGGCACTTTGACATCGGGTGTCAGCTAGACAGGGAGACAAGGAAAAGGAAGGAGATAACCTGTTATGGAAAAATCAGTTAGCCCCGTGGGGACCGAAATCGCGCGCTTGATCCGATCTGAGCAAGCCCAAGTGATTGATCTATCGGTGTTGATCTCTGAAGATACCCCGGCCTGGTGTCCAGGCGGGCAGCCGTTTCTTAAGGCGAAGTTCAACTGGTTCGAAGGCTCTTTGTCAAGGGCTCCTTTTTTCGATTATGTTCTCATAATGGAAGAACATACTGGGACTCACTGTGATGCACCCGCGCACATGATCCCTCCACCGGACACCAATTTACCTCATGCCGGCCCTGAGGGAAATACCACCGTAGAGAAGATCCCGGTTACTCAAACAATGGGCCCCGCTCTCGTCGTAGACTGTACAGACCTGGTCGGCACCGAAAAACCCGGAGTAAGTCCGGTGATTGAACCTGAAAGAATCAAACAATGGGAGGCAAGGCACGGGGATATCAGGCCCGACGATGTCGTCCTCCTTTATACTGGCTGGACCGATAGATTCTTTCGCCAATTTCCGGAAGGGTATAAGCTGGACCAGGACTGCAGATTCTGGACACCTCTTTGGGGAAGGGAACGCACGATCGGCTTTCCTGCACCTTCGGCAAGAACGATGGAATACCTGGTCGAAAAGGGGGTCAGGCATGTCGGTATTGACACTCCAAGCATGGGCCTCATTCAAGATGACAATTCGCCCCATTGGGCCGGCCTTGAGCACGGATTAGTGTTTACGGAAAAGCTGTGCAATCTCGGTAAATTACCGCCGCGGGGTGCATTTTACATCTTCCTGGGCATTAAAGTCAAAGGGGGCACGGGTGCGCCCGGCAGGGCCATTGCTATCGTTTAGACCGATTCGGCAACATGTACCCCGGTGAGGGCGGTGGGAAGGCAGGTGGACAAGACGATGGATACGGCTCTTCTCGTTAAAGATGTATCAAAAAAATTTCCTGGCGTTCAAGCCTTAAATAGCGTCAGTCTTGAGGTGCTTCCCGGGGAGGTGCATGCCCTGGTAGGAGAAAACGGCGCCGGGAAGTCTACTTTAATCAATATCTTGTCGGGTGTGATCAAGCCGGATTCGGGGGAGATTTTTCTAATTGGAAATAAAGTGGAGATCGAAAATCCGCTTCAGGCGCGTCGGATGGGGATAAGCACGGTATACCAGGAGCTCAGTGTCGTTCCGCAATTGACGGTTGCCGAGAATATTTTCTTGGGGCGTGAACCGCGCGGTCGGCTGAGGTTATTAGATAAAGAAAGTCTTTTTGAGCAAAGCAGTCAAGTTCTCGAAGCAATTGGATATCAGATCGATCCGCGTCGTCGGGTAGGAACACTCTCTATCGCGGAGCAGCAGATGGTAGAGATCGCCCGCAATGTCTCGGCCGATTCCAGGATCCTCATTATGGACGAACCAACGTCTTCTCTTAGCCGGGCGGAAGTGCAGAAGCTGTTTGGCATCATCGCCGGGCTGAAAGAGAAAGGAATCAGTATCATATATGTTTCCCATGAGATGGAAGAAATATTTGAAATGGCCGATAGGATAACCGTTTTTCGCAACGGAGAAAATGTGGCTACAGTTTCAAAAACTGGAACGACGCCCAAAGAGCTCGTAAAGATGATGGTTGGGCGTGAAGTGGAATACATGGCTTCGAAGAAGACCCTGAAGGAAAAAGCTCTACCTGAGTTACTTACTGCGAAAGCCTTATCGAACCACCGGTTAAACAACATTAACCTCGAGCTTGGCAAAGGGGAGATCCTGGGGGTCGTGGGTTTGGTCGGTTCCGGGAAAACAGAACTGGCAAGGGCCCTGTTCGGTCTCGATAGGATTGAGGGTGGAGAACTATTTGTTCAGGGCAGACACGTCAAATTCGGATCTCCGTTGAATGCTATAAGGAACGGGTTGGGGTATGTTACGGAAAGCCGTCGCGATGATGGACTGGTGTTGATGCTGGGCGTACAAGAGAATATCTGCCTGGTTATTGTCCGGCAGTTAGCTCGCTGGCTCGGACTGGTGAGCAGGGCGCCAGAGAAATCTGTAGCTCAAAAGTTTGTCCAGGGGCTCGATATCAAGACAGCTGGTCTCAGTCAAAAAGTAGAATTTCTCAGTGGAGGCAATCAGCAGAAGGTCGTTCTTAGCAAATGGCTGGCCCGACGGCCAACGATCCTGATTCTCGATGAACCTACTCGTGGGATTGATGTGGGGACGCGCCAGGAGTTTTATACCATTCTAGAGGGAATTGCTAGCGAGGGCGTAGGAATCATTGTACTGACGTCTGACGTTCTCGAAGCCCTTAGAGTTAGCGATCGAATCCTGGCAATGCGGAAAGGAGAAATCGTCGCGGAACTTAACCCGGCGGAGATCAGCTATCGGTCTATTCTCGAGATTATGACGGGAGGAAGTCGAGATGATAAATAAGCCAGAAACCACTTCAGATCATATCACTGCGGAAAAGGCCCAGTCCAAAATTGACTATCAAGCATTTGTCCGTAGCTTTGGAATAATCGCCATCACTCTTTTGGTTGGGGTGGTATTATCTTTACTGAGTCCGTGGTTCCTTACTTCTGAAAATATTCTCAACGTAATACGTCAAAGCAGCTTCTTACTATTGATTGCAATCGGACAAACCCTTGTCATCATTACGGCTGGAATAGACCTGTCAGTTAGCTCTGTCATCAGTATTTCGGGATGTCTGACTACCTTTCTATTGCTAAAAGGGATTGATCTGAATCTGGCTTTCCTTGCGGGTGTCGTATCAGGGGGATTAGTCGGAGTGCTTAATGCTTTTCTCATCACAATCGGACGGATGGAACCTTTTTTGGCCACCCTATCCACGCAAATTATTGGGGCGGGGACTATACTCTACGCCACTCAAGGGGTCCCCATAGTCCCCTTTAATAATGATTCTTTTTCTTTCCTGGGACGGGGCTATTTGGGGTGGTTGCCCGTCCCTATCCTCGTTGTTGCGGTGGTGGCGATTCTTGCCCATTTTATGGTCTCGCACACGGTCTTTGGCAGACACCTTTACGCCGTCGGCGGGAATCCCAAGGCTGCGAAAGTGTCGGGGATTGATGTGGATCGGATGATATCGTGGGCGTATGTTATTTCCGGGCTGCTCGCTGGACTGGCCGGCGTCATGTTAGCCTCCAGACTGATATCAGGGCAACCATCCGCGGGGGTTGGCATGGAACTTAATTCCATTGCGGCAGCAGTTGTAGGCGGGGCATCGTTCTTCGGAGGCGAGGGGACGATTTACGGCACGGTAGCCGGGGTTATTCTTATCGGAATAATTGGCAATGGGCTTAATCTGTTGAATGTATCGTCATTTCTGCATCAGGCAGTAATAGGGAGCGTGATCGTGTTTGCGGTGGTTCTTGATCGACAAATGAAAAAACGGCGTACCTAATTTGCGTGAAATGGAGGGAGAGCAGATCCCATGGAGATTCTCGAAAACATGCAGTTAGCGGGGGCGCCCTACTTCAACGCAAAGAAGTGGGTTTCGCCGCAGAATTTCGCGCCCGAGGTGATGACGGGTGAAATATCCAAGGATATCTACATACACGATGTGACCCTACGGGATGGCGAGCAGACGTGTGGGCTCAACTGGACGGAAGACGAAAGAATCAGAATAGCCGTAGCCCTTGACGAAATCGGGGTGCAGCGAATCGAGGTGGGAATGCCCGTAGTATCCGAGGATATTCGCAGCGCCATTGAGAGGCTTGTCAAGATGGGCCTTGGGGCTGAGATCATTCCGTTTGCCAGGGCGTTGAAAGGCGATATTGATGCTTCGGCTGAGACCGGGGTGCGCTCGATTGTTGTCGAACATGCGGTCAATCCATACCTGTGCAAGTATGCATATGATGTGGATACTGAACAGTTGATTGACCGGATTGCGGGAGCTATAGAGTATGCCAGGAGTTTAGGCCTTAAGACCACCTTTATGGGGTGGGACGTGACACGGGCGACACTCGACTACGTGAGAAAGGTATATAAGGCCGTAGTGGAGAAATCTCACCCAGAGGCGGTCGTGTTTACCGATAGTTTTGGTGTGGCCTCTCCCCTGGCTATCTACCGCGCCATAAAGGCACTGAAAGAAGATCTGCCCGGGGTGCGGGTTGAGCTCCATATTCATAATGAATTTGGAATGGCCATGGGTTCTGTTGTCGCCGCTGCGTATGCCGGGGTGGACGGGATTCATGCTTCGATAAACGGCCTCGGGGAGCGGACGGGAAACGTCCCCACCGAGGAGGTGGTG
Source organism: Bacillota bacterium (assembly GCA_023381695.1). Lineage (GTDB taxonomy): Bacteria > Bacillota > UBA5301 > JAMCQP01 > JAMCQP01 > JAMCQP01. The sequence goes on along the minus strand of JAMCQP010000104.1, from coordinate 47,284 downwards.
ACGGCGCTGGAGCTTCTTTTAAATATCCACACGGGGATAAAGCTGGAGAAGCTCGCAGCCGTTTCCCGTCTCGTCGAGGATATCTCCGGGGTGCCTGTATGGCGCAACAAACCTGTAATGGGCAAGCGATTGTTTATGGCGGAATCCGGCGTCGTGATCCATGCGAAACAAAAGCTGGAGGCCCAAGGAATTAAGGCGGCAATGATGCCTTATCTCCCGGAGATAGTTGGGCACGAAGAACTGCAGGTTGTCTTCGGGGGTTCAAGCGGGAAGGCCAGCGTAAGCTATTTTTTGGACAAACTTGGCATCGGGTGCACCGAAGAAGAAGCCGAGGCTATTTTGGAAAAGGTCAAGGCGCTCGGGAGGGCAAAACGGGATATTGTTTCGGAGGAAGAACTCAAGGAGATAATCGACCGGGTTAGGGAGGCGTCCTGCGTTGAAACGGGCAATAATCCAGAACCATAACGACAACGTGGCAACACTTCTTGAAGCTGCCGGCCGCGGCGAGCGCGTAGAGTTGATCGGGGCAGTCAACCCCCTGGAGGCGCGCGGTTCCTCCGACAGCACAGAATCGGCGCCGTCCCTCCTTGAACTCGTGGAAGATCTACCCATCAGACATAAGGTGGCTCTATCGGATATTTCCCAGGGTGAGGCAGTGGTAAAGTACGGCGCGCCGATCGGGGTCGCTGCCGTACCTATCAAGCGCGGCTCGCATGTCCATGTGCATAACTTAAACAGCGTCAGAGGCAAATTCCTTGAGAAGTATACGGCTCAATCTAAGGATGCAGAGGTCGCAAGCCCGATGGCGCAAGGAATTTTGGCATCCGAAATGGCGACCAATCAAATATCGTTCCACCCCGATCAGAATAGACCAGGAGAGATTCCTACCTTTATGGGATTTGTTCGCCCCGACGGCCTGGTCGGGGTGCGCAACCATCTTTTAGTGCTCCCCGTAGTTATCTGCGCTGCTGCCGTTGCGGAGGCCATCGCCGCGGGGATTTCTGGAGCCGTCAATATCTACCATCAATACGGGTGCAACCTCGATCCAGCAACCAATGCGGACGTCGAGAAGGTCTTTGGGGGATTCGGTCGCAACCCCAACGTGGGGGCCGTGATTCTGGTTGGCCTGGGGTGCGAGACTGTCTCCATCGAGCGCATTGCAGAAGAGATCAGGCGCTCGGGAAAGCCTGTCAAAGATGTGGTCATCCAGCGAGATGGCGGTGTGAACCGGAGCATCGAAAGGGGGCGGCAGATCGCGGAGGTTTTATCGCGGCAACTGGCCTCCGAGGCCCGGGAGGAGGTTCAGGCAAGCCGTCTCACAGTCGCGGTAGAGTGTGGGGCGTCGGATGCGTTTTCGGGACTCTCGGCCAACCCCGCCATCGGGGTCATGGGTGACCTGGTGGTAGGCTATGGGGGTACCGTAGTCCTTTCCGAAACCACGGAAATGATCGGGGCCGAACACATCCTCGCGGGCCAGGCTCGAGATCAAACTGTCGGGCAGGCAGTATTGGAGATTGTGCGCCGGACCGAGCAGGAACTGGCGCTAATTGGGGGAAACTCCCTTGGCGATATTACCCCGGGTAACATTGCCGGTGGGCTCTCCACCATCGAGGAAAAATCGCTTGGATGTATCCGCAAGGCTGGTTTCACACCGATTCAGGAAGTAGTCGACTATGCATCTTCTCCTACCTCCAGTGGGCTTGTGATCATGAATACCCCGGGTCACGATATCGAGTCCATGACCGGTGTGGTGGCAGGGGGCGCCCAGATCATTGTGTTTTCCACCGGCCTTGGAACACCTACCGGAAGTCCGATTGCGCCGGTAATCAAGGTTTCCAGCAACTCAGAAGTGCTGCGGTGGATGCCGGATGTGATCGATGTAGATGTTGGAGGGATAGTCACTGGAAATCTGACCTTGAGCGTAGCCGGCCAAAAGATATTTCGAGAATTGCTTGATGTGGCGTCCGGCAAGCCGACCTGGTCAGAACGGGCGGGTCACCGAGAATTCGCAATAAGGCGCTACGGCACCGCATGCACCCTCTACTAAGTTTAATCTCAAGGGGGTTTAGCCGTTGGAATCAAAAGCCTTTAACATCCTGGTCATCAATCCCGGTTCCACATCAACCAGGGTCGCAGTCTACAGGAATTCCGACTGCCTTTTCACGAAATCATACTCTCACGGCGTTGAAGAGCTTTCACGGTATCCGAAGATCCTGGACCAGCTGGAATGGCGTAAGGGCCTGGTGTTGCGCGCACTCGGGGAAAATGGGATAGCACTGAATGCTATTCATGCCGTAGCCGCCAGAGGGGGACGGCTAAAACCCATTCCAAGCGGCACCTACCTGGCAAATGAGCGGATGATGCAGGATTCTCGCAGGAGCCTTCAGGGCGAACATGCCTCCAACCTCGCTTGTCTTATAGGAAAGGATCTGGCGGCGCCACTCAACATACCGGTCTTTGTCGTTGACCCGGTCGCTGTTGATGAGCTTGACGACATAGCGAGAGTGTCAGGCATCCGGGAGATTCAGAGAAATAGCCTGTCTCATGCCCTTAATATGAAAGCCGTGGCCCGAAAGGCTGCCTTGCAACTTGGAATCACCTATGCAGAGGCCAACCTTGTCGTCGCCCATATGGGGGGCGGCGGATCGATCAGCGCCCACATGGGAGGCCGGATGATAGACCTGTATAATTCGGATAAGGAAGGGCCTTTCACGGCAGAGCGGGCTGGCGGGATCCCCACGCTCGAGCTTGTGGACATGTGCTTTTCGGGCAGGTATGCCAGGGACGAAGTGGTAAAGAAACTGGTCGGGGGGGGAGGGATCACTTCCTACCTTGGGACCAAGGATGCCACCGAGGTGGAAGGGAGGATTCACGACGGGGAAGATGGGGCCAGGCTTATCTTTGAGGCCATGGCCTACCAATTTGCAAAATACATCGGGGCGCTTGCAACCGTCCTGAAGGGCAAGGTCGATGCCATCGTGTTGACAGGCGGCATGGCCCATTCCAAGATGCTGGTGGAGTGGATAATTGAGCGGGTGAGTTTTATTGCCCCAATACTGGTGTTTCCTGGAGAGGGAGAGATGGAGGCGCTTGCCCTGGGCGTGTTCAGGGTATTGACAGGGGAAGAGGTGCCGAGGGTGTATGAATAGCGCCAGGGCATTCCATTCTTTTGAAGCGATCATTCAGGCGGCCCGGGATGCTGGGCCCGTCGCGGTGGCAGTCGCCGGCGCAAGTGACAGCAAAGTGCTTACGGCGCTCAGTCATGCGATGCAATCCGGGCTGGTGCACCGTGCCGTTCTTACTGGCAAGCTCTCTGAGATGAGTAAGGCTTTGAGGCAAATTGGAATTGATTCCGAGTTAGAGGCCAAGAAAATCCAATTGGTGGGCGCGGCGAATCCTGCTGACGCCTCCGCCAGGGCTGTCGCCGCGGCTGCATCCGGCGAAGCCTCCATCTTGATCAAGGGTTTCGTAGACACAGCTACATTCATGCGGGCCGTGCTTGACCGGGAGAAGGGGCTCCGGGGGGATCGCCTGCTATCGCAGGTTGGCATTTACGAGATTCAAGGATTCGACCGCCTGATCCTCGTTGCCGATGTGGGGATAGTCGTGGCTCCGGACCTGGCCCAAAAGAAGCAGATTCTCGAGAACGCGGCAGATGTTGCCCGGGCTCTCCAAATAGAGGAACCCGGAGTGGCTCTCCTGTCTTTTGCCGAGTTCGTGGATCCAGCCATTCCTGCCACGGTGGACGCGGCCGCCCTTGCCAAGATGGGCGACAGGGGCCAGATAAAGGGCGTAATTATCGATGGGCCCCTGGCGTTAGACAATGCCGTTTCCCAGGAGGCCGCGGCCCACAAGGGTATCGTCAGTCCGGTGGCGGGCCGGGCCGACATCCTGATCATGCCCGACCTCCACTCAGGCAATATATTCGCGAAATCGCTCCTTTATATTGCTCATGCGAGATCGGCGGGTGTGGTGGTGGGCGCCCGGGTGCCTATAGTCCTTACATCGCGGTCGGATCCCGCCGAGAGCAAGTTGAACTCTATCGCGGTTGCAAGGCTGATGAGCAGCGAAAATCAATTTGTGAGTTGATGCTAGTGGATCTAACGGTCAAGGAAGCACTTGGCTTTTCATGTTTGAAGCAGGCGAGGTTATTGTCCGGGCAAGACGGACTCGATAACGTCATCAGGTATGTGACGGTGATAGACGCACCTGACGCGGTAGAATGGCTCAGGGGAGGCGAATTCGTCCTCACTACCGCCTACTCCATTAAAGACGACCCTGACGCTCAGGTGAGGCTCGTGGAAGCCCTGTCGAGGAAGAAGGCGGCATGCCTTGGCATCAAACTCCGGAGGTTTCTGGATTCACTCTCCAACGACGCTATTGCAAAGGCCGATGAGGAGCAGCTTCCCATCATTCAGATCCCGTTTGAGCTCGCCTGGATTGACATCATCAATCCGATTTTGGGCGACGTGATGGATCGGCAGACTCGGGTGTTGCAACAATCATGGGAGGTGCACAGGCGTTTCCTTGATTCGGTGCTTAACGGCGGGAGCACCACGTCGGTCGCGGTCACGCTCGCTGAACTCATACGTCGCCCCGTATTGATACTGGATACTAATTTCAAGGTGCTTGCGCGGGCCGTGCCAGATCTCGATGCCACCCAGAATCCGGAGGCCACGGAGGATATAGAGGCTATCCTGGCAGAAAAGTTAAACGGGCCAGGGATGTTCAAGTTCATTCCGTTTGAAGGGGGACAAGGCGCTTTCCTCACGGAGGTACGGGTGAAAGGGGATGTTTATGGGTATATCCTGGTGGAGGAGGCCCTTGCCGATTCACCCCTCGTGTCCGGTGAGTCACCCGCGACCGGTGAGTCGGCGCCAGCCGTCCAACCTGCGACACCCCTTACTCAAACGGATATTATTGCCATAGAACAGGCGGCCACCGTGACCGCTCTCGAGATCATCAAACAACGCGCGACCGAGGAGGTTGAAAGACGATACAGGTTTAACTTTGTCGATGATCTCCTTCAGGGCAATTTTGAGACACGGGAGGCGGTGATCCGGCGTGCTAAATCGCTGGGTTGGGACTTTACGCCGCCCCATGTTTTGCTGATCCTGGATATTGACAATTTTGAAAAGTACTACCTCGAACATGTCGATGAATTTGAAAAGGACATCCAACGTATCAAGGATCGGATGCTGAACATCGTAAGCAGCAGGGAGATCGAGGGCGCCGAATCCTTCATCGTTGTCGATAGAAGTGATAGCGTGGCCGTCCTTTGCCCTGTAAAACCAGGGGGCGCGGCGGAAGACGCCAAGGGCATGGCCATGATGCTTGGAAGGACGCTAAAGCAAAAGGTGTGTGAAAAACTCAAACCCCTCACAGTATCTGTTGGGATCGGGCGATTTTATCCTGACGTGCTCGACCTTCGACGAAGCTACGCTGAGGCCCGCGAGGCTCTCTTATTAGGGAAGAGGGTGTGGGGAGGCGAGAGCGTGGTCCACTACGACGATCTTGGCGTTTACCGGCTACTTCTCAAGTGCGCCGATCCGAATGAGGTGAGGGTTTTCGTCCAGGAGTATCTCGGCAGGCTTGTCGAATATGACAAAGCTCACAAAACCGCCATGATCAAAACCCTCGATGCCTACCTCAAGGCAAACAGCTGTCTTGCGGACGCGGCCGGCAGTCTCTTTATCCACGTTAATTCCCTCAAGTACCGTCTGCGTCAAATCCAGGAAATACTTGGCGTAAACCTCTCGGATCCCGAGGTGGTCCTCAATCTACGCATGGCCATGAAGATCAGGGATATACAAACGATCTAGGGGAAAAAGAGCGTTTAAAGATCCGCTTAAGAAAGGGGGGACCCAGGTGTCTGAAGCCCGAATGCCCGGACATCTCCTGGCTGTCGATCCGGGGAGCGACAAATGCGGGATCGCGGTCGTTGACGCGGCCGAGGGCGCTGCCGGGGGCGTTGCCAATGGCGCGGTTGTTGGCGGGAATCAACGCACCATTTTGAAGGAAGTGATCCCGGCCGGCGAAGCGCTGAGCCGGGTCCAGTCTCTGGTGGAAAAGTACCCGATCCGGACCATCGTGGTGGGGGATCGCACCGGCGGAAAGGCTTTCGCCAGAGAATTGGAGCATGCGGGCTTTATCGCCGGCGATTGTCCGGTTGTCCTGGTGGATGAGCATCTCTCAAGCCAGGAGGGCCGCCGCCGCTACCTGAAGGATCACCCCGGCCGGGGCCTGGCGCGCCTGCTCCCCGATTCCCTGCGCGTGCCCGCCGAGCCCTTCGACGACTATGTGGCCGAGATTCTCGCAGAAAGGTACCTGCATGGTTCCGCCTCTTCCAAAACCGCTCCGCCAAAACTCCCCTGATGCCTTCTGATTCCATCCAGGCTTCTGTTAAAATAGAAGAGATCTTGTTTTTTTCAGGAGGAAATTGTCCATTCTTGTCGAAACAATTACGATGTGCCGCGCCTTGCTTGCGGTTTACAGGTTCATCCTTTTCAACATCTTCAGACATTTAATTCCGGAAGTAATCTTGCTTATAAACCGATTATTGGCACCCGGTGTTCGAGAGCAAGCACCCTGGGGTGCATTTTTGCTGATAAGCAGGGGGTTCTTCTTTTCGAAGGTTTGACGCCCCTTCCCCAAGAAGTTCGACATTGACTCTATTGCGAGATTGAATCTATTGCGAGGCGGGAGATCCAGCATGGAAACCGGTGGTGTCGCACGCCGTTACGCCACGGCATTGACCCAGGTGGCGCAGGCGCATGACCTGTTGGACAAGATCGAGCAGGAGCTGGGGGGGCTGACGGCCAGGATCGAAACGGACGCCGAGCTCCAGAAAGTGCTTATTCATCCCGAGGTGACGCCGCAGTCCAAGAAGGAGATCCTGACCAGGCTCTTTGCGAAAGAGGTCTCCCCCTATGTGCTGAACCTGTTGAAGTTGCTGGTGGACAAGGACCGGTTCGGCCATCTTCAGGAGATCAACGCCGCCTACCGGATGCTGGCCAACCGCATCCGGCGCAAGATACCGGTGGAGGTCGTCACGGCGCGTCCGCTGAGGCCGGAGGATCAGGCCGCGCTGGCCGGGAAGCTTTCCCGGGCCAGCGGCTGGCAGGTGGAATTGGACACCCGGGTGGATCCCGCGGTTTTGGGCGGCATCCGGGTTCGCATCGGGGATCGGGTGATTGATGGCACGGTGGCCCGGCGGCTGGAATTGTTAAAGAGGCAACTTTCACAAGTACGAGTTCAAAGCTAAGAGTTCGGAGCCGGAGAGTTTAGAATCAGGGGTGAAGGAATCGATGAGTATCAGGCCGGAAGAGATCAGCTCCATCATCAGGCAGCAGATCGAAAACTACGAGGGGAAGCTGGAAGCTGTCGATGTGGGCACGGTGATCCAGGTGGGGGACGGGGTCGCCCGGATTCATGGCCTGGAGAGCGCCATGGCCGCGGAATTGCTGGAGTTCCCGGGCGGGGTGCTGGGCATGGCCTTAAACCTGGAAGAGGACAATGTGGCGGCGGTGATCATGGGCTCGACGGAGGGCATCAAGGAGGGCGACCTGGTCAGGCGGACAGGGCGGATCGTCCAGGTGCCGGTGGGAGAGGCGCTGCTCGGGCGGGTGGTGAACCCCCTGGGGCAGCCGCTGGACGGCAAGGGGCCGATCAACGCCACCGAATTTCGTTCCATCGAATCGCAGGCGCCGGGAATAGTCGACCGCAGGCCGGTGGAGGAGCCGCTGCAGACCGGTTTAAAGGCCATCGACTCCCTGATCCCCATCGGCCGCGGGCAGCGCGAGTTGATTATCGGCGACCGGCAGACCGGCAAGACCGCCATCACCATTGACACGATCATCAACCAGAAGGGGCAAAATGAGGTTTGCATCTATGTGGCCATCGGACAGAAAGCCTCCACGGTCGCCCAGATCGTCAAGGCCCTGGAAGACAGCGGCGCCATGGAATATTCCATCGTGGTGGCGGCCACGGCCAGTGAACCGGCCCCGCTGCAATTTATCGCTCCCTACGCCGGCTGCGCCATGGGAGAGTACTTCCTTTACAACGGCAAACACGCCGTGGTCTTTTACGACGATCTTTCCAAGCACGCGGTGGCCTACCGGGCCATGTCGCTGCTTCTCAGGCGGCCGCCGGGGCGCGAGGCTTACCCGGGCGACGTCTTTTACCTCCACTCCAGGCTCCTGGAACGGGCGGCGAAATTGAACGAGGAGCTCGGCGGCGGGTCGCTCACGGCGTTGCCCATTATCGAGACCCAGGCCGGCGACATCTCGGCGTATATTCCCACCAACGTAATCTCCATCACCGACGGCCAGATCTTCCTGGAGACCGACCTCTTCTTCGCCGGCGTGCGGCCGGCGGTGAACGTGGGCGTCTCGGTCTCCCGGGTGGGCGGCAAGGCGCAGATCAAGGGGATGCGCCAGGTGGCGGGCGGGCTGCGCATGGACCTGGCCCAGTACCGGGAATTGCAAGCCTTCGCCCAGTTCGGCTCCGAGCTGGATAAGATCACCCAGGCCCGCCTGTCCCGCGGCGAGCGGACGGTGGAGATTCTCAAACAGCCGCAGTACGCGCCGATGCCGGTGGAGGAGCAGGTCATGTCCATCTATACAGCGGTGAAGGGTTACCTGGACGATCTGCCGGTGGCGCAGCTCCAGCGGTTCGAGCGGGAGTTCTTGCGCTTCATCAAGACCATGCACCCGGAGATTGCCGCCTCCATCCGCGAGAAGAAGCTGATCTCCGACGAGGCGGAAAACGCGCTGAAGTCGGCCATCAAAGAGTTCAAGGAGACCTTCAAGGTCTGACAAGGGGTGACGGCGGGTGCAAGGTACACGGGATATCCGGCGCCGGATCAGAAGCGTCAAGAACATGCAGCAAATAACCCGCGCCATGAAGATGGTGGCGGCGGCCAGGCTGCGCAAGGCCCAGGAACGGGTGCTGGCGGCCAGGCCCTTCGCCAGGACGATGCGCGAGGTCTTTCTGGACTTGATGAGCAAGACTACGGTCACCAACCCCCTGATGGCCGAACGCGGCCAGAATAAGCGGGTTTTGTATGTGGTGATCACCGGCGACCGGGGGTTGAGCGGGGGGTACAACGCGAATATCCTGCGCAAGGCGCTCTCCCATGCCGGCAAGGTCGAGGAAGCCTCCTTTGTCGCCGTGGGGAAGAAGGGACGCGACTACCTGCGGTTCCGGAAGCTCGCAATCGCCGGGGAGCATGTGCAACTGGGCGATGAGCCGCAGTTCATGGTGGCCCGGCAGATCCTCGACCAGGTCTCGCGGTCCTTCATAAACAACGAGGTGGATGAGGTCTACCTGGTCTATTCCCAGTTCGTCACGGCCATGACCCAGCGGCCGGTGGCCAACCGGCTTCTGCCGCTGGCCGCTCCCGTGGGGGAGAAGGCCGGAGAGGCGTCCGGCGAAGGTGATGCGGCGGGGCCGAAGGCCGCCGGCGCTTCCGCCGAGACCGGGGGCGGGCCGGGCTATCTCCTTCCGGAATATATTTACGAACCGTCGGCCGAGGCCATCCTGGCCAGGTTGATTCCCAAGTACCTGGAAACGCTTATTTTCCATGGAATGCTGGAGGGCAAGGCCGGGGAATTCGGCGCGCGGATGACCGCCATGGACATGGCCACCAACAACGCGGCGGAGATGATCGACCGGCTGACCCTGCAGTACAACCGGGCCCGGCAGGCCTCGATCACCAAGGAGATCAACGAGATCGTGGGCGGCGCCAACGCGCTGCAATAATAGAGCATATCTGGATCCAATTCGGCAAACACGACTGGACGGGGGAGGAAATGCTGATGAAAGTTGGGCGGGTGACCCAGGTCATCGGGCCTGTGGTGGACGTGAAGTTTGAAGACGGACATCTGCCTGCCATCTTCAATGCGGTGGTCATCAGGGATGCAAGCCGCAAAGATAAGGAAGGAAAGCCTTTTGAGCTCACCCTGGAGGTGGCCCAGCACCTGGGGGACTACAACGTCCGGTGCGTGGCGCTGGCGTCCACCGACGGCCTGAAGCGCGGCCTGGAGGCCGTGGATCAGGGTGGGCCAATCACCGTTCCGGTGGGCAAGGAGACCCTGGGGCGGATCTTCAACGTGGTGGGGAAGCCGGTGGACGAGCTGGGCGAAGTGCACACCGAAAAAAGGTACCCCATTCACCGGGAACCGCCGACGCTGATGGATCAGGAGACCACCCCGCATATCCTGGAGACGGGGATCAAGGTGGTGGACCTGCTGGCTCCCTACGCCAGGGGCGGCAAGATCGGCCTCTTCGGCGGCGCCGGGGTGGGCAAGACGGTTCTGATCATGGAACTCATCCGCAACATCGCCACCGAGCACGGCGGATTTTCGGTCTTCGCGGGCGTGGGCGAGCGGACCCGCGAGGGCAACGAACTGTGGCTGGATATGAAGGAGTCCGGCGTGATCGCGAAGACGGCCCTGGTCTACGGCCAGATGAATGAGCCGCCGGGGGCGCGGCTGCGGGTGGGGTTGACCGGGCTGACCATGGCGGAGTACTTCCGCGATGAGGAAGGCCAGGACGTTCTGTTATTCATCGACAACATCTTCCGGTTCATCCAGGCCGGTTCCGAGGTGTCGGCGCTTCTGGGCCGGATGCCTTCGGCGGTGGGTTATCAGCCCACCCTGGCCGGCGAGGTGGGCGCCCTGCAGGAACGGATTACCTCCACCAAGAAGGGGTCCGTGACCTCCATTCAGGCCATCTATGTGCCGGCGGACGACTATACCGACCCGGCGCCGGCCACCACCTTCGCGCACCTGGACGCCACCACCAACCTGGAACGCAAGATCGTGGAGAAGGGGATCTACCCGGCGGTGGATCCGCTGGCTTCCACTTCCCGGCTGCTGGACCCGCGGGTGGTTGGCGAAGAGCATTACCAGATCGCCCGCGGCGTACAGGAGATTCTTCAGCGCTACAAGGATCTTCAGGACATCATCGCGATTCTGGGGATGGATGAGCTTTCCGACGAGGACAAACTCACCGTCTCCCGCGCCAGGAAGATCGAGAAGTTTTTGTCGCAGCCCTTCTTTGTCGCCGAGGCATTCACGGGATATAAAGGCAAGTATGTGCCGGTAAAGGATACGGTGCGCAGCTTCAAGGAGATCCTGGAGGGCAAGCACGATGAATTGCCCGAGGACGCCTTCTATATGGTGGGAACCATTGAAGAGGCCGAGGAAAAGGGCAAGGCGCTTCTGGCCCAGCAGGGCTAATTATCCGTAGACTGGAGCGTGGGTGGGATGGCCGAGAAGGCGGTGGCCAAAAGGATGATGCGGCTCGAGGTGGTTACCACGCGGGAGGTGGTCTTTGCCTCCGATGCCGAAATGATCGTCGCGCCGGGGACGGAAGGATCTCTGGGCATTCTGCCGCTCCACGCCCCGCTGGTATCGGCGCTGGAGCCGGGGGTTCTGCGGGTGCGGCAGCACGGCGCCGAGGTAAGAATGGCGGTGAGCAGCGGCTTTATTGTCGTCAAGCCCCATAAGACCGTGGTACTGGCGGACGCCGCCGAACGGGCCGAGGAGATCGACGTGGAGAGGGCAATGGCGGCCCGGGAGCGGGCGTTGAAGCGGCTAACCGCCAGAGGAGAGAGCATTGACATGGTACGCGCCGAGGCCGCGCTGCGGCGGGCCGCCGCCCGGTTGAAGGCGGCGGGGCGCGAGGGCGATCCGCATTAGAGATTCCAAGAAACTAGAAATTCCAGGGAAATTCGAGAGATTTTGAGGAGATCCGATGGTGGGGGCCGGGCGCAACCCACCTTTTTGTTTCCGCCCACTTTTTCCACCCGCTATTCTACTTTCCACCCGCTTATTCTACCGCCTGGGAACGAATTTATTTTATTGCAGGTTTTTCCGGGACCAGTAGAGAATAACAGAACTGGTGGTGTTTATGAGGTTGCATCGCGTGGTCCTGGCAGGGGTGTTCTGGGGGGTTGTCTTGCTGTCGGCGCCGGCGCCGGCCGTCCGGCTGGTGTTTTTCGCGCCGGCGGGCTTTGCCCTGGAAATCCCATCCGCCGGGGCGGCTGGCGAGTACGCCGCTGGCCAGTTTGTCGCTGGCGGGTCCGTTGCCGGCCAGCCAGCCAACCCGTTTGACGAGGTTCCCGCCGGGGACTGGTCGTACCGCGCGCTGGAAACCCTTTCCACCACCGGGATCTTGCCCGATCTGGCCCCGGGCACCTATGTGCCGTCCGGATCCTCCGTGGGCCACCGGGTGATCACGCGGCTGGAGATGGCGATCCTGACTGCCAGGTTTGTGGTTCGGCTGAGTGAACTCGGGCAGGTCAGGGTAGGGGAGGTGCTGGTTCACCCCACCGGCACGGCGGCCGCGGGTGAGCTGGCCAAGATTTTCACCAGCTATAACGCCGTAAACGCGGGGAAAAGGCCGTTAACCCTGACGCAGATTTCCGCTCTGGAACGGCTGGTGCGCGAATATGCCGGGGAACTGGCCATCCTCGGCGAAAAGTTTCCCCTCATTTCCGGCACAGGGCTGCATAAGCTGGAAGCCAGCGCCGCCGGCGTATTGGCCCTGAAACGGGATGCGGCCGGAAGAGAGCGGATGGAAAAGGTTGCGTCGCAGGACGTCAGCGGTTTCAGCGATATTGGTTTTAAAGATATTGATGAAATCGACGCGGAGGCATCCCGGGCCTTGCTGCCGGCGGTGGATCCGCCCCCCCTGTTTCAATCCAGCTACACCGGGATGGAACGCCTGGCAATTGCCGGCCTGGCGCCAAAGGTGGGGCTCAACGGTGGAACCATGGGCTTCCAGGACGGTCAGGGGATCCTGCCCAGAAATCTTCTTCTGGATGAGGCCCTGGGGATCGAGGCGGACTCCTTCGGACGGCCGTTGACCACGGTGAAGGGGCGGTACTGGCTGGGCGAGAGATGGGCGGTGACCGGGGAGTTTTCCGGAGACGCCAGGGCGGCATCCCCCAATAGCGGGGCCATCAAGGTCGGGGCGGCCGTCAAGGTTGGCGAGGTGGAGGTGGGCGCCGGGCTCAGAAACACCCCGGGCGACAAAAAAAATCCCGCCGGATACAACATCTCGTTCAGGTTTGGAAAGGTCGCGGTTTCCACCGGCATTGACAACTTCCGTTTTGTGGACAGCGACGCGGTGGGCGCCGCCAGCAAGGCCGGCGCCACAGGCAAGGACACTCTTTCAGGCAAGACCTTGATGGCGGGCAAAGCCTCGATCTCCCTGGATCTGCGGCTCCCCAACGAACAGAAGCTCCGGGGCGGGTTGAGCGTGGAGAAGCCGGCTCCGAATACGAATTCCAACGGCTCTCCAGGCAATACAGGCAGTACTGCAGGTACCCCGCCGGGGACGCCCAACATTACCACCGGCGCCGGGGCCACGCTGGGATTGGGCTATGACTTTTCGCCGAACAGTTCATTGCTGCTCTATTATAAGCTCATCACCATCCCGGGGATGGCCGACCTGGAGAAGGAGCCATCCAATATGGCGGGAGCGGAGCTGTCCATCCAGTTTTAAAGCCGTGGCTTTTAAAACCACGGCCCGGTTTCCAATGACGGCCCGGCTGAGCCCGGGCGGGCAGAACCAATCAAGTGATTCGAAGAAGCAATCAAGTGATTCGAGGGGGAATGAGCATGGTATTCCTGCAAAGAAGGCTGCGGGCGGCAATTGGGCTGGTGACGGCGCTGGCCGTCACACTGTCGATCACACTTTTGCCGGCGTTTGAGGCTCCCGCTCTTGCTCTGGGGGTGGTATCGCCGCTGGCCGGCCTCGGCGCCGCGGAAAAGACGGTCTACGGGCAGGAACAGGGGGGCTCTCTGCTGCAGAGGGTGGATCGCCTGGAGAAAGACCTCTTTGGGCGGACGCAACCCGGCGCCCTGATTGCCAGGATTGACAACGTCCAGCTCTTTCTTTCCGGCAACACCGGGCCGGGGCCGTCCCTGGCCATGAAACTCAACGTCCTGGAGTGGTTTGTCACCCAGGCCATCACCCGCGATCCCCTGGCGACCAGGGTGAAGAATATCGAGCTCCTCCTGTACGGCGCGCCCCAGGACGGCCAGAACGCCAGCCTCCTGGACCGGGTCGACAGGCTGGTGAAGCTGACCTGGCCGGGGGGGAACCTTGATTCAGCTCCGGTGGAGGTGCCACAGTCCACCCTGGTGAAGATCAGACTCCTCACCGAGCTGAATTCCAAAACCAGCAAGCAGGGCGACAGCGTCCAGTACCGCGTGATCCAGGACGTGGTCCTGGATGGGCGGACCGTCATCCCTTCCGGAACCACCGGGCGCGGGACCGTGGTGGAGGTGGGGACCTCGGGGCAGTTTGGCAAGGACGGCCGTGTGCAGGTGGATTTCGGGGACGTGCCGGCGCTTGACGGAAAGCCGGTTCCCCTCAAGGTGGATGAGAAGTCCACCGAGATGAACCGTTCCCTGGAGCTGGCGGCGGGGGCCAGCATGGCCGGGGTGCTGCTGCTGGGGCCCGTGGGGCTCCTGGGAGCCTACTTTGTCAAGGGCAAGGAGATCATCATCCCGGTAGGCACCGAGTTTTTCGTGGAGGTGGCCAAACCGGCGACGGTGACGGGGCTCAAGGTGGGCGGGAAGTAGGCGCCCTGGTTACGCGCGGGTTCCGGGTTGCTCGAAGGTTACGTGGTTTACCGGGGGTCTTGCAAAGAATGGGGAGGTGCGAAAGGAGCGCCTCCCTTTAAACTTTGTACTTCTCGGAAACCATCGCTTTGACCACTTTTCCTCTGCGCAATGAGATACACCTCCGACCTATAGGCGATGTTGTACATAAAGTTACAACATCATCTACGGTGTGGCAAGGTACGGTAAATACCCCCTCCATGGCGTCTCATGCAAAATGGAGAACATCAGGCAAGAGATCTTCATCAGCCAGGAGATGGGATCTAAGCTAGGATTTGCCCATTCCCGGCCGGAGGAAGAGCAGCGCCCGCGTCGAATCAATACGGTATGGACAGAAAGAATCAGCACGGTACTGGCAGGAAGACAAGCATCAGGGCGGCAGGGGTTGCTCTGATGGTGGTCGTCGTGGCTGCATTGATGATGGCGGCCTGGCCGGGCGTCTCCGCCGCGGCCAATGTGGTGATCCTGGACGCCCAGACCGTGGAAAACCTGCCCGAGCAGAACCTCTGGCGGGCCAGCGGCGGCGTCCACGCCATGATCGGCAATCTTGAGCTTTTTACCGACGGCCTGGAGGTCCACATGGACGCAAGCGAGGTGGTCGCCGGCGGGAAGGTGCAGATCCTCGTCAAGGGGGGAACCGCGGGCGAGCAGGTTGCCGCGGGGGATCAGAATAAAGATGCCATGGCAGAAAAGGACCGGTTGCTGACCGGCGAGGATCTCCATTACAATCTGAAGACCGGCCAGGGAAGATTCCATAACCTGGCCACCACCGAAAACAGGTTCATCTTTAACGCCGGCGCCGTGGATCTCGGCGACGGGTTTTACCGGATGTCGGAGGGCGCCCTCACCACCTGCCCGCTGCCGCGGCCGGACTACGTGATCCAGGCCAGGCGCATCGATGTGTATCCGGGTAAGTATCTGGAAGCCCGCGGGGTGATCGTGAAGATCCTGGGGGTGCCGGTGCTGCCCTTGCCCGTGCTGAGGTTGTCCCTTACAAAACAGGCCGTGGATCGTTACCTCCGCGGGGAATTGCCGATTCCGGTGATCGATGAGACGGAAGAGAAGGGCATGTACTTTGGCATCACCTACCCGTACTCGATTGATGAAAAGAACGAGATCCGGCTGCAGACGGAGTATTCCATGAAGCAGGGAGGGCAGATCGGCGTTTCGTACCTTTACCAGCCAACCCCCGGCCAGGAGCTTCAAGTCAAGGGGGAATACTCCGCAACGCGTGGGGCCGGGATTGGCGTTTCGGACAGTTACCAGGTCTCGCCCAATCTATTTGTCAACGGGGATATCGGCTATTACTTGAAGAACGGCCTGTCCGCGGGGGTTTTGGCGCAACAGGCTTTTGCGGGGTCCAGGTGGACGCTGGATCTGTCGCACCGGCCGACCAATGGCGGTTACCTCCGAACCTTGCCGCAACTGGGCTGGAATGGGCCGGCCCTGAACATCCGCGGGTTTTCCACGGCTAGCGCCCCCCGGGGCATAAACCTCTTGAGCATCACGCCGCAAGCCAGCCTCGGCAGGTTTGAGGAAGGAAAAAATGGCGCGCAGGGCCTGGCTCCCCGGGCTCGCGCCAACCGGGCGGATCTGGAGCTGGCCTGGCAGTTGCCGGCGCTCTCTCCGGTCGAGAAGCTCAGGTTAAATATTGGGGGGAACGCCAGGGTTTCCGCCTATAGCACCGGAGAATCGCTGCGCGGGACATCCACATCGGTTTCCATGGCGCTTGAGGTAAGCCCGGCCATCCAGACGAGCCTGAGCTACAGCCTGTCGAGGGTCAACGGGACCACTCCCTTTGAATTTGATCGGCCCGCCCCCGGCGAAAAAATTAACGGCGGGGTCACCGCGCAGTTGAATCCCCGGTGGCAGGGGCAGGTGACCGCCGAGTACGATCTGCCGCAGAAGAAAATCACGGAGGTGACCTACACTTTAAAACCGATCCTGCACTGCTTTGACGTGCGGTTTTACTACAAGCAGTTGAGCCACCAGGCAGGGTTCGGGTTCAGGTTCAAATAAAAACCTATAAGTTTTTTTATAAAAGGCCGAGATCTATTGTGATGCAATGGATCCCGGCCTTTTTTCCGTCATATATAGTCTGCACAGAGCGCCAATTTTGGCGATTTCGACAGTTGGAGTGGTATTCATGAATGTTCAAAGCAAAATTAATCAAAATAGGATCAATCAAAAGAGCAGAGGCATGAAACGGCGAACAGCCAAGCTATTAGATTTCTTGTTGATCCTGAGTTTCTTGCTAATGTCACCAGTGGCTTCTGCCGAAGTATCAAATGCGCAAATTTCAAATCAGGAAGCACCCGTCGCCAATTATGTGATTTCCCCCGGAGATACTCTGGAGATTACAGTGTGGGGCTACGATGAACTCACTGCTGTGGCAAAGGTTCGGCCTGATGGGGGGATAAGCTACCCCTTAATCGGTAGTGTCGCGGCGGCGGGCCTTTCCCCTCAACGGTTGGCGGATGTAATCTCGGGAAAACTGTCGGATTATGTAAGGAATCCCCGCACGATGGTGACAGTCAAAGATTACCATATGATTGTCGTAGAAGTTCTCGGGGCTGTCAGACAACCTGGTGCGTACACGGTACATTATGGCGCACGGATCACCGAGGGACTGGCGCTGGCGGGGGGTACTACGGCAGAGGCCGACTCCTCTCATGCACGGTTCACGCGGAAAACCGGCGGTGCAGCACAGGAAGGGCAGATTCAAACTCTTGACCTGCAAAAGTTGTTGGCCCGGGGGGAGACAGGTCATGATTTATTGCTGGCGGAGGGCGACAGACTATATATCCCTTACCGGAAGATGATAGACTGGGGTAAGCTTCTGACCATCGTTTCGGTAGCCGAAATCTTGCGGCGGTTATTAACCGGCTGGTAGGAACAAGATTTAGGCCTGGTGAAAGCAAAGACATAAAGGTACTTGTTCCGAAGCAAGGGGGACAGCAGGGGGATGGAACTCCGGGATTACTTGACCATCCTGCGCCGGCGCAAGGGTGTGGCGATTCTGATTTTTTTAATCACCATATCGGCGACTTATATTGGAAGCAAGTTGATGGTGCCGGTTTACAGGGCGACCACCACCATTGTTGTCGAAGACAACACCCAGGCTGCCAATCCTTTCAGGCAGATTATGCCGGAATGGAGCAAGAAAGAAGAGTTGAGTAATTTGGAAGTCCTGAAGAGTCGAACTCTCATGGCCCAGGTGGTAAAAGACCTGCAGTTGCCCTTTGACACTGCTTCAAAAAGATTTACTGCTCTGCGAAAGGCTATTTCGGTGCAACAGGTGCCTGATGCGGGGCTCTTCCGGATCCAGGTGGATCTTTCCGACCCCAAATTGGCTCGGGATGTGGCTAATGTCTTGGTGGAGGCCTTCGAAAGGCAGACGCAAATGGTCAACAGGGAGGAGGCCAGAAGCGCCAGGGAGTTCATCAAGGAGCAACTGGAGATCAGTGAACAAGAACTGCTTAAGAGTGAAAACGAGCTGGCCAGATTCAAAGAGAAAGAATCTCTTTATTCTCCAGCGGACGAGATCAGGGCAGCCGTCGATAGAATCGCCAGATTGGAAACTTCACGGCTGGAAACCGGGGTGGCACTCAAGGAAGCCGAAGCACGGCTGGCCAAGATCCAGATAGAACTTGGCCGGCAGAGCCAGGATATCCGCTCTTCAACCACTTTAACCAGTAACCCCGTGGTGGAGCAATTCAGTTTGAAACTGGCGAATCTGGAAGTTGAACTGGCGGCCGCGCTGGAAAAATACACGGAAAAACACCCGGCGGTGCTGGCCCTTCGTACTCAGATCGATCAAACCAAAAAAAGAATGGGAGAAGAAATGCGGCAGGTTGTCAGTTCTGAGACCAGGTCGGTCAATCCGGTATATCAACAGCTTATGCAGGAAGCTGTACGCTGGGAGACCGAAAGAGTTATGTTGAAGGTCAGGTATGATACGTTAACCAGGACGATTTCCGAAAACGAAAGCGCTTTTGCAGGGTTATCCGAAAAGGAGCTCAAATTTGCCAGGCTCTCGCGAGAAGCCAAGACGGCCGAGAATATCTTTTCGATGCTCAAAGAAAAGTACGAAGAGGTTCGGATTACTGAAGCAACGCGTACTTCCGGTGTCCGAGTGGTTGATTCCGCAACCCTGCCGGAAAAGCCAATCAAGCCGAGGATCGGACTAAATCTGATTATTGCCGCGTTTCTGGGAGCATTTCTCGGTGTCTGGGGGGTATTTCTCCTGGAGTACCTGGATACCACGATTAAAACCAGCAAGGATGCCGAAGAGGCCACCGGGCTACCGGTCCTGGGCCGGATCCCGGTGATTCCCGGCAATGAACGCAAAAAACATGGTTGGTGAAGATGGACATGCAAAAAAGGACTCAAGTCAAAAGAACTTTAGTCAGTCAGCTCTCTCCGGGGTCTCCGGTAGTAGAAGCCTACCGGGTTCTGCGCACGAACCTGCAGTTTGCAACCATGAACTATTCGTCCAGGACAATCCTGGTGACCAGTCCTGGCCCCGCCGAGGGAAAATCGACGATCATCGCCAATCTGGCCTCGGTTTGTGCCGCCGATGGCAAAAAATGCATCATTGTCGATTCCGACCTGCGCATGCCAACTCAACATGAGATCTTAAAGTGCCATAACAAAATTGGACTGACCGATGTTCTCCTCGGGCGAGTTGAACCCGGAAAAGCGCTCCAGGAGACGCCAGTTTCGGGCCTCCGGCTTTTGTCAAGCGGCCCGGTTCCGCCCAACCAGGCTGAACTACTTGGATCGCCTGGAATGGCGGACCTGATCGAATTTCTAAGATCTGCCGCAGACCTGATCTTCTTTGACACTCCCCCGGTATTGCCGGTTACCGACGCTTCCGTTTTGGCGGCAAAGGTAGACGGTGTTTTGCTTGTGATTAACGTTGGGGATGTCTCACGAGAAGCGGTGGTACAGGCCAAACAAACCCTGGAAAAAGTTAATGCCCGCATATTGGGGATTGTCTTGAACAAAGCAGAATTGCAGGGAGGCTATGCTTACTACCACAGCTACTATCAGGGAGGAAGGAGATAAAATAGCTTGTGCGGGATTTGCGGCATTTTTAGTCATGCCGGCGGCAAGGGAGAGGTAAGCCGGCCCCGCCTGCTTAAAATGCGCGATAGCATGGTGCACCGGGGTCCTGACGATGCCGGCCTGTATATTTCGGAAGACCGGGTGATCGGCCTTGGCCACCGGCGGTTGAGCATTGTGGATCTCGCCGGGGGCGGGCAACCGATGGGCAACGAGGACGGCAGTATCTGGATTGTTTTCAACGGGGAGATTTACAACCACGCGGAACTTCGGCGGGATCTGGAAAAGACCGGCCATAAGTATCGGACCAGGAGCGACACTGAAACGATCATCCACCTCTATGAAGAGAAAGGCACTGACTGTCTCCAGGGCCTGAGGGGAATGTTTGCCTTCGCGATCTGGGATTCCCGCCAAAGGCGGCTGTTTCTGGCCCGGGACAGAATCGGCGTCAAACCACTGTATTACGCGTGGCATGATGGAAAGTTTCTATTTGCTTCGGAGATCAAGGCGATCCTGGAATATCCCGGGATCTCGAGGGATGTGGATCCGGTTGCTCTCTATCATTATTTGACTTTTGTGGCCACCCCTCCACCCAGGACCCTTTTTAATGGAATCCAGAAGCTTGCCGCCGGGCATTTCCTGGTGGTGGAGAGTAGTGGACGGATTACCGAATCGGTATACTGGGATGCGGTTGTGGCGAAGGATCTAGTGAATACATATTCTTCCGAAGAGGAGTATGCCGAAAGACTCCTGGAGCTTCTGGAAGAGTCGATCAGGTTGCGGATGATGAGCGACGTGCCGTTCGGGGTTTTTTTGAGCGGAGGGATAGATTCAAGCTCCAATGTAGCCCTGATGGCAAAAGCATTAGATCGTCCGGTGGAGACTTTTACCGTCGGTTACCGGGGAGACGAGACGGAAGGGTACAATGAGCTTGACCACGCCCGGCATGTGGCCGGGCTCTTCGGGGCGCGCCACCATGAAGTGATCATCTCATCGGATGAGCTGATCGGGTGTTTGCCGCAGCTTGTCTACCAGCAGGATGAGCCGGTGGCCGATCCGGTCAATGTGCCCCTTTACCATGTGGCAAAACTCGCGCGGGATTCGGGAGTGGTGGTAGCGCAGGTGGGTGAGGGCAGTGATGAACTATTTTGCGGCTACGAACACTTTATCAAGTTTCTCCGTTTTCAGGCCGGTGGCTGGGAACGGTTTCGCCGGTGGCCGGCTTTTTTGCAGCAAGCGGTGTATCAGACCGGGAGGGCGGCTTTAGGGAGCCGGCGGGAATATCACAAACTCGATACCATCCGGCGTGCCGTGGAAAATGAGGAGTTATTCTGGGGCGGTGCCATTGCCTTCTCTGAAACCGAAAAAAGGTTGTTGCTCTCGGAAGGTTTCAAGAGAAGAAGTGCCGGTCTTTCGTCATTTGATGTGGTGAAGGAGTACTATGAACGGTTTGATCGTCAGAATCCCGACGGAGATTTCTTGCAAAGGATGACCTATCTGGAGTTGAAACTCCGCCTGCCCGAACTTCTTTTAATGCGGGTGGACAAGATGACCATGGCCACTTCTGTTGAGGCCCGGGTGCCATTTCTGGACCACAAGCTTGTGGAATTTGCGCTGAATATCCCGACCGGCTTCAAGATCAAGGGCGGGCCCAAGCATATCCTCAAAAGAGCCCTGGCCGGAGTTTTGCCTGACGAGGTGATCCACCGTAAAAAACTTGGTTTCGGCGTACCGGTCAAAGAGTGGTTCAAAGGTGAACTGACCGGCCAGATTGAGGCTGTTCTAACCCGTTCCCGGATCCGGGAGAGAGACTTTTTTGATTACAAGTATGTCAGCCAGTTACTCCAATGGCACCGGGAAGGGCGGAGAGATTCCAGCTTTGCGCTCTGGAACCTTTTTACCCTGGCGCTGTGGTATGACTACTGGATTGAAAAGGACCCTTTACCTTTTCCTTATCTCGTGCAAAAAAGTAATGCAAGGTGATAGTGAGTGCGGCAAGTAGAGGCCACAAAACCAGGGGAGATATCGGTTAAGGTCTTTAACCGCCTGAAACGGGAAGTCAAACAGTGGCGGGCTAGATTCTTACCCTTGAGGCTTACAGTCCGGGAACTGTCTCGGGCAATTGACTTGGGATCGGGGACGATTCGCCCGGCGCCACGCAGGCCGGGGGGGAGCTTTTTTTTCGATCCACACGACAGAGACACTTTGATACGTTGGATCAGGCAGGTTTACCCCGAGACCATACCTGCGACGATTGCCGAGGCAGACAGGATCTGCGCGCACCGGTTCGATCTTTTAGGTTCCGGGGAGATCAGTCTGGGGGGAGAGATTGATTGGCACTGCGATTTTAAGACGGGATACCGGTGGCCCCTCGTTCTTCATACCGGGATTAATTTCATGGATCTCCAAAAACAGGTGCCATATGATGTCAAGGTGCCCTGGGAACTCAGCCGGTTCCAACATTCGATTGTTCTTGGAAAGGCCTACTGGTACACCGGAGACGAAAGATATGCTAAAGAGTTTACCGCCCAGGTCGATGCCTGGATTGAGAAAAACCCGCCCGGGTTCGGCGTCAATTGGGCCTGTCCCATGGATATGGCAATCCGGGCGGTAAACTGGATCTGGGCATATCGCTTCTTTGCCGGTTCGCCGAGCTTTTCCGGAGAAGCAAAACAAAGGTTTGTGGCAAATCTCCTCCTGCATGGCAAGTTTATCGCGCGCAATCTGGAAGATGCGCCACCGCGAGGTAATCATTACCTTGCCGACGGAGCCGGGCTTGTCTATCTGGCTCTGGCATTTCCCGGCGCAAGACAGGCGGCGGGCTGGCTGAAGAGAGGCATGAAAATTTTGCTTGGCGAACTCGAAACCCAGGTCTATTCGGACGGGGTGGATTATGAGGGTTCCGTGGCGTACCACCGGCTGGTTACAGAGTTTTTCTTTTCGGCGTTTTTGCTGGGCCGGATAAATGGCCTGGCACTGCCGGAGGCAGCTTGGCGGAAGGTCGAGAAGATGTGCGAGTTTATCGCCGGCTATACCAAACCTGACGGGACTGCGCCATGGATAGGGGATAATGATGACGGGCGGTTGCACATCCTCAGCGAGGATACGCGGCAGAACTCCACGGATCACCGGTACCTGTTGTCTTTGGCCGCGGTGGTTTTCCAGAGGCCGGATTTTAAAGAGAAGGCGGGTGCTTTCAGCGAAGAAGCCTTCTGGCTTTTGGGGCCAAAGGGGTTGGAAGAGTTCCGGGATCTGCCGCAAGCCCAATCGCAGGCCGGTTCGAGAGGCTTTCCCGCCAGCGGCCAATACATCATGAAGCATGATGCGCTTTACCTGTACGCCGATTGCGGAGAGTCAGGTATGGGAGGCCATGGGGGCCACGGGCACAACGATCTTTTGAGCTTTGAATTGTATGCTTATGACAGGTCGTGGATCGTTGACCCGGGCACTTACGTCTATACGGCTGATCCGGCCAGCCGCAATCACTTTCGCGGTACGGCCGCACACAACACGGTACTTATCGATGGGATGGAAATGGCGAGGCTCGGCGAAGGAGAGAAGCTGTGGACGATCCATAACGATGCCGTGCCGGAGGTATCCAGATGGGAAATAAGCGAAAGGCTGGATATTCTTTCGGCCCGGCATTCGGGCTATATGCGCCTGGCCGAACCGGTTTCGCACCAGAGAATGATTGTTTTTGACAAAACTGCTGGCTTCTGGGTAATCTTCGACGAGGTTGAAGGCCAGGGGCCCCACAGGTGTGAGCAGATCTTTCATCTGGCGCCGATGGTTGTTGCGCAGGACGCGGGTGAAACCCTGGCGGTGCGCACCAGAAATGAGATTGGGGCAAACCTTCTCGTCTTACCCCTGATGACCCGGGAGCTCCGGCTGGCGATCACGGAGGACTGGGTCTCTCCCGGCTACGGGAAGAGGGTTCGTGCCCCGGTGATCTGTTATCGCCAGGAAGGGAATACGCCGATCCGGTTTGCCACGGTGCTTTATCCGTACCAGGCCGGTTATAGGCGACCTACCGGGGAAGTGGAGGCTTTGGCCCGGGAGCTTTTGCAAGAGCTTTTGCCGAAGGAGGTGACAGTAGATGAAGCAGGTTTTATTCAACCAGAAGGGGCAGGTGGTCGTGGAAGAGGTACCCGAACCGCTCCCTGGCGATAACGGTGTGCTTGTCCGTGTAGGTTACTCGTTGATCAGTTCCGGAACCGAGACGGCTGCACTGAGAGGCGGTGGAAGCCTTCTGCGGAAGATTGCCGCCAAACCCGAGGCTTTGAAAAAGGTTGCCGGCGCCATTGCCTCCCAGGGGATTGCCGGGACAGTGGAAATGGCCAAGTACAAGCTGGAACAGTATACACCAGCGGGATACAGCGCGGCCGGGATCGTCGTCGCCAGGGGGAAAGATGTGCAGGGACTGGAAATAGGTGACCGGGTGGCCTGTGCGGGCGCCGGTTACGCAAACCACGCCGAGGTGATCTTTGTACCCCGGAACTTGGCGGCCAGGGTGCCAGATGGCGTAGAGCTGCGCGACGCGGCGTTTGCCACCGTCGGGGCCATCGCAATGCACGGAGTACGGCGGGCCGGTGTTGGGTTGGGGGAGACGGTGGTGGTCATCGGTCTGGGGCTCATCGGGCAGTTAACGGTCCAGTTGCTCCATGCCGCCGGGTGCCGGTCGGTCGGTATCGATCCGGTGCGGGAGCGGGTTGAGCTGGCTCTGAACAAATTCCGGCTGGAAAAAGGGATATGGGAACCGGCGGAAGCGCTCGAGGCGGTGAGGGAATACACAGACGGGGTGGGGGCGGACGCAGTCCTCATCTGTGCGGCAACCGCCAGCGACGAACCCCTGAACAATGCCTTCCGGATGGTTCGCCGCAAGGGCCGCGTGGTAGTTGTGGGAGCAGTGGGGATGCATCTGGAAAGGCAGGAGATCTATGCCCGGGAGGCCGACCTTTTGATGTCGACTTCGTATGGCCCCGGTCGCTATGATCCGGACTACGAGGAAGGCGGACACGACTATCCCATCGGTTATGTACGCTGGACCGAAAACCGCAACATCGCGGAATTTTTACGGATGCTCGGCGAAGGAAAGCTTGATGCCGCGGGGTTAATTACCGGGGTCTACCCGATCCATGAGGCAGAAAGAGCATATGCCGAAGTGACAGGCGGCCAGGGCAGGCTGGCGGTCCTTCTGGAGTATGACCTGCCGGCGGGTCGGGGGTTTCCGGATAGCGGGAATGGTTTACCTGCCGGGAAAAATGGCCGGATAGCGGTGTCAGCCGATCCCGAGGCAATAGCCGCCACGGCAAGCTCGAAAGCGGCAGCAGGCACCGGCCGGTCGGTAAAAGGCGCGGTTAAAGGCCAGGTAAACGTAGCCGTGATCGGGGCAGGGGCATTTGCCACCGGGGTGTTACTTCCAAACCTGAGGCGGCTCGACCGATGTCATCTCAGAGCGGTGGTGAGTACGACTGGCTACAAGGCGAAACAGGCCGCCAGGAGGTTTGGGGCGGACTATTGCACAACCGATTACCAGGAAGTATTGGGGGACGAGCAGGTGGATCAGGTATGCATTGCCACCCCTCACAACCTGCATGCACCTTTGGCCATCGCAGCCGCAGCCGCGGGCAAGGATATTTTTGTGGAAAAGCCGTTAGGCATGACCCTTGATGAGTGTGCGGCGGTGGACAACGCTGTTAAATCCAGCAAGGTGAAACTGGTGGTCGGGTTTAACCGGCGGTTCTCACCCCTGGCGGTACGGGCAAGGGTACTTCTGGCCAGAGATACCGGGCCAAAGATGGCGGTTTACCGGGTGAATGCGGGCCCGGTACCCCCAGGGCACTGGACGCTGGACCCTGTGGAGGGCGGGGGAAGGATCCTCGGGGAAGCGGTGCACTTTTTCGATCTGCTTACCTGGCTTTTTGGAGAGGAACCGGTGGAGATTCATGCCCGGAGCATCCAGACCGATCGCGCCGGCGTAGTGAATGCCGACAACCTGGCGGTGACGATCCAGTTTGCGCGAGGTTCGGTGGCAAACCTTCTCTATTCGTGCCTTGGCGACAGCAGTTTCCCCAAGGAACGGCTCGAGATCTTTTCGGCGGGAAAGGTACTGGTCCTGGACGACTTCAAACAATTAAGTGTAAGCAGTGCGCCGGCAGAAGGGCTGGTTTTGCGGAGGGCCGATAAAGGACATTTCGAGGAGTTGAAGGCGGTGCTTGACTTATGCAGGGGGGCTCAAAATGACGAGGGGCTGGGACAATTGGCAGGAGTAGCTGAGGGCGCTCTTGCGACGTGGTGTGCTCTAGAGGCTTTAAAATCCGGTGAGAAGCATGGTTGAACTCTGCTGTCCCCATTGTCGGGGCCGATTGGCACAGGAGAATAACCAACTCAGGTGCACTGCGTGTAACGCGATATATCCTATTGTGGACGGAATCCCCTGTTTCACCGCCGCCGATACCTGGTACGAAGGCCGTTTTACCGCCACTCACCCGGCGGTCTACCGCAATATCCAAAACCCGATCTTCAAAGCCTTCTTTAAAGGGTTCCAGGTGGTCAGCCTTACCTTTCGGCGAGATCGTTTCCTCATTTTGGCGCTTCGCCACGGGAGAAGGCTTGCGAAGAAAAGCGGCCATGTAGTTTTGGATCTGGGGTGCGGCGGGGGGAACCAGCTTTTGACCCAGATTGGCTCTGTGGTCGGAGTGGATCTATCCCTGGCAAGTTTAAAAAACGCTCAGAAGATCTATACTGCGGCGATCCAGTGCGATGCTACTTGCTTGCCGTTTCCTGATGAAACTTTCGACATGATTGTGAGTTTTGATGTGTTGGGGCATATCCCGGCCAGGGAAAAGGAGCAAGTTTTTCGGGAGATGCACCGGGTTTTGAAGAAGGGCGGGGAGATGGTCCACGGCATTGAAACGGACAGTGAAAACATCTTCTGGCGGTTTGGCAAACGGTATCCTGAATTGTTTCAAAGGTATTTTGTCGAAGAGATCGGTGGGCATTTCGGCCTGGAGTTGCCAAGACGTGCTCTAGCGCGGTTTGTGGATTACGGGTTCACTGTCCTCAAGGCGCAGATGCATTACACTTTGATCTGGGAACCAGCGGGCTACCTGATCACCTTTGACAATGAATACAAAAGTAAATCCCTGGTGATCAGAGCCCTGGTTGGCGCGAGCAAGGTGGTAAACCGATTCTGGCTGCTAAAGGCGGCGGTCTCCCTTTTGAGCGGGGTAGCTACGGATTTTCTCAACCGGTTTTTGGACTTTGACCAGGCCACCGGAATTCTGGTCCATGTGAGGAAGGATTAATAAGGATATGAACCAGGGCAAGCGGATCGTGAAATTGAGTCTGGCAGCGCTTATAGCAGGTTTTGGGGTTTCAGTATTCGGGTATTGGGTTGCGATGGGGTTTGCCCTGGGGATTGTCCTGGTTCCGTATGCCCTACGTTCACCTTTTAATGCATTTCAGTTGGTCATTGCCACCCTTCCGCTGGAAGCAGCGTTTGTGTTGGAGATTGGCTTCACGGTGCGCATGGCATATCTGTTTCTGATTTTAACGTTGTTTGTGATGACCGCGACGAAGAGCCTGGCATTGCCAAATACTCCTTTGGACATGCCTCTGGTGGCCTACCTGTCGGTGGCGGCTTTTTCCGTGGTTCAGACCATCTTTTTTCCTCCCGACGAGGTTGGATTGTTATCCAGCCAGATCTTGCGAGGAATGAGCGGCAGAGGGATGGTTCAGCTTTTCATTCTGGGCTTGATGCTGTTGACATTTTACCTGACCGTGTTGTTCAACCGGCAGCCGCAGGCGTGGAGACGGTCTTTTGGGATTTATCTGACTGCCGCAACTATAGCGGCGATCTATGGGATCTACCAGATTCCCGCGATCTATTTGGACCTCCCTTTTCGGGATATCAACAATGCCTTGATTACCGGGGGAGTCGGCAGGGGAGAGATCCTGCCTTTCTGGGAAACAAACCGGATAGGGATCTACCGGGTTCGCTCGACTTTTCAGGAGCCCTTAAACCTGGCCAATTTCCTTTTATCGGTGTTACCCGTGGTTTTGGCTCTTTATCTGGGGGCCGGTCGTGGAAAGGAAAGGGTTCGGCTGGCCGCAATTGCTGGTACTTTGTTTCTGGCCTTGTTCTTTACCTTTGCGCGGGGGGGCTGGCTCGGTTTTCTGGCAGCTCTGGCCGTTTTGGCCGTGGGTGTCCCGGCAAAGAAAGAGATCGGCCGGATTGCTTTACTCATGCTAGGTGTCGGCGCCGCAGGCATGGCGGTCTTTCGCCTGGTGGTCTCAAAGGGATCCACTCTGGGGATCTCACAACTGATTTTTAACCGCTTTGATATTGTCCCGGCTGATATGGCAAGGGTTACATATATAACCACCATGTTTGAGTTGCTTAAGGACCACTTGCTCTTGGGGGTTGGCTGGGGCAACCTTCCCTTGCAACTGGCAAACCGGCTGGGGTTACCAGTCCTGGTCAGCGCCCATGGCGTCTGGTGGCAGGCGCTCGGGGAGAGCGGCATTCTCGGATTTGTCGTCTTGTGCTGGGTGGTCGGAGCGTGGTATCTGACGATGCTGCGGACCCTTTCCAGGGTACGCGGGACGGACTGGTATTTTTATATATTGGGCTTTATTGCCAGCCTGACAGGGATGCTGGTGCAATACTTTTCCTTCGGGGACAGGCTGAGCATGTATGTCTGGTTTGTGATGGGGATGGCTGTCGCGGTCACAAAGATGGTTGGGGCTGAAAGAAAAGACAGAGGAGGACTGTCCAATGCTCAGGGGGTATGACACCATCTGCCTGTCCACGCAGGACTGGGATGATCTATGGACCCGCAAACAGCGGTTTATGTTGCGCCTGGCGCGCCAGGGGAACCGGGTGCTCTATGTTCAGCAACAGTTGCATCTGGCCGGGTATCTACGCCAGTTCCGGGCACAATGGCGAAGACCGTTCATCTCGATGGCGGACTCCAGGAGAGTGGAAGAAAACCTGTACATTTACACCCTCCCGATCCTCTGGCCGGGAGACATGATGTCCTTGGCGGCAAACAGGTTGAACTACGCGGTTATTGCCAGGTCATTACGGAGGGAGACGGCACGCCTTGGTATGCGGAACCCCATATTATGGACCTATGTGCCGACAGCAGCCAGGCTGGCAGGGGCGCTTGGCGAAAGCCTGGTGATCTATGAGTGCGTCGATGATTTTCGAGCGGCACGGGGCCTGGTGAAACGAGAGGTCGTCGGGCAACTGGAGGACGCTCTTGAAAAAAAGGCCGATCTGGTAATCGTGACCTCACAGCACCTGTACGACCTCAAACGAGGGAAGGTTTCCCGGCTGGCCTTGATTCCCAACGGCGCCGACGTTGAGCATTTTGCGAAAGCAATGGCTCCAGAGACCAGAATCCCCGAGGAGTTGCATAGTGTTCCGCAACCGCGGGTGGGCTTTTTGGGTTCGATTCACTACTGGGTGGACCTGGATCTGGTGCGCTACCTGGCCGTGGCGCGGCCCGAATGGAGTTTTGTCCTCGTGGGTCCCGTGGGGCGCCTGGCCAATATTAACGCGGTAAGTGGCTTGAAGAACGTGCATTTTATGGGCAGGCAGCCCTACGAAAAACTCCCAGGGTATCTGAAGGCATTTGACGCCTGCATTGTGCCGTATGTTCCGGATGATGTCGCCAAAGGGGCCAGCCCTCTCAAACTATATGAGTACCTGGCGGCCGGTAAGCCTGTGGTATCCGTGGATATGCCCGAGGCGGCGCAGTTTGAGGGTCTGGTGCGGATCGCCGGAGGGAGAGAGGAATTTTTGCAGGCATTGGCAGCGGCTGTTGCCGAAGACGATCCCGGACTGGTGCGGCGCCGGATGGAAGAGGCACGCCGGCACTCATGGGAAGCACGATTTGTCCAGGAGGAGCAGGTGGTAGAGCAGGTCATGGAGGAGACTCTTCATGCGCATCGGCATTGATACACTATCGGTGGTCCCCAACCGGATCGGGGGCGGAGAGATCTATCTCCAAAACCTTGTCCGGAACCTGGCCGAAATTGACAAAGAAAATGAGTATTTCATCTTTGCTACTCCTGAAAATCGGGGGCTGTTCGAGACGACGCAAGGGAATTTCCACACCCTGCTTTGCAGAGTGCTGCGGCGCCCCAGCGCATACCGGCTCTTTTATCAGTATTTCGCCTTGCCGGTATTGGCCTGGCGTTACAGGTTGGATGTGATTCATTCAGGCAGCATCCTTTCGCCGTTTCTGCCGTGCCGGGCGGTGCTGACCGTACAGTATCTGACCTATTTTGACCAGCCGCAACTTTTTCCGAGACTCAGAGGATACCTGTTGAGATCCTTGATGCAGGGTTCCTGCCGGAAGGCGAGCCTGGTTATTGCGATCTCCGAGTATACAAAACGAGGCGTTTGCAAGTATTTTGGCCTTCCGGAGGGCCGGGTGGTCACCATCTACCATGGGGTTGACCGCAAACTCTTCAGGCCGCTGCCAGGCGCCAATGGGGCGATCTTCCAAAAATTAGGGATGGACAGGCAGGGCAAGTACATTCTGAGTGTTGGCACCTCGCACAGTTGGAAAAACATTGCAGGTCTGGTTTCGGCCTTTGCTCTTCTCAAATCGCGGCTGCCCGAAGATTTTTCCTTGCATCTTGTACATGTGGGGTTGGCGGGAACCCAGCACACAGAACTCTTACAGTTGATCAAGAACCTGGGATTAGCAGGGCAAGTGGTTCTGCCTGGCTATGTACCCCACGAGGAGATGCCTGATTTATACCGGGGGGCGGCCCTGCTGGTCTTTCCTTCCTTTGGGGAAAGTTTCGGCCTTCCCATCCTGGAAGCCATGGCCTGCGGCGTGCCGGTGATTGCCTCGGACAGGACAGCCATGCCCGAGGTGGCAGGGGAAGCGTCGCTTGCTGTAAACCCGGAAGATACCGGGATGTTGGCGGAGGCGATGCGGAAAGTTCTGCAGGATGAGATCTTCCGGAAAGAATTAGTGGCCAGAGGACTGAACCGGGCAGCACTCTTTTCGTGGGAGGAAACAGCGCGCCAGACCGGCGCAGTCTTAAAAAAGGACGGTGAGGAAAGACATGCCGGATGTCTTTAAGGTCTTTATCGGGAGAGATGAAGGGGACCTGGAAGATCTGTTATCCAGATCACTGAAATGGCTGGATTGGTGTGGTTCTATAAAAAATAGGGCTACTATTTTCATTAAGCCGAATTTCACCTGGCCGAAGTATATACCAGGTGTGACTACCTCGCCCAGGCTATTGGAGGCGCTTTTTAAGGTACTCAGGATGCAACTTGAGCCTGGACGGATCATCCTGGGGGAGTCGGACGGCGGCCGGAGGTCGTTTGCGGCAGAGGAGGCTTTTGCCGGCCACGGCATGTACGAATTGTGCCGGGCAAACGGCGTGGAACTGGTCAACCTCTCCAAAGGACCGTCTAAGTTAGTCAGTATCGAAGTAGCAGGCCGGCTGACAATGGTCGAACTCCCGCTTTTGCTACTGGAAGAGGTGGACACGTTTATTACCGTGCCGGTGCTCAAGACACATATAATGACCGGGGTGAGCCTGGGCCTCAAGAATCAGTGGGGCTGCATTCCGGATGCCATGCGCCTGTTGCAGCACCCAATCCTGGATCGGGGGATTGTGGCGATCAACAAGATCCTGCGACCCGGGCTTTCCATTATCGATGGGTTGGTCGCCCAGGACGGCAATGGACCGCTTTACGGCGAGCCTGTGCGCATGAACCTGATCATTGCCAGTGACAACGTTTTTGCCGGAGACCGGGTAGCGTGCGAGTTGATGCAGGTTAATCCGGGCCGGATCATGCACCAGGTGATCGCTTCAAAAGACGGGTTGATGCCAGCCAGGGGGGATATTCTCCTCAACACGGACCTGGAAACTTTTCAAAGCAGGCGATTTCTGGTCAAACGCAAACCAATCAACTGGGTCGTCATAATGGTCGCCAAAACCCGGTTTACTTCGAAACTGCTCTATGATTCGCCGCTGACCGGGCCAGTTTACAAGCTGCGGGATTGGTGGCGGAGTGCGCGTAGGAATTTACGGAGAAGCGGGGAGACAACTTCATGAAAGTCCTGCTGATTGATCCACCCTTCAAACGATTTACCGGCTTCACAAATTTTTACTTTCCAGTCGGCCTGGGTTATCTGGCGGCGGTCCTCCGGCAAAGGGGACATAAGGTCAGGATTTTTGATGTGGATGCCGCCCAAAAGGGCAGTGACATCGATTTTAGCGACGAGTATCTCCGGCTGGAATTGTACGTCAAAGGCTTGCAAGAAGCCGGGCATCCAGTCTGGGCGGAAATTGCCCGCGTACTTGAGCAGTACCGTCCCGACGTGGTCGGGATTACGGCCATTACCACCAAATTCGGCTCGGTGCTCAAGACCGCCCAGGTATGCAAAGAAGCGCTGCCGGACGCCTTCATCGTTGTCGGAGGACCGCACGCTACTGCTAACCCCGGGCAGGCCATAGCCATTCCCCAGATTGATTATGTGGTGCGGGGGGAAGGAGAAAAAATCTTCCCTGAACTGCTTTCCGTGCTTCAGGAAGGCAAGGACCCGGCCAGTGTCCGGGGATTGACCTTCCAAAAAGATGGCCAGGTAATCCACACCGGCCAGCCGAATCCCATAGAAGATCTGGATACGGTACCTTTTCCAGCCAGGGATCTATTGATGAATCCTCAAAATTACACTTCCGAAGATATGGGCGTGATCATGAGTTCCCGCGGATGTCCCTTTGGTTGCACGTACTGCTTTCACATGTTTGACCGCCGGGTTCGTTACCGGTCGGTGGATAATGTCATTGCAGAACTCAGGCACGTGCGTGATGTTTACGGCACTCGCCAGTTTGCTTTTAAAGACGATTCCTTCACGGTAAACAGAGAGCGAGTGGCAGCGCTTTGTGAGGCGATAATCAGGGAGGATCTCCAGATCAACTGGGACTGTACAACCCGCGCCAACCTGCTGGATGATGCTCTCCTGGAGCTGATGGTGAAGGCCGGATGCAACAGCATCAAGATTGGGGTAGAGACCGGCAGTGAACGCATCTTGCGGGAGACCAGTAAAGGGGTAAGCCTTGACGATATCCGCCGGGCGGCCAGATTGCTCAACAGGCAGGGTGTCTTTTGGAGCGCCTACTTTATGATCGGCCTGCCGACGGAGACCGAAGAGGATATTCTGGCCACCCACCGCTTCATGAAAGAACTCAACCCATACTACTGTGGGTTGGGGGTTTACAACCCCTTTCCAAACACCCCGCTCTTTGCGCAGGGGGTCGAGATGGGGTTGCTTCAGCCGGACGTCCAACCGGAGCATTTTTACACCACCAACCCGAAGGATTATTTCTTTGTTGACCCTGCCAGGCGGGTCAGGAATCTGGAACCGGCCAGATTCGCCGAACTTGCCCGGTTCATGATGAGTGCCTTTCACAAACACAATACCAGGTTGAGGAACGTCTTCCGGCGGGCCTGGGCCAGACGAAAAGCTTACACCAGGGAACCCCGGTTGCTGTGGAGCGACGGCCGGAAAGCGTTGCGATGGCTGGCCAGAATCTGAGCGCGACGGGAGCGCCTGATGGTAACGAACTGTGGGGGCAGGTGAAAGCATGAGAGTGATCATTCTCAGCTCGCTATTTTACCCGGAAATTGCGGCCAACGCCAAACGGATGACGGACCTGGCGGAAGCTCTGGCGAGCCGGGGACATGAGGTGGCGGTGGTTGCCGCGCCTTTGCACCGGCAGCGGGGAGCTTTCCCGGCGATATCCCCTGGCGCGCCTGGAGGCAGGGAGGTGGATGATCACGGGATAAAGATTGTTCGTACCTTTATGTACGAACCGGCAAAGAAGACTTTCTTCCGGCGGTTGCTGGGGGTTTTGTCTTTTGCCCTGTCCTCGCCTTTCGGTGCACTCCGCCTTCGGGGGAGATACGACCTTTTGGTTACGATCTCACCATCGATGTTCAGTGGCGTGTCTGCCTCTATAGTCAGCGGGCTCAGAAGAATTCCGTTTATTTTTGACGTGCAGGACATATATCCTGAGACGGCTGTCCAACTGGGGGTGTTGAAGAACAAGACTCTCATCCGCATGGCGCGATGGCTGGAGAGGTTTATCTACCAGGCGGCGGCCAAAATTGTGGTTATCTCACAGGGGTTCAGGGCCGATATTACGCAACAGAAAGGTATCTCCGCCGATAAAGTAGCGGTTATTCCCAACTGGGCCGACACGGAAATTTTCAGGCCCATGCGAGGGGACGGATTCAAAAGAGCACACGGGTTGCAGGGGAAATTTGTGGTTATGTTTGCAGGCAATATCGGCCTGGCGCAGCGGCTGCGGACGGTCATCGAAGCGGCCCGAACACTCCGGAAATATACCGACATACAGTTCGTATTGGCCGGCGAAGGGGTTGAGAAGGAGAGGCTGGTCCAGTTAAGCGGGGCGTACAACTTAAAGAACGTAACCTTTCTGCCCGGCCGTCCCCACGTGGAGATGCCGGCGTTGCTGGCGGCGGCGGATGTCTGCCTGGTGCATCTGCACAAGAACCCCCTGGGTAAGATTACAATACCATGCAAGACTTATGAGTATATGGCAGCCGGAAAGCCGATTCTCATGGGGGCGTCCGGTGAGGGCAAAAATCTGGTGGAAGAGGCGCAATGCGGGTTGGCCTTTGAGCCGGAGAACCCCGAGAGGCTGGTAGAAGCGCTTTTGCAGCTTTACGAAAATCGGGGGGACCTTGCCCGGCTGGGGGAGAATGGCCGTCGGTACGTGGCGGAAAAGTTCAGCAAAGGAAAGGTCACGGCTGATTATATAGAACTCCTGGAGTCAATGGCCGGGGAGCCGCTGACCGGAGACCTTGTTGGAAAAGGCGGGAAGCAAAGAAATGGAGATCCTTGTAACAGGCGGTTTAGGAGCCGTCGGTGCGCCGCTGGCCCAGGAGTTGCGCGGGCGCGGTCATAGGGTTTGGGTCTGTGATTTGAAGCACGCGGAAGGGCCGGATTATTACCGCTGCGATGTAAGCCAGTTCCGTCAGCTGGCAAAGCTTTTCAGCCAGAATATGTTTGATTATGTATACCACCTGGCCGCTGAATTCGGGCGCTGGAATGGCGAGGACTTCTACGAGACGCTCTGGAACACCAACGTGATCGGCACGAAAAATCTCATTCGCCTCCAGGAAGAGTTGCGCTTCCGGATGATCTTTTTCAGCAGTTCCGAAGTGTACGGGGATTACCAGGGAGTCATGAGCGAAGAGGTGATGGACACCCGGCCGGTCCGGCAGCTTAATGACTACGCCATCACCAAATGGGTGAATGAACAGCAGATCATGAATTCGGCGGCTCAATCCGGCGCCGAAACAGTCCGGGTCAGGCTTTTCAACACTTACGGCCCCGGGGAGTACTACAGCGAGTACCGGAGCGCCATCTGCAGGTTCGTCTACAGAGCGCTGACGGATCAGCCTTACACGGTTTACCTGGGCCACCACCGGACTTCGTCCTATATCGATGACACCGTGCGGACGCTGGCCAATATCCCGGAGAATTTCAAACCGGGCGAGGTCTACAATATCGGCGGGACACAACACCATGACATGAAATACGTTTCCGATCTGATCCTCAAATATCTGGGCAAGAGCGATGACAAGGTTATTTACCAGAAGTCTGAACCCTTTACGACTGCGGATAAGCAGATCGACACCTCCAAGGCGGCCCGGGATTTAGGGCACTCCCCGCGAGTAACCCTTGAGGAAGGGATCCCGGGGACCATCGAATGGATGCGGCACGCTTACCAGTTATAGCGTTCACAGTTAAGGCAATAAACGAACTACAGGCAAGGAGGCCGGAATGATGAAAAAGGCGTGTGTGCTCGGACTCGGATATATCGGCTTGCCCACCGCGTGTATGCTGGCCGCCCATGGATATCGGGTTACCGGCGTGGACGTCGATCCGGGAATTGTGGATGCCGTGAACAAGGGGATGGCGGGTGTTCTGGAGCCGGGGTTGTCCGAACTGGCGGCGTCTTCGGTGCGGGAGGGACGTTTGGTTGCACAAGGCGCTCCCGCACCCGCCGACGTCTTTATTGTGGCGGTGCCCACTCCGCTGGCCGCCGGCAAAAAGGCAGATTTGAGCTATGTGAAAGCAGCGGCCAGTTCCCTTGTCCCGTATTTGCGGAAAGGAAATCTGGTAATTCTGGAGTCCACGGTTCCACCGGGGACGACAGACGGGCTTTTTCGGGCCATTTTGGAAGAATCCGGGCTTTCCGCCGGGAGGGACTTCTTTGTAGCCCACTGTCCGGAGAGGGTCTTGCCGGGGAATATCTTGCATGAACTCCGCCACAATGATCGGGTGATCGGTGGCGTTACGAGGCAAGCGGCCAGTGCGGCGAAGGAACTGTACAGCGCTTTTGTGGAGGGGGAGATTCACCTTGCCGACGCCAGGACGGCCGAGATTGTCAAGTTGATGGAGAATACCTACCGGGATGTGAATGTGGCGCTGGCCAACGAATTTGCCAGGGTGGCGGAAGAGATCGGCATCAATATCTGGGAAGCCATAGATCTAGCCAACCGGCACCCCCGGGTAAATATCCACAGGCCGGGACCGGGAGTAGGGGGGCACTGCCTGGCGATCGACCCCTGGTTCATCATCGAGGTAGCGCCGGAGGCAACAGAATTGATTGCCACTGCCCGCCGGATCAACGATGGGAGGCCTGCCATTGTCGCAAAGCATGTGCTCGGGGAATTACGGCATGCCGGCGTGAGAAGGCCGAAGGTAGCCGTATGGGGACTGGCCTACAAAGGAAATGTGGACGATGTGCGAGAAAGCCCGGCCTGGGAGGTGATCAGGCATCTGCAGGAGGCGGGGGCCGGTGTCTCCCTGTATGATCCTTATGTCCATCTCTCCGCCGTCGATCCTCGTCTGAGGGGGACGCCGGGGTTGTCGGGGCTCAGGAACAGTGTGCGGGGGGCGGATTGCATTCTGGTGGTCACCGACCACGACCGGTTTAAAGAGATTGGACCGGAGCAGGTTGGACCGTTAATGCGCCATAGGTTTCTAGTGGATACCCGCAATTGCATTGATCACGAGACATGGCGCGAGGCGGGGTTTGTGGTAAAGATCCTGGGAGATGCCCAAAGGATGCCGGACGGCCGGCCCCAGGCCAGTGCAAGGGCTTTGTGAACGCGGAGTGAACTGAAGGCACAGCTCACCGTCTCTTCACGTAATACGAATACATGTGATCGAAGATGGGCAGCCGGTTGAGGGGACTATAAGCGTCCCGCCACCACATCAACCGGCTCCAGACACTGCGCAGCACCGGCACTCTGGCAAACGGGTTGAACATCCCTCCGGAGGTATAACTTCTTTTCTGTAAGGAGAACCCTTGTAACGCGAAATAATGATCCAAAAAACTCCGGGAATACAGATTCAAGTGCTCCGGTGGGCAATACATGTGCCAGCGTACCCGCAAGCGTTCCAAAATCCTGGCTTTCAGGGTCTGATAACTCGGGATCTCAATCACCAGAACGCCATGATCATTTACGAGGCCGGCAATTTTTTCAAGAAATTTTCGCGGTTCCGACAAATGCTCAAGAATCGCATAACAGGTTACTACATCGAACTTCCTGTCAAACTCAATTTTTTCCACAGACTCCTGTATAACATGCAAGCCTCTCCCGGCGGCGACAGAAGCTGATTGAGCCGAGAGTTCGACACCAAATCGGGTGATATCTTGCGGCCAATGCAGCAAAAAATCACCGGTGCGGCATCCAACATCCAGGATGGACCCGGGACGGCCGCCAAAGGTTTTTTTGATCAGCTTTGTTTCATGCAACCAGTAAGGGGAAAGAGTGAAATCGGGCTGCAAATTTTCCCGGCTTTCCGGACGAGAATTATAAAAAGCATCGATGTCAAACGGATGTTCTTCAATATCGAAAACTCTCGAGTGGCATGTGCCACACTCATAGAGCGTGTAGTCGTCAAACGTGTAAGGGCTCTTAATTATTCGGATGCTGGTTAAATCTTGAGATAGGCATATGCTGCATGTTTGCTTCATAACAGTTCCCTGACCTTGTCCAGAAAATCTTTTTGATTTCGTGATTCAA
Organism: Bacillota bacterium; assembly: GCA_023381695.1. Taxonomy (GTDB): domain Bacteria; phylum Bacillota; class UBA5301; order JAMCQP01; family JAMCQP01; genus JAMCQP01. The sequence continues at coordinate 9,466 of JAMCQP010000104.1, read as the reverse complement.
ATAGCACTGTCCCTTCCGCTCTCTGGCATACGTTACTCGCCACGGCGGGGCATTTAAAATAGAGCGCTTCGGCGACGCTGATGCCATATCCGTCAGTGCATGTCGGTCGCACCATCAGATCCGCCTTTCTGAATAACGGCCAGAGCTCTTTCTGCCCGGTCATGAAGTGGAAGTTTTCTTGGATGCCAAGTTCATAAATTCTCCGATTCATTGCGTCGAAGTATTTTTCATTTCCAACGGCAGCCAGGGCGAATAGCAGCCCAATTTTTGGGTGCTCTTTTTTTAGCGCAGCGACAAGGGCAATGCACATATCCAGGCCGTATAGGTCAACGCCGCGGTAAAATGTGATTTGAAAGGCGTTGGCTATGATCAAGGGCTTGTGACTCTCTACAAACCGCAAGGTCTCAGCATCGTAAGTCCGCCAGATTCGAGATTCATCTTCCAATGGCGGGGGCAGGAAGGCGTGACGGATGTGGGTTTTATCCGGCAGTTTGTAGCCGTACTGCTGGTAATAGGCCCGTAAGTGCTCCCCAACAAGGACGCACTCATCCACCTTTTTGAGAAAAAACTTCAGAATGATTCTTTTCATACCGCCGATGCTTTCCAGAAAATAGGCGGAGTGGTCCTGAAAAATGATCTTTCCTTTAAACGGCCGTAACGTAAGGGCGATCATGGCATAGAAATCAAAAACGTTGAGGTGAAAGATTGCCTCACGCGGGTCGAAGATCCATTTCAACAAGTAAAATAGCCGCCCAAGCTTTGATTTTTTACTGAGATCAATTATTTCCGCTTCCTGGCCGCGAGCGTTGAGGATTCTGACATAGCGGTAAACGTAAACGCTGACACCACCTAGAGGTGGCGGATAAGGCCCAATCAAATAGTATTTCATCCGTATACCCCTTACGAGAATAAGTAAAGCAGTGAATCAGTTAATTTTTAGTAATCAACCTTTTTATCGGCAGCAGTTCGACTATAATGAAGATGATTTTCCCCTCCCGGTATGGATCCCTTTTTTGGTTCTTATATCCTCACGGGTTTTTACCGAAAGGCGTAGTGAAAGGCAACAACTGCCAACGCATAAGTAGGGGATACCCATGAGAAGAACAAGCAAACCGTTAACTTTTCTAATTGCGTTTGGCGATATTCTATCTGTCAATGCGGCTTTTTTTGGCACCTTTTGGTTGAAATTTGGCGGAGACATACCAGGGGAGAACTTACAGCCTTTCCTCAATCTTATTCCGTGGATCAGTTTAGCTGCTTTGGGATCTCTATGGCTTTTCGACCTCTACGGGTGGCCTTTGAAGAGGTTTCGAGAAATCCTGAACGGGATAATTTGGGGTAGTGTAGTGACTTCTTTGGCCACAACAGTGCTGGCTTTTGTCTCCTATGGTTTTGCTTTTCCACGGACTGTGTTGTTTGGTTCGGTTATAACGCAAATAATCGTGCTTTCAACCTGGCGATTTTCTCTAGTATTTTTTAAACGGAGATTGCAAGAAAAGAAAAACATAATCATTGTGGGCTTAAATGGCGATGCTGAAGAAATAGCGGCTAAATTTTTGGCTTACCATGGACGCGATTACGTTGTTCAGGCAGTTTACGAGGCCAAAGATATCTATCTAGTTATACAAAAAATATCCGAAACAGCTGCAGTTTGCTTTGGTTCAAAAGTCCCGAACGACATTAAGGAAACAGCAATTATAAGGTGCATCGAAGAAGGAAAGGAGGTATTCCTGCTTCCTGAGCTTTACGAAATCCTTCTTCAAAATGCAAAACTGAGCCAGATTGGCGATCTTCCGCTTTTTCAGATTGAAGGTTTGCCGTTATCGGGTGCAGAGGCCCCTGGCAAGCGTTTTCTTGATCTGGTGCTTGCGTTGACAGGGTCGGTGGTGTTGGTGCTGCTCACCCCAATTATTGGCCTGGCCATTTTTCTTTCTTCTCCAGGACCGATCTTTTATGTACAGAACCGGGTAGGCCAAAACGGCAAGATATTCGGCCTTATCAAATTTCGAACCATGGTTGACCATGCGGAAAAAAAGACAGGGCCGGTACTGGCAGGGAAAAAGGATCCCAGGATTACCGTAGTGGGCCGGATATTGCGGGCCACAAGGCTGGACGAGTTACCACAACTTGTTAACGTGATTAAAGGGGAGATGAGCTTTGTGGGGCCGCGCCCGGAACGCCCTTTTTTCGTGGAGCAATTTGCGGAAGAGATCCCTGAATATAAGCATCGTCTAAAACTAAAACCGGGGATTACCGGGCTCGCCCAGGTATTGGGCAATTACAACACTACCCCCCGCGATAAGCTGCGCTATGACCTGATGTACATACGCAACTATTCGCTGCTACTTGATCTACAGATTGTTTTTCAGACGTTACGGGTTGTTTTAATGCCAGAAAAAGCCAGAGGGGTATCCGGAACCAGCGAAGAGATCCTCCGCCAGATCTCAGCTTTAAAGCATCATAATGCCGGTGCTGTTCCAGCGCGTCGTTGACGTGTGGCGACATTTTTATCTTTATGGCCGGGTCAAAACAGCCGAAAATAAGCGTGTTAGAGTTGTTGGCGTCGTTTGTTCGAAAAACTGCATAAGAGCTTCTCAAGGGGGAAGTGAGTTGAAGGTTCTGGTCACGGGGGGAGCTGGTTTTATCGGGTCCCATATTATGGAAGCATTGATCACGAACAACTATGAGGTAGTTGCCATAGATAACCTTTCCACGGGTCACCGGGAGAACCTTCACCCGGACGCAGAATTTGAGATGGTGGATATTATGGATGCAGTCGGCTTGCATCGAATCTTTGCAAAGGAAAGGCCGGACTATGTCATCCATCATGCCGCTCAGATCAGTGTTACCCAATCCACAAAGGATCCGTTTGGTGATGCGCGAACGAACATTTTGGGGACGCTAAATGTCCTGGAATGTTGTCGCGAGTTCAAGGTGAAGAGGGTTGTCTATGCCACGTCGGCGGCGATCTACGGTTCGCCCAGTTACCTCCCGGTTGACGAAGAGCATCCGATCTGTGCTCATTCCCACTACGGGATCAGCAAACATACGGTTCAGCATTACCTGGAGGTTTACGAAGCAATGTACGGCCTGGAATACACGTCTTTGTGCTATGCAAATGTATATGGCCCAAGGCAGGATGCCACGGGGGAAGGCGGAGTAATTGGCATTTTCATCGATCGACTTCTGGATGGGGTGCAACCGTTTATCTATGGCGACGGCGAGCAGACGCGGGATTTTGTATATGTAAAGGACGTGGCCAGGGCGAACTTATTAGCGTTGGAAAGCACCGGGAGTCACTTTGTCAATATCAGTTCAAACCAGAGCATTTCTATAAACTCGCTTTATCATCTAGCGAAGCTTCGCCTCAAACCGACGAGAGTCATAGGAGTAGTCAATAAATAAAAAACTTACGGGATCGCAGCAGGAAACTTAAGGGATAATGCAGAAAACAAAATCGAATTAAGGAGGTGCGGCCGATGCCAACCGTAGCAGAACTACTTAAAGACCACGTTACATTGGAAGTGGAGTGTATAGACCGTATCTACCTTAACGGTTATATTCCATCCCTTCAAACGGGTGGTAACCTCGTCACATTTCTCACCAAACATAGAGAGCAACCGATCCCTTCACCCGCTTTACTTGGTAAAATCAGCGAAGAATTTCGCGCCGACGTTAAGCAATTCGCCACGGAAAACTCTATCCCCATCATCGAGTTCAAACGCGGACAACGCAAAGATGAGATCGCTTTGGAACGCCGCCGTGAATTTACGGCCCATGAAGGAGTCGTCTTTATCGGCGTGGCCCAGGAAAAGTCTTCTGCCTTCAAAGCAACTAAGAAGAAAACCGAAGGCGGTTTCATCAACTTCCACTGGGACCGACAGAGCGTAGCCGTCAACCATTACTATTACTACCTTGAGGACCGGGAGTTCGGTCCGGCTTTTATCAAGGTCTGCAGCTATGCGCCATACGGAATCCGAGTCTATCTGAATGGGCACGAATGGGCTAAGAAGCAGTTGGCGCACGCCGGCATTCCCTTTGAATCTTTAGATAATGGCTTCAAGAGCTGCGCGGACCCCGAACGGCTGCAAGCGATCTGCGATTCTTTGGGTCCAGAACAAATCCAGGACTTCTTCGACCGCTGGCTGCCGCGCCTGCCTTATCCTTTAACACCGCAAGACAGAGCCGCCGGCTACCAGCCGAAGCTGTCCATCTGGCAGATGGAGATCAGCCTGACGCAGGTTTTCGCTAAACCAACCCAAGGCAGGCAGTTCTTCGAGAACGTGCTCCGCGATAATCTCGATTTGGGGCGGCCGGACCACGTGCAACTGGTCTTCGGCCAGCAGATCAGGAAGAATACGCCCAGCAGGTTCCGGACGCGCGTCATCCAGCATGGGGTGTTGCCCAGCCTACATCTCGAGTACAAGCACTCCCAAGTTAAGCAGTACTTCAAAGAAAATCATGCTCTGCGAACCGAAACCACGATTAACGACCCGGGTGACTTTCACATCAACAAAGGCCTGAGCAACTTTGACTATCTGCAAAAGATCGGTCGTAACATCAATCGACGTCTTTTGGACGCCCAACAGACCGCCTCGCCGTGCGGACTGTCACAGGCTACTGTGGATCATGTCGTACAGCCTACCGTCACCCATGACGGACAGCGGGCTCCAGGCCTTCGCTTAGGAGACTCGCGGACGCGGGCACTCTTCTTGGCGCTCGTGCTGTTTATCCATGTGGTCCAGGGGTTCACCAACTCCAGTTTACGTTCTCAGGTGGCGACATTCTTGGGAACGACCGTCACCTCCTACAAGGCCAATCAGATGACTTACGATCTTCGTCGTCTCAGACTGAAAGGACTTATCGTGCGGCTACCTGGAACGAATCGTTACATTCTTACCACGCATGGGCGAAGAGTCGCGCTTTTCTTTGCCAAGCTGGATGGACGCATTTTCGGCCAAGCCTCCTGGGCTATTGATGCAAAGCCTGAGTCTGCAATGCCGAAGTCTCTTACCCGTGCCCTGCATCAGGTCGACTTGGCCATTGACGATCTTTTGCGTGATTCTGTATTGCGGACAGTGCCTCGTACTGCGGCTTAGCTTAGCTTTGCTTTTGACTCAACCAAAAACTTGCCTCATTCGTAAAGTTTTGATGTCTTTCAGACATCTAGGGTGCCGCTAAGATCGTTCGCTATGATTCGTTCGCGATAAAGATATTGAAGTAATATTCGTACCGCTGTACATCTGATGCCAAGGCTATTCTTGCACAATCCGCTGCTGCTGGTTACAAAGCCGCTCAGAATAACGGGCGAAAGATCACGGAGTTCTTTGAGGCCGATATTTTGGAGATATCTTTCGAAAGCGTAGAGGTTACTTCTGTAATGGTTGAGTGTACTTTCCTTAAGACCCCTCTCGTTTCTCAGGTAGTCGAATAGCCCGGGGGCAAGCTCCTGAAATGGCTCTATTCTAATCTTTTCTTTTAATTCCGGCATCACCAATACCAGCATTTGCATTACAGGGCGTCGCGCTTCCCCTAGCACGGCATGACGAGCTTTTTCGGTTTTACACCCCTGACCATGTTTCTGTAGCCAGTACTGCGCAAACCCTTCAATGTGCCCGGATAACTCTTCAATAGTCGTCGCTCCTTGCCGCCGGGTGAATTCCCCGAATTCCATCAAGATGGGTACGCGTTTTAGTACAGTGGTAGCTGTATAGCGGTTTTCTGTAAGCCATTCAACGTACTTTTCTATGGGGCCACCAATCCACGAGGCTCTCACACGATCCCACGAATCCGGACAGACATAGTAAAGCTCCAGCATTTGAACAACCTCCTTCTCCAAAATGGATGTTTGAGGCTATTATAACGTAAAGCTGACACCATGAAAATTATGTTGCTACTTTCCAATCAAAGATCGTTTATTTAGGCCACAAACCTAGCTGGTGGGCACATAACTAAGCTGGCAACATAATGTGGATTATGTGCCGCGGCACATAATCCACAAAGACGTTTTTGGGGATCCTCCGCTTGATCATCGCCTTGCGAAAGCAATCTTCCAGCGCCGGCTGTTTTTGCTCCGGATAGAACTGGGCATGCACCACCAGCCTCGAATAATCATCCAAAAAGGCGATCAGAAAGGTTTTTATCTTCTTTTTGGGATTGTCCGGATCCGGCAGAGAGGGGCCATACTTGAGGTCGGCCTGCCACAGGTCATTGCGATGTTCCCTCTGGAACCGGCGCAAGCTTTTTTGCGAAGGTTTCTTGGGCAATTGCATCAGCCCCGCCCGGGCAAAATGCCGCGCCAGGGTGGACGCTTTGGCCTGGCCTTCTTTCACGCGCCCTTCCCCTTCCAGGATCTCCACGATCTTGCGGACGCTCCTTTGGGGCAGCTCGCTTTTGAGAACCATGGCCTGCTCCAAAAGCTCCTGGGGCAGTACCCGTGGGCAGCCGTTGTCCCTCCTGGTTTTGGGGTATAGCCCCGCAAAACCTTCTTTTTGGTAAGCTGACAGATACCGGCGCAGCGTTCGTTCCGAGACGGGGTTCCCCTCTCTGGTACGCTCCTTAAGCAGGATCTCCCGCCGCCTGGCCGCCATCTCCCCAGGTTCTACCCCTGGCTCTAAAAGTGGCGCGATCAACGGGTATCGCTCCAGGGCCACCTCTTGCTGCTTGTCCACCTTTGCCCTTGGCCGCTGCTCTTCCTTCATGGTCATCCCTCCCGTGTTGGTTGATGGGTTCTGGTCCTACCTTAATCCATCAACCTCCCGGATGCCAGGATGAACTGTGTGGGATTTGTGGGAGACGGTTGGGTGTTCAGACCCAGATGCGTAATCCACCCCAGGTAAGCAAGATGTTCACCAGACCAAAAAAGCTGCCGCTTCTGGGAAAGAAGGGCAGGGCTTGGGCCAACCTTCGGCACTGTGCTACCATCCGGCACAAGGGATGGCCCAACTCTTCCCCTCTTTTGGCAACTCCTGCCCCCACCTTCTCTGGATAGTAACGCGCCAGGATGCTCATCAGGCCTGCTCCAACCTGCTCCACGCGCTGACCAAATTCTCTCACCCAGCGCCGCACTGTTTCGGTATCCACAAAGCTAGCCTGGCCAGCTTTCTCGCTAGAGACGGGGGTGGCGAGTACTGCCGTGACGACCTTCTCTCACACTTGCTGGCTGTAGCGTCCGTAAGGGCGGAGGAAGTCCGGCAACACCGCGTGAGTCCGGCCGCAGTTGAGGCAGATAACTCGTAAGATCGGAACCTGGGCTCTTTCGGCCCCGTCATACACCCAATGCCGGTACCAGCCGTGGCAGTGGCAGCGGCCCCCGCAGATGGGGCATTGTAGATCCCTATCCGCCAATGCGGCGGGATAATTATGCAAATAGACGATCATGCCGCTAACGCGGCGCCACAGAGAATGAAAAATGAGTCTTGATGTCGAATACCCCCATGAGCAGCGGGCGAAGAGAGGTCGGCTCTGCTTGGTGCAAAGAGCCCGACAAATAGACGGACCCCGGCGGTCTGGAGCACCACTGACTGTTGCTGCCCATTATGGCAAGCACGAAGGGTAGATTTCTAATCGCGAGACCGCCGCACTTGCTGCTACATCACTGTTCATGGGAGGAAACCAGGATGCAGATTGTTTACGAACGGTGTTGCGGTTTGGACGTTCACAAACAAACGGTGGTAGCTTGTGTCATTACTCCAGAAGGCAAGGAGATCCGGAGTTTTGGAACGATGACCTCCGATCTTTTGGAGTTGGCGGATTGGCTGATAAGCCAGGAAGTTACCCATGTGGCGATGGAAAGCACCGGGGTCTACTGGAAGCCAATTTACAACCTTTTGGAGAGCCATGAGCTGGAGTTGCTGGTGGTCAATGCTCAACACATCAAGGCTGTCCCGGGCCGTAAGACCGATGTTAAAGACGCGGAGTGGATTGCTGACCTGTTGCGCCATGGGCTATTACGTGGCAGCTATATTTCCAACCGCGAGCAACGTGAGTTGCGGGAGTTGGTTCGCTACCGTAAATCGTTGATTCGGGAGCGCTCTGCCGAAGTTAACCGCCTCCAAAAGACTCTGGAAGGAGCCAACATTAAGCTATCATCGGTGGCTACGAACGTAATGGGGAAGTCTGGCCGGGCCATGTTGGAAGCTCTCATTTCCGGAACAAGCGACCCCCAGGTTTTAGCAGCCATGGCCAAAGGGCGTTTACAAAGCAAGCAACCACAACTGGAGCAAGCGCTGGAGGGCTTGGTGGGCAAGCACCAACAGCTGCTCCTTTCCGCCCAGCTAAGGCACATAGATTTCCTGGATCAACAGATCCAAGTTCTGAGCCTGGAGATTGAGGAGCGGATGCGCCCTTTTGAGGAGGCCCTGGCACGTCTGGAGACCATCGCGGGGGTGGGCCGTCGCACCGCCGAAGTAGTGATGGCGGAGATCGGGTCCGACATGGACCGATTTCCGACAGCAGGGCATTTGGCGTCGTGGGCGGGGATGTGTCCAGGGAACAACGAAAGCGCCGGTAAACGCAAGAGCGGTAAAACCCGCAAGGGCAGTCCTTGGCTGCGCGAAGCACTTACCGAAGCAGCACGGGCGGCGGGGCGAACCAAAAACACTTATCTTGCTTCCCAATACCACCGCATCGCCGCCCGACGGGGAGCAAACCGGGCTGCCGTAGCGGCGGGACATACGATCCTGGTTATTATTTACCAGATGCTTAAGCACGGGACGATCTACCAAGATCTGGGAGTAAACTACTTTGATGAGCGCGACAAGAACGCAACGGTACATCGGGCGGTTAAAGCGCATTGAGAAGCTTGGTTACAAGGTTACGGTAGAACCTGCAGCTTAGGTGCTTTGACAGTTTGTCGGAATACAAACGGGGTTTACATGGGAGTTTGATCTATTTTTCAGAGGCATTTGCGTTGTGCTGAAATAAAGGATACGACAGGGGAATGAATAGGCGGCAGAATCTTTTTACCCCAAGGAAGAGGCCAATTAAGGGGGATAGAGTAGCATGGAGGGGGTAATCAGGAGAAATTGACCCCAGAAAAGGAGGATGACCCTGGCCAATCTCGAATCTGTTGTTTAGAAGGACAACAAAAGAGATGGAGGGTCATCCATGGCTATTATACCACAACAACAACTCTTTGGGTGGAAAGAAATTGAGGAATTAGGAGACCTGGAAAGACTTCGGTTGGTAATGGAATGGCTGCCGGACGAAGAATTGATGAGGGATTTGGAAAGAGAGCGGGCTAATGGCCGAGACGACTATCCGGTTCGAGCGGTGTGGAACTCGGTTTTAGCTGGGGTGGTGTATCAGCACCCGTCGCCGGCCAGTCTGAGGCGGGAACTTAGTGGTTAAAAACATAATTACGGTGACGTATTTTTAGCAAGCCGCGCTAACCAGTTCCTTTATCTCTGGTTTTTCACATGACAGCTTGGAGCACAAACGGCCCAGATCTGCTCGTGTAAAAATC
>JAMCQP010000055.1 GCA_023381695.1 Bacillota bacterium | reverse complement strand
CTCGTCCGCCAACCCCCGGGCGGTTCAGCCTGACCACCAGGTCCCCGTTGACCGGGACGATCTTTGATTCCAACGCCGGTGGCACGTGGGGTGTGATCTTCAAGCGGTGCGGTTTTGACGCGATGATCGTCTCTGGCCGCGCCGACCGGCCGGTATATATCGAGCTAAAGGGGGCGGAGATCTCCGTAAAGGATGCTGGAGAACTGTGGGGCCAGGACACCAAAACTACCGTCAAAAAGCTGACCGAATCTCTGGGCGCGGGGTCCAGCGCGTTGGCCATCGGCCCGGCCGGGGAAAGGCAGGTCAAATTGGCCTCCATATGCGTGGACGGACATCGTGCCCTGGGCAGGGGCGGCGTGGGGGCGGTCATGGGGTCCAAGAACCTCAAGGCGATCGTGGTCAAGGGGGCTCAACCACCGGCGGTGGCGGACGAGGAGAGCTTCAAATTTGTCTGCTACGAGGCCAACAAGTGGCTCAAGGCCAGCCCGATTACCTCAATCGGGCTTCCTACCTTTGGCACGTCGATGCTGGTCAACCTGATGAACGAATACGGCGTGCTGCCCACGCGCAACTTTCAGGAGAACCGGTTTGAAGGGGCAAATGACGTCTCGGGCGAGGCGATGGCCGACGAGATCTTTGTCAAGCGGAGCGCTTGCTACGGTTGCAGCATTGCCTGCGGCAGGCGGGTGAAAGACAGCCGGGGCCAGGAGGTCGAGGGGCCCGAATATGAGACCCTGTGGTCTTTTGGGGCGGCCTGCGGGGTATCGGACCTGGCCAGGGTGGTGGAAGCAAATCTTCTGTGCAACCGGTTGGGCCTGGATACTATTTCCATGGGGTCGACGATAGCTTGTGCCATGGAACTGGGGAGCAAGGGGCTTTTGGATATAGACGCCAGATTTGGTGATGCCGACGCCATGCTCCGGTTGATCCGGAGCACCGCCTACCGGGATGGCATCGGGGACCTTTTGGCCGAGGGGTCCGCACGTCTGGCCGAGAAGGCTGGGGCGCCAGAACTGGCCATGCAGGTCAAAGGCCTGGAGATGTCCGCGTACGATCCACGGGGCATGAAGGCCCAGGGCCTGGCGTTTGCCACTTCCAACCGGGGAGCTTGTCATTTGCGGGCCAACATGCTCGGTCCGGAGATTCTCGGGTTGCCCAAGCGGGTGGACCGGCGGGCGACCCACGGTAAAGCGGGCCTGTTGATCGTGCTGCAACACAGCAACGCCGTTTTAGATTCGCTGGTGTTGTGCAAATTCTCCAGCTTTGCGCTGGGGGATGAGTTCTATGCCCGTCTCCTGTCGGCGGCCACTGGCGTCGAATACAAGGTTCAGGATCTCCAGCTAATCGGAGAGAGGATCTGGAATCTGGAACGGTTCTATAACCTGAAAGCTGGACTTACCGGGGCTGATGACCGCCTTCCGGCCCGGCTGACCCAGGAATCGGCCCGGGTTGGCGAGAAGGACGAGGTTGTAGATTTGAAACCGATGCTGGCCGAGTACTATCGGTTCCGGGGCTGGGACGAGCAAGGCGTGCCGTCTCCGGCCAAACTTGCGCAATTGGGGTTGGAGGGGTGACCATGTACGAGGATTTTAAGACCTTTGGCAAAGACCTGTTTGACCAGGAGATGATCAGTTCGCACGGCGGCAATATGAGCATCCGGGTGGGAGACCGCATCCTGATCACCCGGCGGGGCTCAATGCTGGGCCACCTGACCGATGAGGATATCATCGAAACGGGCCTCTGGAAGGATGACAGCGGAATCACGCTGGCTTCCACGGAGACCCCGGTGCACCGGGCTATATACCAGAATACCCCGGCGTTGGCCGTCGTCCATGCGCATCCGGTGCACACCGTGGTCCTTTCCATGGAATGCAACGAGCTCATCCCCATTGATTCAGAAGGCTCTTACCTCCTGCACAAGGTGCCGGTGATCGCCTCGGAATACACGGCAGGGTCGAAGGAAGTGGCCCGGCTGGCCTCCGAAGCGCTGAAAGAGTACAAGATTGTCGCTCTCCGGGGTCATGGCATCTTTGCCACCGGCCAGCTTCTGGAGGAAGCCTACCAGTGGGCGTCCGCGCTGGAGGTGTCGGCACGGATGATCCTCCTGGCCCGGTCGGCGGGGGTAAACGTCAAAGCATACCGGACGTCAAGCGACAAGTATACCAAATGGTAGCAGCCAGTTTACCAAAACTAAATCCCCTTAAATTGTGGAAGGTTCGGATGAGAGAGAGGACACCCACCTGCTTTCAGCAGGGGAATCAAAATTTATTCTGGAAAAAGAAGGGATATATTTGATGCTGACGAATAATTACAGCGACAATAAAATATGGGGAGATGCCATTGCAGGTCGGTAGAGCTATTCGCAAGCTGCGGGCTCAAAGAAAGTTGACCATCCAGCAGCTTGCGGAAATGACCAGCCTCAGTGCAAGCCTGATTAGCCAGGTGGAACGGGATCAAGTCTTGGCCGCAGCCTGGAGTTTCTTATGATCCGCATCGAACCCGGACAGGACACAAGTGACGGGACGGTTGCGCACGCCGGGGAAGAGTGTGGGCTGGTATTACGGGGAACACTGGAGGTTCAGGTCGGCCAGGAGGTCTATGCTTTGGAAGAAGGGGACAGCATCTGCTTTGAAAGCAGTGTACCCCATCGTTTGCGTAATCTCGGCATGAATGATGGGGAGAGTTAACGGATGGGTGATTCCGGTAAGCCCACAACCGCTATTTTTACTGATATCCAAAAAAATTTTCGGTGAAGTACTATCTCATGAAAAATGAGGTCTACGGGTGTTATGGTGTTGACGCAGTTTATCCAGGCGAAGAGGAAGATCTAGCGGCAAGGTATACTTTTTGTCATAAACAACAACCTAAGAGTGTAGGAAACCAACCAAGGAAAAGAGGGGATCTTTTGACCAAGACTGTCTATGTCGGAAACTTGTCCTGGGAGATGACTGAACAAGACCTGAACGAGATCTTTGCCCAGTACGGAAAAGTGGAGAGCAGCCGCATTGCGACAGAACGAGATACCGGTCGTTCCCGAGGATTCGGCTTCGTCGAGATGAGTGACGACGACGCGGACAAGGCGATTGCGGCGCTGAATGGATCTGAGTTGGGCGGTCGGACGCTGACCGTCAACGTGGCGCAAGACCGCCCCAACCGCCGGCGGTAGTTAAGTCTTTCATACTCTGGATGAATGCATCCCAAGGCAAAGCCCTGGCTTAAGTAGCCAGGGCCATCATTTTTGCTATTTGGCTGACGCGCAAAAAGGGAAGGATCCTCTTGACACAACATATTAACCATGCTAATATTTAAATGGATTAACAAATAAGTCGGGAGGGATCCTCTTATGAAGGCGGACAACAGCATAGCAAGTGCCGCAAAGGGAATTCAGGCGGGGGTGGGCCTGGGAAAAGGCGCCCCAGGGGTCGGGCTCCTCAAGCACATCCTGATCCTGGCCATCTTGCTGGGGCTGACGGTGTTGCTGATGGGAGGTTTTTGGGTCTTCAAGGGAACCGCGCCCATACCGGGAGAGGTGAAGAGCCCATCCGGCGAGGTGCTGGCCACTGCTTCGGATATCAAGGGTGGGCAGGCGGTCTATCAGAAGTATGGCCTGATGGATTATGGCTCGGTGCTCGGGCACGGGGCGTATCTTGGCGAGGATTTTACGGCCAGGAGTCTGCACCTGATGGTCGGGGCCATGCGCGACTTTTACGCTCAGGAAGGGTATCAGAAGAAGTTTGACCAGCTGGGTCTGGACCAGCAGGCCGCCATCTCGGCGCGGGTGGCCCGGGAACTAAAGCAGAACCGCTACGATGCGGCCAAAAACGTTCTTATTTTGAATGACGCGCAGGTCTACGCCTTGAAGCAGCTGCGGGGGCATTACGCTGCGGAGTTTACCAATGGCAATTTTGAGGAAGGTTTGCCGGCCAGGACGATCTCGGAGAACGACCTCCCCCGGACCAACCGGGCTTGGGTAGGCGAGGGCAGCCAGCTTACCCAGATCAGCGATTTCTTCTTCTGGACGGCCTGGCTTTCCGCCGCCCGGCGTCCGGACACCGCATCTTCGTACACCAACAACTGGCCGTTTGAAGTCGGGGCCGGCAACGTGGCGGGGTGGAACGCGGTGCTCTGGAGCGCGGCAAGTGTGGCGCTGCTGGTGCTCATGCTGGGCGTAATCTTCTACATCTATCAGCGGTACAATTTCCACATGGAACAGGCTACGGAGGGCTTTCCGGAGTTTCAACCGGACACGGCGCCAATCTATGAGAGCCAGCGCAAGACCGCGAAATATTTCGTGGTGGTGGTTCTGCTCTTTTTGGCGCAGTCGTTGCTGGGCGGCCTTCTATCGCACTATTATGTCCAGGGCAATAGCTTCTACGGGCTGAACATTTCGGCGCTGCTGCCCTTCAACATCGCCCGCTCCTGGCACCTGCAGACGGCGATCTTCTGGATTGCCACGGCCTGGCTGGCCACGGGGCTCTTCCTGGCGCCGGCGCTGGGCAAGGCTGAACCAAAGCGGCAAGGGCTTTTAGTGGATATTCTCTTCGGCGCGCTGGTGATCGTGGTCGCGGGCAGCCTGCTCGGGGAATGGCTGGGGACCAAGGGGTATCTCGGCAACCTGTGGTGGCTGCTGGGCCAGCAGGGCTGGGAGTACCTGGAACTGGGCCGGATCTGGCAGGTGCTGCTGGCGGCGGGGCTGGCCATCTGGCTGGTGCTCATGTTTCGCGGGATCCGCGGCGCGATGGCCAACGAGGGCGACCGGGGCGGCCTGACGCACCTGCTCTTCTACAGCGCGGTGGCGATCCCGCTCTTCTACGGCGCGGCGTTCTTCATCAACCCGGGGGTCAACATCACCTACGCCGACTACTGGCGCTGGTGGGTCATCCACCTCTGGGTGGAGGGGATCTTCGAGGTCTTTGCGGTGGTGGTGATGGGCTTCCTGATGGTTGGCATGGGCCTGGTGACCTACCGGTCCACGCTGCGGGCCCTGTACTTCCAGCTGACCATCCTTCTGGCCAGCGGGATCATTGGTACCGGCCACCACTATTACTGGATTGGCGCCCCTTCCGTGTGGATCGGGCTGGGCGCGGTCTTTTCGGCGCTGGAGGTCATCCCGCTGACCTTGCTGGTCTGGGAGGCCTACCAGCAGTATAAAGCGGCCAGAGACGGCGGGAAGAACTTCCCGTACAGGGCGACCTTCTGGTTCCTGACGGCCAGCGGCATCTGGAACCTGCTGGGCGCCGGGGTGCTGGGCTTCTTGATCAACCTGCCGGTGATCAATTACTTTGAGCACGGCTCGTTCCTCACCGCGGCTCACGGGCACGGCGCCATGGCTGGAGTCTACGGAATGTTCGCCATAGCGCTTCTGCTCTACTCGATGCGGAATATCACGGTTTCCAGCGCCTGGAACGAGAAGCTGCTGCGCCTGTCCGTTTGGGGCCTGAACCTGGGACTGGTGGGGATGATCGTCATCACGCTTTTGCCGGTGGGGATCATGCAACTTGGAGCCAGCTATAACACAGGCTTCTGGTTTGCGCGGAGTCTAGCGTTCTACCGCGAGCCGCTGGTTAACGCGCTCTTGTGGCTGCGGCTGATTCCCGATACGGTGTTTATCGTCCTGGGAGTGTTGCCGCTGGTCTATGTGGTCATCAAGGCGGCTCTTAACACCAGGCCGGCGGTTACGGCCCGGGCGGAAAAATCCGGGGAAAAGGCTGGCCATGCCGCGCGGGTTAGCGAAGCGTAACGGGATGCCCGTCGGCGGCGAGATGATTCTGGGAGGAAGGGCCGGAAGTCTGGAAGGTGAAGATCACCAGGACAGCGTGAGCTGGCGGAATTAACCGGGCTACCTTTGCATTTGACAGGACGTCAAGGCACCGCGAGTCCATGGAGGGACAGGAGCGGTACAAACCCGACGGTTGCTACCGGATGGCGATTTGTGGTATAATAACACCGCAAGCCTTAGACGGAGGTCGCCATGGATAACCGAAAACACCATGCACCAGTCTATCCCATCGGTGTGGCCGAAGAACTGGCCGGCTTGAGCGGGCGCCAGATCCGGTATTACGAAAAGATGGGGTTGCTGTCGCCGCTACGTTCGCCGGGCAACCAGAGGCTCTATTCGGAGGCGGATATTGAACGCCTCAAGGAGATCAAGGAGCTTTTGGCCAAAGGTTTGAATATTGAAGGGGTGAAGGCAGCTCTGGGGAGCAGCCCTCAGACGGAAAATCTCGATCAGTCGCTGCCTGCTCCGGCGGAAGGCCCAATCTCCGCGGCCAATGATGCCTATTCCCGCTTTTACCGGCGGGCGGGAACGTTGTCACTCTATTCCGGACGGGATCCAGCGCGCCTGGAAAGGCTTTTACGCCGAAAGGAACATGGTTCGACCACTGACACCACCGATTCGAAAGGCAATTAGCTTTTCCAATCAAGTCACCCCGAAAAAAAGCCTGGCAGGCAGGTTGCTTGCCAGGCTAATTTTATGGGCCGGGTGAAACAGGATAAATCAGGTGGGTCAGCTTTGGGCTGGGGGCTGGAAGATCTCGGGGAGCCGGCGCTTGTGCTCGCTTTGACGGTTCAGCCGCGCAACGGTGTCCCGGACCTCGGGGGCGCCTTCTCCGGTGAGAATGTACCTGTCCAGTTCGGTATAGGTCATCCCCATCTCGCCCTCATCGGTCTGACCCTGCCACAATCCGGCGGAAGGAGCCTTTTCGATGATGGGTTCCGGGATGCGGAGGTAGCGGGCAAGTTCCCGCACCTGGCTCTTTACCAGGCCACCGATAGGGAGAAGATCAACCCCGCCGTCGCCGTATTTGGTGAAATAACCGGCTGTCAACTCGCTGCGGTTGCCGGTTCCCGCCACCAGGTAGTTCAATTTGGCCGCGTGGTGGTAAAGCGCGATCATGCGCAACCGGGGTTTGATGTTGGCGGTGGCCAGATCTTTGCCCGTTGAGGCGGTTGCGTCGGGCCGGGAAAGGCTTCCGCCGGCTTTACCGGGCGGGAGTTTGGTGAAGGATTCGTTCAGGCGGCTGGCGAACAGGTCGAAGATCCCGGTGAGATCCACAGTGGTGGTACTGAGCTTAAGAGCTTCCGCTAGAAGCCTGGCGTCGGATTCGTCCCGTGGATCCGAATGGCAGGGCATCAGTACGCCGAGCACCTCTTCCGGAAAGGCGCGCTGGCAAAGCGCCGCGATAACCGCCGAATCGATTCCCCCACTGAGTCCGACCACCAGGCCCCTGGCGCCGGCGGATTTGACTTTATCCCGCAACCAGTCTACGATTGCTGAGCTCAGGTTCGCATTATCCATGGTTGGAACCCTCCTGGAAGTTTCAAATACCGTTTAAGGGTAGTATCTGCATTTTATTCTTCGACCCGCATGTCGTTTTCCCTGCAAAGCCCGCGAAAAGATTGACATAAAGCTAACATGCCGGTCTTCCCTGACGCCGGCGCATACACCACAGCGGGTCGATCTTTACCAAAGGACTTGCATTTTAGAGCCCATTGCGCGCGATGACATCCCGGTACCACAGAGCGGATTTCTTGGGGATTCTCCGCTGGGTGGCGTAGTCCACGTAAACAAGGCCGAATCGTTTGGTATAGCCGTGCGCCCATTCGAAATTATCCATGAAGGACCAGACGTAATAGCCTTTCAGCCTGACGCCCAGCTCGATGGCTTTCAGGGCGCTCTTGAAATGCCCACGCAGAAACGCGATACGCGGTGAATCGTCGATTTCGCCGGAGTCATTGACCTTGTCCGGGAAAGCGGCCCCATTTTCGGTAATGTAGATTGGGAAGTCGCCGTAATCCTTCTTGACCCGCACCAGCAGATCGGTCAGGCACTCGGGGGTGATCTCCCAGCCCATGTCGGTCAGGGGCGCCGTGGGTGGAACACCGTCGAGTTGCAGGTATTCGCTGGCGGGGGTATCCTTCACCACGCTGCGGCTGTAGTAGTTGACGCCCAGAAAATCGGTGGGCGCGGCGATCACCTCCAGATCGCCGGGTTGGATATAATCCAGCGGTCCCCATTGGGAGTAGTAGGCGACCATATCCGCCGGGTAAGCGCCCCTGTACAACGGATCCAGGAACCATCGATTCTGGAAGCCGTCTTGCCGCCTGGCTGCGGCCTGGTCGGCCTCGCTTTCGGAAGCGGCGTAGACCGGGGCCAGGTTCAAGGTGATGCCCACCCTGGCGGAAGCCGGAGCAACCGCCCGGAAAGCCTGTACGGCCAGCCCATGGGAGAGCAGCAGATGATGGCTTGCCTTTACGGAAGCCGGTTTGTCTTTCAACCCCGGCGCATGATCGCCTGTGGCATGCCCGAGAAAAGCCGCGCACCAGGGTTCATTATGGGTGATCCAGAGGGGGATCTCGCTGCCGAACTCCCTGTAAAGCGCCTCGGCGTAGTCGGCAAACTGGTAAGCCGTATCCCGGTTCAACCACCCGCCCTTGTCCTGCAGGGTCTGTGGCAGATCCCAGTGATAGAGGGTGGCGGCCGGTTTGATACCGTAAAGCGCCAACTGCTCGATCAGGCGCCGGTAAAAATCCATCCCCTTCGAATTTACCTGGCCGGTTCCATCCGGGAAGATCCTGGGCCAGGCGAAAGAGAAACGGTATGATCTGATCCCCAGCGAAGCCATCAACCGGAGGTCTTCCTCATAGCGGTGGTAATGGTCGCAGGCCGCATCCCCGTTTTCACCGTTTACGACCTTGCCTGGCGTATAGCTGAAACGATCCCATATTGATTCGCCCCGGCCGTCGGCTTTGGCCGCGCCCTCAATCTGGTAGGCGGATGTGGCCACGCCCCAAACAAAATCACCTGGAAACTGCATGATTCGACCCCCTTTTTATAAAGGCATCTAGGCTCATAAAAGCATTTTTGAGCTCACTGCGGCCCTTGCAGAAACCGGTTTCAGTAAGTAATCCTTAATTATTCGCTGCAGTTTGACAAAAACCCTGCGGATCGGGGAGTTCGGCGGGTGCCAGAGCGATCTGGAAACCAGGGAAGGCATCTGGCAAAACGCCCTGGTGGACTATGTCAAGGCGAACCGGTTGAGTTTCGCCTATTGGACCTTGACCCCTGATTCGGACGATACCGGCGGGCTTCTTGAGGGGGGCTGGAAGACGGTTGACGAGGGTAAGACGGAGATGTTGAAACGGGTCATAACCGGCAAGGGAGAGAACCGGGTTTTGGCCGAGGAGCAGTGCAAGGTGTTTTAAAATCTGTTGACAAATACGGATAAATACCCGATAATAATAACGTACATGGTGGCATAAAAGAGATCAAAAAAACACAGACTGAGGGAAGCGAGGTGTCCAATGTGACAAAAGAATATTCGATCTCCGATTTTTTGGGTATGCTGCGGGAAAATGTATTTTCCGTAACAGATTATACGCGTGGCAAGCTGGGGGAAGTGATCAAGGCTTTTGAAGAAGGAAATGACGAACAATTTTACTTCATCCGCAAGGAAAAGGATATCCCGGCGGCGATTATAAAATTTGAAGAACTGGAGGAGTTGATAAAAACGCGGGAGGCGGTTGCCCGGGCCGAGGAAGAATATCTCCTTGCTGGAGCGATCGGAAGGGCGGATCTTCCCCCAAAATACTCACTTGATGATATGGTAGAAAAGCTGAAACTCGACCCCAAGCGCATTGAAAAGCTGTCGGAAAAGGTCAGGGTGGACTGATGGATTGGGCCGGGTATTTTGAGAAGCAGTTTTCAAACAGGCCGTGGAAAATCATGTTTATCGAGGAAGCCCTTGAAGATCTACAATCACTTGATGCCTCGGTTGTTGAGCAAGTAGCGGCCGGCATCGTCAAGGTTAACCAGAATCCGCTTCCCAAGAGGCTGGGGGGCTATGGCAATGAATTGGGCAAAGACCGTGAAACTGGAGATCTACGTCCGCTATTGTATATCAAGTATTTGGATATTGGTATAAGAGTCATCTATGGCCTGGAAGAAAGTGGCCAGCAAAAGATCATGAAGATCATCGCCGTAGATTTGCGGGCAGAAAAACAAGCCTACAGGGCAGCGGCGCGAAGGCTCGCGAAGGCTTGAGAAGTATGGCGATTCTCTCAAATGGGCGGATCGCTTCAAGGATAAATAGGGATACTCTTTGGCAATGAATCCCAAAGCTCTGTCACTCTCATCACCGGCGCAACACGTAATTCAGTCAGAGAAGGAAGCATTCCGGCGGCAAACCTGAACAGGGATTCGAACCGTCAGGCTCCTCGTATTCGATGAGGAAATTCACATTTGCCGGCGGGTCGAACTTGCCCTCACTGGCCAGGCGCCGGCCTTCCATGGTCTTCCTGGGATCGATGCGCCCGATGATCAGGTAAAGTATCGTTGCGTCATCATGTCCTTTCACATCTTTGAATACGGGTCAAACGCATCCCGCATGGCGTCGCCCACAAAGTTGAAGGCCAGGACCGCCACGATGATGAAGATCCCCGGAATCATCAGCCAGGGATGCAAGTTTAACGCCTCCAGGCTCTGCGCGTCTTTCAGGAGAAGCCCCCAACTGGTCATCGGCTCCTTGATCCCCAGCCCCAGGAAGCTGATAGAGCTCTCGCCGATGATCATCCCCGGAAAGGAGAGGGTGGCGGAGACGATCAGGTAGCTCATGGTGTTGGGGAGCATGTGGCGGAGGATGATGGAAGCGTCCGAGGCGCCGATGGCCCGCGCCGCCTGGACGAACTCCTTCTCCCTGAGGCTCAGGAACTGGCCGCGAATGACCCGCGCCAACCCCGTCCAGTCGATGAGGGAGAGGATGGTCACCACGCCGAAATAGACCGCCACGGAGGACCACTGCGGCGGCAGCACCATGCTCAAAGCCAGCCAGAGGGGGAGACGGGGGAAGGAGCGCAGAAGCTCGATCACCCGCTGGATGAGGTTGTCCATCCACCCGCCGTAATAACCGGAGACCCCTCCCACCAGGATTCCGATGATGAAGCTCAGCAGGATGCCGAAGACGCCCACGGTCATGGAGACCCGGCCGCCGATCAGGGTGCGGGTGAAGAGATCCCGGCCGAATCTGTCGGTCCCGAAGAGAAATACGGCCCCGCCCGAATTCCGGTCGGCCCCGAAGAGGTGTAGATTGCCCTTCCAGCCGCCGATGATGTCGTATTTCTCACCGCGCACAAAGAAATAGATTGGGTAAGACTTCTCCCGGTCGACCTGGTAGGTGAGCTCCAGAGTGATGGGATCCCGGGCCTTGGTGATGCTATAGGTGTAGGGGCGAAGGCTGAAGCGCTTCCCGTTGCTGAAATGTATTCCGGTGGGCGGCGCCAGGCTGTATTCCGGGTGCTGCACCTCAAAACCATAGGGGGAAAGAAATGGCGCCAGCGTCACCACCACGTAGAGAAAGACGATGATGGCGCCGCCCACGACGCCGAGTTTGTGGCGCATGAACCGCAGCCGGATCTTTTGAGCCTGGCTCAGGGCAACCTCGCCTTCCCCTTCCAGAAGGGCTTCGTTCTGGTTGCGCCCGGGCGTCTTTCCAGGCATCTTTCCAGGGATTTTAGGCAACGGTTGGTTTGCAACCGGTGGGTTGGTGAACGTCTCAGACAATTTCGGGGTCTCCTTCCTCTTACTGATACCGGATCCGGGGGTCGGCCCAGGCCAGCATGATGTCCGCCAGAAGGTTGCCGATGAGCATCATGAACGCCGAAAGCATCAAAAAGGTCATCACCAGGTACTGATCCTGAGTGATGAGCGCATCGTAGAAGAACGGGCCGATGGTCGGCAGATTCAGTACAATGGCCGAGATGATCGTCCCGCTGATCACCTCCGGCAGTTGCATGCCGAAGATGGAGATGAGCGGGTTGATGGCGTTCCGCACCGCGTGCTTGTAGATGACGATGGACTCTTTGAGACCCTTGGCCCGCGCCGTGACCACATATTGCGCGCCCAGCACATCCAGAAGGTTGCCGCGCATCTGCCGCAAGAGCCCCGCCGTGCCGGACAACCCGATGGAGATCACCGGAATCCACAGGTGATTGAGCATGTCCACAAACTTTGCCCAGCTCCAGGGCGTCTCGATGAAATTTTGCGAGAAGAGGCCGCCGACCGAGGTCCCGCCCGCCTTGAGAACCGCGTACATCAGAACCAGCGCCAAAAAGAAGTTTGGAATGGAAAGACCGATAAATCCGAGAAACGTCAGCAAATAATCCATGATTGAGTACTTGTGGGTGGCGGAATAAATGCCGATGGGGATGGCTACCAGCCACGAAAAGACGATGGTCAGCGTGGCGACCACCACGGTCCAGCCCATGCGCTCCCAGATCAGGTCGGAGACCGGCCGCTTGTAGGCGAAGGAGTAGCCGAAATCGCCCCTGGTCACGATGCCTTTAGCCCACTTCAGGTATTGAATATAGGCCGGGTCGTTTAAGCCCAGGCGTTCCCGGAGTTGTTGCACCATCTCCGGGGAGACGCGGGGGTTGTTGAAGTACTGGCTGCCGAAGTCCCCGGGTTGCAGCTTGATTACCGCAAAGCAGATGATGGAGATGAGCACCATCATGGGGATCATATACAGGAACCGTTGCAGGATGTACCGAAGCATCGATGAACACTTCCTCTTCAGAAACCGGCTTGCGAATTACGAAACCGGAGGAGGCCCCCGGTGACAGTTCGGCGTGCTGCACACTGCCGTCCGCACTGCGCGCGACGCGCGACGACCGTCACAGGCCGCACGCCGCAGGCTGCAGGCTGCAACCTGCAGGCCAAACCGCTCCTGGGCGCCTCCTCCGAGTCAGGATGACTGATCAGGTTCAAACCCAGCCGAATCGGGTCTAACCGGCCGGATCCGGCTGTCTTACTTCTTGTATACCGTCCAGTTGGAGAGGCCGGTGATCACGCCGTTCTTTTGCAGGAAGACGTTGCCGACGCTCTTTTGCACGGCGACCACGTCCATCCCCTTGGTGATGAAGATCACCGGCAGGTTCCTGGCGTTTTCCAGTTGCCAGTCGTCGTAATAAGCCTTCCGGGTGGCAGGTGACATGGTGACTTCGCCCTTCTCAAAATCCTCGTAGATCTTCTTCTCCCAGTCGTACATCTCCTCGAAGACCGGGATCTGTTCCTTACCCTTCATTGTTGAGAGGTGCCAGTAGTAGAGCGGCCGGCCCGGCTGCCAGATCGCCTTGCGCAACTGCGGATCCGGCTGGTTGCCGAAGGCCAGGAGCATGGCCTCAAACTCGCCGGACAGCGCCTTGTCGAAGGCCAGGCTGAATTTCACCAGTTGCAGGTTGACCTTCACCCCGATCTTTTCCAGGTTGTCCTTGAGCAGGGTGGCAATATCGGTGTGATCCTGCAGATCAACGGCGGCGGTCAGGGTGAATTCCAACGGATTCCCATTGGGAAGTTCGCGGACACCGTCGTTATTGATGTCCTTCACTCCGATCTCGTCCAGCAGGGCGGCGGCTTTCTTCAGGTCGAAGTTGATGCGATACTTCTCGATCTCCGGGTTGAAGAAGGCCTTGTTGCTGGGCAGGACCGGCATGCCCGACGGGATGGCCAGGGTGTTGTAGACCTGGTCGATGATCCGGTCACGGTCGATGGCGTAGGCCATGGCCTCGCGGAACTTCAGGTTGCGGAAGGCCTCGCGCAGAGCCTCGTCCTTGATGTCAAAGTTGAAGGCCAGGTGGGTCGGGCTGGGGGTAGGGTTCACCGGGGTGCCCTTGAGGACCATGTACGGGGCGCCCTTGAGTTCTTCCTTCTTGATGGTCGGGTAATCGCGCCCGCCGATCTTCAGTCGATCAATCTCGCCGGCCTGGAACTTGGCCATGGCCACCTGCTCGTTCTGGACGATGAGGTAGACCAGTTTATTGACGTAGGGAAGCTGGCGCCGCTTGGCGTCGACCTTCCAGAAGTTCGGGTTCTTCTTGAGGATCACCTTCTGGTCCACAATGTACTGTTCCAGCATGAACGGGCCGGTGCCCACGATCTCCCTGGGGTTGGTGTTGGTCGTCCAGGCCTTGTTGAAGGAACCGGGCGGCAGAGCCGGGTTGGTTCCTTCGGCCTTGTCCGCCAGCTTGTGGCGCGGGAGCATCAGCGCGTGGCTGACCACCCGGAGGAAAGCGCCATAGGAGGCCGGAAGGATGGCCTTGACGGTGTTGGCGTTGACTTTCACCCATTCCACCTTTTTCCCGCCGATGGTGAAGCGGTCGACCTCATTACCCTCGGCGTTGGGGTTCATCACCGCGTTTTGCATGGTGAAGAGGACGTCGTCGGCGGTGAAGGGTTTGCCATCGGACCATTTCACGCCCTTGCGGAGGAAGAAGGTCACGGTCTTTCCGTCAGCGGAGAAGTCCCATTTCTCGGCAAGCCCGGGCTCCAGCTCCTGGGTGACCGGGTTGACGTCCACCAGGGGGCTCAAGATGTTTTCCATAATGGTGTAGGCGGATGAGTCGATAACTCCGTAGTAGTTGAAGGACTTGGGGGACCCTGAAGTCAAACCCAGAATCAATTCCCCGCCAGGCCTGGCGGTGCCCTCGAACAAGTTCTCGTTTTCGACCTTGGGATTGGCTGGCAGGCCGGCCAGCGCCGCGGGAGCCAGCGCCAACAGGGCAACCAGGCTCAACACGACGACCAACAGACGTTTTTGCATGAATTAAACCTCTCCTTTCGTAATTGAAAATTTAAAACCAAACCTGGAAAATATTTCTGCGCGGCTCCCGAATATCCTGCCTTTCCGGCCACTTTCCGCAAGAAATAAACCTCGGCAATCGGATTTTGGCAATTGAACCATGGGCGAAAGGAGTTTTGACTTTTCCGCCGAAATTCACAGTCGTCTGGCCGTCGCGGCGCATCACAATCCGCCCGACTGGCAAATCGCATCTTTAGTTAGCAGATCGCATCTTCAGTGAGAGGCATGTGGGAAATTTGGATACTCTGGAAGCAATCAAAACCCGCCGAAGCGTGAGGACGTTTCTGGACAGGCAGGTGGAGCGGGAAGTGCTGGAGCAGATCATCGACTGCGCCCGGTTGGCGCCCTCCTCCAACAACCAGCAGCCCTGGGAGTTTGTGGTGGTGACGGACGGCGCCGTCCGGGCGAAGATCGCCGATCTGGCCACCTACGGGAAGTTTGTCAAAAATGCGCCGGCCTGTGTGGCGGTCTTCTGCAGGCCCGCGGGAGGCTACGTGGAGGACGGTTCGGCGGCCACGGAAAACCTGCTCCTGGGGGCCTGGGCGCTGGGGGTGAGCTCCTGCTGGATTGCCGGCCACCAGACGCGCTATGCGGAACCCATCCGCGCCCTGCTCAAGGTGCCGGAGGAGTATAAACTGGTCTCTCTGGTGGCGCTGGGTTATTCGGAGAAACGGCCCACCGTCCGAAAACGGCCGCTGGAGAGTGTGCTGCACTGGGAGATGTTTGGAAAGCGGTAGTGTTGAGGCCCCGCGGTTTAAACGCGGTTTTAAATCGGCGGTAAAACTGCAGCAGGCGCGGCCCGGCTACGGGACGCCGATGGGAAGCGGCCTGATCTTCTCGTTATCCACCACCACCGACCGCCCATAGGCGGCTTGTGAAAAAGCCCCTTCGGCCTGTTCCAGGGGAATTCCCCTCAGGTCCATCTTTTTGACGTCTCCTTCGCCAATCCCCTCCAGAATCAACTGGTACAGGTACTGCACCGCCTGGGGGAGAAAGCCCAGCAGGCGCGCGCCGATTACGTCGGTGGCCACCGGATCCGTGCCGGCGATGATCAGGTTGGAGTCCACCGCCACGCCCCCCGACGGCCCGGTGCCAATCATGGCCTTGTCCGTGCTCAGGATGGTGAGATCGATGGGGAACTTCTTGGCCATGCTGGCAATCCACTGGTGCAGGTCGGTGTGAATGCCCGTCTGCTTCTTGGGGAACCCATGGATCTCCGCTGGAGGCCAGCCCATGGCGATGTTCTTCAGGCCCAGGCTCACCGTGGCCTCTTCGTGGACCTTGAGCTGGGTGAAGGAGATCAGGACGTCGGTCTCGTTGTAAAGCCGGTTGAAGTGGGTCCGGCCGGGGACCGTGCCCGGCATGGGGATCTCCGTATCCGTGTACGGGCCGTAGTTTAAGTCCACAAATTCAATTTTTTCCTCCTCGAGAATCCGGTCGTAGCCCACCGCTTTCATCACCTGCGGGGTGGGGGCTCCTCCGGAGCCTGTCGCCACCACCAGTCGCCGGGGATTCCGTCCCTTGACCAGCTGAATCAATTCGCGCAGCGACTCCGGGCCTACCACGGCGCCAGTCTGCGGCGGCCTGGGGTTCACCCAGTTCGGGGTGATCACCACGGTGTCGGAACTGGTGATCAGATCCGCCATGGGAAGCAGTTCAAGCGCCGCCCTGATGGCATCGCCCTCGTATTCTGCCGCGGTGATCGCCACAATTGGCCTGCCGACGCGCCTTCTGTCCTTCACGTGATCTCCTCCGTGCTGCCAACCTGCTTCGATTATCCCCGGTTTTGGTTTCGTTTATTAGTTTACCCATGCCCGTGGGCGTTGAAATTACTTTCCGGGGGATAGAAGCGGATGTCTGTCCGGAGTGTGGCGAAGAGGCTTATGCTGCAGCTGATGTGGAGATGATGGAATCCTTAATCGAAGGGACTCTAAAAGATGAGAGTTATCCCCGACTAATGAATGTAGAGGAGGTATCTTCCTTCCTGCGAGTGACACCCCAGACAGTCTACAACATGCTGCGCGATGGGCGAATTAAGGCAACCAAGGTTGGTCGGGAGTGGCGTTTTCCCCGTGAAGAGGTGGTAGCTGCCTTGGGTTTGGCGCCCAGACTTCAACCTGCCTTTTACCGGGGTGGAAAGTTATTGGAGCAAGGAGTCGGATCTGTCAACGAAACGACCGGCGAGTACCGTTCCAGGTTGCGTGCTAAAAGGAAGAAGGAACAAAAGAAAGAATGACTGGACTGGTGGATACCCATGCAAAAGGCCCGGCGAGTGAGGGTCTTTTTCGTTTGTGTGCCTCGCAGTTCAGTAGACCAGAGGGTTGAAGTCCCTTCGCTGCTTTCGCTCAGTAGAAGTTGCAGCCAAAAACAGAAGGGCCTAACCAGATAGCGAGAAGGGAAACGAATTACAATAACCACTCGTTGTTTTAAAAAGCAACCATGGAAAATTACATTGACAATGATGTTGGATGCGGTTATACTTATGATCAGGATGAGTCATAACCGTAAAGTTCGTTTCGCGAGGAGGTTTTTATATGGCGCTCACCCAATCTGAACTTGCACGCCGCTTGAGAGCGGCTCGCGTGAATTGTGGTTTGACGCAGCAGCAGGTGGCTGAAGCACTTGGGATCCCTCGTACGGCTGTTGTTCAGATGGAGGCCGGGAGCCGGGCTATCAGCAGCTTGGAGCTTGTAGAGATGGCACGGCTGTACGGGCGCATGGTTGGCGATTTTGTTAACGATGAGGCGTTCGAAGAGGATTCCGTGGTTGCGCTTTTCCGGGCTACGCCAGGAGTGGCGGAAGATCCGGTTCTTATTGAAGAATTGCATAAATGTGTGAAGCTCTGTCGTGAAGCAACTCAGTTGGAGCACCTGCTAGGGCTGGCACCCAAACATACTCTCCTCGTAAATTACAGTCTTGAGGCACCTGCTAACCGATGGGAGGCGATCCTTCAAGGCAGGTATCTTGCCGGGCAAGAACGGAGCCGACTGGACCTTGGTGCGTCGCCAATTTGGGAGATTGCGGAGATCATTCGCCGCCAGGGCGTGCGAGTGGCCGAGTATAAAATGCCGGAAAACATTTCGGGTCTGTTTTTTCATGGCAGGGAAATAGGCCTGGTTATTGTGGTGAACCGGGGGCATCGCCGGAACCGTCGACTCTTCTCATATGCTCATGAATACTGCCACCTCCTCGCCGATCGGGATCGTTCGGGTGTCGTCAGCCGCGTTGAAAACCGCGACGAACTTGTGGAAGTACGTGCAAATGCCTTTGCAGCTCATTTTTTGATGCCGGAGGCCGGAGTCCGAGCCTTTTTGCAGACGCTTGGCAAGGGAGAGGAGACTCGCCAGGTCCAAGAACTCTATGATGGCGCAGGGCAGGTTTCGGTGCAAAAACGAATGTCACCGGGAAGCCAGGATCTGCAGGTTCATGATGTGGTGAGTTTGGCTAATCATTTTGGAGTGAGCTATGAGGCGGCACTCTACCATCTCCTTAACCTCAAATTTATCCCTAAAGATAGATTTGAGGCGCTCAGAGAGCAGCAAGAGACTGCAAGCTTGATTGCTCGTACTTTTCATGTTGCCGCCCTGGATGAAGACGTACACTGGACGCTTACCGAGCAAGTTCTCGCCCCGGGATTTGAAGCCTATCGCCGGGGTGAGATTTCGCGGAATAAGCTCCTCGAACTCGCCGAAGAAACAGGGGTGGCGAGGAGGGATGTCGCGCAAGCTCTGAAAGCGAACAACATTGATGACAAATCAATGCATGACATTCTTCCGGAGTAACAGTCATGAAGCGTACAGTCGACGAACGCATTCTTGTCATTGCCGATGCTTGTGTGCTCATTAACTTTATATTAGTTGGGAGGCTCGACCTTCTCTCGCGTCATAAGGATTTCCAACTCCCGGTATTCTCCGTCCTCCTGGGGCCCGTTACCGGGTAAGCCGACTGGCGGGTGAAAGAGGATCGCAGCCAGCGGCAGGTAGCTCTGCTGGACCAGGCGCAGCATCGCCTCGGTTTCATGGTCGCCACGGCGCCTCGCGACGACGATCTCGCTCACCGGGCCCAGCGCCCATTCCAGAGCCAGGAGGAAGAAGGCGTGCCCGGCGGGATGCCGCGCCGCTTCTCCGGAAGCGGCCCATATTTGCCGCTGAGAGGGCTCCAGAAAGGTTTCCTCTCCCGCCAGGCGGGCCAATCGCTGCAGGAGATAGGCCGCCACCGAGTTGCCGGAGGGCAGGGCGCCGTCGTAAAACTCCTTGGGGCGCAGCAACAGTTCTTCCGCTATATATTATAGATCCTCCATTTTAGATTATTATAACACAGTTTACTGAGAAACAGCTTGATTCCTTTTCCTGGTAGGAAAAATGCCTGTTAAAGCGAAGTTATATGTGGCAACCACCGAAGTATCAGCGATTGGATGTGGATCAGGATGAAAAACATCAACGTACCAGTAGCCATTCTGGCTGCCACACTGCTTTGCCTTCTGAATATCTTCTGGGCTTCCCCGACAAGCGCCGCCCAATGGCTTACCATGGAGACTCCGCATTTTTCCGTGCACTTCGAAAAGGGGCAGGAAGCCGTGGCGGGCCAGGCGGCGGCAATCGCCGAGCAAGCTTACATTGACCTTTCCCAAAGCATCGGCCACGCGCCGGAAGGGAAGATCCAGCTGGTATTGGCCGATATCACCGACTCGGCCAACGGAATGGTGGTTCCGTATTTTTTCAACCTGGCCGTGATTAATGTGGTGTATCCCACCACCCAGGCCAGCTACGCCAGTGGGCTCAGCACCAGGTACGAAAGCTGGTTCAAGCTGGCGATCTACCATGAGCTCACCCATGTATTCCACATGGATATCAACTCCGGGCTGGCCGGCTGGACCAGGAAAACTTTCGGGCATGTCCCGGTCCTCTCTACTCCCCTGGCGACGGCGTCAGGTGCTGTACTTGAAGGGTATGCCGTTTACCAGGAGACCCGGGTGGCAGGGGGCGGCAGGGGTGGGGATGCCTTTTTTGACATGTTCCTCCGGGCGCAGACCCTGGACGGGAGGTTGCCGAAGTTGGACCAGTTTCTGGCCGACTATGGCCTGGACGGATGGCAGCCGGGCGGCGTGACTTACCTGTATGGCTGGTCGCTTCTGAATTTCGTGGCGGACGTTTACGGCGAAGAGATCTTGAAGAAGGTCAACGAGGGGTATGGCAGTTTCTATGAGCTGGGCTACATCTCCTACCTGGCCAGGGTGGTTCAGACCACTCCCTCCCGGCTATATACGGATTGGAAGAGCTATCTGGAGAAGAAGTACGCGCAACAGGCCGCGGAATTGAAGAGCCAGGGCCTGACAGAATCCCGCTCCCTGACCCGGAAGAAGGTCGCCGTGGAGCCGGAGGTGTCGCCCGACGGGGAATGGGTGGCCTATTCCACCCTGTCAACAAAGGGGGTATTGCCGCAACTCCGGGTGGTCTCCAAGGATGGTTCTGTGGATCGCGAGGTGGCCCCGGTGGATGCCGCCTTCGGCAACAAGGTCTCGTGGAGCCCCGACGGGGAGAAGATTGTCTATGCCGAGCAGGATAACGTCGACCCCATGAAGGAGTTCGGCGATCTGTATGTGGCCGATCTTCGGTCCGGGAAACGCACCCGCCTGAGCAGGGGCTTGCGGGCCGACGGGCCGTCCTGGTCTCCTGATGGCCGCGAGATCGCTTTTGTCAGCCGGGAGGGCCTGCAGACCAGCCTCAAGATCATGGAGGTATCCACCCGGCGGATTCATACTATTTTAACGGGAACCGACGAAACCCAGTATGCCTTGCCGGCCTGGTCGCCTGACGGGAAGAGGATTGCGCTGCAAATCTGGAGATGGGGCGGTTTTCAGGATATCGCCGTCGTTGGAGCGGATGGGCAGGCGGCGGACGGGCCAGCAGCGGATGAGCCGGGCCTGCGATTTCTAACCCAGGACAAGGCCACGGACCGCAGCCCATCCTGGAGCAGGGACGGCCGTTACGTGCTCTTCGATTCGGACAGGACCGGGGTCAATAACCTTTTTGCCTGCGACCTGGAGAGCGGCAAGCTTTACCGCATCACAAACCTGCTTTACGGGGCCTTTGATCCGGTGGTGACGCCCGATGGGTCGAAGATCATCTTCTCCAGTTACAGCGTGTCGGGGTACGACCTTCAAGAGATGGCTTTCGACCCGTCCCGGTGGGTTGAAACGGGATGGCAGGCCGAGACTCCGCCGGTGGCGGCCAAATTTGAGGCGGCCTACCCGGTTCATCCGTACAATCCGTTCGAGACGGCCGCGCCGAAATGGTGGCTGCCGGTTGTGCTGCCGGATTATGACGGCGTTCAGTTCGGCGCCGTGACGGCGGGGATGGATGCTCTGGGGGCCATCGTCTATACTGCCGAGGCGCACTATTCCACGGCCAGCGGGATGCCCGGTTACAACCTTGCGGGGACGGTAACCCCCGGTTGGGCGGGAAACCCATCCCTTTTCCTTACTCTCAGCGACATCACCTGGCCCCATGAGGACAAAAACTCGGTCTTTTTTGTCCGTAACGCCATTCAAAGCTTTGGAGTCTTTTATCCATTCCCCCACAACAGAAGCGCCAGCAGCCTCTCCTTTGGTGTTCAGCTGGACGAGGCGGCCTGGGTGGGCTCCCCGTTGGAGATGCAATACCGGGGCCTTTTCGGTGAATTTGACCATCGGAGGGTGTCGGGACACAATGAATGGCTCCGGCGGTCCGCCGAATCCATCCTGCTGGCGTTGGAGGCCGAAGGGGACCAGAGTTTGAGCTACAAGACCGGCGAAGTGTTGATCGATAATGGGCTTTTTCACCGGGGAATTGAACGCCTTTCTTTGCGGGTGGCTGGTGGCGTTTCCGAAGCCTCCGGCCGGTTCGAAATCGGGGGGAGCGGCTCCTGGCAGCCTGTCAGGGGAGTTGCCACGTCCACCCTGTCGGGGAACGCCTACGGGTTTGCCAGCGCCGAGGCATGGCCGGTGCGAATCGGGATCCAGCGCGGGTGGCGGGATCTCCCGATCTTTCTGGATGACCTGAGTTTTGGCGGGTTTGTTGATGCGGGCGCCGCCTGGGACCTGGGAAGCCCATGGAACAGAGAAGTTCTTTCCTCGGTCGGCGTCGAGACGAAGCTCAAAACCAGCCTTCTTTACGGGATAGCGGCACCCGAGATCAGGTTGGGGTATGCTTACCCGCTCGACGGGGAAAAACCGCAATTATTTCTGACGTTGGGCAGCCTGTTCTAAAGTTGAGGGCTGTTCTGAGGGGTGGGTCTAATGCATACTCGCAAAGGAAAGGCCGGCATTTCTGCCGGCCTTTCCTGCGAAATTTTTTTAGAACGAATACCCGAGTTTCAGGCTGAGTGCAGGTCCGACTCCGGTTAACCCTGCCGGAGGAGTCGATGAGTCATTGGTTTTGATAGTACCAGTGGACACATTTACGCCTGCCGCTGCTTCGGTGGTAAACCCGCCGGAGAAGATCCACTTGTAACCAACAAGACCAGCAACGTTAAAGCTCATGTCGTTGCTGATAACCTGTTCATATTCGGCGTTATATATGCCGAACAACAGGCCCAAGGGGTTAAACATGACGGATTTGGTTTCCTCTGCATTCACCGGAATAGCGAACAAAAGCAACCCGAGACAGACTAAAGCTACCAGTAGACTTGGCACTTTTTTACTTTTCATCAAATCATCCTCCAGGCTTATGTTTTTAGGCGCAAACTTGCCCACCACCTTTTTTGTCGCCAATATCCATTGGCACCTAAAGAAGAAAAAGTGAAATTCTTAAATCTCAGGGTTACGGTTTCTTTTTTGCATAGGCTCGCTTGACAGTATGCGACTAGCTGATGGCCGCAAAAATGTTCTTGAATGGGCGGAAGTTCGCCCTTGATAAATTTATCTGCGGCTGTGTCAGTATCGGTTTCGCCGGCAAAGAGCGTCTCTATTCCACGATTGCGAAGATCTTCCGCCATCCTCCAGCCCATTCCCCCACTTATAACGGCCTGGCACCCGGCAAGAGCTTCCAGTATCCCTTCATGGTCGTGGGGCTCTTCTCCGTGCTCGTCATGCTTCCTTTCTTTGTTGGTTTTGCAACGGAACAATCGAGAAAATCTCGACTGCAAAGTCAGTCTTGATAGCTGCTGAGAAATTTGTCGATATGCTCCTTGGTCTGCCGTAACGCCTTAGAGCGCTGGTTCGCTTTATTTCATATTGACAGCAAGTAGCAGGCGGTGATAGGATATAATAGAAAACGATAGCAAAAAATATGACCCCGTTGAAATGCGTTTGAAGGAGATCATCCATCAAGTAGCCCAAGAACGCAAAGCAAGAATCATTGAGATGGGAGTCATGCCGGACCAGGTCCATCTTTTGGCCAGTATAGATCCTCAATACGGCATCCATGGATTGGTTAAACAAATTAAAGGACGATCCTCTCGTCTGTTGCGGCAAGAATTTCCGCGGTTGAAAAGTCGACTACCGACTTTGTGGACCAACAGTTATTTTGTGGCTACCGTGGGAGGCGCACCCCTTGCCATCATCAAGCAATACATCGAAAAGCAGAAAGACGTCTGAAGAGAGCCCTTCCTTCATCTGCGAGATTCCGCTGAAGGTCCTTTCGGGTCAAGAGATGGCACTTCTGGCCCGTCTGGAAG
Organism: Bacillota bacterium; assembly: GCA_023381695.1. GTDB lineage: Bacteria > Bacillota > UBA5301 > JAMCQP01 > JAMCQP01 > JAMCQP01. Next base: position 388 of record JAMCQP010000055.1, on the reverse strand, counting down.
CAGCCAGACAGGTCTATAATGCCTGCGTGGGAGAGGCCATTCGGCGTCTGAATCTGGTGCGTCAGTCGAAGCCATACCGGATGGCAATCGGTCTTGCCAAAGGCGATCCCGGACGCAACGCTCTTTTTGCCGAGGCCCGAGGCAAACATGGTTTTAAGGATGCTGCCCTCCAGCACTATGCGGTGGTCTTGCGCCGGTCCTGGATTGGCGATCACCTGGATGTGCATACCACGCAGAAGCTGGCCACCAGGGCTTTCCATTCCGTGGCACGGGTTCTTTATGGCCAGGCGAAAAGAGTGCGGTTTAAAGGCAAGAATCAATTGGATAGCGTGGAATCCAAGAATAACGCCGCAGGTATCCGGTGGCGGGAAGACCATGTGGAATGGAG
>JAMCQP010000037.1 GCA_023381695.1 Bacillota bacterium | reverse complement strand
ATCGCAAACGCCAGGAAGGGTTAGTTCCACCCAGCATCCGGGCCAAAAAAGAAGCGGTAGCCAGGGTGGTGAGGGACTTTTCAACCCGGTGTATGATTGAAAAGATCGTGCTGGAAGATGCCCAGATTGACACGCAAAAGTTGAAAAGCCCGACTATTGAAGGGGTCCAATACCAGCAGGGTTTTACCAAAGATTACTGCAATCTCCGCGAGGCGGTGCTCTATCGGGATAAGCATACCTGCCAGCACTGCGGGGAACGCAACAAAAGACTCGAGGTTCACCATCGCCACCCTCGGTCAGAGGGAGGGACAAACCAGCCGGAAAACCTGATTACCCTGTGCAGATTGCCATGAGGGAGTGACCACAGGGAGGATCAAGCTCAAGAAGAAGTCTGCCCGGGAGTTGACTGGCTTGAAAGATGCCGCCCATGTAATGCAGGGCAAGACATTCCTGCGGCGGGAACTTGGCAGGATTGCGCCAGTGGAAAGCGTCTTCGGCTATGAGACCAAGTACTATCGTTGGGTGCAGGGGCTGGAAAAGAGCCATGCCAACGACGCGGTAGCGATGGTTGTCGGAGAAGGGAACCTGGCTGCAGAGGTGAGAAACGACCAGCACCCGGAACTGGTGGTAAAGCCATTAAGACGGCGGGTGAGAAAGCTCTTCGACCGCCACCGGCAGATCAATCGCGGGGTAGCCCTGGTGGATGTGGGGCGGAAAAGGCCCCAGATCAAGGTGGTAGGTCGTGGGGAAGAAGTTCCTCTGGGCACAGTAAGGTTCATCCAACATGGAGATGTGGTAATGGCAGAAAAGTCGGGGAAGCTGCATCAAGGCGTGGTCTGCAAGATCAAGAGCCGGGGAGAAATCGGAATTGAACTTCTGGATGGAGCCGGAGTGAACGATTTTAGCATCAACAAAATAACGCTTTTGCAGCGACCGCGGAATCTGCGGTACCAATTTAGAATAGTCTGGTAAGGTGGGGAGAAAAAATAGATGCCCTACTCGGAAGGCTTCCAATCCGATGGCTTTTCGAGTTTCCGAGAACGTACTGATTCAGATGAGGGGGAAACCGCAATGATGAACATGCAGAAGATGATGAAACAGGTCCAGAAGATGCAGACGGACATGGCCCGGGTCCAGGAGGAGCTCAAGAGCAAGACCGTGGAAGGCGCCGCCGGCGGGGGCGTGGTAAAAGTGGTGGCGAACGGCCACCTGGAGGTCTCTTCCGTGACAATCGCCCCGGAAGCGGTGGATCCGGAAGATGTGGAGATGCTGCAGGATCTGGTGCTGGCCGCCGTTAACGAAGCCTTGCGTAAAGCCCAGGAGATGGCCGCGGCGGAGATGGCCAGGGTGACCGGCGGGATGAACATTCCGGGGCTTCCCAACCTGTTCTAAGCCTGCTCTAAATCCGTTAGGCTTCCAATCTTTCCGAGAACGTACTCCTGGACTAAGGGGGAGAATCTCCGTTGTATTATGCTGCTCCTGTGGCACGCCTGATCGGGGAATTGACCAAACTGCCGGGAATCGGGCCGAAGACCGCCCAGAGGCTGGCCTTCCACATCATCCGCACCTCCAGGGAGGACGCCCAGAACCTCTCGGAGGCCATTGCCGAGGTCAAAGACAAGATTATTTACTGCTCCACTTGCTTTAACATTACCGACCAGGATCCTTGCCGGTTGTGCTCCGACCAGTCCAGGGATCGTTCCATAATTTGCGTGGTGGAGGAACCGAAAGACGTGGTGGCGCTGGAGCGCACCAGGGACTTCAAGGGCATGTATCACGTCTTGCAGGGGGCCATTTCACCCATGGAAGGTATCGGTCCTGACGATATTCGCTTGAAAGAGCTGTTGCCGCGGCTCCAGGATGGCTCGGTCAAGGAAGTGATCCTGGCCACCGATCCCAATGTGGAGGGGGAGGCCACCGCCATGTACGTGGCCCGGCTGGTAAAACCTCTGGGGGTGAAGGTAACCCGCATTGCGCACGGTTTGCCGGTTGGCGGCGATCTGGAGTATGTGGATGAGGTGACGCTTTCCAGAGCTCTGGAAGGACGGAGAGAGATGTGATACCCCGCGCGGCTAAAGCCGGGGATTGCAAAATTGACCTCTCCAAGTGAATAAAGACCGATTTTGGTGCCTATACTGTTGGATAGAAGCCCTGCGTGTCAAGGGAGAGGAGAATTATGTCAAGCATTCTATCCAACTTTTGGTCGGCCATCGCTGCACAGGTAATTCCGCCGTCCAGTGAGCAAACCGGGAAGAAGGAGACCAGTCTCCTGGAAAGCATCGAACAGGCGCACAAGGAGTGGCAGATGGCCGGTGGCTTTTTCGAGTATGTCACGGATCCGGATCTCATAGACATGGCCATCTATTCCATGGACGCCGCAGAAAAGAAGTACGTTTATCTGCTAAAGATGGCCCGAAAAAAAGGTCTTCGCCTCGACAAACCCTTCAGAACCGCAAGAGAAAACCTGACACATTAGGGCATAATCTTCCGGGGGGCACATAGCCTGATCATCGGGGAGGGTTTGTGAATGCACCTGCAGATCCCGGTGATCGTGGCTTTTATTTTCGGCCTGATCCTGCTGTACCTGTTGGGCCGGATCCTTTTTTTGCCTCTCCGGATCGTGGCAACTCTGCTCTACAATGCATTGCTGGGCGGGGTCTTGCTGTGGGCGACCAATTTACTCGGCCATTATGTGGCCCTGAGCATCCCGATTAACCCGATAACCGCTCTTGTGGCAGGCTTTCTCGGCATCCCGGGAGTAATCCTGCTTGCCGTTTTGCAGGCGATTATTGCCAGGTAAACAATAAGGCGCACCTGGCAAACGGGATATCCCTGGGCAGCCTCGGGATTCTGATCTTTGCGCTCCCCTGGTGGGCCTCCTTTATGCTTTCCATTGTGTTGACGGCCCTGTGCGGGATTGTGCTGGACAAGGTCGCGTATAAACTGCTGCGCGATGCTCCCAGGATCTCCGCCTTGATCTCGGCCATCGGCGTCTCGTTCTTCCTGGAAAATCTGGGCCTCGTGGTCTTTGGCGGGCGGCCGAAGGCGTTCGCCCGCCCGGAGTTCTTCTCCCGGGTCATCGAAATTGGCGGGGTACGCACGCTGAGCATCACCTTTGTGATCCCGCTCTTTTCGATCCTCCTCCTGGTGGCTCTGTGGTATCTGATCTATAATACCAAGGCGGGGCTTGCCATGCGGGCCATCTCCAAGGATATGGAAATCGCCCGGCTGATGGGGATCGATGTGAATCGGACCATCTCTCTCACTTTTGCCATCGGCTCTGCGCTGGCCTTCCTGATCCTGATCATTATTCTGGTGTGGCCCACCGGGCTCGTGGGAGAAAAAATCGCGGAGAAGGTGTAACATGACCGGACGTGCAAAAATCGCTCTGACCCTGCTGGTGTTGGCCTTATGAGCGGTCTTCCTGGCCTGGACCCAGGCCAACCTTGACGACTATAAGCTGCGAATCCTCAATCTTTCGGCAATCAACATCATCCTCGGGGTGAGTCTCAACCTGATCTATGGGTTCACGGGGATGTTCTCGCTGGGTCATGCCGGTTTTATGGCCGTGGGAGCCTATGTGGCCGCTCTGTTGACCATGCCGGCGGCGCAAAAAGAGATGATGTTTCTCATGACCCCGCTGATCTGGCCTTTTAATTCGGTGCAATGGCCATTCTTGCCGTCGCTGTTGATCGCCGGTCTCGTAACGGCTTTTTTTGGTTTACTCATCGGATTGCCGGTGCTTCGCCTCCGAGGAGATTACCTGGGGATCGCCACTCTGGGCTTTGCGGAAATAATTCGGGTGGTGGCCAACAATCTCCAGGGCATAACCAACGGCGCGCTGGGGTTAAAAGGGATTCCCGCCTACGCCAATCTCTGGTGGACATGGGGCTGGGCGATCTTGACGATCTTCGTGATCCGGCGGCTGATTACCTCCAGTTATGGGCGGGCGCTCATGGCGATTCGCGAGAACGAGATCGCCGCCGAGAGCATGGGGGTGCGGCTGGCCTACCACAAAGTGCTCTCTTTTGTTACAGGAGCCTTTTTTACCGGGATCGGGGGCGGCCTGCTGGGAAGCCTGGTGACCACCATTGACCCCAAAACCTTCAACTTTCTTTTGACTTTCAATATCATGTTGATCGTCGTGGTGGGTGGGCTCGGAAGCATTACCGGCACCGTGGTGGCTTCGATACTGTACACGGTGCTGCTTGAACTGCTGCGGCCGATCGAGGCGCCGTTTTCCATCGGGCCTCTCCAGGTCCCCGGTATTCCGGGGATGCGGATGGTGGTCTTCTCGCTCCTCTTGATGTTTATGATCATCTTCTATCAGCAGGGTCTCTTTGGACGGCGTGAATTCTCCTGGGAAGGGCTTCCTGGCCGTTTGGGCCGGGGCCGTTTCCGGCAGGAAGGGAGGGCCCGCTGATGGCCGGGGCGGCGCAAGCGTTGTCGGGACAAGCATTGTTGGAAATAGAGGGGCTGGCCATCCGTTTTGGCGGGCTGGTGGCGGTTTCAAACTTCAATCTGGGGCTCAACCCCGGCGAACTGGTGGGGCTCATCGGCCCCAACGGCGCCGGCAAGACCACGGTCTTCAATATGATTACCGGCATATACAGGCCTACCGCGGGCCGGATTCGTTTTGAGGGGCGGGAGATGATTGGCTTGCGGCCGGATCAGGTGGTCAGCCGCGGCATTGCCTGGACCTTTCAGAATATCCGGCTCCTGGGCAGCCTCAAAGTAATCGACAACGTGATGATTGCCCACCATTTCCGGCTCAGGTCCGGCCCGCTCGGGGCGATTCTCCGGGTGCCGGCCTATATTCGCGAGGAGCAACAGATGTACCGGAACTCCCTGGAGCTTCTTGAGGCGGTGGGGCTGGCGCACCTTGCGGAGGAGACTGCGGGAAGCCTGCCCTACGGCGAGCAGCGGAGGTTGGAGATCGCTCGTGCCCTTGCCACCCGGCCGAAGCTTCTTTTGCTTGATGAGCCGGCGGCCGGGATGAACCCCCAAGAAACTTTGAATCTGATGTCCTTTATCCAGAAGATGCGGCGGGATTTCGGGTTAACGATCTTCCTCATCGAACATGACATGCAACTGGTGATGGGAATCTGCGAGCGGATCGTGGTTCTTGACTACGGGAATACCATTGCTGAAGGAACTCCGGCGGAGATCCGGAAGAATCCGCGGGTGATCCAGGCCTATCTCGGGGTTGAAGCCGGCCAGGAAGGCGCTTGAGGAGTTGGGATCAAAAATGCGGCAGGGAAGCCTTGACAAGTAATTTGCGTTGTGGTAATATATAAAAGCTGTCGCGAGTCGGGTGCCAGAATCAGGGAACGGCAAAAGGAAATGGGAAAATTCCTGGAAACTGGCAGTTGACAAAGGGCAGCGGATGTGATAAACTAAAAAAGTCGCGCTCAAGAGGGCGCGACATCGTCGGCCTGATGGCCGAATGCTTGAATT
>JAMCQP010000065.1 GCA_023381695.1 Bacillota bacterium | reverse complement strand
GCGGACGGCTACCGGTGACGAACGGCGGTTGATTAGATTTAAAGTCTTATGAGGCGGGGTTGTTCCCCGCCTTTTAGCGTGCCCCGATTAAATAGTGGCAAAGGGCAGGAATTTAGCCTTTCAGGGGGAAACTATATGAACTGGAATTTGCTTTCCCTGGAAACTCGAATCGCTTTCCTGGAGGGGTTCAGATGGCTTCTTCCCGCACCTACCTGTTTACGCCCGCCAACAATGAGAAACGGGTGAGCAAGGCGCTTGGCCTCAATGCCGATGCCGTAATCCTGGATCTGGAAGACGCGGTGGCGCTGAGCGAAAAGGCGCGGGCCAGAGAGATGGCCGGGAACGCCATGAAGGCGCTGGGCTCCGGCAAGTCCCTGCCCACGGCGGGTAAGCCTTCCCCCCGGATCCATGTGCGCATCAATTCCACCGGTTCCGGCCTCTGGCGACAAGACCTGGAAAGTGTGGTCGAGGACGGGCTGGACGGGATCATGTTGCCCAAGTCCGAGTCGGCCGCGGACATGCGGCAGGTGGAAGAATTGCTGTCGGAACTCGAACACGCCCGGGGGTTGCCGGAAGGAAGCATTGAACTTATCCCCCTGGTGGAGAGCGCCCGGGGGATCTGGAACGCTTTTGAGATCGCCTCCACGTCCCGGCGAGTGGCCTGTCTGGCCTTTGGGGCGATGGATTTTACCCTGGATATCGGGACAAGCTACGCCAAGGGCGGCGCCGAACTTTTGTATGCGCGCTCCCAGCTGGTGGTGGCCTCCAGGGCGGCGGGCGTCTTGCCGCCCGTGGACACCGTGTTTCCGGACATCCGGGATCAGGAAGGCTTGATCGCGGAGACGAAGGCAGTAAAACAACTTGGATTCTTTGGGAAGTTGGTGATTCATCCCGATCAGATCGAGCCGGTAAACCGGATCTTTACGCCGACGGAGGCTGAAGTGGAGCGGGCGCGCCGCGTGGTGGAAGCCTTTGCAAAGGCCGAAGCCCAGGGAGATGCGGCGATTCAACTGGATGGACAGCTTGTGGATTATCCGGTTGCGCATCGGGCCAGGAAGATTCTGGCCCTGGCGGAGACGCTCCCAAACGAAACATTCCAAAATGAAAACGCTCCAAAAATTTGACGAGGGAGGCCAGGGGATTGGCACGGCTTTTGGAAAATCAGAGCAAGGATCTGTTGCAGAGGTTGGGGATCGCCGTACCGCGCCACGGCGTGGCCCGGGATTCGCAGGAGGCCCGCCGGTTGGCGGCGGAACTGGGCAAGGCGGTGGTGCTGAAGGCGCTGGTCCCGGTCGGCAAGCGCAAGAAGGCGGGGGCGATCAAGTTCGCCGGATCGCCCGCGGAAGCGGAGACGCTGGCGCGGGAGCTTCTCGGGATGAAGGTGGGCGGGTATCCGGTGGCGGAGGTGCTGGTGGAAGAGCGGCTCAATATCGCCCGGGAGCTGTATGCCTCCCTGGCCATCGATCGTCGCCGGAAACTTCCGGTGGTGATTGTGAGCTCCATGGGCGGCATAGATGTGGAGGAGTTGAGCCGGGAGCATCCGGACAAGGTGGCCACCTTCCATGTGGATCCGCTGCTGGGCCTGCCTGATTATGCGGCACGGCAGGTCTGGGCGGAGGCGGGGATTACGGGCAAGACGTTGCAGGCGCTGGCCGGTGTGCTGGTCAAGCTTTATAAGGCATTTGAACAGTACGATGCTTACATCCTGGAGGTCAACCCGCTGGTCATCACGGCGGATGGCGAGGTGGCGGCGGCCGCGACGGTGATGGCGGTGGATGACAGCGCCATGTACCGGCACCCGGAACTGGCGGGAACCGTTCAGATGGGGGCGGAACGCGCCTGGCGGCCGCTGACGGACCTGGAGCGCCGGGTGGTGGAGGTCAACGAAGCGGACCCCTACCGGGGAACCGCCCGCTACACGGAGATGGACGGCGGCGATATAGGTTTTATGTGCGGCGGCGGAGGCGGGAGCCTGCTGTTGTTTGACGCGCTGGTGCATCACGGCGGGAGGCCAGCCAATTACTCGGAGTTCGGCGGCAACCCGCCGGAAGACAAGGTTTGCGGGCTGGCCAGGGGTATCCTCTCCAAGCCTGGCGTGAAAGGTCTCTTTGTGGCCCAGAACATCACCAACAACACCCAGGTGGATATTGTGGCGCGGGGGGTGGTCCGGGCCCTTGAGGAGATGAAGATCGATCCGTCCTCCTTCCCGGTGGTGGTGCGGGAGGCTGGTGTGAATGAGGAGGAGGCCAGGCGGATCTTTGCCCGGGCCGGGGTCGAGTACTATGGCGACGAGGTGACCATGGCCGAAGCGGCCGGGCGAATGGTGGAGCGCATGCGGGAAGCTTATCCCGGCTATGGCGCAGAGGGAGGGGAGCGGTAGTGGCTATCCTGTTGGATCGAAACTCAAAAATAGTGGTGCAGGGAATCACCGGCCGCGAGGCTTCGATGGTTACCAGGCATACCCTGGATTACGGCACCCCCATCGTGGCGGGGGTTACTCCCGGCAAAGGCGGCGAGTCGGTTCACGGGGCGCCGGTCTACGACACCCTTGCGGCGGCGTGCCGGGCGCACGAGCTCAATACCTCCATGGTCTACGTTCCCCCGGCTTTCGTTTATGATGCGGTACTGGAGGCCATCGCCAACGGGATCAAATTCATCTTTATCGCCACGGAAAACGTGCCGCAGCAGGATGTGATCAAATTTCTGCATCTGGCCCGGCGCGAAGGCGTGCGCGTGGTGGGGCCCAACTCCGTGGGAATCATCAGCCCCGCGGATCGGGTAAAGCTGGGGGCGATCGGCGGGGACAACGTGGAACGGTGCTTCGTTCCAGGCCATGTGGGGGTGATCTCCCGCAGCGGCGGCATGACCGCCGAAACCTCCTGGATGGTCAAAAAGGCCGGGTATGGCGTAAGCACCAGCGTAAGCATCGGCGGGGATGCGCTGATCGGTTCGCCGCCCAAAGAGCTGTTGGCCCTTTTTGAAAAAGATCCGGAGACGCGTGCGGTGGTTACCTTCTCCGAACCCGGAACCAGTTTTGAGGAGGAGATGGCCGACTATATCCAGCAAGGCGGTTTTACGAAGCCCCTGGTTTCATTTGTGGCGGGGAGGTTTACGGAAAGCTTGCCCGAGGGAACCGTCTTTGGCCATGCCGGCGCGATGATCTCCGGCGGCGCGGGCAAACCGTCGCAAAAGGTGGCCAGGCTCAAGCAGGCCGGGGCGCTGGTGGCTGAACAATTCGATGATCTGATCCCCTTGCTTAAAAAGGCGCTTGGATAATGTTGCTACCGGGAGGTTGCGGCCGCCAGATCGGCAGTGGCCACCGGCAGTTCCACATAAACGGTGGTTCCCATGTGTGGCTCGCTTTCCACCGCGATCTCCCCGTGATGAACCTCGGTGATAATCTGGTGGGTTACGGACATCCCCAGGCCAATTCCCCGATCTTTGGTGGTGAAGAACGGGTTGAAGATCTGCCCAAGGATCTCCGGGTTCATGCCAACCCCGGTGTCGGAGAAGGCGATCCGGATTTTATCCCTATCGGGCGGGCCTTCCACCCGGATGACGAGCTCGCCGCCATCGGGCATGGCCTGGACGGCGTTCGTGATAATGTTCAGGAAGGCCTGCTTGAGGGGTTTTTTACACAAAAACCCTTTTGGCAGGTCTTTTTCATAATACGTTTTCACGGTGATCCTGTTGAGTTGGAGTTTGCTGCTGGTCAGGGTCAACACGCTTTCGATCACTTCATGAATATCGGCTGCCCTGGGTTCTTCCCTTTCTGGTCTGGCCAGGGTGGCCAGTTCGGTTATGAACTCGTTAATCTTATCGATCTCCCGGGCGATAAATCTAAAGTAACCGTCCTTTTCCGCCGGGTTGTCCGCCATGGTTCCGACCTGCGCCGCCGCCCGGATGGCGGTAAGCGGGTTGCGCAGTTCATGCGCGGTGGTGGAAGCGATCTGGCCTACAGTCTCCAGCAGTTCCGCTCTCCTTAGCTGCTCCTTCATCCGCATCTCTTCGGTAATGTCGGCCCGGTACGAAACCACTCCCAGGAAGTTGCCGTCGTTGTCCATCAGCCGCCGGATATCCAACCGGAAGAACCCTGTCTGATCCGGAGAGGGGATAATGGCGTTGATATATTCCCGGCCGGTCTCCAGGGTTTCCATGGTCCGGCAGAGATAGTTGCCTTCGGTATCAAATTTCCGGCCGCCGAACGCCACGTCGATGTATGACTTTCCCACCACCTCCTCCGGAAACTTGTTGGCGAAGACGATCTTTCCATCCCGGTCGATGATCATGATGTAGTCTCGCAGGTGCAGCAACGCTCTTTTGGTGGTAAGGCGCGCCAATTGCAACTGCCGTTCTTCGGTGATCTCCTGAAAAATGGCCATGGCGCCGATTACGTTATCGTTATGGTCACGGAGCGGGCTGGAGTAAATGCGGGCTACACATTCCGGATGACCGGCCGAGGAGAAACTATGCTCCACTACCATCGTTTGGCCGGTTTGCAAAGCCCGCAATGCGGCAGGCTGGAAATGCGCGGGAACAACTTGGCGAATGTCCTGCCCCAGAAGTTGTTTCCTGGGTCTGGCATAGACGGCGGCGCCCAGATCGTTAATGTCGATGATCTTTCCGGCATGATCGATGATGACCATGCCAAGAGGAATATTACGGACAAAGTTTCCTTGTACCCTTAAAATCCTGGCTTTTGACAGCATCCGGTGAAAGGAATCGGCAAGCGCGGCAATCTTCCACTTCCGTGAAGGCGGTGACGGCTGTTGAGTGAACGGTTGGCCGCCGGTTTCAGGAATCTCAAGGGACGAGTCATTTCCCGAAGGGGTTACCTTCTTGCACATGGAAATCCACCCTCTCATCGATTCTTTTTGTTCAAATTGGTCCAACGACAGAAGTATTCGATGAAGGGTTGTAATCTCCTTCTTTCTGGCTTTCTGGCGCAGGTGTGAAAAAATTGTGCACATCGTCACAATGATTCTGGGAGATCGGTTAACCTGAAAGCCGGTTGTGAAACTTCTGTTCCCTGGCATGGAAATAGATGGCGTAAAGCTGCTTCAGGGTGGCCTCTTCGGGAATGCGGCATCCCAAACCAATAAGCAAGCGCCGCAACTCTTTCTCGGCGGATCGGCCGGAAGGCACGTAATAGGGCTTGGGACGGTAAACAACCATTTTGATACCTCCTTAAAGCGCACGTGTGTTTTCATAAACATTGTATCAAACACGCGTGCTACTGTCAACGGAAATATTGGATGGGCTGGCCCCAGGATCAAGATACTACAGTTAGCCCTCCGGCAAAGTTGGGGAAAAACTCAAGGACCCCGGAGAGTATCCCAGGAGGAATCCATCAGGGAATAACGAAATATACTATCCAAGAACAATTTCCAGTTTTTGACTAATTATACATCCTATTGCATAAAACTTGCTGGAAATATTGAGTAATAATGACAGTACAAAAGGTATTGGTGACACAACTGGGCGATTGCGGTTGCAATAATGCATAATACTGGTTATTTGCAGGGATAGGGGTGCCATAATGAAGGAGATTACAACCATTCG
>JAMCQP010000049.1 GCA_023381695.1 Bacillota bacterium | reverse complement strand
GGTGTCATCCATGGTCACCTGCAGGGTGAGTTCCGCCGCCCCCTCGACGCTGTACCAGTCGGCAGGGCTGCCAATCGCGGCGGCCTCCTCCTTGGTGACCTCCGGATAATACAGGCCGGACATCAGGAAGTCCAGGGTGCCGGCGTAGCCCGTCTGGGCATATTCGGGCGCGGCCCAGTCGTATTCCGGGAGGTACTGCGCGCTCCCCCAGTTCACCCCATAGGTATAATACAGGGGGTACCAGGAACCCACGTAATCTGCAAAGTGGACCTCAGGACGAATCGCGTGCACGGCGGATTCGGCTTTTTGCACAAAATCCCTGATCACTCCCGCCCGCCAGGCCAACCATGGCTTGAAGAGCGGGCCCTCCGACAGTTGCTCCGAAAGGCCGTCCGGCCCTGCATCCCAACTGTAAATATCTTCGGGCCATTGGGCCACCGGCGCCCCGAGGTACTGCTCAAAAGCCCGGCGGCTGTAATCGCTGAAATCGGTATTGAGCCCGGTATAGCGCGCCCGGTCGAGGATGATTCCGTCGACATCGTAATTTTTGACGATCTCGGTCAAAAGGCCGCGGACATGCTGGCCCACGGCGGGATAGAGCGGGTTGACGTAGACCATCCCATCGCCGGTACCGGAGATCGGCTTGAGTTGGCTGATGAAATCGATGCGTACCGGATCCCCCGTTCGAAAGTTGGCCAGCAGGAACTGCTCCGCCTCCCCGTGGCCGGAAAGCACGCAGCCGTCCGCCGGGATCGCGGCGTTGCCGATCCGGTTCTGGACGTCCACGACCACGCCATTGGCGACCACCACTTCCGTCCCCCACTGGTTGGTGCGGGTGGTGGTTCCCGCCCCGGGCGTATAGATCACCAGCGAGTTGGCGTAACGAATCTGATTTAGAGCCGCTGCCGGCCACCTGGCGCCGGAAGGAGCGATCAGTTCCCGTCCGACGGTGTAGACCACTGACTCCCACTCCGGGTGTTCGAAGACCGGCCCCAGGCGGATTTTGCCGCTGCGCAACCCCTCCGTGAAGATGTCCAGAGCGGCGTGAACCTTGATCTTCCGGCGGTGGGCCTCCTCGATCATGGTCTTCAGGAGATCGTAGTCAGCGGGATAGGTGGTGATCCACTGGCTGATATGCGGCGCCAGCCGGCTCTGATACGTGGTGAACCCGCTGCTGTGCTTGACCCCGACCGCGACTGTATTGATGTTGGCCCGGGCCACTTTGTCGAGAATCGCCGCCACTTTTTCCCTGGAGTTGAGGCGTTCCAGGTTGGCTTTGAGGTCCATCCAGAGTATCCGCCCTTCCAGGCCGGAAGCGTGAATCAGGTTATCCATCACCCGCGGAGTGGACAGGCCGTAATTTGGCGCCGCCACCGCGGGAACGCCGGCCAGTAAGGTCATCGCCGCACCTAAAAGCAAGCAGCACAGGGAAAACACCATCGTCCTTTCGACCAATTGCTGTCTCTGCACTCCACTTCCCCCTTTCATTCAAATGATGCCTTATTGCACCGCCACGGTAAAGGTGCCTTCACCGGTTTCCGGTACTCTTTGCGCATTTCCCGCCTGATCCTGGACGTAAACGCCGGTGGGTTATATGCCATTGGCCAGCGGGCCGGCCGAATAGGAGACGATCCCCGTCGCCGCATCGTAAGTCGGCAGTACTGAATTTCCGTCAAATTTCATGGCTAGATAGGAGATAGGGGTGCCGGTCCCGTCCACTTTGGCCGAAATGGTCACCATGGAGGTGTTTACCGTGGAGTCAAAGGCCGGGGTAATCTGGGAAATGATGGGCCTGGCGGTGTCAAGAACCACGTTGACCGGCTCAGACGGCGCGCTCACCTCGCCGGAATTGTACCGGGCCACGGCCACCAGTGTATTTGCGCCTTCCTGCAGCGTGAACTGGTCGACGACGAATTTCCCGGTCGTGGGATCCGTCAGGGTCGTTCCCCGCGAGACGTTGTTCAGAAGGATCTCCACCTCGGTGCCCGGCTCGGCCACCCCGGCAAGGGTTACCACCGGGTTTTTGGTCGGGGTGGGTAGCGGATCCAGCGTGGGGGCGATGGGTACATTCTCCAGCACCACGTTGGCCGCCGGGGAGAGCGGGCCGGTTACCTCCGCGGCGTTGGTGGCCTGGGCGGAAATCAGGTTCTCCCCCTTGACCAGATAGGCCTTCGGGAAGATGAACCGTCCATCGGCAGTAGCATAGACCGTGCCCTGAGAGTTTCCGTTGACGAAGACTTCCACCTGGGCGCCGGGCGCCGTCACGCCGGTAACCACAATCGGCGTGGCCTTCACCGAAGCCGGCAGCGGGTCAAGGACCGTTACCGGAGCCCCGGCGGCGATGGCGGGCAGATGGTCTGGGAACAGGATGCGCACATGGGTCACCCCCACCAGCCCCAGGTCATTCCGGCCGGCAATCTGGGGCACTGGCTGCCAGTCGCCGTTTTTGATCCGGACCTCGGTTCGAAAGCTCGCCGTCCCGTCTCCGGCAAAGTAAGCAGGACGGATATAGTGCTTGAACAACGGCGCGGTTCCCTCCGGCGACGGGTCGGTGGCGTTCACCGGCCCCACCACCATCCACTGGGTCAGGACACGTGCATTGATCATCTCGTCATCGTTGGCATGATAGGCGGGAAGGATCTGGAAGCCCCCCTGATCATCGAGGGCCAGGGAGTTGGAGAACGGCACCGTGGAAACCGTGATTACCCCGGTGTGATTCGTGTTGATCCCGCCAAGGCCGGTGGCGGTTGCGGCGTCGAAGCGCCCGACGCCCTGCACCGGCCGCAGCACCTCGCCAATAATCTTCTCCCGGCCCTGGGGGTATTTTACGGTGATCAACCCGCCGTAGCGGTTTTCAAAGACTATCTCCGAAGGGTACTGCTTTGGTTGTTCCACTTTCAGCACCAGCACATCGCCCGGTTGGGGCATATAACCCACCGGAACCGGATACACATTCCCATTGCTCTCCAGGTAAAGCCTGTCCCCCACAAAAGGCGACCAGGGCCCGAAGATCTCGGTGCCGGCGCTGATGTTGGTGTAAATCCCGTTATCGGTGGCGGGTTGCCCGCCGAAATCCTCCGGGGGCGTGTAAAACTCCCTGGGGATGATGCTGATCAATACGCCGTGCCCGGCGGGGAAAGCGGGATCCGTGCTGTTGTGATCCACCTTCAGGTGGATGGCGTGCGAAGCGCTGGCGGCCACGGCGCCGGTTTCAGCCCAGCCGCTGGCGCGGTAGCCGTTGGGGTTGGTTTTGGTGGCCGGTTGGACGACCTTCCCGACCTTGACCCAGGTCTTCCCTTGATCCTGGCTCACGGTGATCGGGCCGTCAACCGCGTTGACGATCCGGATCCGGAAGATCTCTTCGCGATCACTGCGATTTTCCGGCATCGTCTCATTGGTGGGCGCGCCGAAATCCACGTAGGCCAGGGCTGCCCCTCCGAGCATGAGGAGCCAGACTAAAGCCAGAAACAGCACCTGAATGACGACCGAAAAACTCCATTTCACCTGTTTCGCCTTACTTCGGAAAGCTCATGGATCCGACGATTCACGGATCCGAGCCTGGAAGTAAGACCTTCCTCCCTTCGTCAAGTTTGGTCCCCGTGTTACGAGGATCCATTTTTGCCATTATTCGGGGCGAGAGGAGCAAAATCCTGCCTCGTTTGCGCAATAAAATTGTCTTTTTTGCGCAACAATAGCCGTGCAATACGGGGAGAAAGATTTGTGCGCAACATGCCTTGCGTTGCGCACAAATTCTGCTGGCGCCGGCCCGGGATCAAAAGCTCTAATTCCACCGGGCCGGCGCCGGTAATATTGCGTTTTCCGATTTGGAACTTACCGGGTACAAAGCAAGTTTATACAGGGTAGGACACCGACTAAGGATGTTTGGACGGCTCAGGCGCAACCGGCGCAGGTGCCGTTCTTCATGCCAGCATGAGGAGGACAGGACCATGGTGGATGAAAAAACGACGGCTTCCGTACGCCGCAAGTACAACCGGGTGGCTCGCTTTTACGACATGCGTTTCATGAAGATGGACGACCGCTTGCACAAAGAGATCTGGAAGTATGCCAGAGGAAAGGTGTTGGAAGTGGGTGTCGGCACCGGCAAGAACATCCCCTTCTATCCCAAAGATGTTGAGGTGACGGCCATCGACTTCAGCGAGAAGATGCTGGAGAAGGCCGTCAAAAAACGCGACGAGCTTGGCGCCAAAGTGGATCTCCGCCTGATGGACGCCCAGAAGATGGATTTCCCGGATAGGACCTTCGACACGGTGATCACCACCTGCGTCTTCTGCACCGTGCCGGACCCCGTCGCCGGCCTGCGGGAGATCCGGAGGGTGTGCAAACCAGACGGCCAGGTGGTGATGCTGGAGCACGTGCGGAGTTGCCGGCCGGTCCTGGGCGCCCTGATGGACTGGCTGAACCCGCTGGTTTACGGCCTGATTGGCACCAATATCAACCGGAACACCGTGGAAAACGTGAAAAAAGCAGGTTTGACGGTGACCCGCGTCGAAAAACTATGGGGCGACATCCTCCTCAAGATCATCGCCAGGCCATAGGAGCCTTCAGATAGAGAGGGGAGGAAGAGAGGAGCAGCGCAATAAATGATCAAGGCCGTCCTGTTTGACCTGGGGAAGACCCTCTGCGTGCAGGATGTCAAATCCATGATCTTCAAAAAGGCAATTGTGAAAGAGGTCTCTGATTTTCTCCAGGAGCAGGGATACAAAGTCTCCCCCTTGAAATTTTCCCTGGCCAGCTTCCTCGTTTACCAGCGTCTGCGCACCCAGGCCAAGAAAACCGGGCGCGAGAGCAAGGCCGCCGAGCTGATCGGAATTGTCCTCGCCGACCTGGGCATTCCGAGGCCCGACCTGGCCGGGCAGGTTGTGGATGTCTTCTACGAGATGATCCTCCCCATGATCACCCCTTTTCCCGGTGTGCCCGACACTCTGGCCGCCCTGAAAAAGGCGGGTTACAAGATCGGGCTGGTTTCCAACGGGATCTATTCCACCGAATTTGTCAGGGCCGTGCTGCGCCAGATGGAGGTCCTGGACTATTTCGACACGGTGATCGTTTCTTCCGACTTCGGCCTGCGCAAACCCCGCCCGGAGATCTTTCTGGCGGCTTGCCGGGTGCTGGCGGCGGCGCCCGAGGAGACCGCCTTTATCGGCGACAGCGTCAAAAAGGACATCCTTGGCGCCAAACAGGTGGGGATGCTCGCCATCCTCTTCGACCCCAAAAACGCTAAAAAACGCGCTTCGCTGGCCGATCACGCCATCCGGGAGATCTCCGAGGTGGAAAAATTGCTGCCGGCCTGCCTCGCCGGATAATTTCTGATGAAACTTTCCTGGATGAACTTACCTGACTGAGCTTTCCCGGAGGGTAAAACCTTAACAGGCAAATGTTCATGCCCCGCCGGTAAACATGGCCGCCGACATGCGCGGCAGGAAGACCAGGCAGTCGCCCCCCGCCGCCTCGCAGACATTGCCGCTGAGCCGGTCGGTAAGCCGCCCGGATAATGGCCGGGTCAAGCCGTGGAGAGCGACCCACTGATCCACGGCGCTGTTGTTGAACAACACCACCGCCGCTGATGAGCCGTCGCGGCGCTCAAAACCAAAGACCCCAAGCTCGTCGTAGGCCGCCACCGTCCGGTATGAGCCCCGCCGCAGCGCGGAAACCTCGCGGCGGGCCTGGATCAGCTTCTTGTAGTAGGCCAGGAGCTCCCGGTTTTGCCGCCCTTCCTCCCAGAGCATCGGCCTCCGGCAGTCCGGATCCGGGCCGCCCTCCATTCCCACCTCATCGCCGTAGTAGATCATCGGCGCCCCCACATAGGTCATCTGAAAGGTGGCCGCCAGCTTTAAAGCGTCCACATCGCCGTTGGACAGGGTCAGAAACCTCTCGGTATCGTGGCTTCCGATCAAATTCCAGAGGACATCCTGCGCCTGCCGGGGATACTTCATCCTGAGGCCGGCCAGCTCCTGATCGAATCTGGCCGCCCCGATCTCCCGCCTGGCGAAGAAGTCCACCACCAGGCCGCGGAAGAGGTAGTTCATCACCGCATCCCACTCATCCCCCCGGAGAAATTCCGTGGCCTCGTGCAGGATCTCCCCCACCAGGAGCGCGTCCGGCTTCACGGCTTTCACCGCTTCCCGGAAGGCTCGCCAGAACCGGTGGTCCACCTCGTTGGCCACATCCAGCCGCCAGCCGTCGATTCCCACCTCGGTAAGCCAGTGCCGGGCCACGTTGATGAGATACGCCTGCACCTCTGGGTTCCTGGTATTGAGCTTCGGCATGGCTGCGATGTTATGGAAAAAGGTCTCATAATTGCACTCCGGCTCCGTCTCAACCGGAAAGCCATAGATATTGAACCATTCCACATACCTGGACGCCCTGCCCTTCTCGCGAACGTCCTTGAAGGCAAAGAAGTCGTAGCCGCTGTGGTTGAAGACCCCGTCCAGGACCACCCGGATCCCGCGCGCGTGGCACTCGTCCACCAGCCTTCTCAGGGTCCGGGTGTCGCCGAAAGCCGGATCCACCTGGTAGTAGTCGGTGGTATCGTACTTGTGCGTGGAGGGAGCTTTAAAGATCGGCGTCAAGTAAAGGGCGTTGATCCCCAGTTCGTTCAAGTAAGGAAATTTTTCCATGATCCCCGCCAGATCGCCCCCGAAGAACGTCTTGCTCGTCGGCCGCCCTCCCCAGGGCAAGACCCCCGGTGGATCGTTGGCGGGATCCCCGTTATAAAAGCGTTCCAGGAAGATCTGGTAAAAGATGGCATCCCTGGCCCACTCCGGCGCCAGAAAGATCTCCCTGGGGCTCAGATACGGAAATTCAAAGGTCCCGGCGCGCTCTTTCCCGGTGGCAAACCCGCTCGGGCCGTACCAGAGCTGCTCCCGGCCGTCGTCCAGGTGGAACAGGTATCGGAACCGCCGGGTGTCCAGCTCTAAAGTGGCCTGGAAGTAGTCAAACAGCTCGTCGGACTCCGCCAGGGCCATTTCGCGGGTGGCCACCCCGCTCTTCATGTCCCAACTCAGGTATCGATCACCGAAAAAAACGCGGCAACTTTGCAGGTTTCCTTTTCTGGCCCTGAGCGTCACCAAAAGCTCCGTTTCCCTCACCGGGTAACAATAAGCCCCGTGGGGTTGATGCCATACCGCTTCCCGTTGGATCATCCGCAATTCCCCTTCAATATAAATTCTACTAAGATCGTTTCGACCTCCCTTCGTCCTAATCCTCCGGCCTGGCAGGCAAAAGGACAGCTAACCTTTGCCAAATGTTTTGGTGATCGGTGGCTGTCCTTCGTACTCACAGTTTAAAGATACTGACGGCTTTTTGAAGATCTTGTGCCATCTCCGCCAGTGATTCCGCCGAGGCGGCGATCTCCTGGACAGCGGCGTTCTGTTCTTCCGAACTGGCGGAAACCTCCTGCGTCCCCGCGGCGGTCTCCTCGGTGATGGAAGCAATGGACTCCACCGACCGCACCGTCTTCTCGCTGCCGGCCGCCAGCTCTTGCGCTGCTTTTGAAACCTCCTGGATCTGGCGAACCATGGACTCCACCGCGGACATAATCGCTTTGAACGCCGTTCCCGCGGCGTCGACGATCTCCGCGCCGGTGGTCACCTCTTTGGAACCAGCCTGCATGGAATGAACCGCGCGAGCAGTCGCGCCTTGAATCTCCTTGATCAGATTGGCGATCTGCCCGGCGGCCTCTCTGGATTGCTCCGCCAGTTTGCGCACCTCATCGGCGACCACGGCGAAACCCCGGCCTTGATCCCCGGCCCTGGCTGCTTCAATGGCCGCGTTTAACGCCAGAAGATTGGTCTGGTCGGCTATTCCCGTAATCACGTCCACGATTTGCCCGATTTGACTGGACTGTTCCCCCAATCCCTGGACGACGGCCGCCGATTCATTGGTAACTTTTTCGATGGTCGACATCTGGTGGATCGCTTTCTGCACCGAGTCCTTTCCAGTTCCGGCCGTCTCGGTTACCTCGGTGGAACTTGCCACCATACTTTGCGCACTGGCGGAAACCTGTTGGATGGCGCTGGACATCTGTTCAGCAACCGTGCCGGCCGCCGCCGCCGCCCCGGCTTGCTCATTGGAGCCTTTCGCCAGTTGCTGGATGGTATCGGCGACCTGCTGGGTGGCTTTTCCGACTTCACCGGCGGAGGTGGCCAGTTGTTCGCTGGAAGCGGCTACCTCTTCGGCCGTATCCTGGACCTTTTTAATCAGCGTCTTGAGGTTTCCGACCATTTCGGAGAAGGCTTTTTCCGCATCCCCGATCTCATCTTTGGATCTGATCCTGACCTCTTTGGAGAGATCGCCGCCGGCGACCACCTGCATGTGCCCAACTAACAAATGCAGGGGGTGGGTGATCATCCTGGTCAGGATCAGACCTATGGTGATCCCGGCAATCGCCGCCAGCAGGGCGGTAATTACCATCGCTTGCTGGCTGGCGCGAATGTCCCCGAGCGTATGGGCTCCATTTTCTTCAATCCGCTTTTCTCTCCTGCCGACAATGGCATTGATCTGTTGATCATAATCATTGATCTTCGGTTGTACTTCGTCATCAAGAACCCGGAGCGCTTCTGCCCTGTCGTTGGCGGCCATGGAGCGTATGATACGTTCCGCATCCTGATTAATGACTTCCTCGCTTTTCCGAAGATCTCTGACCATTCCTTTGTCTTCCGCGGTCTGCAGGTATTCCAACAATTCATCCGTCGAGTTTACAGCTGCTTTGAGATCTTTTCTTACCAGATCGGCGGCGCTATCGGCCAGAGAGTTGGTGATCACTATCTCATGGAGTCTGACGAGAGCGTTCAGCATGCTCTTGTTGCTCTCCATGGCATGTTTCACAGCGGGATAATTGTGATTGACCACCTCATCCGTTTCGCGGGTGATCCTCCCAAACCTCCAGAAGACGGATACGACCAGTACCACCATCAGCAGCAAAACGGTTGCGTAACCGGAAAGAATTTTGGTGCCTATGCGGAATCTCACGTTCCCCTATCTCCTTTCTTAATCCCAAATTAACCGACAGCCTGCTAACAGATCGGGAAGTTCTTCGATGCTGTCCACACGGAGCACCTCGTTTACCGAGTCGACAATGCAGCCTACGGTTTTTCCGTTAACTTCCGCTTTTTAACGGTAAAGTTATCTTTCGGACTGCTCGATACACAGGTTGGCAGCTTGTGGAACTTGCGCCAGAAGTTCTCTCCCGTCCCGTGGAACTTCGATGATGCTACAGAAGGCACTGGCCAATTCCGGATCGAACTGGGTCCCGGAGCATTTCTTGATTTCCGCGACCGCCTCCGAAAGGCCAATGGCATCCCGATAGGGACGTTTGCTCATCATTGCATCCATGGCGTCCGCTACCGCCAAAATCCTGGACTCAAGGGGAATTTCTTTCCCATGAAGCCCATCGGGATAGCCCCGGCCGTTGTACCACTCATGGTGGTGTTTTATTGCCCGGGCAATTTTTTTGAACTGCCGGAACTGGTTGATCACGGGCAATTGAACATGATTCCGGACGATCTCCGTTTCGCGGGAGGTTAAAGGAGCCGGTTTGTTGAGAATTTGCGGGTCGATGAACAACTTTCCGGCATCATGCAGAAGTGCGCTATAGTAAAGCATGGTCACGCTGTTTTGGCTCATCTCCAGGTGAGCCGCCATCTGCAAAGAATATTCCGTCACCCGTAATGAATGCGCATATAGCTCTGGATCGTGCCGCTTTAAGATCTCGAGCAATGCACGCGTGATTGCCAGGCGCAAATCCAATTTGAATCTCCTCCGGCTACAAATGTGGTTGCGATAATAAGCATTCTCTCAACTAAGTGAGCGCTACGACACCGGAAGATATCACGGCAACAGATTCATCACATTTACGAAAGGGGAGAGCACTTTGTTGGCTGAGATCGATGAGGCGGTGCACAAATTCCTTGTCTACCAGGAGGTTGAAAGAAACGCCAGTATCAACACCCTCAGAAGCTACCGGACGGATTTGGAAGTGTTTAGCAATTTTCTTGGGTGTAACACCTCGTTAAGCAGTATAGATAGCGACAGCGTTCGCGAATACCTGGCCCGCCTTCGGAGCCTCGGTTTGAGCAGTGCAACCATGAGAAGAAGATTGGCCACGCTCCGTTCTCTATTTGGGTGGCTGATCGAGGAAGATGTTCTGGTCAAATCACCGATCAAAAAGTCCATGAATCCCAAAACCGGCAAAAGGCTGCCTGTCTATTTGACTGTGGATGAAATAACGCGGTTACTCAAAGCGCCTGACACAACAACGCCACGGGGAATTCGGGACCGGGCAATAATTGAAACTCTTTACAGTGCGGGAATCCGGGTGGGTGAACTTGTTAACCTGAAGATGCAGGACATTGATTTGAAGGGAAAGAAGCTTAGAATACGCGAGGGTAAGGGAAATAAGGATCGAATGGTGCCTCTGGCGGATCAGACCGCAAACGCAATCAGAAACTACCTGAAGGTGCGGCCGGAAGCCACCAAGGATCCCGCTCTCTTTCTGAGCAGGTTAAAGACTCGTCTGACCACCACCATGATCAACAAATTGCTGAAAGGATATGTGGCGAAGGCGGGCATCGAAAAGCCGATCAGCGCCCACTGCTTGCGGCATACCTGTGCCACGCATCTGCTCGAGGGTGGAGCAGACCTGCGAACCGTCCAGGAGATTCTCGGACATTCCTCCATTGCCACCACGCAGATATATACCTCAGTGAGCAACCGGCATTTGGAAAAGGTATACAAGAAAGCCCACCCCCGTTCAGTTTTAAAGATCGATTGAATAACTTAACTCTTTTCTGTACAGACCGATAACCTGATGGAAAAGATACTTATGGAAATGAAGGCAACTCTCCTGAATAGTAGGGGTTGAGCCAGAAGTTCTTGGTTTCAATAATGCTTATTATCGTTAGTACGGAAAAGTAGTGAGGTATTAGATTGAATGTATAAATTTCTTATTTGCATTTCACTCATTTGGTTCGTTTCCGTTGAAAAACCTCCTTTAATCTAAAACATCATCCGGATGCTATCGAAAAATGAGAAGAGCGACTTGGGGCAAAAGGGCGAAGATTCAGGATGAAACTTGCAAATCGGCTCATGACCACCGGGATCGGCAGCCTTCCCCTGCGGGATCCGCAAACCGCCCTGGAACTGGTCAAATCCCATTTCCCGGAATGCCCGCACTGGCCGCAGTTGCCGGTCTACCCGGAGGAATATTTCATCACCCAGTTTATGAACCCTCTGGTGGAGCTTGGCCTGGTCGTCCACCCGGCGGGAAAGAACCCGCGGTTCACCGATAGCGACCCCGAGTTCTGGCAACGGGCCGCCGCGTTCTATGACCGTTTCCTGCAATCCGAGGAGGGCCGTACCGCCTCTGAGTTCTTTGCGTTGCCTGAAAGCGCCGCGCGGGGGTTTCATGCCTTTCTGAAGGATCTGAAGGAAAAGGGCGCGGGCGGCGCCCGATACCTCAAGGGCCAGATGATCGGCCCCGTGACCGCGGGGTTCCAGGTCTTCGATCATCAGGGGCGGGCCGCCTTCTATAACGACCAGTTGCGGGACATCATGACCAGATGCCTCCAGATGCAGGCGGCGTGGCAAACGCAGCAGATGGTGCAATTCGGCCTGCCGGCCATGATCTTCGTGGATGACGCCTTCATGTACACCTACGGCCACCATGAGTTCCTGTCCCTGCGGCGGGAGGAGATCGTCGCGGCGCTCTCCACCCTGTTTACGGCCATCAGGGAACACGGCGGGATCCCCGGGCTTCACGTCTGCGCCCAGGCCGACTGGTCACTGGCCTTTGAGGCGGGGGTGGAGGTGCTCAGCCTGGATGCCTACCATAACTTCACGTCGCTTCTGGCGTACACCGAACAGCTGGAGAGGTTTCTGGCCTCCGGCGGGGTGATGGCCTGGGGGCTCATTCCCACCTCCGACAGTTGCCTTGAAGAGACCCGGGAGACCCTGGCCGAACGATTCCGGGGGTTTGTGGATACTCTGGCCGGCAAGGGGTTGTCCCGGGAAGCGATTCTCAACAGCTCGATCATCACGCCAAGTTGCGGGACCGGCACGCTGACCCCGGATCTGGCCCGGCGGGTCTACGACCTGACCGTGGACGCGGCCGGGCTTCTTAAGAAGACTTTGCAGGATTGGTAGTGGATCTGAATCAGCCGCGTTCTTCGTCGTCGTGGTGCTCGATGATCTCCACCCCGCCGCCGGCGTCGACCTTCTGGCTTCCCTGCGCCTGATCTTCCCTCGATCCGGCCTTCCTGGATCGGCCCTTCTTTGATCCGGCCTCCTCCGATCCCGCCGCCCCCATAAATCCCGACAACTCCTTGCCGGCGAAGTGGCGCAGCTGTTTCTTGAAACCTTCCCAGCCAGCCGTGTTCAACAACACAAACAACAGCCCGCCGGCAATGACCGCGCCCAGCACCCACAGGGCGCTGCGTACCCCGGCGCCGGACTGGGTCTTCACCCCGGTCTTGGATTCCCTGATCCGGACGGCGGTGGTGTTCCCCCCCGGACCCGAGGCGCCGGAGACCGCCGCCGCCACCACATCCCCCATGAATTTGGCGCCGCTCTCGGCCGCCTGAAGAGTGTTGAGGTGCGTGCCAAATTCGAAGAGGATGGTCCGCGGCCCGACATCCTGGTTATAGTCCCCCACCGCCCAGAAGATCTCCTTGATGAGGCCGGGGTGGAGCTTATCGGCTTGCGCCTTCAGGAATTTGGCAAATTGGAAGTTCACCGACCGGCTGGCATTCTCCTTGCCGACCACCAGGCGCACCTGGGCGATCTCCTGGCCGGAGACCATCTTCCGGTAATAGTTGGCGTTGGGGATCCCGTCCCGGTGCACATCGATGAGGACTACCGGCCGGCTCTTCAACAGTTCCGCCACCGTCCGGCGGGAACGGAGGTAAGCGGCGTCGTCATGGGGGTTATGGTTCGCCCTGGAGCGAATCACCCGCATTCCCTTGGCCTTGATGCTTTGCTCCAGGGCGGCGGCCACGCTGTAGATATCTCCCCAGTTCTTGCTGGCCGTGCCGCTGGTGGGCTGGTAGGATTCATCGCTGTGAGTGTCGTAGATCCCGATGGGCCCGGGGCCTTTGGTCCGGCCGAAGCGAAGCGCCGCCAGCAGCCTGTCCCAGAGGCTCCCGGAGCTTGACAGGCCAATCAACCCCGCGCTGGCGTTCTCTTCAAGGTTGACCACGCCCTCATCCCGGGCGTATCCGATCTTCCCCACCACCCGGACGATGGTGTAACCGTGGTTGTCCTCGGTGATCAGATAATCGCCCACGGAAACCTGGGAGGCGATCATGGAGATCACCCTCCCGTTCTGATCAATTATCGTATAGTAACCAGAGTTCACGTCGTGATCGACAAATTTCTCCTGCTTGGCCGGGGCTTTGGCCGGAGCCTTCGCCGGCGTTTTCGCCGGGGCTTTGGCCGTCGTTTTTGTCGGCGCCTTGGCCAGCGCCGCCGGCGGCGCTACAGGCTGCAAACAGATTGCCAGCCATGCCAGGACCATTATCGCCATCAACCAGAATCTTTTCACGGCTAACTCTCCCTCCCGTTTGCATTGTCATCCTTCTCCTGCTTCAGATCCTCTCTCCCGCCGGGCACCACCACATCGACCTTCCGGTCTTCATTGGGCACCGGCCCGCCCTGCAGCCGCTCCCGGCTCTCTCCCACCAACTCGGCCAGCAGCACGGCAAGCAGCCCCGCGATGACCTCCACGTCCAGGGCGCCGGCCCCGCCAATGGCCACCCGGCCGGGCATACCGCGCACCAGGAGTTCCACCAGGTTGGCGAGATCCAGCAGCACAGTTCCCACCGTCGCGGCGATGAAGGCCGAGCGCCTGGAGCGCCCGGCCACGTAGGCGATGATGCCGCCGACCAGCCCGTAAAGATAGACCGGATCCAGGATATCCAGGGCGCTCCGCCCATGGCCGAAGCCCGCCATGAGCTTGACCGTCCCGTACAGGACCGCGGCGGTGATCAGGGTTGCCAGAGTGGCCCGGACCCATTCCACGGTGCGGTTGGCCCGGCTGAGCACATAAAGAGCCAGGATCAACGGGATCACGCCCCCGCCGATGTTCAGGGAGATCCCGATCCGGCCGTCGCTGAGCGGCAGGTTGATGAAACTCCCTCCGATGATCAGCACGATGAAGATCAGGGCCTGGGCGTCGGTGAGGTACATCCGGTCGTAAACCCGGTGCAACAGGCCCAGGAAGGTCAGGACGACCACGGCAATCAAAAGTGTGACACCGATAGGCATGCTTCTACTCCTTTCGTCAGGTAATCGGTTGCTTGACAACCTGCTAATCAGTTGCTTTTTTTTAATCAGTTGTAGTTTCCCCTCGAAGCCGTTTCAAATACCATTCCAGCTGCCATCATCCCGGCGGCCTAATTTATATCTGGTACTAATAATTGATGCTATAATAAACTGCTAGGAGCGGCAGGAAACTGGCTTCTCGCAGCGAATATGTATTTGTTGTGCGTCTTCATTTCCAGAGAAAGGGTGGACAAGCCTGATGATGGAGTACTTCCTCACCGAGGAACAGAAGATGATCAAGGACCTGGCCCGCCGCGTGGCCGATGAGCGGATCGCCCCGGCGGCGGCCGAATTGGACGAAAAAGAGGAGTTCCCCTGGGAACTCATGAAGGTTTGCGCCGAGTCCGACCTCTTTGGGGTTTATATGCCGGAAGAGTACGGCGGCCTGGGCGGCGGGGTTTTGGAGCAAGCCCTGGTGGTGGAGGAGCTCAGCCGGGCCTGCGCGGGCGTGGCGGTCTCCTACGCCGCCAGCGGGCTGGGAGCATTTCCGATCCTGCTCTTCGGCACCGATGCGCAGAAGAAAAAATACCTGCCCGACATCGCCAGCGGCAAAAAATTGGCCGCCTTCGGGCTTACCGAGGCCAACGCCGGCAGCGACGCTGGGGGCATTGAGACCACCGCCGTGCTTGACGGCGATTCTTACGTCTTGAACGGGACAAAACAATGGATCACCAACGGCGGCGAGGCCGAGGTCTACACGGTGATCGCCATGACCGACAAGAAGAAGGGCAGCCGCGGCGCTACGGCTTTCATCGTCGAGAAGGGCACGCCCGGTTTCACCTTCGGCAAGAAGGAGAAGAAACTCGGCATCCGCGCCTCGGCTACCCGCGAGCTGGTCTTTCACAACTGCCGGGTTCCGAAGGAAAACGTCCTGGCCCGGGAAGGAATGGGCTTCATCGTGGCCATGAAGACCCTGGACCGGACCAGGCCGGGTATCGGCGCCCAGGCGGTGGGTATCGCCCAGGGGGCTCTGGACGCCGCCGCGAAGTACGCGCGGCAGCGCCACCAGTTCGGGCAGCCGATCAGTTCCTTCCAGGCTATTCAGCACATGCTGGCGGATATGGCGATACAGGTCGAAGCCGCCCGGGCTTTCGTCTACGCGGTGGCCAAGAGCATCGACAGCGGTGTGAAGGAGTTCTCCAAGGAATCGGCCATGGTGAAGGTCTTCGCCTCGGATGTGGCGGTGAAGGTCACGTTGGACGCCATCCAGGTCTTCGGCGGCTATGGTTATATGCGCGACTACCCGGTGGAGAAGATGCTCCGCGACGCCAAGATCACCCAGATCTACGAGGGGACCAACCAGATCCAGCGCAACGTCATCGCCCTGGAACTGATCAAGGAATACGCCGGCCGCAAGTAATTTAACGCGGAAACTCCAATTACAGATACAGAAGAGCGCAAAAGGAGGGAAGCGCCCTTATTCCCCATTCAAGGGGTCTTCGGGCCGCAGTTCCTATGAATATAGTGGTTTGCATCAAACAGGTGCCAGACACCACCGAGGTCAAGATCAACCCGCAGACCAACACCCTGATGCGGGAAGGGGTGCCCAGCATCATCAACCCCTTCGACATGTACGCCATCGAGGAAGGGCTCCGGTTGCGGGAACGTTTCGGCGGCAGGGTCACGCTTCTGACCATGGGGCCGCCGCAGGCCAAAGACGCCCT
Organism: Bacillota bacterium; assembly: GCA_023381695.1. Lineage (GTDB taxonomy): Bacteria > Bacillota > UBA5301 > JAMCQP01 > JAMCQP01 > JAMCQP01. Next base: position 10,041 of record JAMCQP010000049.1, on the reverse strand, counting down.
GCGCGAGGCTTTAGGGCTGGGGGCGGACGCGGCGGTGCTGCTCTCCGACCGCGCCTTTGCCGGCGCGGACACCCTGGCCACCTCCACCACCCTGGCCAAAGGGGTGGAGAAGGTCGGCAACGTGGATCTGGTGATCTGCGGCAAACAGGCCGCGGACGGCGATACGGCCCAGGTCGGCCCGGGCACGGCCGAACGGCTCGGCTGGCCCCACACCAGTTTCGTCCGCAAGATTCATGAGGTGGCCGGAGGGTCCATCAAGCTGGAGCGGATGACGGAGACGGGTTATGAAGTGGTGGAGATGCGCCTGCCGGCGGTGATCACCGTGGTCAAGGAGATCAACGAGCCGCGGCTGCCCTCCCTCAAGGGGCAGATCCGGGCCAAGAGCGCGGAGATTCCCGCCTGGACCGCCGCCGACCTGGGAGCAACTCCAGAGCAGCTGGGGCTCAGCGGGTCCCCCACCCAGGTGGTCAGGATCTTCACGCCGGAACGCAGAAGCGGCGGGAAGATTCTGGAGGGCTCCCTGGCGGAACAGCTCGATTTTCTGGTTGCCAGGCTCCGGGAGACCAAGGCGGTTTAGTTTAACTCTGGCAACCAAGACGGTTAAGCTAACTTCGGGCAAAGTTCGCCGACATTTTTGGACATGGTAAACAACCAACGCAGGAAGGAAGATCACGATGCCAATCCTGGTTTCATCCGATAAATGCACCGCTTGCGAAGCCTGTGTCTCCGGTTGCCCTTTCGGCGCCATGCAGGTTGTCTCCGGGACGGCAGCCGCCGGTGATGGCTGCACCCTGTGCGGGGCTTGCGTCGACGTCTGCCCGGTGGGCGCTATCGAACTCCAGGTGGAACGGAAAGCGGCCGGAACCAGCGCGGGCGACTACCGCGACGTCTGGGTCTTCGCCGAGCAAAGGGGCGGCAGGGCCGCCGGAGTGGTCCTTGAGCTTCTCGGCGAGGGGCGCAAACTGGCGGATCAACTGGGGGAAAAGCTCTGCGCCGTCCTCTTTGGGGACAAGGTGGAACAGACCGCCCGGGAGCTTCTTGCTTTCGGCGCGGATACTGTGTATCTGTTTGAAGATCCCTCACTGGCCAATTACCAGGACGATCTGTACGCTTCGGCCATGACGGAGCTGGTCCGGGCGGAGAAACCAGGCATTATCCTGCTGGGGGCAACCTCCATCGGCCGTTCTCTGGGTCCGCGGGTCGCCACCCGTCTGGGCACCGGGCTCACCGCCGACTGCACCGGCCTGGCCATCGATCCGGAGAAAAAGAACCTCCTGCAGACCCGTCCCGCCTTTGGCGGCAATATCATGGCCACCATCGTCTGCCCGAACCACCGGCCGCAGATGGCCACCGTCCGGCCCAAGGTCATGGCCCGCGCCAAACGGGACGACAGCCGGCACGGCGAGATCGTTCGCAAGGCCCTGCCCAAAGGCGTCGACCTGCGGACCAGGGTCCTGGAGGTGGTGGACGAGCTATCGGAAACCGCCAATATCGCCGAAGCGGATGTGATCGTCTCCGGAGGGCGCGGCATGGGAGATCCCAAGAACTTCTCCCTTCTGGAGAAATTGGCCAAGGTCCTGGGCGGCGCCGTGGGAGCCTCCCGCGCGGCGGTGGACGCCGGATGGTACCCCTACTCGCACCAGGTAGGCCAGACCGGCAAGACCGTCAATCCCAAGATCTACTTTGCCTGCGGGATCTCCGGAGCGGTCCAGCACCTGGTGGGCATGCAGTCTTCGGAGATCATCATCGCCATCAATGAGAACCCGGAAGCCCCGATCTTCAAGGTCGCCACTTACGGGATTGTGGGCGATGTGCTGGAGGTCGTGCCAGCTCTGACCGAAGCCTTCCGCCGCGTGCGGGGGTAAGAGCGTATAAAGCAATCACATTCTGGGTATGGGTTTTGCTCCATGGCATATCGAAACAATTTCAATCATCCCGCTAGAGCTAACCCGATAAACTATACGGTAGTTCTGAAATATGCGTTCTCTGAGTTCCTTTGTATTATATTCCGGCACTACCCGACCAGACAGTGGAAGATCAGCAAGAGACTCCACTATCTCCATGACCTTTTGCGCAAATACCCTTGCATAGTGCTCACTATCCTTGGCGATATAGTCGCAGATACTTTCCAGGTCTCCAACTGCCCTTAAAGACCACCTTATGACAGCCACTTGTTCAGCCTCTGCTTTACTTGATCATGCTCCAGTGAACGGCCTGTCTCAAGATCTTGAAGTCCGGCGTCCACCTTTAATCTAAAATACAATTCAGCCATGATATCTTCGAGGGAGGCTGTGTCAGGCATGGCTTTTATCAACTCTAAAACCAATTCTTTAATAGACATTGGAAACACCTCACTGTAATTATATCAAACACAGAATGGTCATGTAAAATATTGCGTTGTCATCACTTATGCCGACCCGTATTGCTCCCGCACCAACTCTGCAATCCCAAGCTGTTCCAGCCGCGCCATGGGAGCCAGGAATGTCACCGTCACCACCCCGGGGCTACGCCCAATTTCAATCGCCCCGGTGATCGTCGCCCGGTTCATGATTTCCGGAACAGTCATGCTCAGAACCCTGGCCGCCCGTTGTAGCCCGTTGTCTATAGCGGCATTCAAGTTCGGTCCCGTTCCAATAAAGGAGACCGGTGCCGTTTCTTCGATCTGAACAAGCCCCCAGCCGCGGGCCAGATCGAGCGCAGTTTCCTTCTCCTGCGGGGTCAACGGACGGGCCAGATAGGGTAGATCTTCTTCCACCGGCAACAGCATCGGCCCCTCTATTTTCAACGCTTTTATAACGTGCACTTGCAAGGTTACGACGCCGGAAACGTCGCAGGTATGGCCGGCAATCTCACCGTCACCCTGCAAGGCGTGCATATCTCCCATATATACGCCGCCCCCGGGCACCTTTACCGGGCAGATCAGGACAGCCCCCTCCCGCACCCGGTTTATGTCCATATGCCCGTCGGTACGGTCTTCGAGTTGTTCGGCGGTCAAGGCATACTCGTGCGGCGCCCCCACCAGGAATGCGCCAAAGTCGCCTGCATTATGGGAATCGGGGAACGGGCGGGACGGGGTGGTGCCAAACTGGCCCATGAAGGGCCTCATGCGGGCAACCGCCCCGATGATGTCGCTCTGGGCAAAGGTCACGATCGGGTTCTGCCGCGAATTTTCAGGTGTGGCCATATACCGGCGGCCTTCCCGGGCGATTTTTTCGGCCGCTCCCTTAGGCAGGGTCACCCCGAGCCGGCTGTCGGCGTCAAAGGCAATGGTATACCCGCTGGTAAAGACGAAAGGGGTGGCGTCGGCGCCACACTTGACGCACCGGATCGCCTGCGGCCCGATGCCTTCAATACGGGTTTCCGGGTAGAGCGTGCCGCATTGCGGGCACCTGGCGGCGACAAATGGATCGCCCAGAAAACGTCCCTCTACCGGCTGATCGTTGCCGGAAGAGGTAGCCACCGATGTCACCCGGATAGATTTGATGCGGATCGCGATAGCGTCGCCCACCTCCGCGCCTTCCACAAAGACCGGCTGCGTTACCTCATGCCCACCCCGGATGGACGGGGTAATCATGGGGCCCCAGCAGCCCGGAGCGGTATTGGCCACGATGTGCCCCCCATCGCGTACCGGTCCCAGCATCGGCTGGGACGGATCCAGAATCCCGTTGACGAAAGTGTCCACAAATACGGTCTCATGAGCCTCATGCTTCTCCATACGATTGCTCCCCCTTTATGTTATGATTTGTTTTCATTATGTACACATCGCCTGCACACTACTTAAGTGGTCGGAAAAGGACGTTGACGAAGGGTTCCTCTTTCTATTACGGTCAAAACGATCAACCAAATCCACCTGCTCCTTGGACAAAACCTCCAACAACCTTTTAGCGGGTTCGTCCGGTGAATAAGGGGTAAAACGAAAATACACCAGCCCCTTTGGTGGAGGCATCCGGCGCGTGTAGATAAGCTGGCCATAGTCTCTATCAAAGGTGATAAGAACCAATTGGTCAGCATGGGCCCTGGCCAAGACCACAGAATCGCTGATGCCAGGACTCTCCTCAGAAATACTTATTACATTATGCCCTTCATCACGCAACACTCGAATACTCGGTGATGGTATGTTTTCATTTGCTAGAAACCTCATGGTCGTGGCTGATCAACAGGCAAGGTATACATTGCTTCTTCCTTCATGCATTCTGCGACAAAAGCAAATACGGCTTGTAGTTGCTCCCGAGTCAACTGGGGGTAACTATCGAGGACCTGTCGCTCCGTCCAACCCGCACTAAATAGCTCTAACAGGAATTGTACAGAAAGACGCGTCCCCCGGACCACCGGCTTACCCACTAAAACCCCCGGGTCAGAATGTATATATTGCCGCCAATCCATCAGCCTCACCTCCAACACATGCACTTATGATTCCACTGCAAAAAGTCTCCCTCCTGCTCCAGAAGCTCCTCGCCGACCAAAGCTTCGCTCGCTCTTCGGTCAAAATTGGCCTTCCCAGCCACACATCGTCCATGACAAGCATTTGCCATGGATGGCAAGGCGCCGCGGAGCTCAGTACGGGCGAGAGCGGCAAGGCTGGCTCCGCGCATCGTGCGCTCCGAGCCACATTTGACCGGATGTCAAGGCACCGTGCCCAACTAAATTATACCACAAAAAGGGAGAGATCGGGAGATACCTTCATCCCACGATTAAAACCAGATTAAAACCGTGGGCTTTCGGCTACGTTTCTGTAAAATCATTCTTTGAAAGGAACGACCAAGCTTTACTTTTTCGACTCTTAGAGGTGGAAGCGACATCTTGACCCCGGAACTGGAAAAGTTCGGATAAGATTTCTTGAAGTACGCAGAATACCACCATGAAGTACTTTTTCGTCATAAGCGTCGCGGTGGTGCTTCTCAGCTTTTTTGCGCTGACCGGGGTGAGTCTCTTCACCCTCAAAACCCCGGAGATTTCCCCGGCCGTGGTCGCCGGGAAGAAGGTCTGGCAGAAATACGGCTGCGCGGGCTGCCATAGCCTCCTGGGAATGGGCGCTTACCTGGCCTCGGATCTTACCTACATCACCAGAAAACACGATCACGAATGGATTTACCGCTTTTTTGCCAGAAGACCGGTAATGCCGCCCAGTAAAAAGAAGCGGCATCCTGGTTTGTCCAGGCCGGAGACCGCCGATATTTTCGCATTTTTCACCTTCGTTGCCGGTCTCGATACTCAGCAATGGCCGCCGAAGCCCATGCTATCGGAAGGGGAACGAAAACGTCTCGAACAAAGCGGCAGGATCAAACGCCCGGAGATCATGCCGGAAATAAAGGGGGGAAGGTAAGTGTTTCGCTGGCTTTTCCGAAAGATGATGGCCCTGTTTTTCCCCGCCTTCCCCGGCAAACGAACGAACTCCTCAGAGCGGGCACGAACAAACCGGAAGGAAGTAAAAGAGAAGGAGATTGTCTATCCCTCCCAGAGAGTGGCCTATAAATATTGCGTGGGGGCCGCCGTCTTTTTTGCTTTTCAGGTGACGTTGGCCACCCTGGCGGCGTTGGAGTTCGTCTTCCCGGATCTGCCCGTCCCCCTCCCGGCCAATCTTGGACGATCCATCCACGTCAACCTGAGCATGTTCTGGCCTCTGCTGGGGATCATGGGGGGCATCTACTACGTCCTGCCCGAAGAGATCGGCGATGACCTGTACAGCCCGTTTTTGGCCAACCTCCAGTTCTGGCTGATGGCGCTTACCATGCTGGGGATCATCGGCACCCTGGCCCTGGGGTTCACCACCGGGCGCGAGTATCTGGAGCCCATCCTGCCGTTGAAGCTCGCCCAGGGGCTCGCTTTGTTCATCTTCACCCTGAATGTCACCGTCACGCTTTTCAAGCGGAAGTTCGCCGCCTGGCATCCCACCTCCACCAGCCTGGTCCTGGGCCTGGGGCTTTCTCTGATCCTGTACCTGCCAGCTCTCTTCTTCTTCAAGAACCTGGTGACCGACGAGTTTTTCAAGTTCTGGACGGTGCACATCTGGTGGGAGAGTAGCCTGGAGCTGATTGTGACGGGATTGGTCACCACCATGCTGATCCTGATGACCAGGGTGGACCCTGGATTGGTGATGAAATATTACTATGTGGAAGCGGTTCTGGTGATCCTGCTCGGTTTTTTCGGGGTCGGCCACCATTACTTCTGGATTGGCTTGCAGCGATACTGGGTGTATATCGGCTGGATCTTCGGCGTTCTACAGGCGGTGCCGTTCTTCTTCATCGTCTGGGTCTCCTACACCGCCACACTGCACAAAAAGGGCCTCTCCTCCAACAGCGTGGCCTTCAAGTTTCTATGGGCGGCCGCGATCTGGAATCTGGCGGGAGCGGGGCTTTTTGGCGCGGTCACCAGCATCCCGCAGATCAACGTCTACACCCACGGCACTTTCCTGGTCTCTTCCCACGCGCATCTGGCGCTCTTCGGGACTTATGGTTCCCTGGCCATGGCGGTGATCTACTTTGTGCTGGTCCAGTGGGAGAAGCTCGAGATGCTGAGCATCCGGGCGGGAGAGGTGGCTTTCTGGCTGTTAAACACCGGACTGACCATCATGGCGCTATCCCTGGGTCTGGCCGGAATGCTTCAGGCCTATCTGTGGCGTTTTGTAGGCCTGGACTTTGCCGTGGTACAGGGGCTGCTGAAACCATACCTGGCCGTCAGAAGCGTGGGAGCCGCGCTATTTGCCATCGGCGCGATCATCCCGGCCTGGGATATCCTCACCAACCTGATCTTCCCGCTTCCGCCAAGAGCGGCCGACGCCACCCGCAACTGACCGGCGGGATTCTGGCCGCAAAACTGCGTCCAACGGATGCCCCGGCAGGAAAGGTTGAGGGCAGGGGAACGTCACGGCAGGCGAAAACCGTACTTTCCCAGGATCCGCCGCCCTTGCGGGCCGCTGACGAAGTCCACAAACGCCCTGGACGCTCCGGCCTGTTTCGTGCCGCGAAGAACGGCCATGGTCTGCCGGGGCGGGTCGTAGAGGCCTCCCTCCACCAGCCAGGACCGGAGCGGCCCCCTTATCCCGGTGAGCAGAGGCGCCGCCACGAAGGCGGCGTCCGCGTTGCCGGTTTGCACATACTGCAAGGCATCGCGCACATCACGGGCGTAGACCAGTTTGGGTTGCAACCGCTCCCAGAGGCCGCTCCTGCTCAGGGCCTGGCGCGCCGCCAGCCCGTATGGAGCATGATCGGGATTGGCAATGGCCACCCGCCGCACCCCGGGATTCAGCAACGACGCAAGTTCCCGCACTCCAGCCCTTTTCGCGGCAAATTCCCGGCCGGCGCCGCCGGCGCTGTTCATCACCAGCGCCAGGCGGCCATAGGCATAAAGGTGTTCACTCCCCGCCAGCAACAGCCGCTGTTCGGCAAGCTTATCTACAAATTTTACATCTGCGGCCGCAAAGACGTCCACCGGCGCTCCCTGTTCGATCTGCCTGGTCAAAAGCCCCGTGGAACCGAAGATAAAGACCACTTTTTGGCCGGTCTCGGCTTCAAACGCCCGACCGATCTCCGTAAAAGCCAGGTGGAGGTCGGCCGCGGCCGCCACATGAAGGGGCTGATCCCCTTCGCGCCCCCCGGAGGCCAGGGCAAAAACGGCCACCACCGCCAAAACCGACAAGATTCCGAGCGCTATTCGACGGCGCATCATCCTTCACCTTCCTTTGCGGCGGGCACTTGAATATTCTACTCTTCTTTCAGCTTGCGCCACAAGGTGGCGCGGTCGATGCCCAGAACCCGGGCCGCCTCGGTCTTATTGCCGCCCACCTGGCGCAGGACGCGTTTGATGGCCTCGTATTCGGCCCGGCGGATCGAATCTCTCAACAGGCTGTCACCGGCTATCCCCGCAGCCGGGCTGGCTGTCCCGTTCCATTCATCCAGAATCCGGCCGACATCATCGTAGCCAATCTCATTCCCGTCGCAGAGCACCACCAGCTTCTCCACGGCATTTTGCAGTTCCCGCACGTTGCCATGCCAGGGCCGGGCGCTGAGGGCGTTGAGCGCACCCCGGCTGAAGGCTTTCTCCTCCACCCCGAGCTGCCGGCAAAACTGCCTGGCAAAATGGGCGGCCAGCAGCGGGATGTCCTCACGCCGCTCGCGTAACGGCGGCACGACGAGCTTGAGCACATCCAGCCGGTAATACAGGTCCTGCTGGAACCTTCCCTCGGCCATCAAGACCTCCAGCTCCTTGTTCGTGGCGGCGATCACCCTCACGTCCACCGGGATCACCCGGTCGTCGCCCAGCCGCATGACCTCCTTCTCCTGTAAAACCCGAAGGAGCCTCTCCTGCAATCGGGTGGACATGCCCGCAATCTCGTCGAGAAGGATCGTCCCCCCGTGGCCGAGCTCAAAGAGCCCCGCCTTCCCTTCTTTCCGCGCGCCGGTGAAGGCTCCGCTCACATAGCCGAAAAGCTCGCTCTCCAGCAGGTTTTCGGGCAGCGCCGCGCAGTTTACCGCCACAAACGGCCCGTCCCGGCGGTTGCTGGCGTTGTGAATGCTTTGCGCCAGAAGTTCCTTGCCGGTGCCGGTCTCGCCCACGATCAGGATTGTGGAATCCGCCCGGGCAAACCGCCTGGCCTTTTCCACGGTTCCAGCCATGGCTTTACTGATGCCGACCAGATCTTCAAAGGTAAATTTGGCCACCAGGCCGCGATTGTGCAACTTGTTCCGCACCTTGCGCTCCAGGCTCTGGATCTTGCTGATCTCCTGGAAAGTAACCACCGTCCCGCCATAACTGTCATTGGCCAGAATCGGCACCCGGTTCAGGCTGACCGGCGTGCCGTTGATCTCCCGCAGATCGGCAATCGCGGGCCGCATGGCTTTGGGCGTCCTGGAAATCCCCAGGCCGGGCGCCATCTCGGAAATATGCCTGCCGATTGCTTCCCCGGCCGGCAGCCCGATTATCTTTTCAGCGATGGCGTTTAAGACCGTGATCTTCCCCTTTTCGTCCGTCGCGACCACCCCGTCGGAAACGTAGTCCAGGATCAGCCTGAACTGCCGGCTGCGGGTATTCTCCTGCTTCTTCACCCACAGCACCCGCCTGGCCTCATTGATCGCCTGCCTGATCCCTTCTTCCCCGGAATCGATGAGAATGCCGGCCACGCCCATGCGCTTTGCCCAGCGCATGGCGATCACCCCGCCGATGATCACCCCGGCTCCATCCGCCGCTGCCTTGCGAACGGCGGCCTCGCATTCCTCCTCATGGGACAGCAAGTGCTCGGTGATCCGGACGCCGAGAACCTCAGAAAGGGTCCTGGCGCCCATAATCATGTTTTCGAAGCCGATCACGGCCATGCGCCGGTCAATCTCCCTGGCCTTGCCCACCGCCCGGACAATATCATAGCCGGTGACGGAGATCTCTACCACCGGCAAGATTATGCCCGGCGCCTTCCGGATGGCCATAGCCGTCCCGCCACGGCTGATCAGCACCTGCACCCCGTTTTGCTGAAAGCGCCGCGCCACCCCGACGGCCTCACTCAACAGCGCGGTCTCAACGCCAATGGGCTCGGCAAGATTCCCGTTGATCTCCGCCGCCATATCGGCCATTCTCTTGTAGGGCGCAATCATAGCTATCTCCGGCACCATATTCCACCCGCCGTTCTCCTTTCATGGACAAACATCCCCATAAAGGTTCCTGCTTCATCGATGGGCTGAACCCGAAGGGTTGAACTCCCATTTCCACAGGCGTAAGTTCCCGCCGAACTGGCGGTACGTTTGGGGCTATCCAACCAGTGACGCAAGGTTCTGCGCTGCGTTCAGGTCTCGATCATGGATGGTCCCACACTCTGGGCAGGTCCACTTCCGGACCTGCAGCGGCACCTCATCCATCTTGTGTCCGCAGCCATGACAGGTCTTGCTGCTTGCGAACCACCGATCAGCCTCCACCAGTTTGCTGCCATGCCACACCGTCTTGTAGGCCAGTTGGCGTTTCATCTCCGACCAGGCAGCGTCTCCGATGTGTCGGGCCAGTTTGTGGTTCTGCATCATGCCCTTGACGTTCAGGTCCTCCACCACGATAACTGATTTG
>JAMCQP010000087.1 GCA_023381695.1 Bacillota bacterium | reverse complement strand
CCGCCTGGAAGGCAAGGAGCTGGTAGCCAGGGCGCGTTACCTGGGATGGGATTTGAACCGCGACTATGTGGCGCTTGTCTTCGACATCGACGATTTCCGGGGGTACGCGGCCAGAGTCCGCCAGGATGAGCAAATCATCCAGACAGCCAAGGAAAATATATTTTGCCGCATCATGAGCGCCATGGGCCCCCAGGAGCAGTTTATCGCCGGCACCAAGAGCGACAGCGTCATCTTGTTGCTGGCCCCCCCCGGAGGGACCGAGCGAAGCAAGGCCCTGGACTATATTACCCGCCGCGCCGAGGAAATTTTGCGCGCCGTGGAGAGCAAGAGCAAGGATTTCAGCTTATCTCTCGGCGTGGGGCGTTTTTATCCGGGCATTGACGGCCTGAGAAAAAGTTACCTGGAGGCCCTCAAAGCCCTGGTCATCGGCAAGAGCCTGCTGGGCAAGGAGCGCGTGATTCATTTCGGGCAACTGGGAGTTTACCGGCTGCTCCAGCAGATTACCGACTGGAATGAACTTGAAACTTTTTACCGGGAGACCGTCCTGCCCCTCGACAACCATGATCGGAATTCCAACTCCGATCTGGTGAAAACCCTGAATGCCTATTTCGAATGCAACGGAAATCTTAAACAAGTTTCCAAAAAGCTTTATACCCACTACAACACCGTCCTGTACCGCATAGAGCGCATCGAGGCGATCACCGGGCTGGATTTGAAATCTCACGAGCACCGGTTGAACCTCCTCATCGGCCTCAAGATCCGCGGCATCCTGGAGGAAAAGGGGTGATCAACCAGGCGTGATTGGCCTGATGGCCTGTTGACGTGGTTGGCCTGATCAACCAGCTGGTAATTAGTTCCAGGCCAGGATCCTATTGCATCGAGCTCATCCGACTGCTATAATTAGGATTAATTTCATATGCAATACCTTCGGGGTACGGTGAAATTCCGAATCGGCGGTAGGACCTTGCGGCAACGCAAGGCGAGCCCGCGAGCCGCGGAAGCGGCAGACACCGGTGGAAGGCCGGGGCCGACAGTTAAAGTCTGGATGGGAGAAGGTAAGCACAAGGCGGCTGCCACGCGCATCAAGCGGTGGGCGGCGATGCCGGCGCAGTAACGCCTGGCGCATCAGTAAGGCCGATAGGCGCCTTAACCGCAGGCGGCGCAGCATGGTGCATTGGTCTCTACCCCGGAGGTTCTCCTTCGGGGTTTATTATTTGACGTGACCGGAAAGGGCGATGCGGTTTGCACGATGGCTTGCGCGGTTGTGGAAATGGCGGAAATGATGGAAATGACGGCAACGTGTCCGGTGGAATGCCCGAGGACTTTATGAAACTGGCGTTGGACCTGGCGTTCTCCCGGGCCGGGTATACCTCGCCAAACCCCACCGTGGGCGCGGTGGTGGTGAAGGACGGGGTGGCCGTCGGACGCGGGTTTCATCCCCGGGCCGGCGAGCCCCACGCCGAGATCTTCGCGTTGGATGAGGCGGGAGAAAGGGCGCGCGGCGCTACATTGTACGTCACCCTGGAACCGTGTTGCCATTTCGGCAGGACCCCGCCCTGCACCCGGCGGATTATCGCGGCCGGCATAAAGAAAGTGGTGGCGGCCACGGTGGACCCCAACCCCAAAGTGGCGGGAAAGGGGCTGGAGGAACTCCGGCGGGCGGGCATCGAGGTGGAGGCCGGCGTGCTGGAGGCGGAGGCCAGAGCCCTCAACGAGGCATTTTTCAAATACATCACCACCGGGCTGCCGTTTGTGACCCTCAAGATGGCGATGTCCATGGACGGCCGCACCGCCACGGCCAGTGGGGATTCCCGGTGGATTACCGGGCCGGAGGCCCGGGCCGATGTGCACCGACTGCGCGCCGAGTCCGACGCGGTGATGGTGGGGGTGGGAACAGTCTTGAAGGACGACCCGGAGCTGACCGCCCGGCTGGCTCCCGTGAAGAAAGGGCAACCACTCCGGATCGTGGTGGACAGCCGCGCCAGGACGCCGGTCCAGGCCAGGGTTGTGGGTGCGTTGCCCGGCACGATACCGGGCCTGGCGGAATCCAGCAACCCCGGCGAGGGAACGATCATCGCCGTCACCGATCTGGCGCCGAAGGCCAACCTTGAGGCTCTGGCCGCCGCCGGCGTCAGGGTGCTCACCGTCAAAGCCACCCCGGAAGGCCGGGTGGACCTTCCCGGCCTTTTGGCCGCGCTGGGACGCCTGAAGATCGTCTCGGTGCTCTGCGAGGGTGGCGCGGAGCTGGCCGGTCATCTGATGCGCCAGAACCTGGTGGATAAATTCCGCTTCTACCTGGCGCCGAAGATCATCGGCGGCGCCGGTGCTTACGGAGTGCTGGACGGTCCGGACATCGACAGCATGGGCCAGGCGATTCCGGTGGAAGGCCTGAGGGTCTCACAAATCGGCGCGGACCTGGTGATTGAGGGCTATCCCGTGATGGAGAGCTATTCCGTGATGGAGGGATATCCCCGGAAGTTGCGGGATCAATAACAGGGCCAATAGTTCGAAATAGACCGATAAGATGCCGTAAGGAGGTGGAGAGGTGTTTACCGGGCTTGTGGAAGACTGTGGAGTTGTAAGAGGCCTCCGCCGGCGCGGCGCGGCGGCGACCCTGGAGATCGAATCTGCCGTGGTCGCTTCGGATCTCCAGATTGGCGACAGTGTCTCCGTAAATGGGGCCTGTTTGACCGTCGTCGGGATCTCGGGCTCCCGTTTCAGCGTCGATGCCGTGCCGGAGACCATGCGCCGCACAAACCTGGGCCTCCTGGCACCCGGCGGCCGGGTGAACCTGGAAAGGGCGCTCAAGCTGGGTGACCGTCTGGGCGGCCACCTGGTCTCCGGGCATGTGGACGCCACCGGGGTGATCAGCCGGATCAGTAAGGATGGGATTGCCACCTTCCTGGCGGTGCGCATCCCGGAAGATCTGGCGCGCTTTGTGGCCCCGAAGGGCTCGGTGGCTGTGGACGGGATCAGCCTGACGGTCGTGGAGCGGTCCGGGCGCGAGTTTACGGTCTCGGTCATCCCCCATTCGCTGGCGGCGACCACCCTCAACGAGAAGCACCAAGGCAGTGTCGTCAATGTGGAGGTGGATCTGGTGGCCAGGTACCTGGAAAATCTCCTGGCCGGGCAGAGGGCGGGCGGACGGCGGGATGAAGAAGGGGACGGGGAACGGAACAGATGGGAGAACATGTTGCAAGGTTTATAGCCAGGCACCATGTTGGAAGCACCATATTGGGAGTATCGTGTTTAAAGCGCTATGTTTGGGCAATTGGGCAATAGGAGGAAAAACGGATGTTTACAAGCATTGAAGATGCGCTTCCGGCCTTTCGCGCCGGCGAGATCCTGATCGTGATCGACGACGCGGACCGCGAAAACGAGGGAGACCTGGTGGTGGCCGCCGAAAAAGCCTCCCCGGAGGCCATCAACTTCATGGCCAGATACGGCCGGGGGTTGATCTGCCTGCCGGTGGACGGCGCCCGGCTGGATGAACTCCAGATCCCGCTGGCCGCCTCCGACAACCCGGACCGGCACGGAACCGCCTTCACGGTCTCCATCGACGCGCGCGACGGCGTAACCACGGGGATCTCCGCCTTCGACCGGGCCACCACCATCAGGAAGGTTCTGGACCCGCAAGCCCGGCCGGAAGACTTCACCAGGCCGGGGCACATCTTTCCGCTGCGGCCGCGCGAGGGAGGAATCCTCAAACGGGCGGGGCATACCGAGGCTTCGGTGGATCTGGCCAGGCTGGCCGGCCTGGCACCCGCCGCGGTGATCTGCGAAATCCTCAACGAAGACGGAACGATGGCGCGCACCCCGCAGCTTATCGAATTCGCCAGGGAGCACAACCTGAAGATCGTCACCATCGCGGACCTGATCTCCTACCGGCGCCACCGGGAGAAGCTGATCCGGCGGGTGGCCGAGGCGAAGCTGCCCACCAAATATGGCGAGTTCCGCACCATCGCCTATGAGTCGGTGGTGGACGGAGAGGCGCACCTGGCGCTGGTCTGTGGCGAGATCACCGGCCAAAAGGACGTGCTGGTCCGGGTGCATTCCGAATGCCTGACGGGAGATGCGCTGGGGTCGTTGCGTTGCGACTGCGGCGACCAGTTGCACGCCGCCATGCAGGCCATCGCGGCGGAGGGCCGGGGCGTGGTGCTGTATATGCGCCAGGAAGGCCGCGGCATCGGGCTGGTGAACAAGATCCGGGCCTACCGCCTGCAGGACCAGGGCAAGGATACGGTGGAAGCCAACGAACTGCTGGGCTTCCCCGCGGATCTCCGCGATTACGGCATCGGAGCGCAGATTTTGGCGGATCTGGGGCTGACCTCCATCCGGCTGCTCACCAATAACCCGAAGAAGATCGCCGGGCTCTCCGGCTACGGCCTGGAGATTACCGGGCGGGTTCCCATTGAAATGGCGCCAACCAGGCAGAACCTGGGCTACCTCAGGGTGAAACGCGATAAGATGGGACATCTGCTGCATGCCATAGGCGATCTTAAACGTGAAATATGAGTTTTGAGCGTGCAAAAGGCGGTCTGGCGCGCAAAACGCGCAGAAATAGTCTGGCACGCAGAAAGGGGAATTTAGATGGCCAGGGTATTGGAAGGCAAACTGATTGCCACGGGTCTGAAATTTGCGATTGTGATCTCCAGGTTTAACGAATTGATCGGCAATAAGCTGCTGTCGGGAGCCATGGACGCGCTGGTCAGGCACGGCGCCGCGGACGGGGAGATCACCGTGGCCTGGGTGCCGGGAGCCTTTGAAATCCCGATGGTGGCGCAAAAACTGGCCTCATCCGGGAAGTACAACGCGGTGATCTGCCTGGGGGCGGTCATCCGGGGGGCGACGCCGCACTTCGACTATGTAGCGGCGGAAGTCAGCAAGGGCATCGCCAAAGTCGGGTTGGACACCGGCGTGCCGGTGATCTTCGGCGTCCTGACCACCGACACCATCGAACAGGCCGTGGAGCGGGCAGGCGCCAAAGCCGGCAACAAGGGCTGGGACGCCGCGGTGGCTGCAATTGAGATGGCCAACCTGGCCAAAGCCCTGGAGAATTAGTGCCAGTTGGTGTCCGGGGAGTTGATCTGGCGGAGACCTTCAGATCAGTTCAATCAACTTGTGAGTTGCTTCCAGCCGTATTGCTTAACCGGTCTTCCTCCTCCAACGCTTCAGCAATGTATTTGTCATGGTTTTCGGCAAGATCTTCAGGACCCCCGGTAAACAAGCCTGCCAGCTTCCAAAGCTTTGGGGTAACAGGTTGTCCAATCTCAGCATCCCCTGTCGCCTTCTCCACCTTGGGCCCATATTGGCTGGCATGGGCTGTTTCCCGGGCTATCTCCGCACCCTCCAGGTACCGGACCAGCCCTTCCTTAGGAATCCTCCATAACTGGCCAACTTTTTTCCCCGGAAGTTCACCGGTTCGGAGAAGTTTATAAATCGTTTGTGATTGTATGTCAAGAGATGATATAATAGTGCACCTTATATCATCCTTGTTTAATATAGGTCACCTCGAAAGTTAAGCGTTCAAAATTTGGTTGGTACCTTCCAACCCGCAGGATCTAGCCAGTCCGTGGTGAATTATCCGATTCAGAGGAGTTGAAGGAAGTGCTGGAAGGAAGAGTGGCGCTGGTCACCGGCTCCAGCAGGGGGGTGGGGAGGGCCGTCGCCCTTGAGCTTGCGAGACGGGGCGCAGACGTCGCCATAAACTGCCGCAAGTCAATAGAGGAGGGGGAGGCAGTATGAGCCATGCCCGATTTGCTAGACACACAAGAGTGAGATAAAATACTCTTGTGGAGGGCGAGAAAAATGGGCGAGACAGGAAAGCGGTATACCAAAGAGTTTAAGGATGACGTGGTCCGCATGATCG
>JAMCQP010000064.1:13844-27209 GCA_023381695.1 Bacillota bacterium | reverse complement strand
GTTCTCCGTGGCGCCTACACTGGGAAAGTCCAGCATAATCTCCGCGCCATGCAACTTGCCGGCTTCCATGAGAATGCAGCCGCCTTCCCCAATCTGCCTGGCCCCCAGGGCTTCCATGCCCCGGATGTGAAAATCGATGGGCCGCGGGCCGATGGCGCAGCCGCCCGGTTGAAAGACTTTCACCCGGCCCAACCGGGCCAAAAGGGGACCCAAAACTTGAATGGAGGCCCGCATCTCGCGAATTAACGCGTCAGGGGCCTCCCAACCCAGATTCAAACCCGGAAAGATCTCCAGGGCATCCGGGCCCGCCCAGGCCACCTCCGCGCCCAGCGCGGCAAGGACCTGCACCATGGTTTCCACGTCCATAATCCGGGGAACCCGGTGGATCACCGAGGTTCCAGGCGCCATCAGGGCAGCCGCCATCAGCGGCAAGACGGCGTTTTTGGCGCCGCCGATCTGCACGGACCCTTCCAGACGCCTGCCGCCGCGAATGATATATTTTTCCATAGAAACACCCCGTGTTGCTGTTGTCCGGCGCTGCGTAAGTTAGCAGGGGCGTCCCACAAATTCGATCTCCGGCTCAAGCTTGACGCCGTAACGTTCCTCCACCAGAGCCTGCATCCGCTCGATGAGCTTGAGCACATCGCAGGCCGTGGCCTGGCCGCGGTTGACAATAAAATTCGCATGCACGCGGGAGACTTCGGCTCCCCCAACGGCCATGCCCTTGGCGCCCGCCTCCTCGATCAGGCGGCCCGCCGCCTGCCCGGGCGGGTTGCGAAAGATGCTCCCGGCGTTGGGCGCCCCCTGGGGCTGGGTCGCACGGCGCTTTTTCGCATAGCCGTCCATCCGGGCGCGAATCTCTTCCGGCCCCCCCCTGGCCAGGACCAGTTCCGCTCCGAGAGCCACATACCCCCGCTTGCGCAGGAGACTCGACCGGTAGCCGAATTCCAGCGCCCCGGACGCCAATTCCTCGATTCGTCCACTCTCCCGGTGGATGACTCTCGCCCGGCTGGCCACCTTTGAGATGTCGCCGCCGTGCGCGCCGGCATTCATGTAGAGCGCGCCGCCCAGGCTTCCGGGTATGCCGCCGGCAAATTCCAGGCCGCTCAACCCGGCGCCGGCCGCCTCCCTCGCCACCCGGATCAGGGGCGCCGCCGCACCGGCCCGGATGATGCTCCCATCGATCCGGATCTCCTTGAAGCCATCGCCCAGGTGCACCACCGCTCCTTCAATCCCGGCGTCGGAGACCAGCAGGTTTGTTCCATTCCCCATCACCAGATACGGAATCCCTTTTTCGCGCAGGTAAGCCAGGAGTTTTACCAGCTCCTCCTCGTCCCGGGGCTCGATATAAAGTTCCGCGGGGCCGCCGATGCGAAAGGAGGTATGGCGCCACATGGGTTCCCGGCTCTTTGCCTTGCAACCGAGTTTTTTGCGGATCTCCTCAGCAATCTCTTCCAGGATAAGTTTCACCTCTCTTACGCCAGCTCCGGCAATCCAATCTATGCCCGGGTTCCCGCGCTGGTTCATCCGGGCGGCTGGCCAGCCCAGGGTACTGGTTACATGGTGCCGTCGGCTAGCTCAAGGCTGCCGGCTCACTTGGGGCTGGAGTACTTTGAAATATTCAGCAGAATCCCAATTCCGGCCAGGGTAATCGCCAGGGACGAACCGCCGTAACTGACCAGGGGCAACGTTACCCCGGTGATGGGCAGGACCCCGGAGATGATCCCGATATTCATCAAAGCCTGAAAGATGATCATGGAGGTCACCCCCACCGCCACCAGGCTGCCGAAATAATCGGGAGCGGTGATGGCGATCTTGAACCCCCGCCAGGCAAAGAGAAAGATCAGGAGAAGGATCCCCAGGGTGCCGATCAGGCCCAGTTCTTCCCCTAAAATGGCAAAGATGAAGTCGGTGTGGTTCTCCGGAAGATAGTTGAATTTTTGCCGGCTCTGGCCGAGGCCGAGGCCGAATAATCCACCCGAACCGAGGGCCATCAAGGATTGAATGGTCTGGTAACCGGTATCCAGCGGGTCTTTCCAGGGATCGAGAAAAGCCAGCAGCCGGCGCAGCCGGTATGGTTCCGCGATGGCCAGCGCCACGAACACCGGAACGCTGGCCAGGGCCAGAAGCGTCAATTGCCAGGTCCGGGACCCGGCGGCGATAAAGATGATGAACGTCGTGGCCGCAATGGCCAAAACCGATCCAAAGTCGGGTTGCAACATGATCAGGGCCAGGACAATTCCCAGAATCGCCAGAGGGGGCAAAAGCCCATGCCAGAAAGAACCTACCTGGTCCTGGCGCCGGGTGAAATAGGCCGGGATGAAGAGTACCAGCGCCAATTTGGCAATCTCCGTGGGCTGGACGCTCAAAAATCCCAGATTGATCCAGGCCTTGGAGCCCCGGATATCGGCGCCAATCAGGATCACCAGGACCAATAGCCCCAGGGTCCCCAGAAGAATCGGCCAGGCCCACTTCCTATAGATCTGGTAGTCGATCCGCATGGTCGTAAGCATGGCGGTAATCCCCACCACCGCCCAGAGCAACTGCCTCTTCAGGAAAAACATGCTGTCGTGGTACTGCTGGTAAGCCTTCACCGAACTGGCGCTGTAGACCATCACTATTCCGATGCACAACAGGGCCACCGTGGTGATGAACAACACCAGATCGGCTGTTCTGGCCTGCTTTGCCAAGCGTCCCCCCTCCTCTGCCATCTATGGCCAAATAAAGACACCTAAAACCAGGATTACAGCACGCCGGGAACCATGATTAACCCGAAAAAGGCCAGCACCAGGCCGACGAGCCAGAAACGGGTGACCACTTTGGTCTCGGGCCATCCGGACAGTTCGAAGTGGTGGTGCAGTGGCGCCATCTTGAAGACCCGTTTTCCGGTCAGGCGATAAGTGGTCACCTGGATCATCACCGACAGGGTCTCCGCCACAAAAACCCCCCCGATCACCACCAGAAAGAGTTCGGTCTTGGTGAGGACCGCCAGGGCGGCCAGAGCGCCTCCCAGCGCCAGGGAACCTGTGTCGCCCATGAAGATCTGCGCCGGGTGGGCGTTAAACCACACAAACCCCAGGCAGGCGCCGGCCGTCGCCGCGGCAAAGACCGCCATCTCCGGCTGGCCTAGCAAGAGGGCAATCATGATATACGCCACGGCGGCGATGGTCATTGTTCCAGCCGCCAGCCCGTCGAGTCCGTCGGTGAGGTTTACGGCGTTGGAAAATCCGGTGGCTATAAAGGCGACAAAAGCCACGTACAACCACCAGGGCAAGACCAGCACCTGGTTAATAAAGGGGATCAGAATCCCCGTGCCCAGTTCCGGCCGAGAGGCGGCAAAAAAACCCAGAGCCAACGCGACCACCACCTGGCCCGCCAGCTTCTGCCGGGCCTTCAATCCCAGAGGGTGTTTGGCCACCACAATAATATAGTCATCAATCAGGCCTACCAGACCAAATCCCAGGGTAGCCAGAAGCGCCCAGGGAGCATATTTCAGCCCGGGTGAAAAAGCAAAAGTTGCCACCGTAAAGGCCAGAATGATCAGAACCCCGCCCATGGTGGGCGTGCCGCTTTTTTTGAGATGTTCCCTGGGGCCGTCCGTCCGTACGCTCTGGCCGAACTTCAATTTTCGCAGATAGCCGATGGTCACCGGCCCAAGCACCAGACAGAGGGCGAATGCCAAAAGTGCCGCATATAGCGCTTCTATCATGATCCGTCTTCCTTTGCAGTTAGTTCCTACCGAAAAAGCCGCTCCCTTTTGCTCCGGGAACTAATGCGCGCCCACCGCTTGCCCGGTGAGGCCCGTGACTACCTCTTCCATCTTCATCACCCGCGACCCCTTGACCAGCACCACATCGCCAGGCTGGACGATACCGTCGAGCTGTTTCAGCGCTTCCGCATTGGTGGCGCAGACGGCGCTGCGTTCCCGCGGAAAGCCTTTTTGCCTGGCCGCCTGGCTGATCAGGCTCGCTTTGGCTCCCACCGTGACCAGCCAGTCAATTCCCAGTTTAAGGACAAACTCGCCCATGGCCCGGTGGGCCTCCTCGCTGAGGCCGCCCAACTCCCCCATGTCCCCCAGCACCGCGACGATTCTCCCCTTGTCCCGGCTCTCCGCCAGGATCTGCAGGGCCGCGCGCATGGAGGCGGGGCTGGCGTTGTAAGCGTCGTTGATCACCAGCCATCCGCCCGGCGCCTCAACCGCCTCCAGCCGCATCTTGGAGAGGCGGCAACCCGCCAGCCCTTCCGCAACTTCCTCGGGGGCAAAACCAAGCCCCAGCGCGGTGCAGGCCGCTGCCAGCGCATTGTAGACGTTGTGTGTTCCGGGAACCGGGAGATCCACCCGCCAGTTCTTCCCGCCGAAACTCACCCGAAAAATTACCCCTCGAATACCGTGGCTTTGAATATTATCCGCCAGGCAATCCACGGGGATCCTGGCCCCGTTGCCGGAGACGCCGAAGGTCAAAACGCGCGCCCTGGTCTGCAAGCGCATGGCGGCCACGCGCGGATCGTCGGCGTTGAGGACGGCCAGGCCTCCCTCGTCCAGCGCGGCCACCAGTTCCGCTTTAGCCCTGGCAATCGCCTCCCTGGAGCCCAGGAGCTCCATATGCACCTCCCCGACATTGGTCACAATCCCCACGGTGGGTTTCGCCAGGTGAGCCAGGGCTTCAATCTGCCCGGCTCCGCGCATCCCCATCTCCACCACCGCCGCCTGGGTGGCCTTATCCAGCCGCAAAAGGGTCAACGGCAGGCCAATCTCATTATTGTAGTTGCCCTCGGTCTTGAGAGTCTTCCATCGCCTGGACAGGATCGCCGCCACCATATCCTTGGTGGTGGTCTTCCCATTGCTGCCGGTCACCGCCACCACGGGCAGATCAAACCGCGTCCGGTACCAGCGGGCCAGATCCTGCAAGGCCCGGAGGGTGTCGCCTACCCGGATCACAAACGGCGCGCCGTCTTTGCCCCACTCCTCCGGCACCTCGTACCCCTGCCCGATCAGAACTCCTGCGGCGCCCTTTTCGGCCGCCTGCCGGATGAACCGGTGCCCGTCGAAATTCTCCCCGATCAGGGGAATAAAGAGTTCCCCGGCGTTAACCGTCCGGGTGTCCGTGGAGATCCCCTTTACATGGCCGATCCTCGGGCCCTGCAAAAGCTGGCCGCCGGTGGCCGTCAGAATATCCTTGACCCAGAGCCGCTCCAATTTACTTCCTCCTGCTATTCAACCCAATTTCGCCTTGTTAAGCTGTTTTAAGATCTCTGAAGCCACTTCCCGGTCGCTGAAGTGAATCGTTCGATCCCGGAAGACCTGGTAGGGTTCGTGCCCTTTGCCGGCGATGAGCACCATATCCTCCTTGCCGGCCCTGGCAATGGCGTGCTCGATGGCCTCCCGGCGATCCACAATCACGGCGTACCCCCCCCTGGGGCCGCCGTTGGTGGTTACCCCGGCCTCCACGTCCCGGCAGATGGCTTCCGGCGGTTCGCTGCGCGGGTTGTCAGAGGTAACCACCACATAGTCCGCCAATTCCGCCGCCACCCGGCCCATGATCGGCCGCTTGGCCTTATCCCGGTCGCCGCCGCACCCGAAGACCACGGTGATCTTGCCGGGCGTCAGAGGCCGGGCGGCTTGCAGCGTCTTCTCCAGGCTGTCCGGGGTGTGAGCGTAATCCACAATCACTGCAAAATCCTGCCCCAGATCCACGGTCTCAAACCGTCCCGGAACCCCGGCCAGCCCCTCCAGGCCCGCCCTGGCCGCCGCCAAACCCACGTTTTCGTGGTAGGCCACTGCCAGCGCCGCCAGGGCGTTGGCCACATTAAAACGGCCGGTCAGGTTCAAATGCAGCCGGATTTCACCGGCAGGCGTCCGGGCCGTGAATTCGGAGCCCCTCAGGTGAACGGCCACCTCCCGGGCCTGAAAATCCGCCTTCTCCTTGATCCCGTAACGAAGCACCGGCACGGAGGTCCGCTCGATGATATAACCGCTGTGCGGATCGTCCGCGTTGATCACCGCGGCTCTCCTCTGTTTCAGGGTATTGCCGGCTGGCAAGGTTGTTTCGGACAATCTCGTGAAGAACCTGGTCTTGGCCGTCAAATAATTTTCGAAGTTCTCGTGGAAATCCAGGTGATCGTGGGTGATATTCGTGAAGACCCCCACATCAAATACGGCCCCCGCGGTCCGGTACAGCTCCACCGCGTGCGAAGAGACCTCCATGACCACATATTGGGCGCCCTCCCGCCGCATCGTGGCCAGCAGCGCCTGCAGATCCAGCGACTCCGGCGTCGTCCGTTCGGCGGGAAGCACGGTGGAGCCAATCATATTCTGAATGGTGCCAATCAGGCCTACCTTGTGGCCCGCCGCCTCCAGAATCGACTTGACCAGGTAGGTGGTCGTTGTTTTGCCCTTGGTCCCGATGATCCCAATTAATCTCATATGATGCGACGGGTGGCCATAGAACTCCGACACGACCTGACCCAGGGCGATGCGCGTGTTGGGCACCCGGACAAGGGCCACCCCCGGCGTCACGCCCACTTCCCGCCCGGCTAAAATCGCTCCGGCGCCTCTTCTAATGGCTTCCGGAGCAAAATCATGGCCGTCAAACCGGAATCCCTTGATACACACAAAAAGGTCCCCCGGCTGGACCTTTCGTGAGTCATAGGAGATCCCGGCGATCTCCACCCCGGGATCTCCCTGGATCCCCAGCACCTCGGTAGCTTTCAGCAGTTCACGCAACTTTGCCATGCTCTTCTCTCCCACATTCCTGCCTTGCCTCGTATCTCTGGCAGTTTTTGTTACTTATTGTCCACTATTCCATGGCAGGTTATCCGGTTCCGGGCGGATCAACCGTGACGCATCAACCGGCCGGGGGCTTGAACTCGACGATCACCAGGGTCCCGCCCCGCACGCGGCTTCCGGCCGCCGGGTTCTGCTTCACCGCCAGGCCGCTGCCCGCCGGGCGAAAACGCAGTCCCGCCCGTTCCAGGGTCTCCGCGGCCTCCCGCATGGTAGACCCCTGCAGGTCCGGAATGCGCACCCCCAGGCGGGTATCGGTCGGGCGGGCACTCCCCTGGAGCAGAGATTCTTCTCCGACCACCTGGCCCCTCCGGGAGAGGTGCAGAAGTACGGTGGTCCCTTGCGGCACCCTGGCCCCCGGTTTGGGGATCTGATCCACCACAACCTCGCCGGAGCCGGTGATTGCAAATTTCAGGCCCGCCTTCTGCAGGATCTTGCCGGCTTCATCCAGCGCCAGGAAATAACGCACATTGGGGACAATGACCATGATCTCCCCCGACGGGCCGCGCCCGGGTTCAGGCGCCGGCTCGTATTTGGGCGGCACCTTCAGGTAATTGAGCGCGTCGGCGATCACGGTCTTAAAGACCGGGGCGGCGATCACCCCACCGAAGGTCTCCTGGGAGGTGGGTTCATACAATGTCACCAGCCCGGCAATTACCGGATCGTCCGCCGGGGCGAAACCCACAAAGGACGCCACAACCTTTGAATCGCTGTACCCGCCGCTCTCGGGCACCTGCGCGGTGCCGGTCTTGCCCGCCACACGGTACCCTTCAATATCGGCGCGTTTGCCCGAACCGTTAACCACCACCGAGCGCATGATCCGCCGCATCTCTCTCGCCGTCCGGAACGAGAGAACCTGCCGGACCTCCACGGGCTGGTTCTCCCTGATCAGGCGGCCGTCCGCGCCGCGAATCTCCTTTACCAGGTACGGCTTGACCAGCTTGCCATCATTGGCAATCGCCGATATCGCCGTTAAAAGCTGCAAAGGCGTCACGCCCAGCCCCTGGCCGAAGCCGATATTCGCCAGATCGATCTGGCGAAGGGAATTTACCGGGCGCATCTGCCCGGCGGCTTCGCCGGGAAAATCTATACCGGTCGGGTTTCCGAAGCCAAAGGCCCTGATGTAATCGTAGAAACGCTGCCCGCCCAGTTCCATGCCCAGGGTGGCGAAGACGGGATTGCACGAATTTTCCACAGCTTCCACAAAGCTCTGCCGGCCGTGGCCGCCCTCCTTCCAGCAGCGGATCCGCCCGCCGGGAACCACGATGTACCCCGGGTCGTCAAAGGTCCGCTCCGGGCTCTCCGGATTCACCAGATTCTCCTCGATGGCCGCCGCGGCGGTGATGGCCTTGAAGGTGGACCCGGGCTCATAAAGATCCGTCAGGGCGGTATTCCGCCGGCTGGCCGCCGGGTAGCGCGCGTACTCGTTGGGATCGAACTCCGGAAACACCGCCATGGCCAGAATCTCGCCCGTCCGGGGGTTCATGATGGTGAAGGCGCCCCTTTTGGCGCCCGAAGCCTGAACCGCCTTTTTGAGCTCCCGTTCGGCCACATATTGAATGACCTTGTCGATGGTCAAGGTCAGATCGTCGCCATTCTCCGCGGGAACATACCGCCGGATCCCTTCTGGAATCTCCTGCCCGCCGGCGTCCTGTTCGGCCAGGACCCGGCCCGCTACCCCGCGCAAGTTACGGTCGTATTGGTATTCTATTCCCTCCAGCCCCTGATTGTCTATGCCGGCGATGCCCAGAAGATGGGAGGCCAGCTTCCCGTTGGGGTAGAATCGCTGCGGATTTTCCACGATTCCCACGCCCGGCAGGTCCAGACGGCGGATCTCCCTGGCCTCCTCAAGCGGCACCCGCTTCTTGACCCACTCACTGGCGGAATGGCTGATGACCCGGCGGTAAACCTCCCCGTAGCCCAGCTTGAGTATCTTCGCCAACCGCCCGGCGGTTTCCTGCGGATTTCTCACCTCCGCGGGGATGATATATATCGCATCGGCGCTCAGGCTTATTGCCAATTTCTGGCCGTTGCGATCGTAGATGGTTCCTCGTCTGGCGTCCACCGGCACCGGCCGCATGCGTTGTTGCAGGGCCTGGGCGGTCAAGGCGGCGTTTTTCCAGACCTGCAGGTAGATCAGGCGCACGACCAATAAAAAAATAAAAGCGACGGCGACGAGAAAGATCATCGCAATCCGCCGTTTGATCACGCGCGCCGTGGTATGTGGCGGCCGGCCCCTTTTTTCGCTCACCCGGCGATACTCCATCATCATCTAGGTATTGCCGCCATCCCTTCGGTCTATTTTGAGGGGGACGCCTGCCGCGCTCTGGCCGCCGTGCCGAAGAAGGATTGAAGGCGCTCGGCCGCCCTGGCGAAAGACCCTTTCCGGCGGTCCCGGGCATCGGAACGAGCCAGAACCTGATTGGCGGGATGCGGCGCCGGCGCCACCGCCAGAAGTTCCATCTGCTGCGGCGAAACCATATTCAATTGTGTCCTGGCCACCTTTTCAATCCGGTCCAGGGAGTTCAGCCGGGTTAATTCCAGGAACAGCTGGTCATTCTCGGTTTTGACCCTGGCCAGATTGCCCTGCAAGCCTTTTAATTCGTAAGTAAGCCTCATCACCAGGGTCCGCTCGCCGACATAAGCCAGGAGCATTCCCAGTACCACAAGTGAGATGATGGAGACCCGCAGCATGGGATGTATTCTGCTTCGGTCGGCGGCTTCCAGCCGGAAGCTCCTGCCCTGTGGACCAGCGTAAGCAAAATCTCTAGTTTTGGCCAAGATCATCTTTATTCGCTCTCCTCCGTGAATAGAACTCGTTTATGGCCACAAATCCGCTCCGCCGCCCGTAATTTGGCGCTCCGGGACCGCGGATTGGCGGCAATCTCTTCCGCGTCTGGCAAAACAGGCTTCCTGATCAATATCTTGAGCACCGGCCGGCCCCCGCAGGTACAGACCGGCTGATGCGGCGGGCACTGACAGGCACGGGCCTTGTCCCTGAAAACCTCCTTGACAATCCGGTCTTCGAGGGAATGGAAGGTGATCACGCACACCCTCCCACCCTCGCGTAAAGCCTCAACCGCTGCTTTCAGGCCGCTTTCCAGAGCCCCAAGTTCGTTGTTGACCGCGATTCGCAGGGCCTGGAAGGTCCGCTTCGCCGGGTGCGGCCCGTTGCGCCGCGCGCCCGCCGGGATGGCCGCCTTAATCACCTCCACCAGTTCGCCGGTGGTGGAAATGGGACCATGCTTCCGGCGCTCCACGACGAATTCCGCAATGCGCTTTGCCCATCGTTCTTCCCCATAGGCGGCGATGATCCGGCTCAATTCTTCCAGGGGAAGACGGTTGACCAGATCCGCCGCGGTGGTCCCGGCGGCGGGATCCATGCGCATGTCCAGCGGGGCGTCCTTCTGGTAGCTGAAGCCCCGCTCCGCCTCGTCAACCTGATGGGAGGAGACCCCGATATCGAAGAGCACCCCGTCCACCGCCGGTATCCCGAGATCTTTTAAAACCCCGGCCAACCTGGCGAAATTGGCCCGCACCAGCGTCACCTGGACACCGGCCACCGTGAACTCTTCCTTAAAAATGCCGGATGGCCGGACCTCCCCGCCCCTGCTATTATCCAGACCCCCGGCATTGCCATTCGTCGTGCCAATTCCACCGCCGCCTGTCGCGCCCGCTTCCCCCTCCAGCAGCCGGGCTCGCGTGGCCAGCAGAGCCGCCGGGTCTTGATCGAGCGCGATAATTCGCGACTGCTTCCCTCGCCCCGGAGCGCCAGCGTCCTCGCCACCGGCGTTTCGCAGCCGGCCCAGGATGGCCGCGGTATGCCCTCCGCCGCCGGCCGTGCAGTCCACATAACAACCACCGGGCTTGCAGTCCAGAAGGTCCACCGCTTCTCTTTGCAACACGGTCACATGTTCAAAAGGCATCTTATCTATATCCCCAGGTCCACAATGTTTTCCGCGATGCTCTCAAAGGACTCCTCGGCCGCTCTGGCGTAGGCCTCCCATTTCTCCTTGCTCCAGATCTCCACGCGGGTCGAGGCCCCGATGACCACCGCTTCCTTGTCGATTTTGGCGTGGTCCCGGAGATTCTGGGGCAGGATGATCCTTCCCTGCTTGTCCACCTCACATTCAGTGGCGCCCGAAAAGAGGAAGCGCACGAAGGCCCGGGCATCACCCTTGGTCAACGGCAAATTCTTGAGTTTTTCCTCCAACGCCGACCATTCCCTGGCCGGGTAGACAAATAGGCAGTTGTCGAGACCGCGCGTAACGACAAAACGGTCGCCCAGTTCCTCCCTGAATTTGGCCGGAACTATCAGGCGCCCTTTGTCGTCAAGGGTATGCTGGAATTCCCCCATGAACACGGCGGTCACCTGCCCTGGGGCGGGCCCCCACTTTCACTCCACTTTGGTGGGCCCTCTCCCCACTTTCCTCCACTTTTCCCCACTGGGTAGTGTGAGTTTTCGACGCCCCCCCAAAAACTCCTTCTTTTTAACGAAAAAATTTTTGCGGTCGCAGGAAAAACATGTTTTTGCGGGAAATTCCGATCAAAATAGACTTTGTCCAATCAAAGTTAAAGCGCAGGATCGAGCAGGGGATATTTTGGGTGACCGAGCAGGATGGCCGCATTGTGGGGTTCGCCAACTTCATCAAAACTCCCGAAAGCGGCGATGACATGGTGGAATTGGCGGCAATCTACGTTTTGCCGGAACGACAAGGGCAGGGGGTGGGCACCGGCCTTTTGACGGCGGGAATTCGCGCGGTGCCCGGGGTCTCCAGGGTTATGGCCAGGGTCAACCGGGACAATCAGGCAGGGCGGCGCTTCTACGAAGCAAAGGGGTTCCGGTTTGAAAAGGACCTGGTGGAAGAGTTTTTCGGGCACCAGCAACACCTGATCGAGATGATCCTCCCGGTTGCCGAGTAAATGCGAGCAAGCATGAGAGATACCGAAAGCAATCAGGTAACATCCACAAATGGATTTAGAACTTCCACGCCTTCATAAAACTGGCCATGATTAAGGTCTTCAGTCCAGAGAGTCCGGCAGTCGAGAATCTTGGCGCTGCGGATGATAAGCGAATCCCAAAACGATAGTTGATTTCGTTGCTGAATCTGGATGGCTTCCAGGATATCGGAAACATCTGGCGCATGCACCTGCCAATTACCCATGTCGGAAATAATCCGCGACACCACCTCCGGCTTAAGCGGCTGTTTAATCTTTTGAACCATTGTTACATAGAATTCTTGTAACACTTGAATGCTAACGCAACCATTCCCACTCTCCCATAGGCTGGTTACCAAAGTTTTGGCGCGCTCCTTTTTCGTTCCTGCGGAAATGTCATACGCGTAGGCCAAAATATTTGTGTCTATAAACTGAAGATCGGGGCTAGCGCTCATGAAGATCCTCCCTACGCCAAGTTATATGGCCATATGTGCCAAGATCAGGTGGATTATTTAACAGAGCAAGTTGACGTTCGCGTGCCTTGCCATAGGCGTCTTCTGTTTCAACCAGATTCTCAAGCATCCTGGTTAAAAGGCCCGACACCGAGGTTTGCTTTTCTATGGCAATGTGCTTTACCTTTCGCAAAACATCCTTGCGAACGGAAAGAGTGATATTCTGGTAGTCCATTCGACTCACCTCCACGTATCTGAGTGTAACACACATTTAGGTGAAAATCAACGATCATCCACGGCACGCACTTCCCGGGGGGAACGGGCGGACACCGAAACCACGTACTCCAGGACCGTCTGCCTGCCATCCAATTGCATAAGTTCCTGGACACCTACACATTGTCCGGCTGGAAGCCAAGGGATTCTGGCGTATGTGCCACAACTCCTTTATAACTTTTAAAGTCCCTTATGTTATAAGTACATATGAGGGAGATGCCACATGCCCTCATCTGAGCCACCAGGAATGCATCGAAGATCCCCCCGCCTTTCACCATCCCTTCAGTTATGGCATCCATAAGATTCCCCAGAGCGTTAAGGCTCTCATCGCGGATTGGAAAGATCATTTTTAACAGCTTGACCTGTTCCCATGCTTCTTCCGCCCCAAGAGGCTGATCAATTCGGCGGTGATCTGTGACTATCGCAAAAAATTCCAACAATACTTGTGGTACCAGTACCCCATCCACCTGTTTTTTCTGAACCGCTTCGATAAAAGCCCGGCTTGCTCTATGTTGCGGGGCACGAGTATTTATAGCATAAACTAAAACATTCGCATCCGCCAAAATCAACGCTCTAGCCTCCCCTCATAAATATCTGCCCTGCTGGTGGATTTAACTTCACCCAGATCAAATTTCCCAAGAGAAATCGGCGTTATAGTCGGCAGATAACGTTCCAGGGCCTCCATGACAAGTTCGTTCTTGGGGCGTCCGGAGACTTGTGCTGTTTGCTCCAGAGCGGTCAATATCGCGCTTTTCTCTTTAGGGATATAGATATTGAGTTGCATAATGTTCACCTCCCAACTACAGGATAGCATATCCAATATACATAGTCAATATGCAAATCCATCCGGCTGGATCTTAAGTTTTTTAAACACGTCAAATGCGCTTCCCATTGCCAGCTTTTGCAACCGATGGCACA
>JAMCQP010000064.1:10561-13834 GCA_023381695.1 Bacillota bacterium | reverse complement strand
TGTCCAGGAACTTAAGCAAATAACACGATTAAAAGCGATTTAATGCGCGCGCACAACCTGTATGGGAAAAGAATACATTGCAATGATCGCTATGCCTCGTCTTTTGTATAAATAGAAAAAATCCGTATTTGACAAAATCCGCATTTTGATCTTGACACTTTGCCCGGTTTTGGGTTAAACTAAAATTGTCCAAAAAAATTACATATTGCCGGGCCCAGCGGCGACGCTTGCTGCGCCGTCGCGTACACCTGACGCTGAATCTCCCCGCAGCCGGGGAGAACGGGGGACCCACCCATGGGGCTAATCTGCTGCCTCGGTTCTTGAGGAGATCTTCCAGCAAGTGTCTCGGGAAGATCAATGTCTCAGACTCCGGCGTAGTAGACGGGTTAGACTCTTTCAATCCGAGCCCGTCAGCTAACCTCGCAAGCGTGGAAAGAGGAGGTACAGTAAGGCAGGCTTGGTTTGGGTTATCTCTTATTCGCCTGCTGCTAAAAACCGAGGTCTTTCCACCTCGGTTTTTCTTTTCCTCTTCACCCACAGGGTTGCCGGCACGAGAGGAGGAAGTCCGATGAAAAACCACATCCCGACGTTCTTGAGTTTCATCCGCCGCCGAAAACGTTCCCACCACCGTTCAGGGCCCCCGGCCTTTGCCGTCATCGGGGCTGGAAACGGCGGCCAGGCCATGGCGGCCTATCTGGCGCTCCAGGGCTACCGCGTGACCCTTTTCAACCGGAGCCGGCCGACGCTGGAAAAGATCGGCAAGCGCGGCGGCATTACGCTGGAAGGCGTGCTCACCGGGTTTGCCCGCGGCCTTGAACTGACAGACGATCCCGCGGAGGCTGTACGCGGCGCTGATGTGGTGATGGTGACCACGCCGGCTTTCGCGCACCGGAAGCTGGCGGAGGTTCTCGCTCCCCATTTGACGGACGGCCAGATTGTGGTTTTAAATCCAGGCCGCACGCTGGGAGCGGTGGAGTTTGAGTGCGAGCTTCGTGCCAACGGCTGCCTGGCCGATGTCATTGTGGCAGAAGCCCAAAGCCTGCTTTATGCGTGCCGGGCCGTGAAACCAGGACTGGTGAAGGTTTTCAGCATCAAACGGTCAATATCGCTGGCGGCCTTTCCCGCTGAGCGGACCGGAGAGGTGCTGGAAGCAATAAGCGGTATTTTTCCGCAGTTAGTGCCCGCTCCCAACGTACTGCATACGGGTCTGGGCAACATCGGCGCCGTTTTCCATCCTGCGCCGGTAATTTTGAACGCCGGCCGCATTGAAAACGGCCAGCAGTTTGAGCACTACCGGGAAGGGATCACCCCCGCGGTAGCAACCGTGCTTGAGGCTCTGGACGCCGAACGGCTGGAAGTGGCGCAGGCTTATGGCATGAGCCTGCCCAGCGCGCGTGAGTGGCTGGGGAAAACGTACGGCGCCGCCGGAGATACCCTTTATGCCGCTTTACAGGCCACGGATGCCTATAAGGGGCTTTCTGCGCCGGGAGATTTCCAGACGCGCTATTTGCGGGAAGATGTCCCGACCAGTCTCGTTCCCATCGCGTCTTTAGGCCGGGAGGCCGGAGTGGCGACGCCGGTGATCGATAGCATTATTGTCCTGGCTTCCAGCCTCGTGGGAGTAGATTTTTGGGCCAACGGCCGCACCCTCGACTCTCTGGGCCTGGATGGGCTCGGAGTGGAAGGGATCCTGGAGGTCCTGAAAAACCACGAAGAACCAGAAGGAGGATGGCGCAATGAAGATACTTGGCGCAGCAATCGGCGAATGCGTGCACGTTGCCGGCGTATACAATTTTTTGAGGCTGGCGGCGGAAGCGAAGCATGAGACCGTCTTCCTTGGGCCGGCGGTGGACACGACGGCCCTGATCAAGGCGCTCAGGGAGACCAACCCCGACGTCGTGGGTCTAAGTTACAGATTGAGCCCTGACGCGGCGGAACGCCTGCTCACGGAGGTCCGCGCCGCCCTGGTTGCCGCGGGCGAAGGTCACCGGCGCTTTGTGTTCGGCGGGACGCCGCCGGTCGCACGCGTGGCGCGGACGGCAGGGTGGTTTGAAAAGGTCTTCGACGGGACGGAGGGTGATGAGAAGGTCCTGGCCTGGCTGCGGGCTGCGGTGCGCCCCCGGGATCCCTTGATCCACGGCCAGGCCGTGCCATCCGGCGCACGGGAAGAAGGCAGACCGGAAGAACCAGCGTCTCTTCCGCCACAGTCTCTGGTGGAGCGCATCGAAGCCCAGAAACCTTATCCACTCATCCGGCACCATTTCGGGCTGCCGTCGCTGGCGGATACAATTTCAGGCGCCGCGGAGATCGCGGAAGCTGGCGTTCTGGATGTCATTTCGCTTGGACCGGACCAAAACGCGCAGGAGAGCTTCTTCCGCCCAGAAGAGATGGATTCGTCCCAGGACGGGGCCGGAGGAGTGCCGGTGCGCCGGCCGGAAGATTTCCGCGCGATCTATGAAGCCTCCCGCCGGGGCAACTACCCGCTCGTCCGCTCCTACAGCGGCACCCGTGATCTGATCAAGATGGCCGGGATGCTGAAGGAAACCATCAACCTGGCCTGGGGCGCCATCCCGCTCTTCTGGTACTCCGAGCTGGACGGCCGCAGCACTCGCCGGCTGGAGGACACCATCGCCGAGGCGCAGCAGGCGATGGCCTGGCATGCCCGGGCCGGGATTCCGGTGGAAGCGAATGAGGCCCATCACTGGGGCCTGCGCGATGCGCCGGACGCCGTGGTGGTGGCGGCGGGTTTCCTCGCCGCCTATAACGCCATGAAGGTCGGCGTCAGGGAGTACGTGGCCCAATTCATGTTCAATACACCGGCGGCCACCAGCTTCCGAATGGATCTGGCCAAGATGCTCGCGATGCTGGATCTGATCTCGGTGCTTGAGGAAGCCGGGCGTTTCCGGGTCTGGAGGCAGACCCGGGCCGGCCTGGCGAGTTTCCCGGCCGATCTGGATATGGCCAAGGGGCAGCTTGCTTCCTCCACCATGCTGCAAATGGCTCTCAAGCCCCATATTGTGCATGTGGTGGCCCATTGCGAGGCGGATCACGCGGCAACGCCCACCGATATCATCGAAGCGGTGAAGATCGCGCGCGGCGTGATCAAAAACGCAATCCACGGGCTGCCGGACCTGACCTCCGATCCGGTGGTCCAGGAACGCCGGCGGGATCTGGCACAGGAAGCGCGCGCGGTCCTTGAAGGCTTGCAAGGACTGGCGCCAGAGGGACGGGACGCCTGGAGCGACCCGGAGGTGCTGGGGCGCTCGGTGAGGC
>JAMCQP010000064.1:0-10551 GCA_023381695.1 Bacillota bacterium | reverse complement strand
ACGTGTGGCCAAAATCCTCGCGGGGCGCATCAAGGAGGCGGTATAACCATGTGCGGCATTGCAGGAATGGTTGGCGCTCAGGCGCCTGGGCAGGGCCATGAGGCACAGGCCCGTTTCATGCTCAAGCGCATGCCCTGGCGCGGCCCCGACGGCGAAGGAGTCCGGCGCGGGCGCAACTGGGTGATCGGGCATAACCGCCTGGCGATCATTGATCTTGCCACCGGGAATCAGCCGGTCGCCAACGAAACCGAAGATGTCTGGGCGGCGGTCAACGGCGAGATTTACAACTTCCGCCGCCTGCGCCAGGAACTCCTGGAGCGCGGCCATCGTTTTCGCACCCAGTCCGACTCCGAAGTGGTGGTCCATCTCTTCGAGGAAGAGGGGCCGGCGCTGGTGCGCCGGCTGGACGGCATGTTCGCCCTGGCAGTGGGGTATCCGGGAGGTGTCTTGCTGGCGCGGGATCCGCTGGGGATCAGGCCGCTTTATTACGGTCATACCGGCAAAGACGAGCTATGGTTCGCCTCGGAACTTAAGGCGATCCTTCCAGTCTGCCCCGATGCCGAGGAATTCCCGGCCGGCCACTATTTTTCCAGGGAAACCGGGGTTGTCCCGTTTTACGCCCTGCCGCGCCCATATGACGGCGAGACTGACGAGAGGGCTGCTCAAGAAGAAGCGGCCATCCAGCTCATCCAGGAGAAGCTCGAGGCCGCCGTGGAAAAACGCCTTGTCGCCGACGTCCCCGTGGGGGTCTTCCTCAGCGGCGGCCTGGATTCCAGCCTCATCGCCGCCATTGCCCGCCGTAAAACATCGGGAGTGTTGCACTCGTTCGCGGTGGGCATGGAAGGAAGCCCGGACCTGGAGTTTGCCCGCCGGGCGGCGGCCGCCATCGGGACCGAACATCACGAGCACCAGTACACGCAGGATGATGTGCAAAGAGTCCTTCCCAGCGTTATTTACCACCTTGAATCGCACGACCCGGCTCTGATTCGCAGCTCCGTGGCGACGTACTTTGCCGCCCGCCTGGCGGCAAAAAAAGTAAAGGTGATCCTGACCGGGGAAGGGGCGGACGAACTTTTCGCAGGGTATGAGTATCTCCGGGCCATGCCTCTACAGGCAATAAACAACGAACTGACGGAGCTTCTGCGCAACCTGCACAACACCAATCTGCAAAGAGGCGACCGGCTGACCATGGCTGCGTCTTTGGAGGCGCGGGTGCCCTTTCTCGATCTGGAACTGGTGGCGGCGGCCCTGGCGTTGCCGGCTTCGTTAAAGCTCCCACGGGATGCTTCTCCAGGACGCCCCACCGAAAAGTATCTCCTGCGGCGCATCGCCGCCGGATATTTGCCGTCGGAGATCGCCTGGCGGCGCAAAGAGAAGTTCTCACAGGGAACCGGTACGGCATCGGTGCTCATGCAACTGGCGGATGAGCAGGTTTCCGAGGCGGATTTCCGGCGTGAAACAGCCCTTTATCCAGAGGCGAAGCTGGCCTCCAGGGAAGAAGTCTTGTATTACCGCGTCTTCCGGCGCTATTTCCCCGGACGCGGTCCTCTAAAGACGGTTGGGCGCACGCGCAGCGTGGTCCCGGGGGAGATCAAAAACGAGGCAGTGTAAAACGAAGAGCAAGAGCCTTGTAACGCTCCAGCAAGTCGCCCGTGACCCGCCCCGATTTTCCATCGCCGATGGGGTCTCCACCCACTTTCACCAGCGGCATGACCTCCATCAGCGAGTTGGTCAAAAAGGCTTCATCGGCGGCCAGGAGATCCTCCGGGACATACTCCCCCTCCACTAACTTGTATCCCCCGGTCGCCGCCAGTTCAAATACCGTTCGCCTGGCAATGCCGTCAAGCAAGCCGCAGGCAACGGCGGGCGTATGGATTACGCCGTCCCGGACGAAAAAGAGGTTGCTTAATGCCCCCTCTGTTAACAGGCCATTGGTGTTCAGAAATAATGCTTCCCGCGTTCCTGCCTCCCGGGCCGCTTGAAGGGACAGAAGGTTGTCCAGATAGTTCAAAGTCTTGTGGTACACCAGCGGTGAGGTTTGATTTTTTCTGACATGGGAGATCATGGCGGAAAAACCCTGCTCGTAGTCGCCGGGAAAATAGGTTAATTCGCGTGATGAAAGGACCACGGCGGGATAAATCCCCTGGTGGGGCTCGCCTTTGGTAAGGGTCAGGCGCAATGCCCCGCTGTCCAGTTGATTTTTGCCCACGTATTCCCCGGCCGCGCGCCCCAGGTCCTCAAGGGACAGACCCTTGACGATGCCAAGTTGATCACCTGAGATCAGCAGGCGTTGCAGGTGAGCCTCCAGGGCAAAGATTCTTCCGCCGTATACCCGCATGGTCTCAAATAACCCGTACCCGTAAAGCAAACCCTGATCCCGGCTTGATATCCAGGACTCCCCTTCGATCACCAGTTTCCCGTTAACGACCTTGCCGACCAGTATCCCCTTCGTCACTCCGGAAAAAACCTCCCCTTCAAGGCCCTGATCAGGGCCTTCGCTTTATCCAGCGTTTCCTGGTATTCTTTCTCGGGAACGGAATCGGCCACAATTCCCCCACCCACCTGGAAATAAGCCTTGTGATCCTTGATCATGATTGTCCGGATCACGATGTTCAGGTCCGCATCCCCGTCAAACCCGAGATAACCGATGGAACCGGTATAAATATTCCTCCTGGTGGGTTCCAATTCCTCGATGATCTCCATGGAACGTATTTTGGGAGCGCCGGTGATGGAACCACCGGGAAAAGAAGCCTTCAACAGGTCGATAGCATCTTTATCCTCTTTGAGCCTGCCTGTGATGGTAGCCACCAGATGATAGACGGTGGCATACTCCTCCAGGGTGAACAACTCGGTAACCTGTACGCTTCCTGGCTCACACACCCGCCCCAGGTCATTTCTTTCCAGATCCACGATCATTACCAGTTCGGCCCGGTCCTTGACGCTGTTTATAAGCTCGTCACGCAGGGCTTGATCCTCTTCCGGCGTCCGCCCCCGGGGACGCGTCCCCTTGATGGGCCTGGTTTCCACAACGCCATCGGCCAACTTGAGAAACCTTTCCGGAGAACTGCCGATCACCGCCACCTCCCGGAAGTTGAGGAAAGCGGCAAAGGGAGCCGGATTGATGTCGCGCAGACGCCTGTAAAGACCCACGGGATCCGCCGCAAATTCCCCGGCAAACCGCTGAGAGAGATTAACCTGATAAATATCTCCGGCATAAATGTAATCAATGGCCCGCTGAACGGCTCTGCAATAAGCTTCCCTGGTAAAGTTGGACGCAAGCCAAATACCTTCCTGAGGCGTATCCGGAAACTCCACATCCCCAGAGGAGGCCTTTTCGATTCTCAGTTTTAGATCATTGATTTTCTCTTCGGCATTTAGCAACGCTTTTGCCCGATCGGTTTCCGGCAACCCCGTAGCAGCCATATACACCCGGTTTTCCCGGTGATCGAAAATGATCACCGAGTCGTAAAAACCCAGCAGGCAGTCGGGAATCCCCACATCGTCAGGGTTAACGGAAGGCAGCCTTTCAATCTGCAGGTTCAGATCATAACCGAAATACCCCACCATCCCGCCGACAAATGGCAGGGAAGTGCGATTTTGAACTTTGTACCGTTGATAATAGTCTCCCAGAAGGTCCAGTGGATTTCCTTGCAACTCGACCCGTTCGGCCCCCCGAAGAATTTCCACCTGCCGCCCCTGGCTTTTAAAAACCAGAAACGGCCGGCTGCCGATGAATGAATACCGGCCAAGCTTTTCACGGTCCATCCCGCTATCCAGGAAGAAGCTGTAGGGCTCGTCCTTGAAGAGCAGAAAAATTTCAAAAGCGTCAAGCGAGGTCTCCACGGGTTGGACCAGAGCATCAAGGCTTGCCGGATCTTTTAAACTCCGCGGGTCGTCATTTGACTCCCTTTCGTCGTCAAACACCCTGGTAAACCGATGCTCGGGTTTTCGCCGGCCACCATTAAACGCCCTGGCGATCTTGATGAAGTTTCTCAGCAGTTGCTTGCCGCCCTCGGTGAGAACGGCTTCGGGGTGAAATTGGACCCCTTCCACCAAGTATTGCCTGTGTCTTATTCCCATGATCTCTCCATCCTCAGTCCAGGCGGTCACCTCCAGGCAAGAAGGAATGCTTGCCGGGTTCAGGCTGAGAGAGTGATACCTGCAGACGGTGAGCGGGTTCTTTAAGCCGCGATAAATGGTTTTACCGTCATGGGCAATTGAAGAAGTCTTTCCGTGCACCGGCTTTCGCGCCCGGGTCACCTCCGCCCCGAAGACTTGTCCGATGGCCTGGTGTCCGAGACATACCCCCAACAACGGGATTCTCCCCCCGAATTCCCGGATTATTTCCAGGGAAATCCCGGCTTCGTTGGGAGTACAGGGTCCAGGAGAAATAACCAGCATCTCCGGGCGGAGATCGTAAATATCACTTAGGCCCAGTTCGTCGTTACGATAGGTTTGCACCTCTTCCTCCATCTCGGCTAAATACTGAACCAGGTTGTACGTAAAGGAATCGTAGTTATCGATCATTAGAATCATGCCGGTTTCTCCTCACATCGTCACATCGGTTGATAACTCAACGTCTAATTCGCCTTTGGAGAAAATCTTCCTGCTCTTCCACGGTTCCAGGCCGGACTGCATTCATGGCCTGAAAACAAAAGGGGCATCATCTCTTTGGCAGATGATCCCCCATTTTGGTCTGGAAATAACTATACTGGCTGAACCTTCAATCCAGGGGTTTCAGAGCGTCTCAGACCGTCTCCTTGACCCCCGTGAGGGTCCCGTCGTCGGACATGGAGCAGACGGCGGCGGGATCCACCAGGACCTCGATCAGATAAGGCTTGCCGGAAGCAAAAGCCCGCTTCAGGGCCGGCTGGATCTCCTCCGGCCTCTCCACCCGCTCGCCCTGGGCGCCCATCGCCTTTGCCACCTGGACAAAGTCGATCCCCCGGTCATGGTCGCCGTTTTGGTAGCCCAGGTCGGTGGAGATCCATCTCTCCCCGTAATACCAGTTCTGCTGCTGGCGGATGAGCCCCAGCAGCGAGTTGTTGAGCAGGAAGATGACCACGGGGATCTGGAATTTCACCGCGGTGGCGATGTCCTGCAGGGACATACCGAGGCTTCCGTCACCCACGATATTCACGCTCTGGGCCTTGGGCCGCACCAGTTTGGCCGCCATGGCCGCCCCCAGACCCCAGCCCATGGTCCCCGCCCGGCCGGTGATCAGGAAGGTCCGCGGCTCATACGCGTCGAAGAGCTGGGTGGCCCAGATCTGGCTGATCCCGCAGTCGTGAGTCACCACCGCATCCCGATCCAGGAACTCCCGCAGTTCGGCGATGGCCCGCTGGGGCTTGATGGGCGCCTGATCGAAATCGGTCTTGCGGGCCAGCCGCTGGCGATCCTCGGCCAATTGCTTGATGCGGGGATCGGTGCGGTAATCCTTCGCCAGGCCGGCCGCCGCCGCCCTGATGGCCAGGATCAGCATCCGAATAAAGGCCTTCACATCCGCGGCGATGCCCAGGTCGGCGGGGACGCTCCGGCCGATCTCCCTGGGATCGAGATTGACATGGATGATCTTCTTGCCCGCGGCAAAGACGCTGACCTTGCCGGTGCTCCGGTCGCCGAACCGGCCGCCCAGGGCGATTACCAGATCCGATTCCAGGATGGTCTTGTTCCCCAGCGGCGTATTGCACATGGTGCCCATCTGGCCGGCATGCAACGGATGGTCGGCCGGGAAGCAATCTTTGCCCATCAGGGTGGCTACCACCGGAAAACCGGTCAGTTCGGCCAACTCTTTCAACTCAGCCTCGGCGCCGGCTAAAACGATGCCACCTCCCACCAGCAGCACCGGGCGCTGGGCTTCCTTGATCAGCTGCACCGCCCGCTGGATCTCCGTTTCGGACGGCACGGGGAGCACCTCCGGTTCCTCGTCCTCCCAGATCGAAGGATCCACATCGATCACCATCTTCTGCACATCCACCGGGAGATCGATGAGCACCGGCCCCTTCCTCCCGGTGGTCGCCAGGCGGTAGGCTTCCCGGATGATCTGCGGCATCTGCCTGGCATCCTTCACCAGGTAGGTCTTCTTGGTGGCCGCCTCCGCCATGGCCGTCACCGGCGCCTCCTGGAAGGCGTCCATTCCGATGAGCGGCGTGGCCACCTGCCCGGTGAATGCCAGAACCGGGATGGAGTCCACCTGCGCGCCGTACAACCCGGTGAGCAGGTTCGTCCCGCCCGGGCCGGAGGTGGCCGCGCAGACCCCCACCTTCCCCGTCACGCGCGCGTAGCCGTCGGCCATAAAAGCCCCGGTCTGCTCGTGCCGCACCACAAACGACCGGATCTGGCGGCTTTCTTTCACGGCGTCGTAAAACGGCAGGATATTGGCCCCGGGAATCCCGAAGACCATCTCCACGCCCTTCTTCTCCAGATACCTGACGATCGCCTGGGCGGCGGTCATCTGGACCGCCCGCTCGGGGGAGCTTTCCTTCCCGAACTCCTTGACCTGTGAAATTGCCATCTGCCTCTCCTCCTTTAGATTTTGGGCTTGAAATATTTAACCAGACAAACTCGACAAACTCGCCGCAGAAGCCTTGACCGGAGCCTTTGGGCCTGCCATCGCCCTGGTGCTTGAATTCTCCGCCCGGTAGCCGAGACGCCGGGAGAGCCCTTCCGCTGCCTCCCTGGTCAGGCCGACAAACTCCTCCATCTTGGCCGGCGAAAAGCGGAAGGTCGGACCGGAGATGCTTACCGCGGCCACCGGAACCCCCATGTGGTTGAAGACCGGCGCCGCCACGCACCTGACCCCCTCTTCGCACTCCTCGTTATCCAGGGCATAGCCGGCTTCTTTGATCCCGGTCAGTTCCTTCCAGAGAACCTTCTCCTCCACAATCGTTTGCGATGTAAGACTCGGCAGGCCTTTTTCCGCAATGATCCCTTGAACCTGCGCCGCAGGAAGATTGGCCAGCAGCGCCTTGCCACCCCCTGTGCAATGGGCCGGCGCGCGTTTGCCGATGCGATTGAAAAACCGAAGCGAAGCCGGGCTTTCCGCTTTTTCGATATAGACCACCTCGCCCTGCTCCAGCACAATCAGGTTGGCCGTCTCGCCCGTCTTCTCCGACAACGCCTTTAGATATGGCGCGGCTTCCCGGCGCAATTCGATCTGGCCAAGGACCATCGTGCCCAGCTCCACCATCTTCAGGCCGAGGCGGTACCGGCTGTCCTGCGGGTTTTGTTCCACGTACCCCAGGGACATCAAGGTGGTTAGAAGACGGTGCACCGTGCTCACGTGGAGGTTGAGGCGCTGGGCGAGATCACCCAACGAGCATTCGGGACCCTCGCCGGCCATGGTTTCGATCAGCGCCATCGCCCGCCGGATGGATTGAACTCCCTCACCAACGCTCTTTCTACGCAACTGCAGACCCCCATTTTCACATTGCGAAAATCGTTTTTGTATCTTGCATATATAAATTATGCGCCCACCGTAAAATTCCTTCTCGCGGGTGACGGCCTCCCCCAAAAAACTGCTTTTCTTACTTTGAATAACCGCTCAGTTAGCGGCTCCCGGTTGCGGCCCGAGCTCTCTTCTCCCCCGCATTTTCCGCCGCCTGGTGGGCCATGTTGAGTAACTCAACGATATGAATCCCCTTCTGAGGCATCCTTGCGAGGTCCAGACCCCCCTGGATCCGCTGCAGGCAAGCCGGGCAGCCGGTCACGACATATTCCGCCTGGGTGGCGGCGATGTTGCCGAGCTTGCGCCGGGTAATCGGCCCTGCAATCTCCGGATAGAAGGCCTGGAACATCCCACCCGCGCCACAGCAACGGTCTGCCTCGGCCATCTCCACAAAATCCACACCGGGAATCGCTTTGAGCAAGCTCCGGGGTTGTGCCGCCACCCCCTGCCCACGTACCAGGTGGCAGGGATCATGATAGGTCACCCGGGCTGGCAGCCGTCCCAGCTCCGCTGGATCAACCAGAGCCTGTTCCACCAGGTATTCGGAGATGTCCCGGACCCTGGCGGAAAACGCCTCCACCTGCGGCAAAAACGCCGGCTCGTCCTTGAAAAACTCCCGGTACTCCTT
The DNA here is from genome assembly GCA_023381695.1 of Bacillota bacterium. Classification (GTDB taxonomy): domain Bacteria; phylum Bacillota; class UBA5301; order JAMCQP01; family JAMCQP01; genus JAMCQP01. Next base: position 2,476 of record JAMCQP010000064.1, on the reverse strand, counting down.
TTTCAGGGCCAGCCCACAAGAGGCACAGGCCACCACAATAGCTTCCACATCAAGGCGGTTGAAGAGTTCCACATTGGCTCTGGCCACCTGCCTGGCCGTCTGCAGATCGCCGGAGATGTACATGGGAGTGCCGCAACACTGCTGCTCGCGCGGCAGGATCACCTTGCGGCCGTTGCGCTCCAGGACTTCCACCACCGCCTTCCCGATCTCCGGCAGGGTGTTGTCGATCATGCAGCCGGTGAAGAAGGCTACTCGTTCAGAACGGCCTGGTGTTGAACCGCCGGGCGTTGAGGCGCCCAGGGTTGAGCCACCTGGAGCCGGGCCACCTGGAGCCAGGCCACCCGGTGTCGAATTGCCTGGCGCCGGTCCGCCGAGCGAGGCCAGCAATGGCCGCTCCGCCACCGGAAACTTCCGGAGGTTGATGCCCCGGACCTTCGCCAGCCCCGGCATCCAGCTCAAAAACAGTTTCTGCAGCAGGCGGAGGGAGCGGAAAGAGAGCGCCAGCCGCCGCCGACTGGCAAAGAGCCCACGGACCGCCAAGCGTTTGAGGATGCCCAATCCCCGCGTCTCCACCAGATCCCGGCGTGCCGCCAGAATAATCCGATCCGGGTTCACCCCGCTGGGGCAAGAGACCGCGCATTCCTTGCATTGCAGGCACGCCTGCACCTTTTGGACGTAGTCCTCCGTCCTGGCCAGTTCGCCGTCGGCCACCGCCTTGATCAGCCGCAAGCGCCCCCGGGCCGAAAGCCCCTCTTCCAGAACCTCTTTGTAAACCCGGCAATTGGCCTGGCAAAAACCGCATTTATTGCATTTCATCAGATCACCGTAAACGTCTTGCAAGACCTGATTCATTGCTCTTCCCCCTCACGCGCGCTTATTCCCCGCAATCTCGCCTATTCCCCCACGATCTTGCCTGGGTTGAGAATTCCGTTGGGGTCAAACAGGGCGCGCAACCGCCTGGTGAGTTCGATCTCGTCGGCGGAAAACTCCAGCGACAGGCGCCGGCGCTTGGAAAGCCCGATCCCGTGCTCTCCGGACAATGTGCCCCCCAGGGCCAGCGCCACCTCGCAGATCTCGGACTCGGCATGCTCCACCCGTTCCGTCTCCTCCCGGTTCCGTTTGTCGAACAGCACCAGGGGGTGAAGGTTCCCATCGCCGGCATGCGCCAGGACACCGATGGGCAGGTCGTACTTGCCTGAGATTTCCACAACCCGGCTCACCATCTGCGGCAACTTGCTGGGTGGGACGGTCACGTCCTGCAGGCTGTAAGATGGTCTCACCCGCGCCACCGCTCCGATCACCGTCCGCCGGGCCACCCACAGCCGGTTCACCTCTTCGGCGGTCTGCGCCCGCCGCACCTCGCGCGCCTTATTATCGCGGCAAAGCTGCTCGATCACGCGAGCCTGCCGGTCCAGCGATTCCTGGAAGCCATCCACCTCGATGAGCAGGATGGCCGCCGCATCCTTGGGCAACCCCACGTGCGCAAAGTCTTCCGCGCAGCCAATGAGCATGTTGTCCATCAATTCCAGGGTAGTGGGGATGATTCCCTGGCCGATGATCGCGCTCACCGTCCGGCTGGCGTCATTGAGGTCGTCGTAGACCGCCAGCAGAGTGCGCTTCCCCTCGGGTATGGGCAATAATCTCAGATTGGCCCTGGTCACAATGCCCAGCGTCCCTTCCGAACCTACAAAGAGCCGGGTGAGGTCGTACCCGGTGGTGTTCTTGACCGTCCGCCCGCCGGTGTGGATGATCTCCCCGGTGGGCAGCACCACTTCCAGGCCCAGAACATAGTCCCGGGTCACACCATACTTCAGGCAGCGCGGGCCGCCGGAGTTCTCGGCGATGTTGCCCCCGATGGTGCAGGCGTTCATGCTGGCCGGATCGGGCGGGTAAAAGAGGCCCATGGGCGCCAGGTACGCCTGTAGATCCGCGTTGACCACCCCCGGCTCCACCACCGCTGTCAGATTTTCCTTGTCCACCTCCAGGATGCGGTTCATCCTGGCCAGGCCCAACACAATTCCGCCGTGCAATGGCAGCGAACCGCCGCTCAAGTTCGTCCCCGCCCCTCTTGGCGCCACGGGGATTTGTTCGGCGTTGGCCAGCTTCAGAATCTCCGCCACCTGGGCCGCATCGCGTGGAAAGACCACCACCTCCGGCAGGTATTCCGGCAAGGTGGCGTCGTAGGCATAGACCATCAGATCTTCATGTGCGGTCAGGATCCGATCCGCTCCCACAATCTCCGCCAGCCTGCGTTTGACTTTTTCGGAAACGATTACCCTCTCCGGGAGGCCATTGCCCCGTCCCTGCTCTTTTTCAGCGGCTAACTGTTTTTCTGGAACCACCATTCTTTCCCACCTCCAAACCACATCTTCACTTCGAAATTACGACCGCCCGCCTGCCAGAATCTCCGCCGTATGCTTCACCAGAATTATACTACCCTGCTGGTCCAGTCCGCCACGGAGTTGCAGCAGGCAAC
>JAMCQP010000018.1 GCA_023381695.1 Bacillota bacterium | reverse complement strand
GTGATGCCGCCCCCCAGGTGCGCCACGACGAGGTTGCTTTCCTGGTATTTCAAGCCAAGTTCGGCCGCCGCCCGGCGGGCGACGGCCTTCTGGTTCAGGGCATGAAAAGCGCTGCGCCGGGCGATCTCCGGGAGCCCCGACAGCCGGGCCACCGGTTCCAGCTCGTCAACCACCACGGGGTCCACCACAAAGGACGGGATCCGGCATTCCCGGGCGATCTCAAACGCAATCAACGCCGCCAGGTTGGAGGCATGCTTGCCGTAAGCGGCCGCCCGGAGGTCCTCCAGCATCTTCGGCCCAATCTTGAAGACCCCGCCCGGGATCGGCTTGAGCAGGCCACCCCGGGCCACCACGGCCTGAAGCGAGTCCAGGCTGATCTCCCTCTCCGCCAGGGCCTCCAGAATCAGGCGCTTGCGAAAGCCATACGGATCGGACGCATGCTGCGCCAGCTCTTCGGGCTTGTGGCGGAGGGTTTCGGATAAAATCGGCCTCTCGTTGTCAAAAACTGCGATCTTTGTGGAAGTGGACCCGGGATTGATGACCAGCAACCGGTATGCAGGATCTGCAATATCTTGCATACGGCCCATCTTCACTTCTCCCACCATGTTATCTGTCCCTCTCCCCAAGGAAGGTGCGCTTGACGTTGCCGATGGTCCGGATCCGTTCCTCGGCCATCCGGTCGGCGGCAATGTGGGTTCCCACCCGATCTCTCCTGGAAATGGCGATGACCCGCTGCATGTTCTGATAGATGCCCGCAGCCTTGCGCAAAGCCCGTTCCCGGTTGTAGCCCTGCAGTTCGTCGGCCACGTTGATTACCCCGCCGGCGTTTACGATATAATCCGGGCCGTAGAGAATCCCTTTTTGCATCAGCATCTCACCGTGACGGTCTTCCTGAAGCTGATTGTTGGCCGCTCCGCAAACGATCTTGCTCTTCAGGCGTGGGATAGTCTGATCATTCAGTATCGCACCCAGAGCGCAGGGTGCAAAGATGTCGCCGGTGACGTCGAAGATCTCCTCGGGCGAGACCGCGGTGGCTCCCAGTTCCTTGGCCACCCGCTCCACTTTCTCCCCGTCGATGTCGGTGATATATAGCCTGGCGCCCTCTTCCACCAGGTGCTTGCAGAGGTGGTACCCCACATGCCCCAGCCCCTGCACGGCGACGGTCTTGCCCTTCAAGGAATCGCTTCCGTAGACTTCGTGCGCGCAGGCTTTCATCCCGTGCCACACGCCGTAGGCCGTGACCGGCGACGGATCGCCGCTGGAGATGGCGGAGGAGACGCCGCAAACATGCCTGGTCTCCAGAGCCACCACGTCCATGTCCTCCACGGATGTTCCCACATCCTCCGCGGTGATATAGCGGCCGCCCAGGCTTTCCACAAACCGGCCGAAGGACCTGAAGAGCGCCTCGGTCTTGTCTTTTTTGGGGTCGGCGATGATTACGGCCTTGCCCCCGCCGATATTCAGCCCGGCGGCGGCATTCTTGTAGGTCATGCCCCTGGACAGGCGGAGGGCGTCGAGAATCGCCGCATCCTCGGATTCGTAAGGCCAGATCCGGCACCCCCCCAGGGCCGGCCCCAGGGTGGTGTTGTGAATCGCGATGATGGCTTTGAGCCCGCTGGCGACATCGTAGTTAAAGACCAGCTGTTCATACCCATACTTGCTCATGTAGGAGAAAATTTCCACTATAAGCCACTCCTTTTCCTTTTTGGTCGGATAAGCCTTATCTGGTGGCTACCAGGGTAGCCAGAGCAATGGAATGGAGTTTTGTCTCATGATTTTCCGCGCGGGAGGTGACCACAATGGGGGATCTGGCCCCCACCACCAGCCCGGCGGCCTTTACGTTTGCAAAGTAAACCAGCGCCTTGTGGAGAATGTTTCCGGCTTCAATGTTCGGAGCAAGGAGAATATCCGCCTCGCCCGCCACGGGGCTTTCGATCCCCTTGTGGACGGCGGATTCCTTGTCAATGGCGTTGTCCAGGGCCAGCGGGCCATCCACGATGGCGCCCGGGATCTGCCCGCGCCTGGCCATCTGGGAGAGCGCCGCCGCATCCACCGCCGCCGGCATCCTGGGGTTCACCTGTTCCAGAGCGGCCAGAGCGGCGACTTTGGGCCTGGTGATTCCCAGGGCCTGAGCCACCCCCACCGCATTGATGATGATGCCCATCTTCTCTTCCAGGGTGGGAGCAATGTTGATCCCCCCGTCGGTAATCAGCATCAACCGGTCATACCCGGCCGGCTCCACCACGCTGACGTGGCTCAACAACCGGCCGGTGCGCAATCCAGCCTCTTTGTCCAGAACGGCCCGCAAGAGGTCCGCGGTGTTGATGAGCCCTTTCATCAGGAGTTCAGCGCGCCCCGACGCCACCTCCTGGACCGCGGCCCTTGCGGCGCTGATCTTGTCGCGGGTGGTGATCAGGCGATCATTTTCCAGGGGATAGCCCACCTGCTCGGCGATCTGGCGGATCTCCCTTTCGTCGCCAATCAGGATGGGTTCAACCAACCCCTCGGCTTTAGCGGCCTTTAACGCCAGCAACACCTCGGGGTCAGCCGCCGCGGCCACGGCGATCCCTTTGGGACCGCGGGAACGGGCGGTTTGCAAGATCTCCCGAAAACTTTGCATCGCTCCTCCTCCTTAACGCTCCAGCATCTTATCGAACGCTCAGCTTCATCGAAACACTCCAACATTCTAATCGTTCCTGCCTGTGAATTCTTAAACCCTAGACCGGCCGGTACTCCCTGGCGGGCTCCTCACCGCGCAGGACGCGCAAAGCGCCATCCACGAGGGCCTCCAGTTCGTCTTCTCCCGGATAGACCATCACCAGGCCCAGGAAGGCCACGCGCCGGCGAACCTCGTCCACCAGCCACCTGGAATGGGCCAGCCCGCCTGTGAGAACGATGGCATCCAGGGCGCCCTTTAAAACCGTGGACATGGCGCCAATCTCCCGGGCGATCTGGTAAGCCATCGCCTCAAAGACCAGGCTGGCCTTTTCGTCCCCCGCCTCAATCCGGGCCTCAATCTCCCGGGCGTCCCCGGTGCCCAGATATGCCTTGAGGCCACCATTGCGGAGAACTTTATCCTTGATCTGCTGTTCGGAATATTTTCCGCTGAAGCAGATCCGGATCACCTCGGCGGAGGGCAATCCACCGGCCCGCTCCGGAGAAAACGGACCTTCCGCGTTGGCGTTGTTGATGTCGATGATCCGGCCGTCCCGGTAGGCGCACACGGAGATGCCGCTCCCCAGGTGCGCCACCACCAGGCGCACGGTATCGTGGGTCTTCCCCAGATCCCCGGCGGCCCGCCGGGCAATGGCCTTGATATTCAACATGTGGCCGAGGCTGCGGCGGGGGAGTTCTGGAAGGCCGGAGATGCGCGCCAGGGGCTCGAATTCATCCACCGCAACAGGATCAACGATGAAAACCGGGATGCCCAGGCGATCTGCAATGTCGTGCCCCAGCCAGGCGCCCAGGTTGGAGGAGTGTTCGCCGCCCACATTGTCGGCCAGATCCTGGAGCATCGGCTCGTTGACCGCGTACGTTCCACCCGGGATTGGCCTGAGCATCCCGCCCCTGGCCACCACAGCGTCCAGACTGGACAGGTCCAGCCCCTTTTGCGCGGCCAGATCCCGGATGGCCGCCAAGCGGAAAGCTGGGGCACGACATTGCAGTTGAGAATGGATAGTTGGAAACCGGGCTAACTCTCTCTCGTCGTGCCTGAGATTTTCCGCCCAAACCATCTGTTCTTCGCGGAAAAGGGCCACTTTGGTGGAGGTGGAGCCCGGGTTGATCACCAGTAATGTTGTCATATTCTTCTCTCCCGGCTATGCTACTCTTTTGCGCATCTCAAGTCTTTCTCATGGCGACGCCATCTACAATACTCATCTGTACTTCAATGCAAAAACTATACCCATTGCTCTCTCCCATTGAAAGGTAGATTAATTCCATGTGAAGGAGCATCTGGGGCTACCACGGTCTGCAAAATCATGCACAAAACAAAGGTGGTCTGCAGAATTTTGCAGACTCCAAAGTTTTGCACATGATTACGGTCCTTCCAAAACACATGATGTCGGGGATGATTGCCAGTGCGGATAGGGAGGAGGTCGCGATTAACGCCGGGGGACGCTTGGTATTGGCTAGGGGATGAGGGGCGGGGCCAGGGAGCCGTGCACCTCGCCGGCGGTGACGCGGGCCACCCGGTTGTGCTCATCCACCAGCACCGCGCGCGGCTGGTGGCCGCGGGCTTCCTGCTCCTGCATGAGGGCGTAAGTGATGACGATGATCCGGTCTCCGGGCTGGACGAGGCGGGCGGCGGCGCCGTTGAGGGTCACGATCCCTGAGCCTCGCGTACCGGCGATGACGTAAGTCTCCAGGCGGGCGCCGTTGTCCACGTCCACCACCTGGACCTTCTCGTGGGGGTAGATGTCGGCCGCTTCCATGAGCTCCTCGTCGATGGTGATGCTCCCCACGTAGTGGATGTTGCACCTCGTTACCGTGGCGCGGTGGATCTTGGATTTCATGATGATCCTGAACATCGCCTTACCCCTCCCCGCCTAAATTCATCTGCAGGTTATCGATGAGCCGGGTCATGCCTATCCGCACGGCCAGCGCCACCATTACCCGATCCCCTATGCGCTCTATTTCCCTCAGGGTGACCCCGTCGTTGACGCTCACGTAGTCGATCTCCGCCAGCGGCTCCTCCCGGATCATAGCCGCCACCTGCTCCCGGATGCGGTTGGCATCCCTCTCGCCGGCCCGGATGGCTTCCTCCGCCCGGCGCAGGGAACGGTTGAGCACCAGGGCCGCTTCCCGCTCCCGGGGGCTGAGGTAGGCGTTGCGGGAACTCATGGCCAGCCCGTCCAGCTCCCGCACCGTGGGGCAGGGGACGATCTCCACGGGCATGTTCAGATCCTCAACCATCTTCTCGATGACCCTGAGCTGCTGGGCGTCCTTCTGTCCGAAGTAGGCCCGGTCCGGCTGCACCAGGCCGAATAGCTTGGCCACCACCGTGGTCACCCCCCGGAAATGGCCCGGACGCGAGGCCCCGCAGAGCACCGCGGTGATTTCCTCCACCTCCACGAAGGTAGCATAGCCCCTGGGATACATATCGGCTACCCCCGGGCAGAAGAGGACGTCCACCCCCGCCGCTTCGGCCATGGGGGCGTCGCGCGAGAGGTCGCGGGGATAGTCCTCGTAATCCTCGTTGACCCCGAACTGCAGGGGGTTGACGAAGATGCTCATCACCACCAGGCCGTTCTCACCCCGTGCCCGGCGGGCCAGGGAGAGGTGTCCCTCGTGCAGGTAGCCCATGGTGGGGACGAAGCCGATGCTCTTACCTTGCTTTTTAGCCTCAGAGATTATACCGCGCAGTTCCTCGACATAGTGGACGATCTGCAAGGCCGCACCTCCGGTTCAAGATTACTTAAGCTTCTCCAGGAGTTCCTCCTTCATGCTGAAGGTGTGCTCCGGCGCGGGGAACTCGCTGTTCCCCACCTCGGCCACGTACCGCTCCACCGCCGACACCATCTCCAGGTAGAGGTTGGCGTAGCGGCGCACGAACTTGGGGGCGAAGCGGTCGAAGATCCCCAGCAGGTCGTGGGTGACCAGCACCTGTCCGTCGCAGTGCAGGCCGGCCCCGATGCCGATGGTGGGCACGGTTGCCTTGCCGGTGATGATTCTGGCCAGTTGCCATGGCACCGTCTCCAGGACGATGGAGAAGGCCCCCGCCTGCTCCAGGGCGCGGGCGTCGTCGATCATCTTGCGGGCGGTGGATTCATCTTTACCCTGCACCTTGAACCCGCCCAACTGGTGGATGGACTGGGGGGTCAGCCCGATGTGCCCCATGACCGGGATGCCGGCTTTCACGATGGTCTCCACCACGGGGGCCACCTCCTGGCCGCCTTCCAGCTTTACCGCCTGGGCGCCGGCCTCCTGGATGGCGCGGCCGGCGTTGCGCAGGGCCTCCTCCCGGTTGACGTGGTAAGAGAGGAAGGGCATGTCGAAGACCACCATGGCCTTCTGGCTCCCCCGCACCACGGCTTTGGTGTGGTGGAGCATGTCCTCCATGGTAACCGAAAGTGTGTTGTCGTACCCCAGCACCACCATGCCCAGGGAATCCCCTACCAGGATAACGTCTACCCCGCCGCTATCCACCACGCGGGCGGAGGGGTAGTCGTAGGCGGTGAGCATGG
>JAMCQP010000071.1 GCA_023381695.1 Bacillota bacterium | reverse complement strand
GGCCACAATGTCGATCTTTTCACCCCTCAGCTCGTTGACGATGGTTTGAACGCGGCCACCCTTCTGGCCGACACAGGCGCCCACCGGATCCACATTGGAATCCCTGGAGGCCACCGCCAGCTTGGAACGGTACCCGGCCTCCCGAGCCACAGACTTTATCTCCACAATTCCTTCGTAAATCTCCGGGACCTCCAACTCAAACAGCCTCTTCAACAGCCCGGGATGGGTGCGCGAGATCAGAACCGATGGCCCCTTGGGCGTCTTTCGTACCTCAACGATATAAACCTTGATCCGGTCGCCGTGCCGGTAACCTTCGGTCTGCATCTGCTCGGACGGGGTCAGAACCGCCTCAATCCTGCCGAGATCCACGAACACGTTTCGTTGCTCGTGGCGCTGCACAATGCCGGTCACAATGTCGTCCTGTTTGTTGGAATATTCGTCGAAGATCAGTTCCCTTTCAGCCTCGCGAATCCGCTGGACCACCACCTGCTTCGCGGTTTGGGCGGCAATCCGGCCGAAATCACGGGGAGTCACCTCAAGCTCCACCACATCTTCCAACTGGTAACCCGGATCGATAGCCTGGGCTTCGGGGAGGGAGATCTCCAGCCGGGAGTCGGCTACTTCGGGCACCACGGTTTTGCAGGCGAAGACCTTGATCTGGCCGCTTTTTTCGTCAAGCTGCACCCGGACATTTTGAGCCGAGTTGTAGTTGCGCTTGTAGGCCGAAACAATGGCGGCATCGATGGCCTCCATCAAAACTTCCCGTGAAATGCCCCGCTCATACATCAATTCATTTAGAGCCTGCATCAGCTCCAAATTCATCATCCGTACCTCCCCGTGTGAGATAAAATGCCGGTCTAAAATTCCACGGCAAGATTGGCCCTGGCAATCTTACGAAGAGGAATCGACAACATCCCGCTTCCGGTTTCCACCTGCGCCTCTCCGTCCACCAACCCGATGAGCCGCCCCTGCCATTCCTTTTTTCCGTTGATTGCTTCAAAGGTCGTGAGACGGATCTTCCTGCCAGCAAACTTTACATAATCGGCGTCCTTGCGCAACGGCCTTTCCAGCCCCGGTGAAGAGACTTCCAGGGTATAGCTGTAACTGATGGGATCCAGCCGGTCCAATTCGGCGCTGAGAGGCTCGCTCACCGCCTGGCAATCGTCGATGGCCACCCCCCCGGGTTTATCGATATATACCCGGAGAAACCATTGACCACCCTCCCTGACGAATTCCACATCCACAAGCTCAACCTCTTTGGCTTGAGCTATGGGCGCGACACACTGTGTGACCAGTTGCCGGATCTTTTCCCGATCACCCTTCTCCCGGCTCACGCTTGAAAGGACACCTCTTTCCCGGTTTTTTCTATTCTGGCCCGGTCGATAGGGCTTAATGCACCACCCTATACAACGAAAGAGTGGGTTTCACCCACTCTTCACTCCGCAACCGCAGCACATACCAGATCAACACCACATCTTGACAGTTTGTATTGTACCACTTTCTTGTGGTGATTGCAACCACATTTTCGAGATCGTCAAGGATTTTGCGATGCCTTTTGTTTTACAATCTCCTGAATAAGACAACCAAAGGCGATGAGCGGGATGGTTCTTTTGGGAAATCCTTGCAAGATAAATGATTGTTAATTTCGATAATAGGGGCCAAATGGCCAATGGGGCGCGCGGTGAAGAAGTAAAAAGAGATTTAGAGTAATTTAAAGCCCAATGCCCCTGGGTCTGTTTGCGTAAAAAAAGCGGATCAGGTACAATGGTAAATGCGGGCAAGGCAGAGAAAAGCTGGAACAAACGTCAAATATACCACGGAGGGGGAGCTGATTGCGCAAGTTACGGATATTGACGTTTGTCCTTGCCGCGGCATTGGCGGGCGAATTGATCCTCGGGTCGGTTCGCGTCCAACCGGCGGAATGGCCGCTTCCTGATACCCAACCCTACGATCTCTTGCAGATCTGGCGGATCAAGGAGGCCATCCTCGCTCTAAACAGCAGCATCAGCGAAGCTGAAGCCCAGCAGTATGCCAAACTGATCTGGACAAGCTCCAAAGAGACCCAGCTTGATCACCACCTGGCCATTGCGGTGGCCAAGACCGAGTCGGATTTCGATTCGAAAGCGGTGTCGAGCACCGGGGCTCGGGGGGTAATGCAGATCATGCCGGCGACCGGTCGTGCCCTGGGGGTTCAGGACCTCCTGGATCCGGCCGAAAATATCCCGGCGGGGATGCGTTATCTCAAGTCGCTGCTGGTCAAATACCGCGGCAATGTTGAACTCGCGCTTGCTGCATACAACGCCGGCGCGTTGCGGGTGCAGGACAGCGTCCCGGATATTCCGGAAACCCAAAATTACGTTAGGCGCGTCATGGCCACCTATCGCGGTTTAACCCGCGATGGTCCGGCCAAGTAATCAGGGACGAGGAGAAAGACTAGAGAAAAAGCGATTCGCTAATTACTTTGAGCCAAACCTTTCCTATTCATTTCTTGTACACTTATAGAGACGTTATTCCAGGTTTTTGGCAGCCTTGCCCAAGCCAGAGCCGGGGTTTTCCCCGGCTCCTGTTTTTACGTCCAACACCTTCCTGCGCAGGAGAAAAAATGGTTTCCCCGGCAGGGAAGGATTTTGATGGATGACGAGGAACATAGTTCTGGAAACGGAAACCTCGTACATAAAAGGAAGATCCTGAAGAGCCGCATCATCTTGCAGGGAGGAAAGGCCAATTGGTGAAGAAACTGCTCTCATGGAAGCTGACTGTTCTGGCATTTACTGTTCTGGCATTTTGGGGATCCTTTCTCTTGTTGCTCATGCCGGTGCCATCCGAATCTTTCAGAGCCAGGGCCGCTGATCATCTCCAGATGCCAGCGTCGTTGCCTTCGGTATCGTCGCCGCCAGAATCTTTGCCGCCAGATGAAAAGATTACGGTCGGGACGGATCTGAAGAAGATCTACCTGTCCCCGCTCAAACTGGATCCGCTCAAAACCTCGGGCGTCATCCTGGCAACCGCCTATTTGGTGCGCCATGACCTGGAGATTTACAACCATCTGGACCAGAAGATGCGTGCCCCGGTGATCGACACCTTAATGGGCCAGGTCACCTGGTTGGGCGATGGGGCAGTGGATCTGGGAATCGCGGGAGCCTACTACCTCGCCGGCGAAAAGGAGACCGCTTACAAAGCCGCCAACGCCGTAGTCTACGCCGGGCTGGCCACCCGCGTCTTGAAAATCGCCGTTGGAATGCCCCGACCGGAGACCGGCGCCGGCCAAAAAAACGAATGGTTCACCTTGAAACCCACCTATGACGCCATGCCATCCGGGCATACCGCGACCGCCTTCGCCCTGGCGGAAGTCCTTGCCCAGCAATATCCCCGGTACAAATGGTACTTTTACGGGACCGCCACGGTAGTGGGCATTTCGCGGATCTACGTGAACGCCCACTGGGCTTCCGATGTTCTGGCGGGGGCGGCCATCGGCATCTATTCCGGGAGGCATGTCAGCGCCAACAGCACCCTTTATTCTGTCAGGTTTTAGTTAACATTCTATACTACACCATCGAGCAGACTATCGCCAAGGTCGCTTTCCAGTTCTAATTACTTCGCAAATACCAGCTGGTATGGATCCTGGCTGTAGGAATGCTCGATCTGGGCGTTGTCAAAGACAGCCACCCCAAAGAGATAGCCGGCGTTCAGATCCGAAAACTGCACGTCAAATTTGCTGTTGGTATTGAGGGGACGCCCCCACTCAAGGACCCATTTGCCGTCTCTGTACACCCCTTTTCCGGCGATATCGCCCCGGTCACCGGTAAATCTGGCCACCACAACGCCGGGGACTTCATCCCCCTTGTTGAACTTCATCGTCGGGGTGATTTCGGCTTTCTTTTCATCGAGGATCCAGTAAGGGGGGGCGGTGGGTTTATCCGGCGATACATATCGTGGGGCGGACTTGTCGGAGGTCTCGTTCACATAATAACCGCCGCCGGTGTTAGGATCGCTTTTTCGGCCCCCTTCCTTGCTGTCCGGGTCATTAATGGTCAGGTACTGATCGTCTGCCTGGCCCACGGGGTTGCCGCGAACGCTCTTCCAGTGCCAGATGTCCGCAAGTTCTCCTTCGCTATTGGTGTACATTTTGGTGCCATGGCAGGTGGGAGCGCAGCCGCTTTGCGCAAAACCGGCAATGTTGCCGCTTATGTCCCAGATCAGGGAGAGCTTGTCCTCATAGGCGGCTCCTGGCGGCATCCTGGCCCAGTCAGTGTACGCCGGCGGTTTGGGCGGCACCGGCACCCACCTTGCCCCGTCCCAGAGCCACGGTTGCCGGCGCAAGCTCTCCGTGCTATCCTGCCACTCCGCCAGAAAGTAGATGCTATCTGCGGTATATACCGACCGCAGCAGGACTTCCCCATTGCCGTAGTAGCCTCCGGAGACGGGAATCTTGACAAAGCCGGCATTGTTCCAGACGGGTTCAACCTTGCCGTCAAGTACCGGCGGCGCGGCAACCTTCGCCGAAGTGAGCGTCTGTGTCGCAGGAAGACTGGTCACCCGGGTGGGAGCGGTTGACGGGCCCCGGGAAGGCTGAGGAAGAGGAGCCGCCGGCGCGGGGGGTTCCTTGAGGCCGGGTCCCGGCCGGAAACCCACATAAACAAAATATCCTGCGGGAATTAGCAGGAGCAAGAGCAGCCAGGGCCACCAGTTCGTCCTTCGATCCGCCATGGTATCATTCCTCCGTGATCCGCCTGACAGAAGATCAGCCGCGGGTGTTGTTATTCAACACTTAAAACGCAAAGAGCGTCATCTGGTCGGTCTCCGGTATGCCTTTCAGGCAACCGTGCGCCCGCAACACCTCGATTACCGTCTTGCTGAGCCGGGATCTCACCCGGAGATCCTCGACGGAAGTGAAGGGCGCCTTCTGGCGGGCCTCGACAATTGTCCTGGCCGCCGCATCGCCCAGCCCCTGCAAGCTCGCCAGGGGCGGCAACAAAGCCTTCCCGTCGTCCCGGAGCAGGAATTTGCGCGCGTCGGACTCATAGAGATCCACCGGCAAAAAACGGACGTTCCTGGCCATGGCTTCCCGGACCACCTCCAGGATGGTAAAAAGGTTCTTCTCCTTGGCCGTGGCATCGTTGCCCTTGCGCTCGATCTCCTCCATGCTCCGGTTCACGGTCTCCAACCCCTTGATTACCAGATCCGCGTCAAACTCGTCGGCCCGAACCGTAAAGTAGGTGCTGTAAAAGGCGCCCGGATACCGCACCTTGAAGTAGGCGATCCGGTAAGCCATGGTCACATAGGCCACCGCGTGGGCCTTGGGGAACATATACTGGATCTTCTTGCAGGAGTCGATGTACCAGTCGGGCACGTTGTGGGCCTTCATGACCTCCTCGTCCTCTTTTTTGAGCCCCTTGCCCTTGCGAACCTGTTCCATGATCTTGAAGGCTGTCTTGGGCGGCAAACCACGATAGAGCAGGTAGAGCATGATGTCGTCCCGGGTGGAGATCGCTTCGGCCAGTGTGGCCGTGCCGCCCTTGATCAGCTCCTCGGCGTTGCCGGCCCACACCGCCGTGCCGTGTGAAAAGCCGCTGATTCGCACCAGATCGCTGAACGTCTTCGGGCGGGTGCTTTCCAGGATCCCCCGGACGAACTTGGTGCCAAACTCCGGCACCCCGTAGGTGCCCACGTTGCTGCCAACCTGTTCCGGGGCCACCCCCAGCGGCTCCACACTGGAAAAGATGCGCATGGTGGTCGGATCGTCCAGGGGAACCTCCTTCGGATCCTGGCCGGTCACGTCCTGAAGCATGCGAATCACCGTGGGATCGTCATGGCCCAGGATATCCAGCTTGACCAGCCGGCTGCTGATGGACTTGTAGTCGAAGTGCGTGGTGATGGTCCCCGCCTCCCGGTCATTGGCCGGGTACTGGATGGGCGAAAAATTGTAGATCTCCTGCCCGCGGGGCACGACCATCACGCCGCCCGGATGTTGCCCGGTCGTCCGCTTCACGCCGCTGCAACCCCCCACCAGTCGGTTAACCTCCGCCGAGCGGGCCCCGACGCCCTGCTCCTCGAGAAACTTCTTCACAAACCCAAACGCGGTGCGATCCGCCAGGGTGGCGATGGTCCCGGCCCGGAAGACATAGTCCTTGCCGAAGAGCTGTTCGGTGTACTTGTGCACCACGTTCTGGTACTCGCCGGAAAAGTTCAGGTCGATGTCCGGAACCTTGTCCCCCTCAAAGCCGAGGAAGGTTTCAAAGGGAATGTCATGGCCGTCCTTGCGAAGCTTTGCCCCGCAGTTGGGGCAATCGGCGTCCGGCAGGTCAACCCCGGAGCTGGCGCTGCCGTCGGTGATAAATTGCTGATAATGGCAATCCAGGCAGAGATAATGCGGCGGAAGCGGATTTACCTCGGTAATCCCGCACATGGTGGCCACCAGAGACGACCCCACCGAGCCCCGCGATCCCACCAGATACCCGTCATCAAGGGATTTTTTCACCAGTTTCTGGGCGATCAGGTACAACACGGCGAAACCGTTGTTGATGATCGAATGGAGTTCCTTCTCCAGACGTTTGGAGACGATCTCGGGCAAAGGCTCGCCATAGATCCGGTGGGCGGTGGCATAGGTCATTTCCCGGATCTGTTCTTCCGCGCCCTCGATCTTGGGCGAGTAAAGTTCATCGGGAATCGGTTTGACGGCCTCCACCTGATCCGCGATGGACCGGGGGCCGGTAATCACCACTTCCCGCGCCTCGTCTTCCCCAAGGTAGCCAAACTCGGCCAGCATCTCCTCCGTGGTCCGCAGGTACAGCCCCGGCTGCTGGTTGGCGTCGCCGTAACCCTGGCCGGCCAGCAGGATCTGCCGGTAGATCGCGTCCTCCGGTTGCAAAAAGTGGACGTCGCCGGTGGCGGCCACCGGTTTGCCGAGGCGTTTTCCCAGCCGGTAGAGCCGGCGGTTGAAATCCTTTAGAGCTTCCTCATCGGCGATCCTGTTTTCCCGGATGAGGAACCGGTTGTTGCATAACGGCTGGATTTCGAGGTAGTCATAAAAGGCGGCGATCCTTTCGAGATCCTCGTCGGAGGAGCCGGCCAGCATCGCCTGGAAAAGTTCTCCGGCCTCGCAGGCCGACCCCACGATCAGCCCTTCCCGGTACTGGCTGAGAACCTCCCTGGGCAGGAGCGGGTGGCGGTAAAAGTATTCCAGATGCGCACGGGAGACCAGCTTGTACAGGTTGTGCAACCCCGTCATGTTCCGGGCCAGGAGGATGATATGATAGCTAGGCTCCTTTTCGTTCTGCTTTGCGGCCTCGTCCGTTTCCGCTTTTTTCAGGGGAATCCTCTCCACGGACTCGACGAGGTACCCCTCCATTCCGTAGAGAATCTTCACGCCCAGCTTTTTGGCCACCTCGGCCGCGTCCGGAAAAGCCTGCACCACGCCGTGATCGGTGATGGCCAGCGCTTCATGCCCCCACCTGGCGGCAAGTTTAACGGCTTCCACCACCTCCACCGTGGAATCCATGGCGCTCATCTTGGTATGGAGGTGCAATTCCACCCGTTTCTCCGGAGCCTCGTCACACCGGCTCTCCGGTGGCGGGATCTTCATAATGTCGCTGGCCATCAGGGTAAGTTCCTGGGTGAAGCGGTCGGTTTGCAACGGGCCGCGCACCTTCACCCACAGGCCTTCGCTGAGCTTTACGGCCAGCCCTTCCCCTTCCCTGGGGGTCTCCTCCTCAAAGATCTTGACCGTGATGGAATCGGTGTAATCCGTGAGATCAAAGGTAATGAGCCTCCGGCCGCTCTTTAACTCCTTGACCTCCAGGCGGAAGATCTCCCCCGCCACCATCGCGCTCCGTTCCTCTTCCACCAGTTGCCGCAGGGGCGTCGCATCGCCCTTGATGCGCCGGCCCATGATTACCTCGTCGGTATCGGCTGCCCTGGCCCGTTTTTCCTCCTCCTGGGCAAGCTGGGCTACCTTCAGGACTCGATCCAGATATTCCTTTTCCGGCTCGTCAATGAGCCCATCTTCTGTTCCAGGCTGGGAAGTTGTCTCCGGAGGAGCCTCTTCATCCCCCGGCCAGGCCTTCGGTTTACCGGGCTGTGCCGGCATGCTTGCCATGCCTTCGATGCACAAAACAACTCTGACCAGGGGGCCAAACGCCTCATTAAGCCTGTCCTGAAGGCCTTCCACCACCCGGGGATCCACCTGCCGCAGGGACTTCAGGTGCAATTCCCAGATGCGTTCCTTCCGGCGCACCACCACTTTGGCAATGGTGGCGCCGTCCAGGGCAAGACCCGGATCTTCGGGAATGTTCAACTGTTGCAGCAGCCTGGATACAGCTATCGTTGCACTGGAATCAACTCGCCCTCCAGCAGATGACAGGGCATTTTCCTCAAGGACGTGCGCCATCCCGGACCCTCCTTGCCTGATAACGGCTCTTCCTGCATATTACCTTTCCTGCTTATCAGCGGAGCGATTTCAGCACCTCCCAGTACATCCTGATCCTGGCCTGAAATCCCTTGAAGAAGCCCCGCTTTTCTTCTTTCATCACCTGTGTCACTCCGGGCAGCTGAACATTTTGCACCCGGAGGTTCTTCTCCTTCGCATGACGGGTGAGCGTCACTTCCACACCAAACCGGGTATCCTCGATCCCGGGAATCCCCAAAAACATCTCCCGGCGCATCGCCCGCTGTCCGGTCAAGAACGGGGTGATCTTCTGGGCGAGATCCGTTGACCTCCGGCCCTGTCCGAAAAGGCCGATGGCCATATCGGCCTTGCCGCCGATCACCGGCTCCAGAAGGCTGGTGATATGCCCGGGGTTCAGCCCCACCAGATCCGCATCCAGAAACACAATGAATTCGCTGGCGGTGGCCACCGCTCCAGCCCGCATGGCGCCGCCCTTTCCCAGGTTGGTGGGCAAGGCGATCACCCTGGCTCCGGCGTGTCCGGCCACCCTGGCGGTATGATCCGACGAACCGTCGTCGACAACGATAACCTCCACCACGCCCGGAGTCTCCAATGCGGCGTGGATTACTCTGGCAATCCGTTTCTCTTCGTTATAGGCTGGAATGATCACTGTGACGTCCATCTTTAACGGTGAGACTTCCTTTCGCGCCAGGCCTCAAGCTCCTCCATCAGGGCCGCAACCAACTGGTCGGCCTTGACCTTTTTTACTATTTCGCCACCCCGGAAGACAAGTCCTTCCCCTTTTCCTCCGGCAATCCCGATGTCGGCCTCCAGAGCCTCCCCCGGTCCATTTACCACGCATCCCATGACGGCGATCCGCACCGGATCACCAAGATGGCGAGTGCGCTCTTCGACCTCGGCGGCGATTGCCGCCAGATCGATCTCGGTGCGGCCACAGGTGGGGCAGGAGATGATCACCGGCCCTCGCTCGCGCAAATTCAGGGCTTTCAGAATCTCAAACCCCACCTCCACCTCCTTCACGGGATCCCCCGTCAGGGAGACCCGGATCGTGTCGCCAATCCCCTGGCTCAAGATCGAGCCGATCCCCACCGCCGACTTGATGGTTCCGGCGTTTGGCGTGCCGGCCTCGGTTATCCCCACGTGCAAGGGATAATCCACGAGTTTCGACAGCATGCGATATGCCTCGATGGCAGTTGGGACATCGGAGGCTTTCAGGGAGATGACGATCTCGTGGAAATCCAGATCCTCTAGGATCGCCAGATGTTCGCGCGCGCTCTCCACCAGGGCTTCCGCCGTGGCATGCCCATATCTCTCGCGCAGGCGCCTGGAGAGCGAACCGGCATTGACGCCGATCCTGATGGGCACACGGCGTTCCCGCGCCGCTTTGACCACCGCTTCCACCCTGGAGCGCTCGCCGATGTTGCCGGGATTGATCCGCAACTTGTCCACTCCCTGAGCAACCGCTTCCAGGGCCAATTTGTAGTTGAAATGAATATCGGCTACCAGAGGCAGCCGGATGTGTTTCTTGATCTCTCCCAGCGCTTTGGCCGCTTCCATATCCGGAACCGCGACCCTCGCTATTTCGCACCCGGCTTCCTCCAGCCGGGCGATCTGGTCTATTGTCGCTTTGGTGTCCCTGGTATCTGTATTGGTCATGGATTGAACCGAGATGGGCGAGCCCCCGCCGATGGTCACCCCGCCGACCTGAACCGCCCGGGTTTGCCGTCGCATAAGACTTCTCTCCCTCCAGTCATCTCCCGCTTTGAACCTCTTTTGCGCAGGCATCACAAAGGCCCCGGTTTTTGCGAACCTGAGCCGCCGCCTCTTTTCCGCAGCGCCGGCAAAATTCCCCCACCTGGGTCATACATTGCCGGCACATCCCGTATTTGTGCACTGCTTCCGGGTCCGGACGCCCACAGGCCGGACAGACGCAGTCCTTGCAGTAACCACCGTATTTCCGGAGTTGATCGGGAGCGATCTTGCCGCACCCCAGGCAGGACCAGCGGCCGTCCCGAGCCTTCTCAAGCTCCCGCACGCAAAACTCGCAGAGATTCAGGCCCTTTAAAATCCGGGCGCTCTGCACGGTGGTGCCGCATCTGGCGCAATACCGGCCGGACCTCCGGCCTCCCCGGCCCTCCCGGTTGGGATCCAGCCATCTTCTGTTTTCCTTTTGCGTGGATCTGCTCAATGGAAAGCCACCCGTATCCACCCCGAATCCCGCCGCTCGGGCGAAAGCTTAAAAGCAGCGGCTAAAAGATGTTCAGCCGCATGATATCCTTAAAAGTGATCACCAGTAAAAAGAGCATCAGCAAGGCAAAACCTATAAAATGGACAAAGCCCTCCCGTTCGGGATTAACGGGGCGACGCCTGACGGCCTCCACCCCAAGAAAGACCAGCCGTCCGCCATCCAGCGCCGGTAACGGCAGGAGGTTCAAGATCCCGAGCTGGACGCTCAATAAAGCCGTCAGGTAAAGATAGTTCGCCAGCCCGAAACGCGCCGCCTGGCCGGCGATCTTGGCGATCCCCACCGGGCCGGTCAGGGGCCCGATAATCTCCCCGGTGATGATCTGCACCAGCGCGACATACAACCCGGCAATCACCCGTCCCGTCTGGACGAATCCCAGGCCGACGGCTTTGAAGGCGCCCACCCGCTCGGTCCTGGTGGCCTTCGGCCAGATCCCGATAAGCCCCACCCCGCCGGGACGATCCGGTTTGGGCACGGTCTTGATGACCATCTGGCGGCCCTGCCTGAGGATCGTCATCTTGACCTCCACATTCGGGTAGGCGTTGATTGCTTTGGCCAGTTCATCCCAGTTTTGAACCTGGATGTCGTTGACCGCCAGGACCTGGTCGCCCGGCAACAAACCGGCGTCCGCCGCCGGCCCGCCCGCCAGGACATCGCCGATGACGGTTCCCTGCGAGAAATCCGTCGGGACCCCCACCACCGCAAAAAAGAGCATGAAGATCACCGCGGCGAGCACAAAATTCATAAAGGGGCCGGCGCCCAAAACCGCCGCCCTCTGCCACACGGGCTTATCGTAGAACATCCGGCCTTCGTCGGCTTTCCGGGCGGGGGTTGTGGCGCCAGCGTCGCCCTTCTTGTCCTCGTACTGGTTCTCGCCGGCCATCTTGCAAAACCCCCCCAGCGGCAGCACCCGCAGGGAATAGGCCGTCTCCCCCACCTGGGCGCTCACCAGCTTGGGGCCCATTCCCAGGGCAAACTCCTCCACCTTGATTCCCACCCGCTTGGCCACAATGAAATGGCCGAACTCGTGGACAAAGATCAACAAGCCCAGCATGATCATAAAGGCTACCAGGGTCGTCATTTCCGCCGCACCACCTTATCTGCTTCTTGCCTGGCCCAGCGATCAGCCTCCAGGATCCCCTCCACCAGAGGCCTTGCCACCACCGCATGCTGATTCATAACATGCGCAACGATTCGCGGAATATCCATAAACCCGATTGTGCCTGCCGAAAAAGCCCCGACCGCCACCTCATTGGCGGCGTTCATCACCGCCGGCATGGTACCATCCATTTTACCAGCTTCGATGGCATACCGCAAACAAGGAAACCGCTGAAAATCCGGTTCCTCAAAAGATAGCCGGCCTATTTCCGGGAGGGACAGCCTCCGCGTCGCCCGGTGCGCCAGTCTTTTCGGGTGAGTCAGGGCGTATTGGATGGGAAGACGCATATCCGGCAAGCCGAGCTGCGCCAGCACGGAACCATCCACCATCTCCACCAGCGAGTGGATGATGCTTTGCGGGTGAACCACAATCCGGATCTGCGGATAATCAACCCCGAAGAGCCAGTGGGCTTCAATGACCTCCAGGCCCTTGTTCATCAGGGTCGCGGAGTCGATGGTGATCTTGCCCCCCATGGACCAGTTCGGGTGCTGCAAGGCTTCCTTGACCGTCACCCTGGACAGTTCCTCCGCCGGCGTCTCACGGAAAGGACCTCCGGATGCGGTGAGGATCACCCCGGCCAGGTCCTCTCGCCGCTGGCCCGCCAGGCATTGAAAGATCGCGCTGTGCTCGGAATCCACGGGGACGATCTGCACCCCATGCGCTCTGGCCTCTTCGGTCACGATGCGGCCCGCGGTAACCAGGGTCTCCTTGTTGGCCAAGGCCACCCGCCTGCCGGCACGAATCGCCGCCAGCGTGGGCAAAAGGCCCACCGCGCCCACCAGGGCCACCACCACCTGGTCGGCCTCCATGGCCGCCACTTCCAGCAAGCCCGCCTCCCCGGACAAGACCCGGATGGGCAGATCCGAAAGTCGTCCGGAAAGTTCGCGGGCGGCGCTTTCATCCCCCACCGCAACCAGCCGGGGACGATACCGCCTGGCCTGTTCCTCGAGGAGCTCAACATTGCGACCGGCCGCCAGACCAACCACGAAAAACTCGCCTCTTGCGGCTTCAATTACCTCAAGAGTCCGGGTACCGATGGAACCGGTGGAACCCAGTATAACGATTCGTTTCACGACAAAGCTCCCTTTCCTACTCTTTTGGCAAAACCGGCTCGATGGTCACGGCAAAGATCGCTTTCAGGACGATCAAGGTCACCGGCCCGAGGAAGAACCCCCAGACTCCCAGAATGCGAAATCCCAGATAGATGGCCATCAGGGTGGCCAGTGGATGTAAGCCGATATGCGCGCCGACGATCCGGGGCTCGCTAATCTGCCTTACCACGGTAATCATCGCCAGGACCACGGTCAAGCCGACTCCTAGCCCGATATCCCCCAGGAAGAAGTTGTACAGAAGCCAGGGGACAAAGATCCCGCTGGGGCCGACCATTGGCACCAGATCCAGCAGGCCGGCGGCCAAGCCCAGAAGCCAGGCATACCTGACCCGCAAGATCAACAGCCCAAGGATGGAAAGGGTGGTGGTAACCAGCATCAGGGTGATCTGGGCTCGAAAATATCCGATCACTCCCATCCCCACGTCGGAACGAACCCGAAACATCTGTTGCCGCCAACTGCGGGGGGTGAGGTGTGTGATATACTTTAGAATCGCTTCTTTATCCCTGCTGATAAAATAGGTGGCCAGAAAGCTCACCACCAACACCACGAAGAAATTCGGCAAAAGTTGCACGGCCTGCAGAACACTTCTGGCCCAGAGTGCCAGGGTTTCATAGAGCCTCCGCTGGCTGTCCTGCATTGCATCCACCAGGGGTTTCGGCAAGCCGGCGGAAAAACCCGTCACCCGTTGACGGAAATATTCTAATAAGGCGACGAAACGCGCCTGGTATTCGGGAAGTGAAGCCACAAGGTCGCTTAACTCTGCAATGAGTTGGCTTATGCCGATAGCGACCACGGCGGAAAAGATCATCAGTACCAGGCCCAGGATCAGAGCCACCGCCGCCCCGCGCGAAAGTCTGACCTTCCTCTGCAGCAAACCCACCAGGGGGTCGATGAGCATTGCCAGAAGCCCGGCGATTATGAAAGGGGTGAGATAGGTAAGAACAAAGCGGAAAAGTAAAAAAATCGCCGCCAAAACAACCAGGATATAGATTGCCATCCGATACTTTTCCGGCATGCGTGAGGGTCACCCCGCCAGTGCAATATGCAAAAAGTACATTAGCGGCAGAACAAAGAAGAGGCTGTCGAAACGATCGAGGATCCCGCCATGCCCGGGCAATATTGACCCCGCGTCCTTTACCCTGGCGTCCCTCTTCATAATCGACTCGGCAAAATCACCCAGCTGGGCCGTCACGCTGAACAAGGCTCCCAGGAGAAGGGCGTTCCCCACATTTACGCCCAGCCAGCCCCGCGCCGCCACCAGCACCGCCATGGTAGCCAACAAACCTCCCATGGCCCCTTCCACACTCTTTTTCGGGCTCACCTTGGGCCAGAGTTTGTGCCGCCCCAGCCTGGCCCCCACAAAATAGGCCGCCGTATCGTTGGCCCAGACGATCAAAAAACTTAAGAATACATATTTGGAGGCAACCATCTCCAGGGCAACCATGAGGCTCATGGACCACCCGATATACACCGAACCGAAAACCACGGCCGCGGTGGCAAACAACGGCGTCTGATCTTCCCTGAAGGGAGCCACCAGAAGCCCCACGGCCAGCGTGGTAAATACCACGGCAGCGCCGAATTCTCTTATATTAAAGTATGCCAGCACGGGAAAGCTTAAACCCGCCAGGACCAGCAACCAGATTTCCAGCTTGACCTCTTTGCGCTCCAGTAAGCCTGCAAATTCCAAAAGACCCAGGAAGACAATTAGCAAGATCGCTGATAGGAAAACGGCTCCCCCGAGATAGGTTGCCCCGAGCAAGATAAAAATGCCCACAATCCCCGTCAATATCCGTTGCAGCATAACATTACCTTCCCCACCATCGGTTTTCGTCATACCCCCAGGCCGCCAAAACGGCGCTGCCGTTTTTGAAAAGCCTGGATTGCCTCCCGTAAGTCAGCCGGGCCAAAATCCGGCCACAGCACCGGTGTCATGTACAGTTCCGCATAGGCGGACTGCCACAACAGAAAATTGCTCAGTCTCATCTCCCCGCTCGGCCTGATCAACAGATCGGGGTCCGGCAGACCGGCGGTGTACAGATAACGGGAAAAGAGTTCTTCGTCGATCTCTTCCACGGCCACTTTCCCTTCCCTGGCCATGGCGGCAATCCGCCGGGCGGCATCCACGATCTCGGCCCGCCCACCGTAGTTTAGAGCAATGTTCAGGATCAGCCCCGTGTTATGCCGTGTCTTCTCCTCAGCCCCGTGAAACCCTTCCCGCAAAGCCGAGGGGAGTTCATGAATCCTCCCGCTGACACGAACCACCACATTGTTTTTGTGTAGCTCCTCGATCTCGTTGTTGAGCGACTCCTCAAGAAGATTCATGAGGAAGCCGACCTCTTCTTCGGGACGTTTCCAGTTTTCCGTCGAGAAAGCGTACAGGGTAAGCACTTTGATCCCCAGGCGCGCCGCCTCCCGGGTGACCTCCCGAACCTTGTTGACCCCCTCCCGGTGCCCCAGGGTGCGCGGCAAGCCCCGTTTGGTGGCCCACCGTCCATTTCCGTCCATGATGATCGCCACATGCGCGGGCATCGAGTTGGTCAACGACACGGTCGGGAACTGGGGCTCGGTTTTTGAGGACGATCTTCTTCGCAGATTCTTCCAGCGTTTAAACACACAGGTTCTCCCCCTTGCGAATCACAGCCTGACTTCGTCCGTTTCCTTCACATTTGCGAAAGAAGCCCCTTTACAACACGTAAAGGGGCTTCCGCGCGCAGCCCCACGGATGGGCATGCGTGCTACATGAGCCCATGGACGGGCGAGGTGGCGCGCAGCCCCACGGATGGGCGTGCGCGCTACATGAGCCCATGGACGGGCGAGGTGGCGCGCAGCCCCACGGATGGGCGTGCGCGCTATTCCTTCACCACTGCGCCCGTCGGGCAAGTGTCGAAACAGGTCCCGCACTCCGTGCAAACCTTCGGGTCGATCATGTAGATATCGCCCTCATTGATTGCGTTGGAAGGACAGCTGGCCGCACATGCGCCACAGGCAACACACTCTTGGCTGATCTTGTAAGCCAAAACCCACACCCCCTCTCGCCCACAAACCCTACTCGCCCGCCAGGATCAATTCAACTTCCCCGGGGCCGACCAGCCGTTCCCGAACCACCCGAAACCCGCCATTGCCAGGACGGGCCTGCTCAGAAGGAACCGCCTCGACCAATCGGGGAGGACGAGTCCAGCGGACCGCCACCTTGAATCCTCTCCCGGCAAGCATCTCACATGCTCTTTCATAATCAAACGCGATCACGTTGGGAAGTACGACCATGTCCTCAGGCCTATTCTCGTTCATGAATTTAATGCTATACCTCCAGGATCTCTTTCTCTTTGTGTTCGACCAGCCGGTCAATCTCCGCAATATATTTATCGGTGAGCTTTTGTATGTCTTCCTGCCCCCGGCGGCTGTCGTCCTCGGAGACCTGCCCCTTCTTTTCCCGGGCTTTGATGTGCTCGTTGGTATCCCGGCGAATGTTCCGGACGGCAACCCGTTTTTCTTCCGCCTCTTTTTTGACCAGCTTCACCAGTTCACGGCGGCGCTCCTCGGTAAGCTGCGGGATGGCGATCCGGATCACCGCGCCATCATTGGTGGGCACCAGGCCAAGATCGGATTTAAGAATGGCCTTTTCCACATCTTTTAAGACGCCTTTATCCCAGGGTTGGATTACCAGCAACCGCGCTTCCGGGGCGGAAATGTTCGCCAACTGATTAATCGGCGTTGGCGTGCCGTAATAATCCACGGTCACGCGATCCAACAGCGCGGTGTTGGCCCGGCCGGTGCGCACCGCCGCCAGGTCTTTCTTGGTGGCTTCAATGACCGCTTTCATCCGGTTTTCCGTTTCTTTGAGAATCTCTTTGACCATTACCAGAATCCCCTCCCACTAAGGTGCCAATCTTCTCCCCCATGATGATCCGTTCAATATTACCGACCTCACTGAAGTTAAAGATGATGATCGGGATCTGATTTTCCATGCAAAGTGCGGTTGCCGTGGAGTCCATTACCGTCAACCCACGGTTGAGCATCTCAAGATACGGCAAGGTTTCAAATTTGCGCGCCATTGGGTCGATCTTCGGATCAGCCTCGTAAACCCCATCCACCCCACGTTTGGCCATTAAAATAACCTCTGCGTCAATTTCGGCGGCACGAAGAGCGGCGGTGGTATCCGTGGAAAAATAAGGATTTCCCGTACCGCATGCAAAGATCACCACCCGGCCCTTCTCCAGATGGCGAACGGCCCGCCGACGGATATACGGTTCGGCGATCTGCCGCATCTCAATGGCTGTCTGCACCCGGGTCTCAACCCCGAGCTTTTCCAGAGAATCCTGGAGCGCCAGGGCGTTAATCACGGTGGCCAGCATACCCATGTAATCGGCGGTGGTGCGATCCATGCCCTGCTTGCCCGCGGGCGCACCCCGCCAGATGTTCCCGCCGCCGACGACTACCGCAACTTCCACCCCTTTTTTATGTATCACCGCCAGCTGTCCGGAAAGCGAATTCATCACCGACAGATCCAGGCCAAAACCCTGGTCTCCCGCCAATGCTTCCCCGCTCAATTTTAACATGATCCGCTTGTACCCTGGTTTGCTCATCTTGCCTCCGCCTGATTCCCACATATTGTTCTCCGCAACGGGGCATTTTCCTCCAACCGGTATCCAAAAACTTTAAAAAAGGGGAACACCTCCGTGTTCCCTTTGTCTCTTACTTGCTTACCTGTGCCATTACTTCCGCCGCAAAGTTATCTTCGCGCCTGGCCAGGCCTTCCCCTCTTTCAAATCGTGCAAAGCGCCGAATCAAAATGTTCTCGCCGATTTTGGCGATCTTGCCGTTTAGCAGTTGCTGTATGGTTAGATCCGGATCCTTGATAAAGGGCTGCTCCAGAAGGCACGCCTCCTTGAAATACTTCTCAATGCGGCCCGCGACAATCTTTTCAGCCACATTGTCCGGCTTACCCTCATTTTTGGCTTGAGAACGATAAATTTCCTTTTCCCGTTCCAAAACCTCCTGGGGAACCTCTTCCCTGGAAACATACTCCGGCTTGGCCGCCGCGATCTGCATGGCGATGTCCTTGACAAACGCCCGAAAATCATCCGTCTTGGCGACGAAGTCGGTTTCGCAGTTAACTTCCACCAGGACCCCGATCCGGCCACCCAGATGAATGTAAGAGTCCACAAGCCCCTCGGCGGCAATCCGTCCCGCCTTTTTGGCGGCGGCAGCCAACCCTTTTTCTCTTAAGTAAGTGATGGCCTTGTCCATGTCTCCGGCGGTCTCGGTGAGCGCTCTCTTGCAATCCATCATCCCTGCGCCGGTGCGCTCCCGCAACTCCTTGACCATCTCCGCGGTGATGTTCAATTCTCTACCCTCCTTGTGCAACCGGGTTGGCCGCGTTAGAACGGCCAACCCACTGCTACTGCGAAGCTATACAATATTTTGGGCCGCCATGCAATATTCAGGCGGTAACCTCCGCCTCATTGGCCTCCTCAACCTTGGCGGTCTCCGCCTGGGTGGGAGCCTCTTCCGCGCCTTGCTGGCCCTCGCGCGCCTCCAGAACCGCATCCGCCATCTTGTTGGTGAGAAGCTTCACCGCCCTGATGGCATCGTCGTTCCCCGGAATGACATAATCGATCTCGTCCGGATCGCAGTTGGTGTCCACCAGGCCGACAAGCGGAATCCCGAGCTTGCGGGCTTCGGCCACCGCAATCCGCTCCTTGCGCGGGTCGATCACAAAGATCGCGCCGGGCAGTCCCTTCATCTCCCGGATACCGCCCAGGAACCGTTCCAGCTTCTCCATTTCGCCCTTGAGAGCCATAACCTCTTTCTTGGGCAAAACCTCGAAAGAGCCGTCCTGCTCCATTCGTTCCAGTTCCCTGAGCCGGTTGATCCGCTGCTTGATGGTCTGATAGTTGGTCAGCATGCCGCCCAGCCAGCGCTCATTCACAAAAAACTGGCCGCACCGTTCGGCTTCCTCCTTGACGGCTTCCTGGGCCTGCTTTTTGGTGCCCACGAAGAGGATCGAGCCTCCGTTTGCGACCACATCCTTGACGAAGTTGTAGGCTTCTTCCACCTTGCGCACGGTTTTTTGCAGATCAATGATGTAGATGCCGTTGCGCTCGGTAAAGATGTACTCCTTCATCTTTGGATTCCAACGACGCGTCTGGTGGCCGAAATGCACACCTGCTTCCAGCAGCTGCTTCATAGAAATCACGGCCATACCAGTCACCTCCTCTCTGGTTTTTCCTCCGCCTTCGTCATACGTGCGCCCGACCTGGAAGACCCTCGGTCGCGTCAAAACCGCGGGCCCGATTCATGCCGCCAGGCACCCCGGCGCACATCCCAAGGCGTGTGTAATAGTCACACTGGAGTAGTATATCACAGCCGCAAGGGTTTATCAATACATATTGCGTCCTCAAGGAGCTCAGGATATAATTACGGTAGGAGCGAGGTGGCAGGAAATGCCTGAAACGGATAGATGGATAAATATTGCCAATCAAGTCAAGGAGAGGCTCACCGGACACATTCCTCTTTTTGATTTGAGGTTGTTTGGGTCACGAGCGCGCGGTGACGCTACTCCTGAGTCAGACCTGGATATCTACATCGAGACCGGATCGTTAACGCGCCAGGAACGACGCCTGATTAGTGACATCGTTTGGGAAGTAGGTTTTGAGAATGATGTTTTGGTATCGCCAGTCGTCTTCTCGCGCGAGGCTATCGAAAAAGGGCCGCTCTCAGCCTCGCCGCTATACAAAACTATAAAAAAGGAGGGGATTCCAATATGAATTCGGACGAAGACAGAAAAGCGCTGATTACTTACCGACTTAAACAAGCACAAGAAGCCTTAGAAGACGCTAAGAAACTTGTCAAGCACCAAGGTAGCCCTCGAAGCATAGCGAACCGTTCATACTACGCGATGTTTTATGCGGTTCTAGCTCTCTTACTGGTTATCGGGAAAGGCACATCCAAGCATAGCGGAGCTATTGCCCTATTCGACCAGTATTTTGTTAAGACAGGTTTGCTGCCGAAAGAGCTGAGCAGATCGCTTCATCGTGCTTTTGAGCTCCGGCAGCAGGGTGATTACGAAGAATTGGCCGAAATTGGCCAGGAAGACGGTCTTGAGGCCATAAAAAATGCAGAGAAGTTCCTTGGATCGGTACACACTTACCTTCGTAAAGAAGGAATAAACTGACCGTCTTAGGTTATTCACCTCCGCGCAAATCCCCGCGGATCAAGCGATCCACCACCACTTCCACCGACTCATTCTGCCTGAACCAATAGTTTCCCGCAATCAGTTGCCTGGTAAACCCACGCCGTTCCGCCTCGGCCAAAAATTCTTCTTCATTGCCAATGGCTCCATGGGTATGAAGCATCCGGGCAATCTGCGCGGCGGTCAACCCTTCAATCAAGGTGACCATCTTCCGCCCAATTGCTGGTCTGGATGGATCTTCTACCGAGTTTGCACTGGCGGTGCCAGCACCATTTTCCCCCGTCCCGACGTCTGTCCTGGCGATCCCCGTATCTGCTTTGGCCGTCCCGGCTTCCCCGGGGAACCTCATCCCGATCTCCCTGGCCTTTTCGATAATCTCCGCCTGGGAGATCCGGGCGCTACCATTGCCAAAAAAACCGACGGCGATCGCGGAAATTACCACACCGATTCCAACGCCCAGCAGAATATCTTTACCGATCAACCGGCCCACGGCCCTCACCTCGCCTTGGTCTTCATGAGATCCAGAATGAGTTGCACCTCGCCCTTGCCGATATTCAACTGGCGGGCAATGGTGAGAACATCCGCGCCCTGCTCGGCAAGCCGCCGAACCGCGCGTTCCTTGTCGGAAACCGGACTGGCTGTGATTTCGGCGGTGGCAGCCCCGCTTGGGATGGTACTCGACGCCAGTTGCCTGGCGGATTCGATAAGCTCTCTCAACTCGCCGGCTCTTTTGTCCAGGTCGCTCGTGATCTTATCGGCGGTCTCAGTGAGCTGCGCCGTCAGATCCGCCATCACCAGCGAGAGATCCGCCAAATTCGTCACGCCTTCCCGCTGCAGAGCCCGATCCTGAAACTCCGCATAGCTCTGCCGCTCACGGCCATTGAGGATCAGGGCCACCAGGATTATCCCGACCCCTGCCGCGAATAAAAACATCTGCAAGAACCCCACCCCCTCAACTCAATTAAACAAGGTCAATTAAAGACGGATATCCAGGTGGCTTCCCGGCCCCTCATCCTTGCCGGCGCCGCCTTTTTGGTCCGCGGCGGATCCGGGGGCGCCGTCGCCCCGCACGGCCTTATCGGGCTGCTTATCCGGCTGTTTTCCCGGCTTCTCCTCTTCCTTGCGCTGGCGCTTCTCCTTTTCCTTGGTCACCTTTCCATGCTCGGTCTTTTGCATGTTTTGAACCTGGCTGTGCTGCTTAACCATCTCGGCCTGCACCTGCGCGGCAAATTGCTGCTGAGCCGTTTGCCCAGAATGCTCACGGATTTGCTGCACCTTGTCCACATCTGTGGCCCGTTGCACGATCACCGGGAAATCCACAGGTTTGATAGACATCGCGCCCTCACCTCCGGTCGGCTCTTCCGGGTTTAGTAAACCGTTCCCTGACGGATCTCGCCATCCTGGAGATAGAACAACACCTTTGCCAGTTCATCGCGAATCAAAACCGTCGCATTCCCAATGGTGATCTTCGTGCCGGGATGCACGGTCAGAGTCGCCCTCACCTGGCCACGCGTGGCGTTTTCCAGCATCTTTTCGGTCTGCGACAACCGTTCCCGGAGCATATTGGTCTCCTCCTGCAATTGCTCGTAGGTCTCGGAGAGCTTCAGAAGCAGATCCTTCTCCTTTTCCGCCAGTTGCCGCCCCTGTTCCACGGCCCCGGAGAGCATCTTGAAAGCCTTTTCCACCTGTATAAGATTTCGCTCTTTCTCTCCCATTTCCTGGGTAAGCCTGGTAAGTTCTTTACGAATTTCCGGAATGACTCCCACCTCAATTTCGGTGCGGGTACCCAGCTTGGCGCCGATTACCTTGGCGGACACCAGTTCACCGGCTCGGAGAAGCCCTCCGACGATCAGGCCCTTCTTGCCGTTCACCTCAATCTTCTTTCCCGCATTCACGTCGCAATGCATGATGGCCTCGGTCACCACTACCTCCCCGACGGCTTCCACTTTGGCGTGTTCCAAAAACCGCGCGTAGACATTGTTTCCAGCAATCAGTTGCCCCCGATCCTTCCCCTGGATCCCCCGGAGGATTACCACATCACCGCCGGCGATGATGCTCGCGCCGTCCACCGAGCCCCGGACCTCCACGCTGCCGGCGGCCCGTACCGTAAATCCGCTCAGCACATTGCCCCGAACCACCACATTACCGACAAAATCGATGTTCCCCGTACTGAAATCCACGTCGCCCTTGACCTCGTGAATCGCATAGACGTTGATCCGCCCGTTGGCGGAGACCACCTGCCCCGCAATCAGGGCGATCAGGGTGAGCCCGTCCTGGGAAACCTCCGCGTTCTTGCCCTTCGGCAGGCGCACATCCTTGCCGGGCTTGGGGACCAGGATCTTGCCGGTGACCGTTTTGCCCAGCTTGCCCCGGGTCGGCGGCACCCGCACCGCCAGAACCTGCCCGGGCTGGACATTTTCCACCAACTGCAAATTGTGCCAGTCCACCCGGCCGTCTTCCAGTTCCACCGGCGTGACCTTTTCGCTGTTCCGCGCAAATTTGTATTCGATGAAGGCGTCGCTGCCGTCCACCGCAGCGCTCCCCCTGGCCACCACGATCTTCATATGCTTGTTCTGCTGTTTGACGGCGGCTTCAATCTGGTCTTCCATGATCCCTTCCACGACCCCGGCCTTGGCCAGAGCCTCCTTGACCTGTTCCGCCGGAAACGGCTTACCGCCCAGAGGGGGAAGTATCTCCACCGAAGCCTCCATCCCGTCTTCGGAGATGACCACCTTGACCTGGCCGTCGCGGTCAAGTAACGGCTTGCGATCAGCGATCCGCACCGGTTTTGCCTCTTTGCCGATCACCGCCTCCGTCAGAGCCGCCACGTTAATATCCACGATCTCTTTTTCCCGCAAGGCGTTGTAGACCATCGCGCTGTCCACGTCCCGGCCGGATCCCCGCGCCGGGTAGACCGTCACATAGATGCCGCCTTCGCGGACGTTGACCCGGACTTTGCCATCCTCGCTGTCCCCCCTGGCAGCCACCATCTCCAGCGCCTTGGCCGCCTTGGCCGCAATGTCTACGGGCTCGTTGCCCGGCTTCTCAGGCTTGCCAGTTTTGAACATATCCATCCTCCTTTCGTTATGGTTATCGGTTTTTTGAACCACCGGTTTTGTAAGCTGGATCACACGACCGATCTTTCATCTACCCCTGCAGGCTCTGCTTGAAACGGCTCAGCCGGCCACGCAAGCGCAAGATGGCCTTGCTGTGAATCTGGGAGACCCTCGCCTCGGTCACTTCCAGGACCTTGCCAATCTCCTTCAACGTCAGACCTTCGTAATAATACAGCGCAATCACCAGCCGCTCGCGTTCCGAAAGCCGGTCGATGGCTTCCGCCAGAATGCGTTTCATCTCCTCGAACTCCACGGAGGCCACCGGATCGACGCTGGAAGCATCGGCAATGGTCTCCATCACCCGGATGTTCTCTTCCACGTTGCCGTCGGCCTTCCACAATTCATCAAGGGAAGTGAGGGTTGTGCAACTCACCTCCGCCAGCATCTGCTGGTAATCATCCAGCGCCAGGTTCATGGCCCGCGAAAGCTCTTCATCGGAGGCCGAGCGGCCGAGTTCGCTTTCCACCCGCTGGCAAACGGCTTCAAATTCCCTGGCTTTTTGCCGCACCGAACGGGGGACCCAGTCCACCGCCCTGAGCCCATCGATTACCGCCCCCCGGATCCTGGAGATCGCGTAAGTTTCAAACTTCACTCCCCGGTTGGGATCGAATTTTTCCACCGCGTCGATCAGTCCAAAGATCCCGTAGCTGATCAGGTCGTCATACTCCACCGTCGGCGGCAAACCGATGGCTACCCGACCGGCAATGTATTTTACCAGGGGAGCATACCAGAGAATCAACTCTTCGCGTGCTTTCTTGTCGCCCTTTTCCTTGAAAGCCCGCCACTGGTCGGCATGCTCAATTTGCCCATTTTGCTCGCCTGGCGCATTTGGTTTTGCGTCGTCGGGGATCTCAGGGTTGTTTTGCCGATTGACCGCAACCATCGCCACTACCGCCTGCCTCCCATCCTAGATTTCTCTTTCCGCCTTATCTATGGCCTTGATTACGACCCTCCCGCTCTCCGCGAAGAGAATCATGGTACGCCCATAGGTACCACCCACATCCTCGCCGGAGATGCGGATTCCCCTCTCATCCAAAGCCCGCTTTACCGCCTCGGCATTGCGGCGCCCGATGGCAAAGCGATCATCCTTGCTTCCAAAATTGAACATCTGTGCACCACCGGCCATCTTGACCACCAGGCGTTCTTGCCACGCTCCCAGCTTCTCCAGGGAAGCCAGAAGATCAGGGATCGAGGTATCAGCAAACTTGGCCTTGTTATCTGTAAAACGGCCCTGGGAGCTGTCCGGTAGCATGATGTGGGCCATTCCCCCCACCCGTGCCACGGGATCGTAAAAGCTCACCCCGACGCATGAACCAAGCCCTGAAGTAATCAAGGTCCCGGGCGCACGGCAAACGGCCGATTCGGCCATGCCGACTCTGATTACTTCGCCCGTTGGTTCCATTCTTTCACTCCCAGTGCCCTTAAAATAGTCACCAGCGCTTCTGGATCCGGCACCAGGAAGAAATGCCCCTTCACCCCTTTATTGCCGTCCAGGAGGAAATCCGTGACTATCAAGAAGGCGTAGTCTCCCAAACGGCCCACCTCGGCAAGAATCGTGGTCAAAATGGCCCCGGCCATATCAATTGCCAGCGCCGGAACCGTGGAGTGCAAGACGATATTCGCCAGCTCGCCAAGAGCCTGCAAGTAAGCGCCCGTCAAGATATTGGTCATCTCTCCAAGGGCGGAACGTTCCATATCCCCAAAGGATTTCGTGGTCCCGGGCGCTCGCGTCATGAGTTTATCCACCAGCATGGCCGCGGACGAGACCGGCAGCATGAACAGGATTGTTCCGGGGGCGTCTCCGGTGACTCCCAGGCAAACCCCCACCATCTCCAACTCCGCTCCACCTACCGCTTCCGGCACCTGGGTCAGCGGCACGAGGTTTACGGACGGAACCGTCATCTGGATTCTTTGCCCAAGCATGGTGGACAGGACCGTAGCTGCATTGCCTGCTCCGATGTTCCCCACTTCTTTTAAAACATCCATCTCCACGTCATTCAGCTGATACCCCTGCACCATTGCGATCATCCCACCTCTGCCATGTTTTCTGCCGCCTCTTCGAGCGAATCCAGTTCGGCCACTTCCCTGGTGGTGAGCAACTGCTCCAGGTTGAGAAGAACAATCAGCCGGTCCTGCACCTTGCAGATCCCCTGGATATAATCCGTGTTCATCTTGCCGACCCCCGCCGGCGGCGGTTCAATCTGCGCCAGCGGAACCCATAGAGTCTCTTCCACGGCATCCACGATCATGCCAAGCTTCTTGTCGCCGACCTCCACAATCACCACGCGGTTCTGGTTATCGGAATCGTGGACATTCATCCCGAACCGCTTGCGGAGATCCACTAAAGGGATGATCTCCCCGGCCAGGTTGAAGACCCCTTCCACAAATTCCGGAGCCTGGGGTACGGGAGTAATCCTGGGAATCTTATGGATGCCCCGCGCCTTGAGGATCTCCACCCCGAATTCTTCTGCTTCCAGACGAAAGACCACCAGCTGCAACAGATCGGCCATGCTTTTCTTTTCCATTGGTCCTCTCCTCCTTGTTCGCCGCTCTCACCCATCCATGGGCTCCGCGGCGCCTTGACCTCGTGTCAAATGCGCCCTCTCACCCATCCTTACAACCTTCCCTTGCGGCGTAACTCACGCTGCCGTTCAAAGATGTATTTGATAATGCTGTCCCTGGTAAATTCATCGATGACTGCAAATCGCACCCCATAATTAAAAGTGGAAGAATCCTTGTTGTAATCGATCTTCCGGACTATTTCGCCGATGACCCGGATGGTGATCCTGGGAAGGGGCAGCTCGACATCAAGCCGGAGGCCGTTGGGCAAGTCCTCATGGTCCACCAGAGTCAACCCGCCCCCGCTGAGGTTGCTGCAATATGCTTTGCGCCAGTCGCTAAGCGACCCGGTTATCCCGCGGATGCGATATTTCAAGCTCATGAGGCACTCCAGCCGCACATCCTGCCGTTTCTGAATCCGTTCCACATTGTTTGGGAGGGAGAGGATCAGGCATGGCACCGGATCCTCGGCAAACCCGATTACCCGCGCCTCAAACTGGATAACTCCCCCTTTTACCGTATCTTCCACGGCGTAAGAGACCGTGACGGGGGTCGCCATGGGCAAGGAGATCAGATCCCCTTTTTTAGTCGGAATAGCCAAAGAGAACGACCTCCGGCTTACGTCCTCAATCCGGCTGGTGTAGCGCCCGGCATATTCGCCTTGACTGACCTCAACCTGCACCGATTGCCCGACCTTCAGGCTGTCGTTACCCGGCAACACTTGCCCCCTCCTTTAGAAAGACCGTTGCAGCCGCCGCGCCATTCGCTGGAAGATCCCCTTGATTCCCTCGCGCGGCAACGGATCCGTCGCACCCACCCGCAACAACTCTTCCGCCAGGCGGAAGATCCCCCGGCTGGCGTGGGAATTGGGGTAACCGATTACAATCGGCCTCTGCTCCCGGACCGACTTCGAAACCGTTGGATCTTCCTCCACACTTCCCAGGTAGGAGATTCCGGTATTCAAAAACTGCTGGCTGACGGTTTTAAGCCGCTCAAAAACCGCCCAACCCTCGGAAGCATCATTGACCATGTTCACCACAATCTTGATCCGGGTTTGCGGGTTGGACTCATGCAAGACCTTGATCATCCCGTAAGCATCCGTAACCGCCGTGGGTTCCGGGGTGGTGACAATCACCGCCTCCTGCGAGGCGGACACAAAGCTCATCACCTGCCGGCCAATGCCGGCGCCGGTGTCGATCAGGCAAACGTCGATCATCCCGTCCAGATCACGAAGCCCGTCGATGAACCTCACCAGTTGAGCCTGCGGCACATTGGCCAGATCATACAGGCCCGATCCACCGGCAAAGATCTTCACCCCCGCCGGGCCCATCGCCACCACATCCTGAATGCTCTTCTCCCCGCGCAGCACATGAGAGAGATTGTACTCGGGGATCACCCCCAGAACAATATCCAGATTGGCCAACCCCAGATCCGCGTCGAGAATGCCGACCCGGATTCCCTTTTGCGCCAGGGCAATCCCCAGATTGACCGTAAGATTGGTCTTTCCGACGCCTCCCTTACCGCTGGAGATAGTGATCACTCTTGGATCGACGATGGTTGCCGGCTTATTGGCCTCCTGGGCCAACTGGCGAAGGCGTTGAGCCTGATCCCGAAACTGAGAAATCTCCGTCATCATTGCGGCATCCCTCCCAAGAGCAGGCCTGTCAACCGCGCCGAATCGGCCTCCTGGATGTCGTCAGGCACGTTTTGGCCAATGCTGAGATAGGAGACCGGGCATTTGGTCTCCAGCACGCTGTTGAAGATGCAACCATAGCTTGAGGTCTCGTCCAGTTTGGTGAAGATCAGCCAGTTGTACTTCGCGGGCCGGAAGTGTTCGATGCACTCCCGCAGATCAGCCAACTTGGTCGTCGCGCTCAGCACCAGATGGGTTTCATCGGGGTTGGCCGCGGCCAAAAAGGCGAGCAACTCGGCCATCTGTTGTTCATTGTGCTGGCTCCGGCCCGCGGTATCGATGAAAACCAGTTCCTTGTTGGCCATCCTGGCCAGCGCCATCTTCAATTCCGGAGGCGTAAAGGCAATCTCTATCGGTATGCCGATGATCTCCGCATAGGTCTTCAGTTGCTCCACCGCGGCGATCCGATAGGTGTCCGCCGTAATCAGCCCCACGTCCTTTTTGGTCACCAGCGCCGCGTGAGCAGCCAATTTTGC
Source organism: Bacillota bacterium (assembly GCA_023381695.1). Taxonomy (GTDB): domain Bacteria; phylum Bacillota; class UBA5301; order JAMCQP01; family JAMCQP01; genus JAMCQP01. The sequence continues at coordinate 62,287 of JAMCQP010000071.1, read as the reverse complement.
CACCGTGGTGGTCTTGCCGACCCCGGTGGGCCCCACCAGCGCGATTATCCTGCGGGTTCCAGCCCGGGCCGCCTGGTTGCGGGCGCCCACGGAGAAGATATCCGCCACTTGACTGCGCACCAAATGGGAGACCGCTTCGTCATTTTGCCATGCCGCCTCATCCAGTTGCCTGAGGATGGCCTCCTCGATGCCCATCACATGCTCGGCGGCGATCTCGTTGGCCAGAAGGGTCTTGCGGATCTTATCCCAGGCCGGCGAGATATGAGGAAGCGTCCCGGATTCGCGCAACTGGGTGGTAACCTGCTGCAACATCTTGCGCATCATGAGAAGTTCATTTTGCAGAGCAGTTTCCGTATTCCGGTTCTCAAGGGTCGCCGTCTTCGCGCCGGGCACCACCGCCAGCAAGGGTTTGGCCGTGGCCTCCGCTCTGGGGAAGAGGGGTTGAAAAGCCGGCGCCGCACCCGAATTTGCGGCGGCTTCAGCAGCCTTGGCCCCCTCCGCCTTGCGTTCCTGGGCGACGGACGCCCTGGCGCTCACGTCCACGGCGGCGATCACCTCCACCACCTGCCGCCCGAAGAGGCCGAAGATCCCCCCGCGCCGGAACTTCTTGGAGTGCAGGATGACGGCATCCCGGCCCAGGTCGGCCTTGACCCTGGCGATCGCTTCTTGCATGGTTTCCGCCTCAAACCGCTTGACTTTCATTGCCTATGCTCACCATCCCCACCGATTGAACTTCCACATCGGGTGAAATTTCGTTATACGAAAGGACAGCCAACTTGGGAGCCGCCCGTTCGGTAAGACGCTTGAAATATGGCCGCGCCTGGGCGCCGCACAGGATTACCGGAGTGCGCCCGGAAGGCGTGAACTTCTGGATCTCCCCGGCCAGAGCTCCCAGCAGTTTCTGGGCGGCCTTAGGTTCGATGGACAGGAATTTCCCCTGCTCTCCCACCTGGATTGACCTGGTGATCGTCTCCTCGACGCCGGGGTCCAGAGTGGCCACCAGCAGCTTTTTCTTCTCGTCGGCGTACATATGGCTGATCTGCCGGGCCAAAGCCTGCCTCACATATTCCGTGAGCAGGTCGGGATCCTTCGTCGCCCGGGCGTAATCCGCCAGGGCTTCCAGGATCGTCACCAGGTTGCGGACCGGGATCTCCTCCCGCAACAGGTTTTGGAGCACCTTTTGAACCTCGCCGAGGTTCAAAAGATCCGGGATCAGCTCCTCAACCACCGCGCTGTACTCCTCCTTCAGCCCATCAATCAGGTTTTTGACCTCCTGCCGCCCCAGAAGTTCATACGCATGGGAGCGGAGGGCTTCCGTAAGATGCGTGGCCAGCACCGAAGGAGGATCCACCACGGTATACCCCGCAACCTCCGCCTCTTCCCGCCGGTTGGCCTCTATCCACAGCGCCGGCAAGCCAAAAGCGGGTTCGATGATCGAGACGCCTTGCACGGGGGTTTTGACAGAACCTGTATCCATAGCCAAAAAATGGTTAACCATTAGTTCTGCGTGGGCCACCTCCACTCCTTTAATTTTGAGGGAATAGGCTCCTGGCTTTAGCTGCATGTTATCCCGCACCCGGATGGTGGGAATGATCATGCCAAGGTCCAGGGCGGTTTGCCGGCGAATCAAATTGATCCGGTCGAAGAGATCCCCTCCCTGGGCGGGGTCCACCAGCGGGATGAGGCTGTAACCAATCTCCATCTCAATGGGATCGATGGACAGGAGCGAGAGGACATTCTCCGGCTTTTTAGCCGCCTCCAGTTCGGCCTCCCGCTGTTTCTCCTCCTCTTTCTCCTCCGCAACCTGGATGGCCCTGGAAGCGCTGCGCGCCAGATACGCCGCCCCCCCGGCCAGGGCCCAGAACGGGATGGTGGGCATGCCCGGCACCAGCCCGAAGAGCGCCAGAGCCCCCGCGCCCAGGTAGAGCACCTTGGGCTGCGCCAGAAGCTGCGCAATCACATCCTGGCCCATATTCCCGTCGGAAGCTGCTCTGGTGACGATAATGCCGGTGGCCACCGAGATGAGCAGCGCCGGAATCTGCGTCACCAGACCGTCGCCCACGGTTAGAAGCGTGTATCGCTGCAACGCCTGGGCCAGCGGCAAGCCCTTCTGGAGAATGCCAATTGCAAAGCCGCCCAGGATATTGATGATGATGATGATAATTCCCGCGATGGCGTCGCCCTTGACGAACTTGCTGGCGCCGTCCATCGCCCCGTAAAAATCGGCTTCGCGTTCTATGTCACGCCGCCTTTGCCTGGCCTCCACCTCGTTGATCAGGCCGGCGTTCAGATCGGCGTCGATGCTCATCTGTTTACCGGGCATGGCGTCCAGCGTGAACCTGGCGGCGACCTCCGCCACCCGCTCGGCGCCCTTGGTGATCACGATGAACTGGATGACCACCAGGATCAGGAAGACCACAAATCCCACCACGTAGTTGCCGCCGACCACGAAGTTCCCGAAGGCGTTGATGATCTTGCCGGCATAGCCATTCAAGAGAATGAGCCGCGTGGAGGAGACATTCAGCGCAAGCCGGAAGAGGGTCGTCACCAGGAGCAGGGACGGAAAGACCGACAGCTCCAGCGCGCCGCTCACATTCATGGTCAAAAGCAAGAGCAGGATCGCCAGGCTGATGTTGGTGGCCAGAAGCAGATCCAGGATGAACGGGGGCAAGGGGATCACCATCATCATCACGATGAGGACCACCGCCACCACCACCAGCATGTCGCTATACTGCCTGGCCATCGCCATCGGCGAGGCCGCCGCCCGCGTAGACATCCCGATTCACCCCCTGGGCCCGCTCCCGCTACATTTTCGCTCTGTTAGGCCCGCTTGCGTTTCAACCGGTAGACGAAGGCCAGAACCTCCGCCACCGCCTGGTAGAGATCCGGCGGGATGGCCTGTCCAATCTCCGCCGTCTCGTACAGCGCTCTGGCCAGCGGCCGGTTCTCCACCAGCACCACGCCGTTGGCTTCCGCAATTTCCCTGATCTTCTGCGCTAGATAACCCTCGCCCATCGCCACCACTTCCGGCGCCCGCATGCTTGATACGTCGTACTTGAGCGCCACCGCGATGTGCGTGGGGTTGGTAATCACCACGTCGGCCTTGGGAACCTGCTGCATCATCCGCCGCATGGCAATCTGCCGTTGCCGCTGCTTGATCCGGGCGCGAATTTGCGGATCGCCTTCCGCCTGCCGGAACTCTTCCTTGATGTCCTCCTTGGACATCTTGATGCCCTTCTCATACTCCCAGCGCTGGTAGTAGAAGTCAAAGACCGCCAACACCAGGAGCGCCACCGCCACTCGCATTCCCACCTGGTAGATCAGGCCGGTGACTACGGCATATACCTCCTCAATGCCCATATCCCCCAGCCGGAAGAAGACATCCACGCCGTTTCTGACGGTGGAGTAGGCCACCCAGCCGACGATGGCCACCTTGGCTGTCGACTTGACCAGATCCACCAGAGCCTGCCGGCTGAAAAGGCGTTTGGCGCCCTGGATGGGGTTGATCTTTTCGAATTTGGGAACCAGCGGCTCGGTGGTGAAGAGCACCCCCACCTGCAAAAAATTGGTGAACATCCCCACCATCAGCGCCACCCCGAGAATCGGCAGGATCGCCGTCCCCAGGAAGAGCCCGACCTTGAGTCCCAGAGCGTAGACCGCTTCCGGCGTGAGATCCCCCTCCAGAGGCTTGCCCAGATACTCCCTCAGCAAACCTGTCAGGGAATCCACCGCCCGTCCTTGCACCTGATGCAGAAGGAAGAAGACCGCCAGCAAAACCAGCGCGGTGCTTAACTCGGCGCTCCGGGGGACATGCCCCTTTCTTCTTGATTCCTGCCGGCGCTTGGGCGTCGCCGGTTCGGTCTTTTCCCCGGCAAAGAGCTGTAAATCGATATGTGATTCCGCGGCAAAAAGTCGCCCTCTGCCCCAGAAATCTGAATTCATAAGTCACTGGCCCCCTCCGCCCGTGGAAAACAGCCGGTAGATGAATTGAAACATCTGCCCATTGGGGCTGAAGGTTGCCTCCACAATCGACGCATATAAGGGCAGCGCCAGCATGACAAAGACCAGGCCGACCACAATTTTAGCTGGAAACCCGATGATGAAGACATTGATCTGCGGCACCGCCCTGGCCACCACCCCCAGCGCCACATCGGTCAAGAACAGGGCCGCCACCACCGGGAGGCTGATCTTGAACCCGAGGAGGAACATGGCCCCAAAAGCTTCCACCACCTTGCCAATCACTTCCGGTTGGTACCGCCAGCCCCCCAGCGGGACCAGTTCAAAGGTCCGGGCGAGAGCTTCAAGCACGTAATGGTGGCCGTTGATCAGCAAAAAGAGCAGCGTCGCCAGGACATATTGAAATTGAGCCATAATCGGCACCTGTTGCCCGGACTGGGGATCGAGGATATTCACCAGGGAAAAACCGATGGGAATGTCGATCATCTCCCCCGCCATCTGCATGGCCCCAAACGCCAGAAGGACGATATATCCGATTACCAGCCCGATCGCCACCTCCGCCGCCACAGCCGCGACGTAACGGTAAAGATTTTCCTCGGGGCTCACGCCGCTGGAAGCCGCCGCCGCCGGCAAAAGGAAGAAAGCCAAAAGCAACGCCAGGCCGAATTTGATGGGGCCGGGGATGCTCCGGCTGCTGAAGAAAGGGGTAGCGATAAACATGCCCAGGACCCTGGACAAGACCAGAAGGTAGCGGTCAAACTGGCCAAGCGCGGCCCCGAGAATGTCCACGGCTTTACCCTCCTCCGGTGCGGATTACTTGCGGAACGGGTTATTTACTGTACAAAATTGTGCAGGTTGCCTAAAAGCCCCCTGGCAAAGTCCATGAGTACCGAAAGCATCCACGGGCCGAAGATCACCAAAGCGATAAAAACCGCGATGATCTTCGGAACAAAGGCCAGGGTCTGTTCCTGCAACTGGGTGGTCGCCTGGAAGATGCTTACGGCCAGCCCTACCGCCAGTCCCAGACCCAACACCGGGGCGGAGACCAAAAGCACCGTGTATAAAGCCTCTCTCCCCAGATTGATCACGAAGGTTTCCGACACTTCCGGTCCTCTCCTTTATTTCCGGCCCTCTCCTTCAATGAAAGCTGAGCACCAGAGATCTGACCACCAGGTACCAGCCGTCCACCATGACAAATAGCAAGATCTTAAATGGCAGGGAGATCATCACCGGCGGCAACATCAGCATCCCCATGGACATCAGGGTACTGGCCACAATCATGTCGATCACGATAAAAGGAATGAAGATCATGAAACCGATCTGAAAGGCCGATTTCAGCTCGCTGATAATGAACGCCGGGATTACCACATGAATCGGCACCTCATCTGCATTGTGCGGCCTGGGAAGCTTGGCCAGCTGCACAAAAAGCTCCAGATCCTTCTCGCGCGTCTGTTTGAGCATGAAGCTCCGCACCGGCTTAACCGCCCGCTCAAAAGCCTGGGTCTGGTCGATCTTGCCGGCCAGATACGGTTGCAGGGCCGCAACGTTTACCTCCTGCCAGGTGGGCGCCATCACAAAAAAGGTGAGGAAAAGCGCCAGACCCACGAGCACCTGATTCGGAGGCAGTTGTTGCGTCGCCAGCGCATTGCGCACAAAACCCAGAACAACGATGATCCGGGTAAAGGAGGTGGTCATGATCAGGATTGACGGCGCCAGTGACAGGATGGTCAACAGGAAGAGAATTTGCAAACTGACCGCCACATCCTGAGGCCTTCCAGAAGCATCCACCCCCAGGTTGATCCTGGGCAAAGCCACCGGCGCTGCATCGGCGCTCAGCGATACCAAAGCCATCAGGCCCATTACCATTGCCGCCTGTAAAAAGATGATCCTCCGCGCCCGGCCCGCGCGGGCCAAGATGCCCATGAAACGCATCTTATCGCCTCTCCCCCAGATTGTCCCGCCGGGTTGCCTGGCGTTGCAGAAGGCGCAAGCGCTCGATTTGAGCCTGGATTTCTGGCGCGGGTTCCTCAAAATTTCGCGCTCTCCCTGTCCATCGCCCCAGTAGCTTGCGGCCCTTGCCCAAAAGCGCGTTGACCCACTCCGGATAGACGGCCGCTATTCCTGGAGGGAAGGCAATTTCCCCCTGGCCTGTTTGGCCCGAGGCATCCAGGAGTTCAAGCACCAGGCCGGGATCCTCCACCTGGCCCAAAAGGGAGATGTTCTCCTTGTTCACCCCCACCAGCAACACCCGATCCACCGCTGCCAGAAGGTAAACCTGGCTCCCCTGGTTCAAGGTGCAGGCCTCGATCACCCTGAGATATCTCCCTTGCCAGTTCCGCGTCACCCGTTGGGCGTAAAACCTGGTAGATAAGTAAATAAACGGCAGCAAGAAGAGCAATGCCAGGATAATCTTCAGCCATGCCCATCCCGAGCCAGCCGACCACTCCGGAACGCTATTCATCGGAGACCTTCCTCCCGACCTGCCAAAAGTCGACTTTAGGAGACAACATCATACATTTTTCCGCAGGAGGCGCTCGCCCCGCGGCTCACGCCAGCGCCTTCTTCACGGCGTCCAATACGCGATCCGGCTGGAAGGGTTTGACCACGAAGTCCTTGGCCCCCGCCTGGATGGCATCGATTACCATCGCCTGCTGCCCCATGGCGCTGCACATGATAATCACGGCGTTGGGATTGACCTTTTTGATCTCCTTGACCGCCGAAATGCCATCCAACTCCGGCATGGTGATGTCCATGGTCACCAGATCGGGCTGCAACTCCTTGAACTTGTCGATGGCGGTTGTGCCGCTCTCGGCTTCGCCGACCACCTCGTATCCCCCCTTGGTGAGGATGTCCTTGAGCATGGTCCGCATAAACGCCGCGTCATCGATGATCAAAATCTTCTTTGCCATAACCTCTCCTCCTTACCGTCCTTGTCCCAATCCCCGACATTTACTGCAAATTGTTCACGCGTTCCATTGGGCTGACGATATCGGTGATCTTGACGGCAAAGTTTTCGTCTATGACCACCACTTCTCCCTTGGCAATCAATTTACCGTTCACCAGGATGTCGATGGGTTCGCCTGCCAGTTTTTCAAGCTCCACAATGGAACCTTTCCCTAATTCCAGGATGTCCTTGATCATCATCTTGGTGCGTCCCAGCTCCACCGTCACGCCCAGCGCCACATCCAGAAGCAGGTTGAGGTTCTGGGTCTGAACCGGTATGTCCAGGGGCGCAAAGCTGGCAAACTGCGCGGGCTGGACAAAAACCTCGCCGGAGTGCTGGGGAACCGCCTGGCCTGCCACGCCCGCCACCTTTGGCCCCGCCGGCTGGGCAAACCCCGGGATGGCCCCCCCTCTGGGAGCGGAGGGCGCCGGCGCCTCTTTGGGCGCTGTCGGCATGGCGGCCGCCGTGGCCGCCATCTCCGCCTCTCCGGGCATGGTGGTGGCCGTCTCGTACAGCGCGTTGACCATGTCCTTGGAGAACTTCACGGGAATCAACTGGAAAAACTCGCTTTCCACGATGTTTTGCACCGAGAGGTGAAAAGAGACCATAATCAGCTTTTCCCCCGTGCCAAGCTTCAGCAGTTCCTCCTTATCTTTTGAGAAATCCAGCAACCTGGTGATCGGCGGGGAAATGTCGATGCGCTTATTCATCATGGAAGCAATGGCGGTGGCCATGGAGCCCATCATCTGGTTCATGGCTTCCCCCACCGCACTCAGTTGCAGTTCACTCATCTCCTCCCCGACGCCGCGGCCATCGCCACCCATCATCAGATCACCGATAATCGCCGCATCTTGGGGTTTGAGGACGAAGATGTTCATCCCCGATAATCCTTTGGTGTATTGCACCTCAACGGTGACGAAGAACTGCGGGTTGTTGGTGATCACTGCCTCCAGAGAGGTCATTTTGACCGTGGGAGTGGTGATCGCCACCTTGCGGTTGAGCAGTGTTGACAGGGCGGTGGCCGCCGAACCCAGAGAGATGTTTCCGATCTCGCCGACGGCGTCCCGCTCTTCCGGTGTCAATTCGTCGGCCTGGCCCTGCGGGGCTCCGGCCTCTCCACTGTTCTGCGCCAGCAAGGCGTCCATTTCCTCCTTGGAGACCAAGCCTTCAGTCATCTTCACCTACACCGTCCTTTTCCACATGCATGATCTGCACGGCAAGCTTACTGCCGACCAGGCCGGGTCTGGCGCGAAATTTGGGCCTTGTGCCGATCCTGACGGGGAGGAGCGCATCAGCCCTGGTGTACAAGGTGATCACATCCCCCGCCTGCAGGTTCAAAAGCTCCCGGAAAGTGATGGATGCGGTGCCCAGTTCCACGATTACATCCACCTTTGTCCGCTCCACCTTGCGCTTCAGGCTGCTGAGACTTTCGGAAGTGATGGCCTGACGGGTGCTGGCAAACCAGTAGTGGGCGGAAAGCTTGGACAAAACCGGTTCGAGCAATATATCCGGCAGACAAATATTCATGAAACCCTCGTTCCCGGCGATATGCAGGGTAATGGTCACCAGAATCACCATCTGGTTTGGAGCCACCAGCTGGGCAAACTGGGGGTTCATCTCCAGCCGCTCGAAAGTGGCGTCCACGTCCACCACATTTTGCCAGGCCTCCTTGATATGCGACAGGGCCCGCAGGATCACCCGCTTGAGAATGCTCTGCTCGATGTCGGTCAACTCACGGCCTTTATCGGGCATCCGGCCCTTGCCGCCCAGCATCCGCTCCACGATCACCAGGCCCAGCTCCGGCCCGATCTCCAACACCGCCCGGCCCAGGGGCTTGAGGTCAAAGATGCTCATAATGGTCGGGTTGGGCATGGAACGGGTGAACTCGGCATAGGTCACCTGCTGCACGGCGGTCACCTTGGCCTCGGTCACCGCCCGCAGAAAAGTCGCGAATGACGTGGCCAGCAGGCGCGCATAGCTTTCGTGCAACATCTGCAACGTCCGGACCTGATCCTTGGAAAACTTGTCCGGACGCCGGAAGTCGTACGGTTTGATCTTTTTCTGCGCCTCATCGGCCTTGATCTCCTCAGCGTCGACCTCACCTGTCGAAAGAGCCGACAGCAGGGCGTCTATCTCTTCTTGCGAGAGGACACCTGCCACTTCAGCCACCCCCTGCCACTTCACCCAACCAGACTTGCATCTACTTGCCTGGCAACGACTTTTTTCCCGAACAGAATATTTTTACTGGACAACAAACTGGGTAAAGTAGACGTTCTTAACCCGGCCCTTCACCAGAAAACCGTTCACCTTGTTCATGATCTCCTCCCGGAGCCGGATCTTCCCCTGTTCGTCCAGGATATCGTCACGTCTATATGAACTCAGGATAGAATAGATCGCATCCCGGATCTGCGGGTTGCGCTGAGAGATCTCCTCGGTGGTCTTTTCCTCGTTCAACTCAAAGACGATCGTGGTCTGGACATAGCGTCTTACATCCTTGTCCGCCAGGTTTGCGGTAAATTCGCCGATCGGGTAAGTGGGTCCGAACTTCTCGGCGACCACCACCACCTTGGGCGCCGGCTGCACCAGAGCCCTCCCGAAGAAGAAGTAGGTCGTCAGCGAAGATCCGAGCGCCGCCAGGACCAGAAGACCCACCGCAAAGATGATTACCTTTGTGTTTAGAATGTTATTGTTGTTGCTGTTTTCGTCCGCCATGGTTCTCCTCCTCCGGCAATTCAGTCCGGCTATTAATGGTTATCGCTGATATTGGCGTCCGGCTTAAGACCCAGGTTTAACTCCTGATGATAACGGACCACCCGGTTGACGATCTCCTGAATGCTCTCCTGGACCACATATTTTTGGTGGGTGGTCAGCGAGACCACGGTGTCCGGCGTCGACTCGATGGTCTCAATAAGCTCGGCGTTCACCACAAACTGCTTGCCATCCAGACGCGTGACCAGGATCATCTTCTTCCCCTCCCTTGGGTTCTTGAATTGGTTGCCTCCCTGCGCCAATCCCTTTTCCCGCGGCGTGCAGCCCCCCGGAAGCCGCACGCCACGGGAGTTTTTAATTCACTTAAGCCTTGTGCATCAGTGCCGGCCACAGTTAGCCTACAATTACTGCGGCAGTCACCCTACCATTACCACCACACAGTTACCTCTTCAGGTTCACCAGCTCCTGCAGCATCTCATCCGAGGTGGTGATAATCCGCGAGTTGGCCTGGAAGCCGCGCTGCGTGACGATCATGTTGGTGAACTCCTGGGAGAGGTCCACGTTGGACATCTCCACGGAGCCCGGGGTGATCTTGCCGCGCCCGCCGGTCGTGGCGGATCCTATCTGGGCAAGCCCGGAGTTGTTGGTCTCTTCGAACAGGGTCTCGCCGCTCCTTGAGAGACCACCAGGATTGTTGAAGACCGCCATCGCCACCTGTGCAATCGGCTGGTTGCGCCCGTTTGAAAAGAGCCCGGTCACAACCCCCGTGGCATCCACGGAAAAGTCATTCAAGCTGCCTTGTGCGTAGCCGTTCTGGCTCTTGTCAATGCCGGATTCTGTAGCATACTGCCGTAACCCGCTAAAATCTATGCTGGCGATCGGAATGGTAAGAAGGTTAGCTCCACCCGGTGGTGTACCCGTAATATCCGCCGGAGTATAGCGAGCTGCATCGACAGTAGCGGTACCGGTATAGACCCCCAAAGCGTCGAAGGCCAAACTTCCCCGGCTTTTTGCTGCACCAACCAACCACGGCGGGTTGGTAACTTCCCAGTTCCACTCATTAGGAGTATTAAGTTTAGTAAATCTTATCGAAACATCATACTTGTTGCCCAAGGAGTCGTACACGGGCAATGTAGTATCGAAAGTTGCTAGTGCCGCTGTCCGTGAATCCAAATTTCCGATAAAGCTAGCCGTAGTCGTAGCCGATGGGGCCATCTGCATACCCTTTTGAATGACAATCCCCTGGAGATTTGTAGCAGTCAAGTTGGGCAATACACCACCGCTATTAGCCATCCACCCGGCTACCTTCAAGCCGCTGGGACTGGTCAGATTACCGTCAAAGTCTAGCTTGAAAGCCCCGGCTCTGGTGTAAAACTGTCGACTTCCATCTTGTAGAACAAAGAACCCGTCGCCTTCAATCATCATGTCGGTGTTTTGGCCGGTGGTCTCGCTGCTGCCACCGGTTTGGATCACGTCAATGGATCCTACCGCCACGCCAAGGCCCACCTGTTGCGGGTTAATGCCGCCGCGGTTGCCCTGCGGCGCCGCGCTGCCGGACATGGTCTGGTAGAGCAGGTCGCGGAAGGTCACCCGGCTGCCCTTATAACCGATGGTGTTCACGTTGGCGATGTTATTTCCGATGACGTCCATCCGGATCTGGTGGTTTCGCAGACCGGAAACCCCAGAAAAGAGCGACCTCATCATGGTAGAACAACCTCCTTCATACTGCCTGGCTTGCCGCTTCGATCGGTCTGCGGCGGAGGCTTCCTCTTTGAGGTCCAGCCTCATAGCCAATTGCGGGTCATAACCTTTTGTTGCCTCACTTTGGCCCAACAGACTTCCGTCAGGTAATCACCGCGCTGTCGATGTTGGTGAAGACGTTCTCCTTCAGGTTCGCGCCGTCGATGGCGGTAATCACCGTCCGGTTCTTGATGCTGACCACCAGCGCCAGGTCGTTCATCAGGATGAGCGACTCCTGGGCGCCTTTGGCCGCGGCCTTGTCCACCGCCGTCCGGAGCCTGGCCAGATCCGCTTCGGTGAGCGGTATTTTTCGGGTTTCCAACCGCTTTTCCGCGTGCGCGGAGAATTTCAGCGGCTCGGATCTGCCCATCTCCCTGGCCAGGATCTGACCGAAGGAGCCGTTTTGGCCCACGGAAGCGCCGGTGTTCGCCGGTTTCGGCGTCCGTTGTCCGGACTTTATCTCGGGGCTTTGCAGAGGGCCAAGGCCAAGGGGGATAATCTGATCAGCCATCTACCTCACCTCCGCTAGGCCACCACTTCCTGGACACTGCCCACATCATATTCCCCGGCATTTACCACGATCTTGGGGACTCCCTCAACCACTTTCACGCCGCTGACCTTTCCGGTAACAGACTTTCCGGTCGCCGCATCGTTGACCGTCACGGTCCTCCCCATAAACCCTGTAGCCTCAGACATGAGGCTGGCCCGGGTCTGGAGCTGCACGAATCTGTCCATCCCAACGCTTAAATTCTGCAATTGCTCCACCGAGCTGAACTGGGCCATCTGCACGATGAACTCTTTGTCTTCCAGAGGTTTCATGGGGTCCTGGTATTTCAACTGGGTGACCAGGAGTTTCAAAAAGGCGTCCTTGTCCAATTCCTTGGCGGCCTTCTTGCTCCCGCCGGCCGCTGTCGTTCCGCCGGCCGTGCCAGACGTGGTCGCGTTTACGGTTAAATCCGCCACTTTTTGTCGCCTCCTCTCGTGGGACATCGACACCGGATCGAGATGGTGCCGTCTAATACGTTCGTCTTACATCCGGGCATCCACCAGATGATCGGGGTTGCTGCGCAAAAAACCGGTTTCCCCGGCGATTGGCGCTACCGGCGCCGCCTCATCATAATCCCTGGCTCTGTTTAGCCGGCTGCGTCCAAAGCCGTCTCCGCCGTCTCCGGCGCCGGAACTCCGGCCTGAGCCCGCCCAGGATGAATTGAAAGCCTCCTGCTGGCCCGCGCCGACCCCGACGGCGAAGCTGTCGATTTGGAGACCCAGGCTTTCCAGGGATTGTTTGAGTTGCGGCAGGTTCCCTTCGATCATGCTCTTGACCTGAGCGTTCTCCACCATGAACCGGGCCGTCACGACCCCGTCATGGACCAGAATCCTCATCTCGAGCTTTCCGAGATGTTCGGGGATAAGCTGCATCCGCATCTCCGAGGAGCCATCGCGCAGGATCATCTGGGCCTTTTGCACGATCTGCGGAAAGACGGTCTCGACGCTCGGCCTGGCCACCTGCGCGGTTTTGGCGGCTTCGAGACCCGCCCGGCCGGCATTCTGGCTCTCCATGGCACCCGTCTGGATCAGACGGGTCAGAAAGTCGGAGTTGCCCTGGGCCGGTTTTCCAGCTTCCGACGCCTCGGAGAGGGCCTCCCCCGGCCGCCCGCTGAGCAACAGCGACCCCGGCAGACCTTGTTGCCCGCCTGCTCCACCCTGCTGGCCCTTTTGCATCCCGGCAACGGCCGCTGAGGACCCTGCCTGGGCCGGCTCTTTCGCGTCGCCCGAATATTCCCGGGCATGCCGCAGGTGCAGGCTGAGGTTTCCGGCTTTGCTTGCGCCGGATTTACCTTCTGCTCCCGAACCATTTCCGTTTGGAGATGTCGCCATGCTTTCTGTTGCCAGAACAGCCTCCGCAACCGGGGAGATCAAGCCATTGCCCATAACCCCGGTCCTGGCGGTCCCTTCGCCAGCCGGGCCGCCACCAGCCAGCGGCGTGCCGCCAGCGGCCTGGGCCGCTCCCTGCTCATTCTGCGCCTGGGGAAGTCCGGACGCATCAATGGGGAGGTCGGGCACATTCACGCCAGTGGCAACCATGCTTCGCAGGATTGCCGGATCACTGGATTGTTGGCCAGGATTGCCTCCAAGCGCTGATCCATTCTGAGCAGCCTGGCCGCTGGAAGCTTCTCCGGTTGCCACGGGCCCTCCGGAAATCCGGGAGATTACCCCATCCGCAAGGCCGGCCAGACCTGAAACACCTGCCTGCGATGCCATGACGGGTTGAACTGCCGCCTCCCCGGCAGTCCCCTGGCCACCATTGGCGGAAGAATTCCAGCCCATGGTTTGGCCCTGGGGCTGGGTCCCGCCTCCAGCCTGGGCGATAGCCGCCTGAGCCGCCTGGGCTTGCCCGGCGTCCGCGGGATTTTGGGTTTCAGCCCCGGCCTGTGCAGCTACCTTATCGGGTAGGGAATCCCGTTTGGTGGAAGCATCGGAAGCCGTTGCCGCCCCTTTTTCCGGACGGTCATAAGCTTCATTCCGCATATCCCCTGCCTGTTTCGCCCTTTGCTCGGCATCGGCCTGGAAGTTTTGCGGCTTCTCTTGCGGTTTGGCGGAAGGCCTTGACGACCTCGCCTCCCCGGCCCCTGCCTTGTGAAGGTCATCCCGGCGGTATTGCATCTTTTGCCGTTCGAAGATCCGGGCGAAATCACCGGAATCGTGGCTGCTGCGCCTCGCGGGGAAGATTCCCTCCCGCGGTTGAGCCGTCCGCGGCATAAGCAGTGCCAGATCCACCAGATCGGGTTGCATATTCCTTTGCATATCTGTCACCTCCTTTCTTCGCATGGGTCTTTCCGGCCCATGCGCTCCTACTCCCAAGCCCTCCCTGGACCACGCAACGCTCCCGGCCTTCCCTGGCCTTCGCGGCTAATCTCTACATCTTCCGCGCTGCATCTTCGGTACAGCATCCTTCAGCAGCGCACCTTTCAATACTGCTTTCCGATGGCGCGCAGGACCTCGGCGGCCTTGGTTGGCTCCAGATAGGGCAAGATCGCCGCCACCTGCCTGTCGGTCAAACGCACCACCACTTCCGCAATCTCGCTCGCCGTGAGTTCCGTCATGATCTTGGCGGCCTCCTCGGGCTGCATCTTTCCATAGTACCTGGCCATCTGTTGCAACCTGGACGCGTCATCGGCCAACTTCTTCAATTCCTCGGCTTGCTTCTGCAGGGCTTTTTCCTGTTGCTTCAGCGCGGCTTCCCTGGCGGCCAGTTCATCCTTTTGGGTCTGGAGGCTCTTCTCCTCGGCAATCAGGGCCTGCCGGGAAAGTTCCGTGGTCTGGTTCAACTCGGTAAGCCTGGTCTCCCTGGCCAGGAAAACCTTCTTCTCCTTGAGGCCCATCTGGTAGGTCTCCACCACCGACGATATGTACGGAATCCGCGAAAGCCTATCCATGGCAGATCGGCCTATATCTATAAACCCAAGGAGATCCAGGACCACGGCCGTGCCGATTGCCGCCGCCAGGAGCAATAAAACCAGCACCCTTCCCCGGCGCACAAAATGCCAGATCGCCCTGAAAAATCCTTTGATCTTCGCTACAAACCCTTTTTTTCCGGGAGCTTTTTCGGCAGCCTCTTTTTGCGAAGGCGGCTTCAATTTCGGCTTCATACGCTGCTGCTGGCCTCCAAGCTGTTAACCTCCAATGCCTCTGATGCCCTGTTGCGGATATAACCATGGGCGCCGATCTCATCCAGCAACGCCTGCTCCTGGCGGAGCACCTCGCTCTGGTAGGCGGCCAGATCGCGCTCGCGCAGCTTCTCCAGGATCTTGTAGTTTTGCCTGGCTTCCAGAAGCTTCAGGCGGCATTCTTCCGTCTCTGCCGCCGCCTGGGCCACCACCTGGCTCTGGTGGAGGATCTGGATCTCCAGCCCCGCCAGAAAGTCCCGCAGGATCAGGATCTTTTCCATCGCCAGCTCGCCAAGACCGGTTTGGCGCAGTTGCGCCTGGGTCTGCCGGTACTGGACGCGCAAAAATTCCAGAAACTCCTCTTCTCGGCGCAGCCGCTCCCTGAGCAAGGCCAACTGGATGGAAAGCTCGTCCTCTTGATGCTTTCGGAAGTCCAGAACTTTTTCCAGGTTAAAAACGAATTTGCGCATCTCTGGCTACCTCCCATCGGCCACCAGGGCCGGGTCCTAGGCCAGCAAGTTCTCCAACTGCTGCACCGTCTCGGCAAAACTGCTCTTCTCGTCAACCCCCTGGCATAGATAAACATTTATCGCATCAATCCTGGCGATGGCGTTGTCAATCTTCGGGTTGCTGCCCGCCTGATAGGCTCCGATCTCGATCAGATCCCTGGCGTTGTGGTAGATGGCCAGGATCTCCCTGAGACGGTTCGCAGCGTCCTGATGCTCCTTGTCAACAATATCGATCATCAGCCGGCTTACACTGGCCAAAATGTCGATGGCCGGGTAATGATTCTGCGCCGCCAGATCTCGGGAAAGGACGATGTGGCCGTCCAGAATGCTTCTTACCGCATCGGCGATGGGCTCGTTCATGTCGTCGCCGTCCACCAAAACGGTGTACAGCCCGGTGATGCTTCCCCTGGCGCCCATGCCGGAACGTTCCAGGAGCTTGGGCAATACGGCGAAGACCGAAGGCGTGTATCCCCGGGTCGCCGGAGGTTCGCCGATGGCCAGGCCGATCTCCCGCTGGGCGGCGGCAAACCTGGTCACCGAATCCATCATGAGCATCACGTTGCGCCCCTGGTCCCGGAAATATTCCGCAATGGCCGTGGCCACCAGCGCCCCCTTCATCCGCACCAGCGGCGGCTGATCGGAGGTGGCCACCACCACCACGGAACGCCTCAGACCTTCTTCACCGAGATCCTTCTCCAGGAAATCCCGGACCTCCCGGCCCCGTTCCCCGACGAGCGCGATGACATTTACGTCGGCCGAGGTATTCCTGGCAATCATCCCCAGCAGGGTGCTCTTGCCCACCCCGCTGCCGGAGAAGATGCCGATCCTTTGCCCGCACCCGCAGGTGAGAAGGCCGTCAATGGCCCTGACTCCCACCTCGAGGTTCACGGTAATCCGGCGGCGGCTCAGGGGGTTCGGCGGCAGATTGGCCACCGCGTAATACTTGTTGGTCATCACCGGACCCTTGCCGTCCATCGGCCGGCCAAGCCCATCCAGCACCCGTCCGAGGAGTTGGGAACCCACCTCCACCTGAAAGGTGCCGCCGGTGGCGCGGACCTCGCATCCGGGGCCGATTCCCTCCATTTCCCCCAGGGGCATCAAAAGCACATGGTTCTCCTTGAATCCGACCACCTCGGCGCGAATCGGAGCATGCCCCTGGCGGGGATGGACGAAACAAAGCTCTCCCAGGCGTGCCGCGGGCCCCACCGATTCGATGGTCAACCCGATCATCCGGTTTACCCGCCCCAGCACCCGCATGGGCTCATATTCATTCAAGATCTGAAATGCCCTGGCCAGTTCCTGCTCCGCAAGAAGACCGGCCTGCGGTTCAGGCCCTCGCTGGTTGTGAAGCTCAACCGCCATGCCCTAACCCCTCCAGTAAGTGCGCCGTCTCCTCCAGTTGGGTGGCGATCCGGGCGTCAACGCTTCCCGAATTGGTCTCGATCATGCAACCGCCTGGTTCGATGGTCTCATCGCCCACGATCTCCAACTGCGTGGAACCTTCCAAAAACTGCCTGATCTTCACCTCTCCGGACCTGGCCGTCTCCAACTCCGAGGGATTGACCCGGATTACCACCCTGGCCTTGTCATTCACCAGTTTTACGGCATCTTCCACGGTCCGCTGGATAATTGCCGGATCAAGACGCAGTTGCCCCCTGATAATCTTTTCGGCAATCTTTACCACAAGCTTTAATATGTCCTGGCTGGCGCCCCTGATCAGCTGCTCGCGCTCGGCCAGCGCCGTCTCCAGAACCGTCCTGGCCTGCGCCGCCAACCCGGAGGTCTCCTTGATCCCCGCTTCGTGGCCCTCGCGGTGGCCGGCTTCCCTGCCCTGGGCCAGCCCTTCCTGGTACCCCCGCTCTCTGGCCTCCTCCAGGATCGTCTCCGCTTCCTTCTGAGCCTTCTCCACCATGTCCGCCGCCTGCCCCCGGGCCCCTTCCACAAGGGCCGCCGCTTCCCGCCGGGAACCGGCCAGTTGTGCTTCGGCCTGCCGGCGTCCTTCCTCGGCCTGCGCCAACGCCGCCTGCGCCTCGGCTTTCAAGGACTCCGCGGCCTTTTGCGCCTCGGCCTCAAGATCTTTGGCCTTCTGAGCGGCTGTTTCGAGCAGCTTTTCAACCTGCTCTTCGGGTGGGTTGGTGAGATTCTGTGGCACACCGGTAACATCCGGTGCTAGACTGGCGAGATCCTGCAATACAGTGGAAGTGGGTTCCTCCGAAGGCTCATTCGTTGGGGCAGGTAAATCCGCCGCTATATCGGGGGGCGCCTGCTGCTCTTCCTGCCCTTCTTCGACGGCTTGCTGCGCCGCCAGGGCCGCCTCCTCCTCTTCCCGCCTTCTGGCCTCAAGCTCGACCTGAATCTCCTCCAGAAGCCGTTCCGATGGGTAGAGCGAAAGCTGGTAAGGTTCGGCCCGCCGCCACTCGTAGGTCTTGATCACATTAGACAAGTACCTCACCCTCTCCGCCACGGGCGACCACAATTTCACCGGCTTCCTCCAGGCGGCGAATCACATTGACGATTCGCTGCTGGGCATCCTCCACGTCACGCAGCCGCACCGGCCCCAGATAGGAGATGTCTTCCTTGAGAAGGTCGGACGCCCGCTTGGACATGTTCTTGTAGATGCGGGCGGAGACCTCTCCGCTGGCGGTCTTGAGGGCCAGAGCCCAGTCCTTGCTGTCAGACTCACGGATGATCTGCTGGATAGCCCGATCATCCAGCATCACGATATCCTCGAAGACGAACATCCGGCGTTTAATCTCTTCGGCCAGTTCCGGATCTTCTTCGGTAAGGGCCTCAATGATGGTCTTTTCCGTGCCGCGGTCGGTCCGGTTCAGAATCTCCACCGTGGCGTCGATTCCTCCTGCGGCGGTGAATCCCTGGGTGGCCACCGCGGAGACCTTCTTTTCCAGAATGGATTCCACCTCTGAGAGGATTTCCGGCGAAGTCCTGTCCATGGTGGCCAGGCGCTTGGCGACCTCCACCTGCCTCTGGGCAGGCAGCGCCGAGAGAATCGTCCCCGCCTGGTCCGCGGAAAGATAAGCCATCACCAGGGCAATGGTCTGGGGGTGCTCATTCTGGATAAAGTTCAAAAGCTGGGACGGCTCGGTGTGGCGGGCGAAGTCGAAGGGTCTCACCTGCAAGGAGACCGTAAGTTTATTGATGATGTCGTTGGCCCGGTGGGACCCCAGGGCCCGCTCCAGAACATCCCTGGCGTATTCGATGCCGCCGGAGGCGATATACTCCTGGGCCATGTACAATTCCCGAAACTCCTCAGCCACCTTCTCCTTGACTTCGGAACCAACCGTCCGCAGGTTGGCCATCTCCAGCGTAATGTCCTCAATCTCTTCCTCGCGCAGATTCTTGATGACCTGTGCCGAGATATCCGGTCCAAGGCTGATCAGCAGGATAGCAGCCTTCTGTTTCCCCGTCAAGGGGCCCAATTGTTTTTGCATGGCTGATCAGTTCTCCTCCTCAGACAACCATTTCTTCAAGAGCTGGGCCACCTGGACCGGTTTTTCCCTGGCCAGGCGCCCGATCTCCTTCTCAAGCTGCCTGAACTCCCGGCTCTGCTGCGACAAGGTCAACTGCAGGTCCAGAGGCTTTTCTTCCGGAAAAGCTTCCTCCTCCTTCTCGGACGCGGCAACCGCCGGCGCCGCTGTTTCAGCGGAGATCAGATCCAGATTGGCCCCCAGCTCCGCCAGTTCCGCCTCCTCCGCTTTCTCTGCAGCTTTTCTCCGTCTCCTCACCGCGAAGACCACCATAGCTATCACCCCACCGGCCAATAACCCGCCCAAAACCAGGGTTGCCACGGGAATAGCCGGTTTCGGCTTCTCCTGCACAACCTGCTGTTCGGGCACAATCTGCAAGCTCTCAACGGAGATCTGATCCCCCCTGGCCTCGTTGAAACCAACCGCCGAGGCCACCAGCGAGCGCACGCTGGCAATCTGCTGCGGCCCCAGCTGGCCGTCCACCCACACCGCCACCGACAACCGCCGGATCCTCCCGGGGGAACTCACCAGGTGTTCCTGCCGCTTGCTCACCTCGTAGTTGCGGGTGACCTGCCGCTTCTGGTACTGAGAATTGGTATTGCCGCTATCCACGGCCTGATAGCCGGGGATGTTCGATGTCACCCCTGGCACGCCCATGGCCGGCCCGGCCCCCTGGCCACGGTAACTCTCGGAGGACTCCTGCTCGCTTCTGACGATGCCGGAATCCCCCACGCTGGGTTGGTAGAGCTCGCTGGAAGACTCCTCGTAATCGAAATTCATCTCCGCGCTCACCCGGGCGGCAGCCTTTCCGGGGCCAAAAACCTTTTCCAGCATGGATTGAACGCTCTTTTCCAGTTCCTGTTCCTGCTGGCGCTGGATGGAGAGCCGCTCCATGATCAGCCGATTCTTCTTATCGCTCCCCGTGGCCAGATCCGCATCGGCATTGTCTTTCAACACCTGCGAAAGCACATTGCCCTGGCTGTCCAGGATGGTCACCTTCAGGGGGTCAAGCCCTTCCACGCTGCCGGCGATCAGGTTGGCGATGCCCCGGATCTGTTCCTCGCTCAGATGCGCGGAAGGCCGGAGTTTGAGAAGAACGGAAGCCGTGGGCTCCCTTTTTTCGTCGATAAAGAGGCTCTGCTCGGGACGGACGACATGCACACGGGCGTCTTCCACCCCGTTGATCTCCCGGATGGTGCGCGTCAATTCCCCCTGAAGCGCGCGGGTGTAGTTTAATTTCCGGTCAAAGTCCGTGATGCCGAGTTTGCTCTGGTCAAAAAGTTCAAGCCCGACGATCCCTCCGCGCGGCATGCCGGCGCTGGCCAGGCTGATTCTGGTCTCATAGACCTTGTTGCTGGGCACCAGGATCGCCGACCCTCCTTCCGCCAGCTGATACGGGATGCCGCTCTCCTTGAGCTTGGCCACAATCTCTCCCGCATCCGATGGGTCGAGCTGCGTGAAAAGGGGTGTATATCCCGGCCGCCCAGCGTAACTTGCCACCAGGATCAGAATCCCGACAATGGCCGCCGCCCCGACGCTGAATATGATCCGCCGTGAGGGATTGAGACCTTGCCACAGCTGCACAACTTGTGAGCGCAGCTTCTGCAACCATGCATTCATCTGCTTCACCTCATCGTGCTAGCGGTCATACTTGCATGCGCATGATTTCCGTATAAGCGTCGAGGATCTTGTTGCGGATTGCCATGGTAAATTGAAGGGCAATATTGGCCTCCTCGGTGGCAATCATCACCTGGTGCAAGTTGGAAGCATCACCGGTCACCAACTGAGTCGCCCCTTCTTCCGCTTTGCGTTGAAGGTCGTTGACCTCGCCCAGCGCAGCCTTAAGCATACCTGCGAAAGAAACCGCTCCTTTCCCGTCAGGCTCCTCAGCCTCGCGGGGCGAAGCGCCCACCTTCAAAGGAAAAACGTCCAGCTTCAGATTATCTACTCTACCGGCATCCATTGTTTCCCCTCCTGTGTCCGTTCTGCTTTCCGCCCTCCCTGGTCTTGCCCGCAGAGCTTTGGCCGCTCCCGGTCCTCGACCAGCTTTCTTCCGACACTCACCGACACCACCGTACACAATCGGTTTTTATTAACCACGCCCGATCTCCAGGGCCTTCATGGCCATCTGTTTGGCCTCGTTAATCGCCGTCACATTTGCCTCATAAGCCCGAGAGGCGGAGATCATATCCACCATCTCGGTCACGATATCGAGGTTGGGCATGGAAACGTAGCCCTGCGCATCCGCATCCGGATGGGCCGGATCATACACCCGCCGGGGCGGCGTCGAATCCTTGATGATCCCCACCACCCTGACCCCTTCGCCGGCCTCTTGCGCAACTCCCCGGGCCTTTTCCAGCATCCTTTCAAAGGGCGAGGGCGGAAACGCGAATCCATTGCGGGCCGGCACCTTTTCCCGCGCGGCGAAGACCGGCATCTGCCGCCGGTATGGCCCGCCTTCCGCCGTCCGCGTGGTATTCGCATTGGCAATATTGTTCGCAATAATATCCAGGCGGAGCCTTTCCGCCGTCAATCCGGAAGCGCTTGTCTCGATCGCCCGAAAAATGCCCATCTTACCTTCTCCCTTCGTTGATCACAGACCGAAGAATTCCCAGACGTTTGGAAACCAGTTGCGCCATGGTGTTATAAAGCAACGTGTTTTCGGCCAGATGCGCCATCTCCGAATCGATGTCCACGTTGTTGCCGTCCAGGCGACCGGTGGTTTCCCTGATCTCAACCACCTCGGGCTGCACTTCGGTAAACGAAGGCTTTTTTTGAGGCTCCAGATGCCTGGGATTGGTGATCTCCATCGGCAACCCCGGTGGTTCCGGCGTCATGGCGGCTCGCAGGGCGTCCTCAAAACGCACTTCCGAGCGCTTGAAACGTGGGGTGTCCACATTGGTCAGGTTGTTTGAGATGACCTGGTGGCGCAAGGCGGCGGTATCCAACCCCTTGCGCAAAAACTTGTCGGCCACGCTGGAAAAGAATTCCAAACTCATCTACCTTCGCCTCCCACGTCTGGACCGGCCAGGCAACCTTGCCTGAACCAAATACTCATACAGATTCCCTATGATATTCGGCGAAGGGAAAGGAAAGATTAACGTCTATTTGGAGGAGCAGATCTACTATGGTTCCTCCATATTAGAATGCCTGTATGGGCGACAAAAAGGCCCGGAAGGCTTTTCCGCCTTTCGGGCCGCTCTGTGTCAATATATTTGCCTGTTTACCGCGAAGTCATTCGCTTGAGCTCCTCCAACAGGTGATCGTTGAGGATCCGGATGAAGGTGCCCTTCATCCCCAGCGAACGGGATTCGATCACCCCGGCGCTTTCGAACTTCCGGAGGGCGTTGACAATCACCGACCGGGTGATCCCGACCCTGTCGGCGATCTTGCTGGCCACTAAAAGCCCCTCGTCGCCGTTGAGCTCCTCGAAGATATGCTCAATGGCCTCCAGTTCCGAGTAGGAGAGCGTCGCCAGGGCGATCTGGACGGCGGCCTTCTTGCGGGCCTCCTCTTCGATCCGCTCGCTCTTGGCGCGCAGGATCTCCATCCCCACCACGGTCGCGCCATATTCGGCCAGGATCAGGTCTTCATCCGTAAAAGAATCTTTGAACCGGGCCAAAACCAGGGTGCCCAGCCGTTCCCCGCCGGCGTTGACGGGGACGATGGTGGTGAGTTTATCGTTAAAGAGGCAGGTGGTATCCACGATGACGCACCGGCCGTGCTCCGCTTTCAGGTTGGGTGAGGTATCGCTGATCCTCAGGAGCTTCTGGTTGTACTCATCGGGAAAAGCGCCCTTTTCCACCACTTCCTGCTCGATGACCTCACATTCAAAGCCTCCCATCAGGGCATGGCCCAAAACTTTGCCTTTCTTGCTGACCAGGTAGACATTGCAGGCGATCACGTCGCTGAGCACCGTTGCCATCTCGTTAAAATTGACAGCTTGTCCAGCCGCATTCTGGATCAACCTGTTAATGTTGCGTGTTTTTGCCAATAAGTTCCTCATCATGGGTCCTCCTTAATATTGTCATTTCTTGCGGGATTCGGATAAGCCCGGTCCGTCTACAGGATAAACCGGCTCAAATCTTCGCTTTTCACAATGGAGCCAAGCTTCTCTTCCACATAATGGGCATCAATCCTGACCGCCCGGTTGCCCGCCCCGGGCAGATCCGGCGCCTCAAACGAGAGATCCTCCAAAAGCTTCTCCATGATGGTGTGCAGGCGGCGCGCCCCGATATTTTCGGTCCGCTCGTTGACCTGGAACGCCGCCCTGGCGAGGGCTCCGATGGCGTCGTCGGTAAAAGTCACCTCGACCCCTTCGGTCGCCAGCAAGGCGATGTATTGCTTGACCAGGGCATTCTGGGGTTCGGTGAGGATCCGGCAAAAATCTTCCTCCGTCAAGCTCTCCAGTTCCACCCGGATCGGGAACCGCCCTTGCAATTCGGGAATCAGGTCGGACGGTTTGGCCACGTTAAAGGCGCCGGCGGCGATAAACAGCATGTGATCCGTCTTCACCGGCCCATACTTCGTCATCACCGTGGAGCCCTCCACGATCGGAAGGATGTCCCTCTGGACCCCTTCCCGGGAGACGTCGGGCCCCGCGCCGGACTCCCGCCCCGCAATCTTGTCGATCTCGTCCACAAAAACGATTCCGGCGGATTCGGCGCGAGCAACGGCCTCGGTGGTCACCTCGTCCATGTCGATGAGCTTCTGCGCTTCCTCCTGCGCCAGGATCTTGCGGGCCTCGGCAACCGTCACCCTCCGCTTCTTCTTTCGCTTCGGCACCATGCCGCCCAGCAGTTCCTGAAGGTTTACCCCCATCTCTTCCACCCCGGAGCCGGTAAAGATCTCCAGCATGGAGGGCCTGGCGTCGTCGACCTCAATCTCCACCACCTGGTTTTCAAGCTCGCCCCGGGCCAATGCCCGCCGGAGCGTCTCTTGCTGGCCCTTTGCCACGCGCACTTGCTCCTCGTGAACTTCGTCATCCTCCCGGGTGCGCTGGCCGAATTCCATATTGAACAGGGCCGTGAGCGGGTTTAAATTCTTTTCCTTCCTGGGAATGGGCGCCAGGACTTCCACCAGGCGCTCCTCCGCCATCTGCTCAGCTTTTTCGGCCACATTGGCCACGCGCTCGCTCTTGACCATCCGGATGCTGAATTCCACCAGATCACGAACGATGGATTCCACATCCCGTCCAACATAGCCCACTTCCGTGAACTTGGTGGCCTCCACCTTGATAAAAGGCGCATCCGCCAGCCTTGCCAGCCGGCGGGCAATCTCCGTCTTGCCCACCCCGGTGGGGCCGATCATCAGGATGTTTTTGGGCATAACCTCGTCGCGGATCACCGGATCCAGCCGGCGCCGCCGAAAGCGGTTCCGCAAAGCCACAGCCACCGAACGTTTGGCCTTCTGTTGCCCGATAATGTACTTATCAAGCTCGACGACGATCTGCCGTGGCGTAAATTCCATCAATTCACCGATCCCCCTCGATCTGTGCTCTATCTGGTTTCTCCCGACCTTGACTCTTGCTCTTTCGGCCGGCCTGGGATTACTCGATCTCCTCCACCGTCAACTCATCGTTGGTGTAGATGCAGATCGAGGCGGCGATGTGCATCGCCTCTTCGGCAATCTCCCGGGCGGCCAGGTTGGTGTGCTTGGCGAGCGCCCTGGCCGCCGCCAGAGCATACGGCCCCCCGGAGCCGATGGCGGTAATTGGTTCATCCGGCTCGATGACATCTCCGGTTCCCGAGATCACCAGCATGTGTTCCTGATCAACTACGATAAGCAACGCCTCCAACCGGCGCAACACCCTATCGGTGCGCCATTCCTTGGCCAGCTCCACCGCCGCCCTGGGCAGATTGCCGTGATACTCCTCCAGTTTGGCTTCAAACTTCTCAAAGAGGGTGAAAGCATCTGCGGCGGACCCGGCAAACCCGGCCAGCACCTGCCCGTTATAAATTCGCCGGACCTTTTTCGCCCGGTGCTTCATCACCGTGCGTTCGCCAAAGGTTACCTGCCCGTCGCCGGCCATGGCGCTCTTCCCATTCTGGCGCACCGCAACGATGGTTGTCGCCTGAAACATCCTATCAGCCTCCCGGCCTGATTGCCCTTCATTATACTAACATAAGACCTGGGATTATGCAAGATTCAATTTATAATTTTCATAAAACGTTCCAGGATCGCTAAAGCCCTCTCGGACAGTGCCCGGTTTTTGACCTTCTTGGAGCGCAAACGGGCCCCAAGGGGCGGGACCAGGCCGAAGTTGGCGTGCAGGGGCTGAAAATTGTCGGGCGCCGCCGAGGTGATGTAGGCCGGCAACGCCCCCAGCATCGTCTCCGCCGGGAACTCCAGGGGCGGTTCCCCAAGGACGTGCCTGGCGGCATTCAGGCCGGCCACCAGGCCAGACGCGGCGGATTCCACATAACCTTCCACGCCGGTGAGCTGCCCGGCGAAGAAGAGCCGCGGATCGGCCTTCAGCTGGTAGGTGGGCAAAAGCAGGCGGGGGGAATTGATGAAGCTGTTCCGGTGCATCACCCCGAACCTGACAAACTCGGCGTTGGCTAAAGCGGGGATCATCCGGAAGACCCGCTCCTGTTCACCCCATTTGAGACGGGTTTGGAACCCCACCAGGTTTAAAAGCTGGCCCTCCCGGTCTTCCCGCCGTAGTTGCGCCACCGCGTGGGGCTGGCGGCCGGTGGCGGGGTCGATGAGGCCCACCGGTTTCATGGGGCCGAAGAGCAGCGTTTCCGGCCCGCGTTCGGCGATGACCTCCACGGGCAGACACCCTTCAAAATATACCAGGCGGTCCGGGGCCTCCAGCGGCGCCCGTTCGGCATGAACCAGCGCCTCCCAGAAGGCCTGATACTCCTTGGGCTCCAGGGGGCAGTTCAGGTAGTCCGCCTCCCCGCGCCCGTACCGCGACGCCCAGAAGGCGCGTTCCGCGTCCACGCTCTCCGCCGTGACGATGGGCGCGGCCGCGTCAAAAAAGTAGAAGTAATCCGAACCAGTAAGCCGGCTGATGGCCTCCGAGAGCGCGGGGGAGGTGAGGGGGCCGGTGGCGACAATCACCACCCCTTCGGGTGGAATCTCGTGGCATTCCGTATTGATTACCTCGACCCGCGGGTGATCTCTCAGGGCGGCGGTGACGGCCCCGGAAAACCCGCGGCGGTCCACGGCCAGGGCGCCGCCGGCCGGAACAGTGCTAGAGTCGGCGCAGCGGATGACAAGCGAATCCATCCGGCGCATCTCCTCTTTCAGGAGGCCCACGGCGTTTTCAAGATTATTGGCCCGCAGCGAATTGCTGCAGACCAACTCCGCAAAGAGGCCGGTATGGTGGGCCGGGGTTGTCTTTCCCGGGCGCATCTCGTGCAGCTTGACTGAAATCCCGCGGCGGGCGGCCTGCCAGGCCGCTTCGCTCCCGGCCAGGCCGGCGCCGATAATCGTAATCCCGGGCGGCAAGGTCAATCCTCCTGTGGGGCGGCTTTCTCGCGGTAACCGCAAGCTTCGTTGGAACAGACATGCTCTTCCTGGCCCTGCCGGCGCTTGGCCACCAGAAAATGCCCGCATTTGGGGCAGTTCTTGGGCACGGGGCGGTTCCAGCTCACAAAATCGCACTCGGGGTAATTCTTGCAGCCGTAGAAGATCCGGCCCCGCTTGCTCCTCCGCTCCACAATCGGCCCGCCGCAGAGCGGGCAAGGGACCCCGACCTCTTTATAAATGGGTTTGGTGTTCTTGCACTCGGGAAAGCCGGGGCAGGCCAGGAACCTCCCGTATCGTCCCTGCTTGATCACCATCTTGCGGCCGCATAATTCGCAAACCTCATCGGTCTCCTCATCCCGCAGCTGGACCTCGCCGATCTCTTCCCTGGCCTGTTCCAGGGTCCGGGCGAAAGGAGTATAGAATTCCTTCAAGACCTCGACCCAATCCCGCTCCCCCTCTTCCACCTCATCCAGCTTGGCCTCCATGGAGGCCGTGAATTCCACGTCGATGATCTCCGGGAAGAACTCCTTCAGCAGATCCACCACGATGAATCCCAGTTCCGTGGGTTCAAACCGCTTCTCCAGCAGTTGAACATACCCGCGTTTTTGAATGGTGTCGATGGTGGGAGCGTAGGTGCTTGGCCGGCCGATGCCCAGTTCCTCCAGGGATTTGACCAGCATCGCCTCGGTGTATTTGGGGGGCGGTTGGGTGAAATGCTGTTTGGGGTCGAGTTTGACCAGTTTTAAAGCCGTCCCTTCCGCAAGTTCAGGCAAAAGCCCACCCTCGTCCTGCTCCTGATCGTCCCTGGACTCGGTATAGACCTTCATGAACCCGGGAAACTTGACCACCGACCCTGTGACCCGGAAGGTAAACCCTACGGACTCGATGTCCATGGTCAGGGTGTCCAGCACCGCGGGCGCCATCTGGCTGGCCACGAAACGCTCCCAGATCAGGCGGTACAGGCGGTACTGATCCCGCTTGAGAAACCTCTTCACCGCCTCCGGCGTGCGATGCACGCTGGTGGGCCGGACAGCCTCGTGGGCCCCCTGGGCTCCCGCCTTGCTCTTGTACCTGGGTGGCTCCGGCGGTACGAAGGGTTTGCCGTACTCCGCCGCGACAAATTGCCGGGTGGCTTCCTGCGCCTCCGCGGCAACCCGGGTGGCGTCGGTCCGCATGTAGGTGATCAGGCCCACTGAACCTTCCTCGCCCACCTCCAGCCCTTCGTAGAGCTGCTGGGCGATCTGCATGGTCTTGCGGGCCGAAAAGCCAAGCTTGCGCGATGCCTCCTGCTGCAGGCTGCTGGTGATAAACGGCGGGGCCGGATAACGCCGCCTCTCCTTGCGGCGCACCTCGCTCACCCGGAAGTTTTTACCCGCCAGCGCCGCCAGCACTTTATCCACGGCGGCCTTGTCCGGCAACTCGATCTTTTCGCCGTTATACAGTGTCAGCCTGGCCTCGAAGGCCCCGCTCCCGCCCTGGATACTCTCCTGCTCCGGCGGCAAAAGATGGGCCGCAATCGACCAGTACTCCACCGGAACAAAAGCCTCGATCTCCCGGGCCCGGTCGCAGATGAGGCGCACCGCCACGGACTGCACCCGCCCCGCGCTCAGCCCCCGCCTCACCTTCTGCCACAGAAGCGGGCTCAAGCCATAGCCCACCACCCGGTCCAAAATTCGCCGGGCCTGCTGGGCGTTCACCAGATCGGCATCTATCCGGCGCGGCTTCTTGACCGCGGCCTGGATTGCGCCTTTGGTTATCTCGTGAAATTCGATCCGGCAGGGCTCGGAAGCGTTCAAATCCAGGAGATGGGCCAGATGCCACGAAATGGCTTCTCCTTCCCGGTCGGGGTCGGTGGCCAGGTAAACCTTCTTCACTTTTTTGGCCGCCTCGCGCAATTCTTTGACGATCGGCCCTTTTCCCCGGATGGTGATATATTTCGGCTCAAAGCCAGCCTCAACATCCACGCCGAACTGGCTGCGGGGAAGGTCCCGGACATGGCCGAGCGAGGCTTTCACCGTAAAACCTCGCCCGAGAAACTTGCCTATGGTCCTGGCTTTGGCGGGAGATTCCACAATGACCAGCGAGTTTGGCACAAGCATACCCCCGTCTGTCTAATTGTTCACCGCGGAAACGCGCTCAAGCAATGAACTGAACTGGGGCATGCTGGTAAGGAACAATGCCCTGGGTTCATCGACGATTACTTTTTGCAAGATGCTCTTCAGTTCCATGACACCTACCTCCACCACCTGCATCATGGACGCCTCCAGCATGATCTCTTCCATTTCCAGGGCTCCGATCAGTCCTTCCTGCGCCAGCTGGATCAGGAGGCTTCTGGCGTCCAACCGGACTTTCACCCGTTCGAGGTCCGTGAAGACCCGCCGGGCCGCCAGATCATCGCGCGGCATCGGTTGATTGGCAGGTTCTATTTTCTCCTCGGGGGTAAAAATCAATGCAAATGCCATGGCTATCTCAGGAAGAGTGTAACCTTTTGCCAGCAGCGTGTCAAGTATCGCCCGGTCTTCCCCCGTTTCGCCGCCGTCACGGTCTTTGTCCAGGATGTGCTCTATCAGAAAAGCGATGATTTCGCGCACCTTATTTTCCATCGTTACCCACCTCCCTGGGCTTCCCTGATCAAGTCTACGGCCTCCGTGCAAAAATGTTACCATCCAGTTCTTGAACTTTTCCCGTCAGTTGGAGATAGACCAGCGCGGCGCTGACCCGTGAAGTGGTCAGGCCACTGTTTTGAGCGAGTAGATCGATATGTAACGGGGCATCGGCTAAAATTTGCAAGACCCGCGCCGCATCACAAGCCACCTGGCTATTTTCCATATCCAGGCGAAGCTGGGAACCGGCCATCGGGAGACCGCCGCCATCCGTTTTTTGGCGCGCCACCGGCCCGGCGAAATTGGAGGAGAGGTTTCAACTCCTCCCATATATCATTATGATCCTCGACCAGTTTAGCCCCCTGCTTAATCAAACCGTTTGTTCCCTTGCTGGTGCGCCGGAAAGGGTCGCCGGGAACCGCAAAGACCTCTCGATTTTGTTCCAGGGAAAAACCCGCGGTAATCAGGGCGCCGCTGGAAGAGGGCGCTTCCACCACCAGCGTGCCCAGGGCCAGCCCGCTGATAATCCGGTTTCTGGCCGGAAAATTTGCGGGAAACGGCAGGGTCGCCGGGGGAAACTCGGAGACCAGCGCGCCGTTTTCCACAATGCGGCCGGCCAGGCCCCGGTTTTCCCTGGGGTAGACCTGATCCAGGCCACAGGCCAGCACGCCGATGGTCCTTCCCCCGGCGGCCAGGGCGGCGGTGTGCGCCGCCGTGTCAATCCCTCGGGCCAGCCCGCTAACAATGGCCATCCCCGCGGAAGCCAGCGGCTTGACCAGCTCTTCGGTGACGTACCGCCCCAGGCTTGTGGCCTGCCGCGTCCCGACCACCGCCAGCGCATCGGCGTCCTCGGGCCGCAGGCTCCCTTTCAGATACAGCACGGGGGGCGGGTCGTGGATCTCTTTCAATAGCACCGGATAGTCCCGATCCCGCCAGATCAATGGCCGGATCCCAAGCCCGGCCAGGCTGGCTTCCTCTCTTTCCGGCTCCAGATGGCGGCGTAATTCTATGAATTTATCCACGAATTTATCCGCCACAGCCTCGGACAAGCCGGGCGTCCGGCGCAAGGCGCGCTCCCCGGCTTTCCAGGCCGCTTCGGCGCTCCCGAAAAAATCGAGGAGCAACCTGAAACGGCGGCTTCCCATCCCCTCCAGGCGGTGCAAAGCCAACCAGTACATTCGCTCGTTGTCGGCCACGTCAAATCCTCCCGGATGTGGCAAGGCTGGCTGACCTGGAATCAACCCGGAACTAATCCGGAACTAATCCGGGGACACGGAAAGCTTTATTTCCACGTTCCCCGGCGTTTTCCTCCTTTTTAGTGGTTCGCAAATGGACGGGACTATCCCATGGGGCACAAAAAATTAAAGAACAGAGGGCTGAGAAGCCTTCCCTGTTCCGGTATTCTTGCCAAATTATTTGTGGGCCACCATTTAAAGGTTGGCTCTATGCGGCTACTGATCCTCGGTGTGATCGTCAAGTCCGCTTAAAATATGCCTGAGTTCCTCCGCCCACTTGCTCTGGCAATACAAAAGATCCTCTTCCTGAACCAGCGAGGTGGTTTGGCAATTCCCGCAGACCACCGCGTAGGTCTGCCCTTTTTTATTGATCACCGAATGTGGTGTATCCACCTTGCAGGAAGGACAACTGTAAAACTGCTTGGCACCAGTATCGATAGGCATAAGCCTTCTCCTTTCCAATGTCAAGCTTAGCTTCCCCAGGCCGCCGTTTTCTATTCAGACCCCGCGGGCCATCCACATTCCACTCCTAAAGGCCGCCTGACGTAAATAGAATATCTTTTGACCATCATTCTCCGTGTCGCGGAAAGAAGGGAAGCCATGGCCACCGGAACCTTGCTGCGGGGGACGATTCTCCTCACCGTCTCCGGGCTCCTGACCCGCACCATCGCGTTTCTTTACAACGCCTACCTGATCCGGATTACCGGTTCAGAGGGCATCGGCATCTACCAGATGGTGCTGCCGCTCTATTTCACCATGCTGACCGTCTCCTGCGCCGGGATCCCCTATGCCGTCGCAAAACTGGTCTCGGAGGAACGATCGGGAGGATCGGAGAGCCAACCCCGCCAAACCCTGTTGACCGCCATGATGATGCTGGCCGTCACCGGGGGATTTACCGCAGGGGTGATGTACCAGGCCGCCGGTTTCCTATCCACCAGGACCTTCACCGACCCCCGGACCGGGCTAGTGATCGCTCTTTTGTCCCCGGCTCTCTTTCTGGCCACCATCTCTGCCGGCCTGAGAGGCTATTTTGCGGGGATGCAGAAGATGTTTCAGGTGGCTCAGGCCCAGGTTCTGGATCAATTGATCCATTCCGCGGTGGCCGTGACTCTGGTGCTTCTCCTGGCCGAAAGGGGGATCGGATACGTGGCGATTGCCCTGGCCATCGGCATGATCTCCGGCGAGACCACCGCGCTTGCCGTGCTCCTGGGCTCCCTGGCCCGCCACCGGCATAAGCACGAGGATGGGCGGCGAGAGGGCGCGCGGTCCCGTGATGGCCAACATACGCCAATGGAGCCTGAAAGGTGGTATAAGACCTTGCGCCGCTCCTCCGGATGGCAAACCGCCCTACCGCTGCGGATCCTGAAACTCGCGGTCCCCCTGGCCATCGGCAGCGTGATCGCCGGAGCCGTCCAGAGCGTAAATACCGTGATCATTCCGGCCAGGCTGGTAAAAGGCGGGCTGGCCGTGCAGGAAGCCACGGCGCAGCTTGGCCAGCTGGCCGGGATCGCCTTTCCGCTGATGATGTTCCCCAATATCATCAACATGGCTCTGGCCACCAACCTGGTGCCGTCAATCTCCAGGGCGCTGGCGGCCAAAGATTACCAGACCGTAAAACGGCAGACCCAAAAGGCGGTCAACCTGACCATCTTCCTGGGCCTGCCGGTAAGCAGCATCATCGCCGTACTGTCCAGGCCGATCTGCTCCCTGATCTTTGGATTCCCCGAAGCCGCGCCGGTGGTGACCCTGACCGCGCTGGGGGCGCCGTTTCTCTACGTCTGGCAAACCACCGCCGGGATCCTGCAGGGCCTGGGGAAGCCCGGCCTGTCGGTAAGAAGCTATGTAATCGGGACACTGGCCGATACCGCCATCGTCTACCCATTGGCCGCCATGCCCGGCATCGGCATCAAAGGGGCGGCCATCTCCTCAACGATAAATTGCATCGTCGGGGCGGTGCTCAACCTGAAATACCTCTTCAAGCTCACCGGCTTCCGCCTCGATCCGAAAACACAACTTCTCAGACCGGCGCTGATCTCGCTGGTTCTGACCCTTTCGGCCTACTGGCTCTGGCGAGTACTGGGTGCTAGTTAAAGCCAGTCAGCCCACGGCCACGGTAATTCACCGCTTCGGCCAGATGCTCCAACCCGATCTTTTCGGCGCCGGCGAGATCGGCAATCGTCCGGGCGACCTTCAACAACCGCACCTGCGCTCTGGTGGTAAGGCCAAGCTGCCTGGCGGCGGTATCCAGAAGAACTCTGGTTCTGGCATCCAGGCCGCAATATCTCCGGATCTCTCCCATGCGCATCCGGGCATTGGCGCCGATCCCCGTCCCGGCGAAGCGCTTTCTCTGCCTGAGCCGGGCCTCTTCCACCCGCCCCCGAATTGCGCTGGAGCTCTCCGGGACCGTGGGAGAAAGTAGATCTACGCTCTGGGAGCTGTCCGCGCCCACCGACCGGGGAACGTTCAGATAGATGTCGATCCGGTCCAGAAAAGGCCCCGAGAGCCTGGCCCGGTACATGCGCCTCTGGGCTTCGGTACAGGTGCAAACCCGCGCCGGATCGCCAAAAAATCCGCAATTGCACGGGTTTTGCGCCGCCAGAAGCTGAAATTGCGCCGGATAGGAGAGGGTGGCCTGGGCGCGGGCAATGGTCACCATCCCATCCTCCAGCGGCTGGCGCAGGGCTTCCAGGGCTTCGGTGCGAAACTCCGACAACTCGTCAAGAAAGAGCACTCCGTGGTGCCCGAGGGTCACCTCTCCCGGTCGCGCCTGGGCTCCGCCGCCGATCAAACCGGCCACCGTCGCCGAATGGTGCGGCGTGCGAAAAGGCCTGCCGCCGACCAGCCCCCCTCCCGCGGGCAAAAGACCGGCAATGCTGTAGATCTTCGTGACCTCCAGCGCCTCTTCGCGGGTCATCTCGGGCATGATGGTCGGCACCCGCCGGGCCAGCATGGTTTTACCCGACCCGGGCGGCCCGACCATCAAGACGTTGTGCGCGCCGGCGGCAGCAACCTCTAAAGCTCGTTTGGCCGCTTCCTGCCCCTGCACCTCGGAAAAATCCGGCGCCCCATCGGGACTTGCCGCAAACCTGGTGGCTTTCCCCTCATACCGCCCGATCTTTTTTCCCCCGCTCAAAAATTCCACCGCTTCGCGGAGATCGCCCACCGGATACGCGGGCAACTCCTCCACCAAAGACGCCTCTTCCGCATTCCCCGCCGGGATCAGGATCCCGTCAAGTTTGTGCCGCCGGGCCGCGGCGGCCATGGGCAAAATTCCCGGCACCGGGCGCGCTCCGCCCGCCAGGGAAAGTTCTCCCGCTATCAAAAAATGGGATGCCGCCCCCTGGGATACCTCACCCATCGCCACCAGAATGCCGATGGCCACCGGCAGATCAAATGCCGCACCCTCCTTTTTCACGCTGGCGGGCGCCAGGTTCACGGTGACCCGGCGGAGCGGAAAGCTGTATCCCGTATTTTTAATGGCCGCCCTGACCCGATCCCGGCTCTCCCGGACCGCGGCGTTCGGCAACCCCACCACCTCAAAGGACGGCAATCCCTGGGCCATGTCCACCTCCACCTCGACAATATATCCGTCCAGGCCCAGCACCGCCCCGCTGAAAATCCTGGCAAACAGAAGAAATTCCCCCTTCCCGTCCTGCTACGATCCCATTACGTTCACTTACGGCCGAAAGCATCTTTGTAATGCACAATTTCCGGCTCCCCGGGAGAAAAATAAAAGACCGTGATCACGTCGAAACGGTACTCCCGCGGAATACCATTTCCGGTTCTCCGGCCTTCGTCGAGGATCATAATGATATATTCAACCGCACAGGCGATCAATCTCCGCCTTTTTTGGGGCCCCACCGACTCGCATGCCTCGCCAAAACCCGGCGAGGCGCGTGTCCGGACCTCGACAAAAACCAGGCAACCGCCATCGCTGGCGATGATGTCCAGCTCCCCGCGCCGGCCGCGCCAGTTGCGCTCCACAATCCGGTAGCCCTGGCCAGCCAGAAAATTCATCGCGGCCAACTCGCCTTTCTCACCCAGCGCTTTGCGCCGGCGGGTCACCATGTCTCACCTCCCGGCCTTCCCAGAGGTCGGCCTTGGGCTCGGCGACATCCACAATGGAGAGGGCGTGCTCCTTGTTAAGATCTATTTCGACGAAATCCGCCAGCCTCCTTCCCTGCTTGTCCAGGACCAGCCTGACAATGGGCCGGTTGCGGGCATTCCGGTGGACATCGACCACAATGCCCTTTTCGCCCGTACTCAGGACCACCATGCTTCCCACCGGATACAAAGCGATGTTTTCCATAAAGGCATTCACCAGCTCTGCGTCAAATTGAAAATTTTTCAGGCTTTCCAGGGTCTGCAAGGCTTTACTGGGTGAAATACCAGGTTTATAGATCCGGTCCGTGGTCATGGCGTCAAAGGAGTCACAGATCGCGACCAGCCTGGCAAATTCATGGATCTCCGTTCCCTTGAGCCCCCGCGGATAACCTGTCCCGTTGAGGCGTTCATGATGTTGATAGGCGACGTGCGCGGACAATGCCGAGATCTCCTCGTACCCTCTGAGAATTTCAAAGCCGCCGGCGGCATGCCCTTTCAGTAATTCGTATTCCTCGGGGGTTAAACGGTCGCTCTTCACCAGGATCTCGGTGGGAATCTTCATTTTTCCGATATCGTGGAGAAGCGCCCCGACTCCCAGCTCCCTGAGCTTTTGCGGCGGGTATTCAAGCGATTTCCCGGTGACAACCGCCAGCACGCAGACATTCACCGAATGGCCCAGGGTATAGTTGTCGTAGTTGCGAATGTCGTTTACGTTTACCAAAACGTCGCGGTTGGCGATAATCTCCTCGATGATCACATTGGCCGCACTCTTGATCAGGGCGGCGTCAATGCGCGTGTTGTTCTCCACCTTTGTAAAAGCGCTTCGCAGGGTTGAAATGGTCTTGATCCGCAACTCCGGCGTGATCACCTCATTGACGGCTTCCCCCATGGAAACGCCGTCGTCGATGTACAGAGCCGGAAACCCCAACTGCTTCAACCTTATGATGTAACTTTCCTTCAACCCCACTCCCGCGTTTAACAGGACCTTCCCGTCACTATCGTAAATAGCGCGAGCCGTCACCATCCCGGGGCGGACTTCTTCGATGCGCATTTTCAACATCCCGCGCTTTGTGCCTCCTTAAAGTTCAGCGGTTATTGGACGAGGGGCCCTGGGTCCGGTCCAGGCTGTAGATAAAAGCCATGATCTTGGCCACCACGGCATAGGTCTCCGGTGGGACAACCGCCCCCAGATCAAGCCGAGACAAAACTTCCGCCAGATCAGGTTCAGGATAGACGGGGATGTCGTGCCGCCGCGCGGCCTCCACAATCCGCTTCGCAACTTCTCCCTGGCCGGCGGCCACAATTCTCGGCGCCGGATCGCTCCCCGCCTCGTACCGTAACGCCACGGCGCGTTCGGGTGGGAGCCCATCTGAACGGTTGCGTTTTTCATGAACCCTGGAACCGGGCTTATTCTCAGAGGCGGATGTCAATGGAATGCGCCTCTTCTCCCGGGCTGTTTTGAGCTGTCCCCGCAAAATCCCACAAATTCTGAAGCATCAGGGGGGTATCCGGCGTCCGGCGCACGCGTCGAACGGTGATCTTCGGCGCGCCGTGCAGTGCAAATCCGGCCCCCGCCACGATGTCCCGGAGGCTTTGATAGTGCTCCGCCAGCAGCCTCCGGGTTCTCTCCCGCTCAACCTGGACAGCGCAGGTAAGCGAACGGCCGGGACCAAACCGCAGATCGGCTTTGAGCGCTCCCAGCCAGCGAGTCTCCAGATACAGGGTTACCGCCAGGTTATCGGAACCGTTGAAACCTTTACGTCCCATATCCTCCCGTGATTTCCGGAGATTGGCGTCCCGTTTCTGGCGCCGATCCAGGCGCAGGTGGACGGTGAAAGCCTCGCCATCCACAAACACGGGGATCTGCAAAAAGACCACCCCTGGCGCCTGGCGCGCTCCCCCACTCTGTACCTGCTGCACTCCCCCATCTTGCGCCGGCATGGCTCCAAAACTTTGCACCTGCCGGGCTCCATCGCTTTGCAGCCGTTGGGTCCCGCCACCCTGAACCCCGCCATCCTGCGGATCTTGCGGCCTGACGATCCGGGCCTGTTCCCTGGGCACTTGCTCCCGTGGAGCTTGATCATGAAGATCCAAAACACTGGCCGCCCCCTGATTAAGCTGGCGCAAGCCCGCAATGATTGCCCGCGCCTCCTTCGCCCAGGGCATCTCCGGGTCCATCTTGCGAAGCAGCGCCGGCAACTTATCCTGAGCCTCTTGTTCAGAAGGCCCGCCCGGAGCCGCGCCAGGAGCAATATCGAAAGACATGCCTGGAGTAATGCCCTGAGTCACGTTCGGAGTCATGTCCAAAACCTGCTCCAGCGGATAAAAATACCTCCCAATGGTGCCTGGCGCGTCTTTGGCCAGATTCCACAGAACCTCACCTAACGGTCTGGGCACATGGAGGTACTCGTAGATGGCTTGCGCGGTGCCGGCCCGGGGTAGCAATCCCATCCGGGCAATCAATCGCAAGGAAAGAAGTTTTAAGGGATCCGGCTCCTTTCCAGGGCGGGAACCTTCCGTGAGCCATTCACTGATCTCGGTTAATCTTGCCGGATCCAGAGAGGACAAGAAAGACCAGACGGCGCGCACCCCGGGAACGGGCGAAAGCGGCGACTGCTCCGTCTCCCCGGAAACCCCGCTTCCCCGGCCACCGGTTAACCGTAAAACCGGCTTACTCCCCTCTAAACCTCCGACCTGCACCGTAATCGTTTCCCCGGCCCTGGCCGGGAAATTCACGTCCGCCAGCCAGACCCTGCCTTCCAGGCGGACGACCGCGCGGCCCCGGGCAGCCTCCAGTATCTCGCCGGTCAAGAGATCCCCGATCCGCCAGGGAATTTCCAGATTGAGCAGAGCCGTCGAGCGCAGGTCCAGGCTTGACTCACCGGGGTCCGGCGGGTTACTTCCCGAGATTTCCGGCCTTAAAAGGCCGATTCTGAGCAGATCGCCCTTCTGGAGACCTTCGAACATCTGGCCATCCCCCGCTCTGCTCTCCGCCCCAGGACCCGGCTATTTCCAGGATAGGGCGGTAGGAGTACCGGTGCAAAGAACAAGGGCCGCATCTGGCCAAGGCGGCCAGGTGCTCGGGCGTACCGTAGCCCTTATGCCGCGCAAAGCCATATTCGGGATATAAAAGATCATATTTTTCCATCAACCGGTCACGGAAGACCTTGGCCACAATCGAGGCGGCCGCCACGGTATAGCTCAGCGCGTCCCCATCAACCACCGCCTGCTGTTTGAAGCCGCAACCCGGGATGGCGTGGTTGCCATCCACCAGCACGATATCCGGCCCCGTCTTCAGGCGGGAGAGCGCCTTGCGCATCGCCAGAAAAGTGGCCTGCAGGATATTGATTCTATCGATGATCTCCGCCGAAACCACCCCGATGCCGAATTCATGCTTCTGGCAGATCAACCGGTTAAGCTCCTCGCGTCGTGCCGGCGTGAGTTTTTTGGAGTCATCGACGCCGGCAACAAGTTCCCCCTGATTGAAGGGCAAAATCACCGCCGCCGCCACCACCGGCCCCGCCAGCGGCCCCCGGCCGGCTTCATCCACCCCGCAGATCAGCCGATGGCCCTCCTCGAAGCGCGCTCTCTCCAGAGCAAGTTTCTCTTTCAAGGAATCGGGCTGCAAATTCCAGTTCATCACGTCACCATCCCTGGCGACTTCCGCCAGGTTAGAACAACTTAATAATCGGCAAGAAGTTCGCAATAGTGAAGAGGTAAATATTTTATGGAAGTGGAGAGGCAATACCTTAATGCAGAGGATCCGGGGCGACAGGATCCAAAGTGATCCGTCCGAGCTTGCCCGATTGAAACTCCTTGATCAGGATGGCGGCGGCTTTCGCCGTATCTATGCGGCCACCCGGCAAGACGCAACCGCGCCGCCGGCCGATCTCGCCCAGAACCTCGCCCGGATTGGCGGGATCGCTGCTTTTGGCAAGGTTATAGCGGGTCTCCAGCACACCGGGCCGGAGATGATGGATGGTGACGATCAGCTTTTCCGCCGCCATCTCCCAGTCAAAGATGGTCTCGCCGATCGCCCCGGTAACCGCCAGCCGGAAGCCCACCTCGGGGTCCTCAAACTTCGGCCACAGGATCCCCGGCGTGTCCAGAAGCTCCAATTCCCCGGCCAGCTTGATCCACTGGGGGCCGCGGGTAACGCCCGGCTTGTCCGCGGTCCGGGTGGCATTTCGCCCCGCCAGGCGATTGATCAGCGAAGATTTGCCGGAATTGGGGATCCCCACGATCAAGGCCCGGATGGCGCGGGTTCCCCGGCCCTTTCTGGCCCACGCTTCCAGTCCGCCGGCGGCCAGCGCCTTTACAGCTGCCAGAAGCCTGTCCATACCCTTGCCCGTCTTACTCTCCAGCGCAACCGCTTTGCCGTCCCGCTGGCCAAACCATTCCAACCATCTGGCGGTCTCCCGGGGATCAGCCAGATCCGATTTATTCAGAACCACCACGCGCGGCTTCTTCTCCAGAATCGCATCTATGTCGGGATTACGGCTGCTGGAAGGAATACGGGCGTCCAGCACCTCCACGACCACGTCCACCAGCTTCAGGCTCTCCGCGACCTGCCGCCTGGCCCTGGCCATATGGCCCGGATACCACTGGATGGACAAACGTTCTTCCTCCATCTACAGCCTCCTTGATCTACGGCCTCCTTGGCGCACGGGCGCTGGCTGGAGAGCCCATGTCGTTCACCGGCCAGTAGACAAAAAACGCTTTGCCGACCACGTTGCCGACCGGAACAAGCCCCACATCCGGATAACGACTGTCCTTGCTGTTATTGCGGTTGTCCCCCAGGACGAATAACCGGCCGGCGCTCACCTTAACCGGTCCGAAATCCCCATGGGTCTTGATCCCGCCCAGGTACTCTTCAGCTAACCGGCGGCCGTTCACATAGACATGGCTGTCCCGGATTAACACCCGATCCCCGGGCACCCCAATGACCCGTTTGATAAAACGCAGGCGCGGATCGCCCGGGTAGCGAAAAACGACGATATCCCCCTCCCGCGGCAGTGCGAACCGGTACAGAAACTTATTCACCAGGAGCCTTTGCCCGTTATGTAGTGTGGGCTCCATCGAACTGCCGTCCACCAAAAACGGCTGCGCGACGAAACCGGTAACCAAAAAGGCGAGGATCCCCGCAATCACAAAGATTTGCAGGTATTCCAGAAATTCCTGCCGCAAGGGCCGCCTCTTCTCTTCTACGTTGGGAATGTCGTACATAACCTGCTCCCATCTCCATGTTTTGCACTATTTTGGGAAACTCAAAAAGGGACTGGCGGCCAGTCCCTTTTTGACTAAAGCTTCTTTTCCTTGATCCTTGCCGCCTTGCCCTTCAGCTCACGTAGATAGTAGAGCTTGGCCCGGCGGATCTGCCCATGTCTTACGACCTCAATGCGGTCAACCTTCGGGGAATGAAGCGGGAAAGTGCGCTCGACGCCAATCCCCTGGGAGATCTTGCGTACCGTAAAGGTTTCATTCAACTGGCTGCCGCGCCGGCGCATGACCACGCCCTCGAAGACCTGAATACGCTCGCGCCCGCCCTCGGTGACTTTCACATGCACCCGGACCGTATCCCCCGGCGAAAAGGCGGAGAGCTCCTTTTTCATCTGCTCTTGTTGCAAAACGCCCATCAAATCCATGTTCTCACCCCTCTCGCTTAGTATAGCACAACGCCATGCTCATTACAATCATTCATCAAACGGCTGCTCGCGCTTGCCTGGCTCCGGGGCCGAAACATCCCGGGCATCCTGATTGCTCGCGGCCTCCTGGCGGATCTCCTCCAGCAACCGGTGATCCTCATCCGACAACGGGGCATGAGCCAGAAGATCCGGCCGGCGAAGCAGCGTCCGCCTCAGCGACTCCTTGCGCCTCCAGCTCCGGATCATTTCATGATGCCCGCTCAGCAGAACCTCCGGCACCCTGCGGCCGTGAAACTCCGGCGGCCGGGTATACTGGGGGTAGTCCAGGAGCCCTTCATAAAAGGAATCCTCCCGGGCTGAATCCGGCGCCCCGAGGACGCCGGGAATCATGCGCGCCACCGCATCAATAATCACCATCGCCGGCAATTCCCCGCCGGTGAGGACAAAATCCCCAATGGAGAGTTCGTCGGTCGCCAGCTCCCGGATTCGCTCGTCGATCCCTTCATAATGGCCGCAGAGAAAGACCAGATGCTCCTCCCTGGCCAGTTCCTTAGCGATCTCCTGGGTGAAGAGCCTCCCCTGCGGGCACATCAACAAAACCGGAGGAGGTTTGGGGGCCTGCGCCAGCACAAAATCCAGCGCGGCGGCAACGGGCTCCGGTTTCATCACCATGCCGGATCCTCCACCGTATGGGTAATCGTCGGTGATCCGGTGCTTGCCCTCTGCAAAAGCGCGGATGTCATGAAGGTTGATGGACAACAGTCCGCTTTCCCGAGCCCGCTTGAGAATACTCTCTTCCAGCGGCCCGGCGAACATTCCGGGAAAAAGAGTCAGGATGTCAACGTGCATGGCCGTCTCCGCTTTAGTCCTCATCCAGTATTCCAGGCATGAGGGTCACCACCATCCGGCGCCCCTCAAGATCGATCTCCCGGATTACATCCCGGATTGCCGGTAAGAGGATCTCCCCCTTTTGGCGGTACCCACCCTCGCCCTTGACCGCGTAAACATCGTTTCCACCGGGCTGCAAGACGTCCACCACCCGGCCTAAAACCTCTCCACTGTCCAGAAATACCTCCAGGC
This sequence comes from Bacillota bacterium, assembly GCA_023381695.1. Taxonomy (GTDB): domain Bacteria; phylum Bacillota; class UBA5301; order JAMCQP01; family JAMCQP01; genus JAMCQP01. The sequence goes on along the minus strand of JAMCQP010000071.1, from coordinate 21,129 downwards.
CGACGATGTCCGAGATAAAGTAACGCCCTTCCGGCAAATCGACCCGTTCAGAATCCGGAATCAAGAGGTACCGGCCTCGCAAGGTTTCGGCGGTTTCAATCGTATCCACGCCCTCCAGCTTCACAATCACGAATTGCTTGTGAAACCAGACATTTTGCACCCCGGCCTGGTGAAGATCATCCGTCCCCGCCTTTTCCGCCGGCCCTCCCGGGATGTACACGCGGCGTAAATCCCGAAATCTTTCCGGGAAGTCGGTCAAAGGAGCCACCCGCACCTCGCCGGTCCGGCCCTGGGGCGCCACAATCTGGCCCACCGCGGTGTACCCGAAGCCGGGCTCATCTGATTTCAACTACTGTCGCCACCTAACCATGCCGGGAATTAATCATGCCAGGCATCACGGATCTCGGTGACCACGCCGTCCAGGGTGACAACCTCGGCGGATAACAGCGCCTGCAAGTCGCTGCCGACGTCCACGGTTACGGGGCTTTCCAGAGTGCCATATTGGATCTCCGTCCCCAGCGGCAACTTCTCAACTTTCTGGAGGTGCTGGTTCAACCGGCTTTTGGCCTCCAGGCGTTTCCGTTTTTCGGCATCGATGCGCTGGCACAGGGAAAAGGCCCGCTGTACATCGCGTTTTTCAAGCCCTGGCAGGATGCGTCTGGCTTGAAAGTCGATCTGCTGGATCTCCAGGTCCACCCTGTTTAACGAATCCTGGATCTCCCTGGCCATCTCGGTTTTCAGCCGCTCAGTAACAATCGCCTTCCAGGCCACCGGTCGCGTAATAACCAGTTTACCCAGCGTTTGTCACCGTCCTTGTCTTCACCGGCAGTCTCCAAGTCTCCACATCAGTCCACAATCTCCACCGTCACGTGACGTCCATCCTTGACGGCCGCCGCCTTGACCACTGTTCGGATGGCCTTGGCAATCCTGCCCTGCCGGCCGATCACCTGGCCCATGTCCGCCGCCGCCACCCGCAGGGCCAGGGTTACCTCCCGCTCATCCTCTGTGACATCGACGGACACATCCTCCGGATGATCAACCAAAGACTTCGCGATGAATTCCACAAGTTCTTTCATTACCTTACCCCCCCGACCAGATCAACCACGGATGGTCACAGGCCAGACTAGGCCTCCTGTTTGTGATACTTCAGAGCGTCATACTTGCGCATGATCCCCACCTGGCTGAGAAGCTTCCTGGCGGAATCCGAAGGTTGGGCGCCCTTTTGCAGCCATGCCAGGGCCTTCTCCTCGTCCACCTTGAGTTCCGCCGGCTCCACTATGGGATTATAATGCCCAATCGTCTCGATAAACCGGCCATCCCGCGGCGAACGCGAGTCGGCCACCACCAGGCGGTAAAAAGGCCGCTTCTTGGCGCCCATCCTCTTCAGACGAATCCGTACTGCCATATCGGTCACCTCCTTTCGCTGTGAAAATCGCACTCCTTCGTGAGTTCACTAAAGAGAGCATTTGAGTGTTAAAGGTTATTTGAAGAAGGACAGGAGGCCACCCTTCCTGGCCTTCTTTTCCAGGACGCCCAGCTGTTTCATCATCTGCCTGGTCTGGTCGAACTGTTTGAGAAGCTTGTTCACATCCTGGACCTTTGTCCCGCTGCCCAGGGCAATCCGCCGGCGGCGGCTCCCATCGATGATTGAAGGGCTCTGGCGTTCCCTGGGAGTCATGGAGTTGATGATGGCTTCAATCCTGGCGAGCTGTTTGGGGTCCACCTCCACGTTTCCCATGCCCTTAAGCTGGGCCGCGTCCGGCAACATGCCCAGAAGCTGATCCACCGGACCCATCTTCTTCACCTGCTGCAGCTGTTCCAGGAAGTCCTCAAGGGTGAATTCGGCGGAGCGAAGTTTTTCGGCCATCTTGCGCGCCTTTTCGGCGTCCATCGTTGCCTCGGCCTTCTCAATCAGGCTCAGCACGTCACCCATGCCAAGGATCCGGGAGGCCATCCGGTCCGGGTGGAACGGCTCAAGCGCGTCCATCTTCTCGCCGAAGGCACCGAATTTGATTGGTTTGCCGGTGACCGCCCGGACAGAAAGAGCGGCTCCGCCCCGGGCGTCGCCGTCCAGCTTGGTCAGGACCACCCCATCGAGCTCAAGCCGCTGGTTAAAGGTCTCAGCCACCTGGACCGCGTCCTGGCCGGTCATGGCATCCACGACCAGCAGGATCTCCTGCGGCGCCACCGCGGCCCTGATCGCCTGAAGCTCCTCCATCAAAGCCTCGTCAATGTGCAATCTCCCGGCGGTATCGATGATCACCACGTCGTTGCCGTGGGAATGCGCGTGCTCCAGAGCGGTTTTAGCGATCTCCACCGGATTGCCCTGGCCCATGGAAAACACCGGGATCCCGAGCTGCTCGCCAAGAACCTCCAGTTGCTTGATGGCCGCCGGCCGGTAGACGTCGCCGGCCACCAAAAGAGGCCGCCGCCCCTGTTTGTGCAGGTACAGGGCCAGCTTTCCGGCGGTGGTGGTCTTGCCCGACCCCTGCAGCCCCGCCATCATGATCACCGTGGGCGGTTTGGCCGCGAAATTGAGCTTGCTCTGGGTCTGCCCCATCAGCTCCGTCAATTCATCGTAAACAACCTTGACCACCTGCTGGCCGGGGGTCAGGCTGTTCAGAACCTCCTGCCCGACGGCCCGGGCCTTGACCCGCCCGATGAAGTCCTTGACCACCTTGAAATTTACGTCAGCTTCCAAAAGGGCCAGCTTGACCTCCCGCAGAGCTTCCTCCACGTCCTTTTCGGTCAGCTTTCCCTTGCCGCGCAGCCTTTTAAAAGTCTCCTGCAACCTGGCCGCCAGATTCTCAAAGGCCATCTCGCCCACTCACTCTTTCCTCACGCAGTAGATCCGGACGCAGTCCGCTCGCTTTCACCATAGGCAGCCTGCCCGCTTTCACCAGGAATGACTTGTCCTGCTCGCAGATTTGTTCTACTCGCTCTTTGTTCTACTCGCTCTCCAGAAGGCCGCGGATCACTCTTTTCGCCGTCTCCAGACGCTGCAGCATCTCACCGGGCGTGTCGCCCTCGCCGGCTCGGGAACTTTCGGCTGACCGGGAGCCCTCCGCAAGGAGAAGGTAGAGACGCCCAACCTCTTCCAGGGCCTCAAGGCACCGCTCCAGCTCACGCCGCTCCCGCAGATATTTGCCGATCAGGCCAAGTCTGGCTTCATAACCCTCCAGCGCCTCCACCGCCCGGTGCACCAGATCGTGGACGGCGGCCCTGCTCACCCCGGCCTCTTCGGCCAGTTCGCCCAGGGAGAGATCGTCTTCAAAGTGCGCTCGGACCATCTCACGCTGCTTCTCGGTAAGCAACGGCCCATAAAAGTCCAGCAACAGACCGATTCTCAGGGTCTTATCTTCCAGCATCCGGTTTGTCCTCTTTTTAAGCTGTCAAGGAAAAATCCTTGACAGGTAAATTATATGCTCTCCCCCGCGGATTGTCAAGGGCAAAGCTGCCTTTCCCCCCCCCGCCAGAGCTGCGGCGGGCAAGTCAGCAACCACCACGATGGCATGCCGGCCACGGCTTCGGGGTCGGCATAAACCAGCAAAAAGACTTTGAAAAGTTGCTGCCGTGGGGGTTGAAACAGGCGGTTGAGTATTTATAGAGTTGGCAGCAGGGTTTCCCGGTGCGGACGTCCTTTCGGAAACAGTTGATGCTGATGCATTGGATAGCAAGGTCTGGCTGGTAGACATGGCGGTAATCTGAGATGAAGCTTTTGCAAACTGGATCAACACTTCTTTCTCGTCCGAACCCGGCGATCCTGGCAACACAAAAAAACATCAAGTCTTTCCGGACGGCTATGCCCTCAGCTAATTAAGTTAACCTGATCTTTTCAAGCAATGAATTATCAATGCGGGTCCTTTCGTCAGCAGCCAGAAACAGTTCTTCATGAACAGTCGTTCGGGCGCCATGAAATAGGTGGACAAGTACACCCTCGTTTTTGGCCGCTTGAACAGCAGGTAAGAAGTCGCTGTCTCCAGCAAGCAAACATGCATGAGTAATCGCATGTTTGGCCGCTAGAAGGACCATGTCAACCCCAAGAAGAATATCAATCCGCTTCTGTTCAAAAATCGGGTGGCCTTTTGAATCAATCCCCCGAAATTCCAACTTACCTCGCCTGACTTGAAATCTGGGCAAACGAGTCAGATTGTAAAAGAACTTTTCCTTTGCCGAAAACCTTTTCCTTTCCTCCTCTGTCGGTGGGTCACTTTGATACGGCGGACAATGATAATAGTAACTTCTAAGAATGTCGACGCCATCACTCATGACATTTGCTAATTTTTCAAAGTCGATTTTCGGCAAACCAAACTCGTTCCGCAGGATATAGTCAAAATAAGCTCCGTCAATAAACAATGCGATTCTACTCACAACGCCCCTCCCGCCATAACCATCTATTTTGAAATTAAAATGCAAAAAAGCGCAAAAAGAAGAAAAGCAAGATCCATTGCGGACCTTGCTGGCACTATTAATTCCTGACATCCATTCCCGAACGCCAGGGGCTATTAACAGATATATAATATACCGAACTCTTGAGGATTGTCAATAGTGATCAATTTTATTTTATGTGCCCTTTCCAGGCTACTCCCCCCGATAGGCCTGGTCGAGGACCTCCACGGTGTGCAGGACCCGGCCCGCCACCTGAAAGCGATTCAGGCCGTCGCGGATCTGCAGGTTGCACCCCGGGCAACCACTGACCACGGCATCGGCCCCGGTGAGAGCGATGTTCTTGATCTTCCTGGCATTTACTTTCTTTGCAAGGGCGTATTCGCTATAGCTGAAGAGGCCGCCGCAACCGCAGCACTCGTCCGCCCCGGGCATTTCCACAAGCGTGAGGCCCGGTATCTTTTGCAGGATCTGCCGCGGCTGGGAGCGGATGTTCCGGCCGTGAACGAGATGGCAGGCGTCGTGGTAGGTAACCTTCAGTGGGGTTTGAAGCGCCGGCGGGGTTTTCAGGTCGACCTGTTCCGCCAGAAATTCGCTAATGTCAAAGGTTCTCCTCGCTATCTCCCGCGCTTTTGCCAGATATACCTCATCGCCTTCTGTGGTTAAAATATCCTCCCACCATTCCTTGAGGGAGGTGCCGCAACTGGCGCAGCTGGTAACGATGGCATCAGGCTTTTCGGCGAGAAGTGTGTCGATGTTCTGCCGGATGGCCGGCAAGGCCCGGCTCAGGTTCCCGGCGGCCAGCATGGGCGTGCCACAACAGGTCTGCCTTTCGGGGACCAGTACCTTGACGCCGTTTTCTTCCAACACCCGGAGCGTGGCCCGGCCAACCTCCGGGGCCACGAAGTTCACGAAACATCCCGCAAAGAAGGCCACCCGTGGCCTGGCAGGGCCGGTAGATCTGACAGAACTGACAGGTCTGATCGATCCAACGGGTCCGGCAGGTCCGACAGATCTGGCAGGTCCAACTGGTCGGACAAGTCCATCGGGTCCGGGTGGCTCTTCATCCGTGGCCGACCGGCGCAAGACGATCCCCTGCAGGACAGCCAGTACTGGCAACATGCTGGAAGTAGCATTCCACCGGCAGGCAAGCGTTTTCAACAGGGCGCCCTTCAGCCGGTCTTCCCCCAGGGTCCGGGCCATGCGGGATCGGGCGGCCATCATCACCAGGTCCACCCGGACCCCTAGAGGGCAAAAAGCCGTGCAATGCCGGCAGACCAGGCACCTTCCCAGGCGATCAGCCACCGCAAGGGTCATGGGCATGGCCCCGGTCAGGATCTGCCCGGCCAGGAAGACCCGCCCCCGCGGCGCGCCGCTTTCCGCGCCGATCTCTTCCAGCAGCGGGCAGACCCCTCGGCAGAAGCCGCAGCGGTTACATTTATCCACGTGCGCCAGTGCCTGTTGCTCAAGGCCGGTATCTTCCAACTTCCTTCACCTTCTAACTTCCAGCCGTCCCCGGAAGGGGCCAGATCTTCCCCGGGTTCATGATGCCGCGGGGGTCCATGGCCTTCTTCACCTCGGCCATCCAGCGCAAGCTTTCGCCATGCTCCCCGGCCATATAGGGGGCACGGGCCAGCCCCACCCCGTGTTCTCCGGCGGTGGAACCTCCCTCGCGCAGCGCCAGGCGGTGAGCTTCGTCCATAGCTCGCCGCGCACCCTCAAGTTCCTCTGGATCATCCATCCGCACCAGGAGGCCAGAGTGAATGTTTCCCTCCCCCAGGTGGCCGAAGTTCACCATGCCGATGCCGTTGCGCCAGGCGATGGCCTGCATCTCCCGCAGCACCGCCGGTAGACGTTCCAGTTTCACGCAGATATCCTCCCCGCCGGGGCTGCGTCTGGCCCCCTTGCGGGCCCTGGAGTTGAAGGTTTCAATGGCGTCAAGGGACTCCCCAGAGTCTCTTCACCCCTTTCGGGTCACTGGCCCCCCGCCAGGCCCTGGCATAGGCCTTCGCCACTTCCTGCACCCGCTCGTATTCCCAGGCCACGCCAGCCGGGTTCCCGTCCACCTCGCAGAGCACGGCCATCTCCGCCCCCGGCGCGTAGAGCTCATCATGGTGTTCCGCCGCCGCCCGCGTAGCCTCCGCCCCGCAAAGCTCAAATTCCATGGCCGCCGGTATGACCCCCCTTTTTTGCAGCTCCTGATTCGCCGCCAGGGCATCTTCCGATCTCTCGAAGATCATGACCGCCGCGGCGCGGGCCGCGGGCCTCGGAAGCACTTTGAGCCAGATGCCGGTGAACACCCCCAGAGTGCCCTCGGAGCCCACGAAGAAAGCATTGAGGTTTAAGCCGGAGACGCTTTTCAGCACCTTTCCCCTTGCTCCGCCGGTGATGATCACTTCTCCCGTGCCCAGGACCACCTCCAGCCCGAGGACATAATGGCTCGTGGGCCCGTACTTCAAAGAATGCGCCCCACTGGAGTTGTTGGCCGCCATCCCGCCTATGGTGCAACCGTCCCCGCTGCTGGGGTCTGGAGGCAGGTAGAGCCTGTGTGGCGCCAGGGCCTCTCTCAGCCGGGCATGGGTCACGCCGGGGCGGCAAAAGACGATCCTGTTTTGCGGCTCCAGGGATGCGATCTCGTGCCATGGACTCATATCCAGGAGAATACCCCCGGTTACAGCCAGGGTTTGCCCCGCCTGGCCGGTCCCGGCCCCCCGGGGAATGAGCGGCACGCCGTGTTCTCCCGCCCAGCGAACAACCTCCGTTACGTCCTCCAGGTTGTGAACAAGGACCACGGCGTCGGGCCGGCATGGGTTCAAGGCCGAGAAGAGGCCGGAGTCATAGCTATAGCAGGCCATATCCACTGAATCGGTCAGCACCTTCTCCGGCCCCACAATGGCCGCCAGCGCCTGTCGCAGTGGTTCGCCCGCCCACTTTCCGCCCGCCATCTTCACGCCTCCCTGATCACCCTGGTCCTGGCAGTTGCTGCATCGGTGGAACGCCGGATCATCAACTCGGGTTTCAGCACAATTTTGTCTTGCGGCATCGTCTCCCCCAAAATCTTCCTGGCCAGGCTTTCGACGGCCAGGTATCCCATGTCATAAAGGGGAACCTTGACGCTGGTCAACGGCGGGTGAACCTTTTCGGCCAACCAGGTATCATTGAAACCCACCACCGAAATGTCTTCCGGCACGCTCCAGCCGTGATCGCGGATCGCGGACATCGCCCCCAGCGCAATCAGGTCATTGGCGGCAAAAACGCCGGTGGGAGGGTCGGGAAGCGCCAACAACCTCTCCATGGCCAAATAGCCATCTCGCTCGGAGAATCTCGCCTCGACCATGTATTCGGAGAGAAATGGTATCTGGCACTGGTTCAGGGTCCTCCGGTAGCCTTCCAGCCGATCCAGACCGGTTTCGGTATAGAGCAACCCCGAAATATGGGCGATTCGCCTGTGGCCCAGAGCCACCAGATGCTGAATCGCAAGCTGCGCGCCCAAAACATCGTCCACCCTCACGGAAGCCCCGACGGCATTTCTGGCCGTGCGGTTCACCAGCACGTACGGGATCTTCCGTTTGGTCACCAGGTCAACGGTCTCATCTTGAATGTAAGCCGAAGCCAGGAGTATCCCATCGACCTGCTTCTCGGTAAGAAGCTCAATGTAGCTCCGTTCCTTTTCCGGATTTTCATCCGTATTGCAAAGAATCAAACTGAGCTCTCTTTCGGAGGCGGCGCTTTCCGCTCCCTTGATAATCTCTGGAAAGAAGGGGTTGGTAATATCGGGAATGATCATTCCGACCGTGCCCGTGGTTTTCAATCTTAAACTCCTGGCCACGGCATTGGGACGGTACTGCAACTCCTCAATGGCCTGCAAAATGCGGTTCCTGGTCTCCTCACGAATGGACAGTTTCGGATCCTCATTGATCACCCGCGAGACGGTGGACGGGTTAACCCCGGCTCGTTCTGCCACTTCTTTTATTGTGGCCGGCATGCAACCACCTCTTTTACAAATTACGGCGATCACCCGCCAAAGATCGGCGGCAAGATCAGTACTTCGTCTCCGGCCTCCAGGGGATGATCCGGCGATACGATCTTCCCCTTGACGATAAATTCCACGTAGGGAGTAACCCCATCCAGCTGGAGCAGCTTCTTCCGGGCGGTATTACCGTAGATTTCCACCAAACGACGCAGCAGGTCCCGGATGGTCGCCCCCGGTGTCAAATCGACCTGGATCACGGTGGTTCCCGGTTCCAGCCCTCCTGGCCCGATAAAATCCACCTTGACCGCCATCTCCGGCACAATATTCACCTCCCGGCTCCCATGTCATGCCACCGAATTATGCCACCGAGATCAATTCGTTGGGGCAAACCTTGGCACATTCCGGATCGCCCCCGCACAGGTCGCACTTCACGGGGCGGGCCCCGTCAGGGGATCTAAAGATGCCATTGACTTTACAGGCCGGGACACACCGGTACTCGCCCTGGCAGGCATCGCACAGCAACTCCTCGACCGTTACCCGCCCGTCTTCTTCGCGCCTCAGGGCCTTTTGCGGGCAACTTTCGATGCAATAGCCCTGGGAACACTGGATGCAAAAGTTCACCTTGACCTTCAAGCGGTCCGGCAGTTCCGGCGAAACGCGGATCGCCGCCCGGGCCAGGGACAACGTCCCCGAATGTTTAAAGGCACAAGCCAATGAACAAAGGTTGCAAAACGCGCACTCGGAAACTTTCACTCTCAGATGCACCTGCTCATGCCTCCCTTGCCTCCAAATTCCCCGGGCCGATTCCCAACTCCTCCAGCTTGGCCGCCGTTGGCACCCCGTCTTCATCCCAGCCCCTGGCGGCGTAGTAGTCGGAGAGCATCTGCTGGAACCTGGCGGGCTCCAGCACCTGGCCTTGCGCCCGCCCCCTGGGCAGGGGCTGGTTGAAGAACCGGCCGGGCAAGATATCGTCTTTCCGGCGGATCCCGCAATAGACGTTGAACAACCTGCTCTGGTTCATCGCCCGTTCCCCGATTTGCACCGCCTTATCGAAGCTGATCTCCCATCCTGTCGCCAGGCTCAACAGCCCGGCGTATTCTTTCACCTTTAACGGGTAGATCGATGGAATGAAGTCACAAATGATCAGAGAGTGGTAAAAGGCCCGCTGATCCTCCAGTTCCTTTACCATCTTTCCTTTACCCTCATACGAGAAGCGGTAGGCATCGTCATCCTGCTCCTTGTAGATCGGCCGCGCTCTGCGATGGCATCCCCCACGGTCCGCCACGGCAAACTCCAGGGCATAACCGGTGGTTCCCCGGGGGTCGTATCCCGCGATCTCCATCCCCTTGACCTGGATGGCGGTATCGCGATCCAGGCCTATCTCCTGCGCAAACCTTCGGGAACCCTCCGCCAGCAGGGCTCCGACGCCCTGCCGGTAAGCGATCGCCCGGAAGGCCTTGGCAAACCCTGCCCCATCTCCCCACTTCAAGCTGAGGCCAAGATCCTGATCATCCAGCAGCCCCCTGGCATAGGCTTCGGCGGCACAACCGAGGGTCACCCCCCCGCTGATGGTGTCGATTCCCAGATCGTCGCACAGCCAGTTCAGATAGAGCAACTCCTCCGCCTTGACCTCCAGATTGGTGCCGATCAGGGACATGGTTTCGTATTCCGGCCCGCCCACCCGGTAGGTGGTTCCCTGGTACTCAAACTCGCTGCCCTTTCCGCACGGCACGGGGCAGGCAAAACAACCCAGGTCCCGCACCACGAAGTGTTCCTTGAGGTAGTCCCGGTTCAGGTCGAGGTCATACCGGTCGCTGACCCCGTCGGTAAAGTTGCGCACCACCGCGATGCCCAGCTTTTGCGTGAGATCCAGGGTGCTCATGGTGCCGTACCGGATGCGAAATCTGACCTTCTGGTCGGGGCGGGACTCCCGGATCAGCCTGAATCCCTCGGCAAACAGCTCCCGAGGGCGATAATAAGGCACCGGAATGCCTCCCGAAACCACAATGCCCTTGAGCTTCTTTGCGCCAAAGAGGGCGCCTACCCCGCCCCTGCCGGCCTGATGGTAGAAGTCGGCGTGCACTGTCGCGTATTTGACCAGATTTTCCCCCGCCGGGCCGATCACCGCCGTGGAAGCGTCTCTGCCGTGGATGGATTTCAAGATGGACTCCGTCTCAAAGCACCCTTTGCCCCAGAGATCCTTTGCGCTCTCCAGCCTGGCCTCATGGTCGGTGATCGACAGGTAAACCGGCACCTCGCTCTGGCCGGTGATCATCACCCCGTCGTAGCCCGCGGACTTCAAATTGTGGGCCAACCTGCCGCCGCAGGTTGAGTCCAGGTAACCGCCGGTCAGGAGCGACCTGCTGAAAAAGGAGGTCTTGCCCACCCCTGGTGTGACGGAGCCCGTCAGGGGGCCCACCAGCATGAAAATATAGTTCTCTTCCGCCAGCGGGTCGTACTTGTAGAGTTCATAGTCCAGCAAGAGTCTGCTGCCCAGGCATTTACCCCCCACGTACTTTCGCCAGTACTCTTCCGGCAGCCTGATTGCCTCGATCGTCTTTTTTGTGAGATCTACCCGCAGCAATCTGTTGAAGTAACCGTAACCCATCTTTCCATCCTCCAAAAACACAATATGGGAATATAGGATCGACCGTCGACCGGCTCACCCCTCACCCAGAGCCCTGGAGTAGTAGGTCAAATCGCAGTATTTTTCGGGTTTCTGTAAAGAAGGGTCCAACTGGCCGGTGGCGGCCATCACCTTCATGGCTTCCCTCATTCCCGCCAGATTCACCGCCGCGCGGGGGTTGAAGGTGTTTAACTCCATATAACGGTCGTAGGTTTTGCCGGCGATCTCCGTTTCCACGGGCAGGTATTTCTGCAGGATGGAGACGGCCTCCGCCCTGTTGTCGGCGTCATGCAGCCAATCCAGGGCCGCTACGTAGGATCTGATATATTTGACCAGGCGTTCTTCATTCTGCGCCGCCCAGGCCCTTTTGGTGGCGGCGACCGTCCCCTGGTACTGGCGGAGGTAATCCAGATTGCTGCCCAGGCGCCGGAAGCCTCTCGCCTCCGCAATCAGATCGGCGGGGCCGTCCAATAACGCCCCCTCCACCTGGCCGTTTACGATCGCGTTGAAACGTTCACCCGTGCCACCCACCGGAACCAGATCGTATTCCCGGCCTTCCTCCAGGCCGTTTTGCCGCAATAGCCCGCGCAACAAGAGGGCAAACCCGGTGGAGACGCCGTCAACGCCCAGTTTTTTCCCTTTGAGGTCCGCGTAACTTTTGACCTTCGGAGCGACGATCAGGCTGTAGTTCGGCGTGGAGAGGCCGAGGAAGATAAACAGGTCTGAACCGGTCTCCACCGCGCGCACGATGTGATCCGCCGCCTGGTGGCCGATGTCATGGATCCCGCCGGCCGTCAGGGCTTCCAGGTGTTTGACGGACGAACGGGTGATGGCCACCTCCACATCCAGACCCCCGGCCAGGAAAAACCCTTTTTCCAATCCCACATACACCGGCCAGTTACCCGCTGATTCCGAAATAATGGCCAGCCTTAACTTCTGAGCCCTGCTTCCGAGATCCATGCCTTCACGCCCCCTGCCGGTATTTATTCAAAAAATCCTCCACCAGGCCGTCCAGTTCTTCCTGAGGGACGTCAAAAACCGTCCCGGTGGAAGGAAGGCGTTCCGTTCTCAAAAATTCCGGGAGGCGGTCATGCGCCGAGGTCAAACCCGCCCGCCGGTTAAAGGTAACCTCCCGTGCCAGAGTCTGGATCCCCATCTCAAAAACTTCCGCATCGTTTAGCGTCCAGCCATAATGCGCATTGATCAGACGCGTCACCAGGCTCCGATCTGTTCCCAGGGGAGGAGTGACAAACATGCATAACCCGAGGCTGTCGTACAGGGCAGATTTGATCTGGGCCTGATGGGAGAGCCTGGCCTGCCCTTCCGGCGAACGGTGATCCACCTCCGCGCGGATGGTGTGGCCGGCGGTATGGTCGGCGCCTTGCGGCGAGGTCGCAAAGGTTACACCCAGCCCTTTAATCCCTCTGGGGTCGAAAGAGGCAAAACTTTGCCCTTTGGCCACCGGCACCCGGCTCACCCCCAATGCTTTTGCGGTGGCGGCCGCGCCGTTGCCCAGCATCTGACCCAGCCCGGTGCCCTCCGCGATCTCTTTAATGGCACTGGCCGCCCCCGCGCCATCTCCGAACCGCAGGCGTTCAGCCCCCATGGTCACCGCCAGAGCCGCCCCCACCTCGATGGTATCCACGCCCACGTCGTTGGCCAGGTAGTTCATCCTGGCAATGGCGTCCAGATCGCCAATCCCGCAGTTGGAACCCATCAGGCCGATCGTCTCGTACTCCAAAGGGCTCACGATGGGACGGCCGCTTTCATCCGGGTAGATGTTGGAACACTTGACGATGCACCCCGGCATACAGGCGTGCGTTGTGGCGCCCGCTCCGCCGCGGCGCGTGATTACGCTCGCCAGCTCCTCCCCACCGATCCTGTCCGCCTCTTCAAACCGGCCGGTGGTGAAGTTCCGGGTGGGCAATATCCCCAAGGCCTGGGTCCGGGCGACCATGGCCGCGGTGCCAAATCGGGTGTAGGTAAGAGTCACCGGATGATCCTTGACCATGGCAATAAATTCCCGGAGCGCCTGTTTGAATTCTTCGGGCCTGGCAGGGCGGTTGACCGGACTATCCGGGGTATCCGGGGGAAGCACCACCATCGCTTTCAACCCTTTGCCGCCCATCACCGCGCCCAGGCCGCCCCTCCCGCACATCCGGCTGGGCACGCCATCCTTGTCGAGATTGGCGATACAGGCGGCATGGAGTTGCATTTCTCCGGCCGGGCCGATCAGCACCTGGGCCGCCCGGGCGCCGTAGCGATCCCTGAGCATCCCGGAGGCAGCGTAGATTCCTTTTCCCGCCAGGTCCGGGCATTCCACCAGACGCCCCCCGGAACTCCCTATCTCCAGGACTAATCCGTCCTTAACCCCAGTCCCGGTCGCCCGGCCTTCCACCACCACCGCCCTCAGCCCCAGCGAGGCCAGCCGCTGAGCGGTAGTCCCCCCGGCGTTACTCTCCTTGATCCCCCCCGTGAGGGGGCTTTTGGCACCGGCGGACAGCCGGCCGGAAGCCGGCACCGCCGTGCCACCCAGCAGGCCCACCGCCAGAACCAGCTTGTTTTCCTCCCCCAGGGGATCACCGGCGGGCGGCACCTCGTCCAGCAGGATGGCGGCGGTCAGCCCTCTTCCCCCCAGGCGGCGGTACTTGTCCGGCAAGGGTTGTCGCACCACCGTTCGTTTGCCCAGATCAACCCTCAGCCACATCTCCATCCCCCACTCCCCCATAGGTTACATCCAGCCGGCCGCTCTCCAGCAAGGTGGCCAGATCTTTCAAAAATGCCGCCGCCGTGGCCCCGTCGATCATCCGGTGATCCGCGGTCAGTTTGAGTTCCAGCACCGGCCGGATCGCGATGGCGTCACCCACCACCACCGGTTTCTTTCTGGCCCGCCCCACCGCGAGGATCCCCGCTTCCGGCGGATTGATGATGGCCTGGAAATGGTCGATGCCCATCCCCCCCATGTTGGAGATGGTGAAGGTACCGCCCTGCAGTTCATCCATTCCCAGCCGGCCCTCCCTGGCCTTCCGCACCGCTTCCGCCCTGACAATAGCGATCTCGCCCAGCCCCTTTTGCTCCACATGGGGGATCACGGGGACGAGCAGTCCATGGGGCAGGGCCACCGCCACCCCGATGTTCACGAAGTCGTGGTATTCGATGAAGGTGTCTTGCAAGGACTCCCCCGCCAGGTAATACGCGTTCATCTCCCGGTGCTTCTGCAAGCATCTGACTGTCGCCAGGATCAAAAGGTCGGTGACCGAGAGTTTGGCGCCGTAACCGTTCTGAACCTCCGGGGTCAGAGCCTCGATCTGGGATAAAGCCCTGGACAGTTCCACCTCCAGGGAAACAAAGAACTGGGGGATGCGGGAGGTGCTGTAGAGCATCCGGTCCGCAATCGCCTTGCGCATCCTGGTGACCGGTTCCCGGTAGCTCCCTTCGCCATGTCCCATGGACGGGGGAGCGATGCTTACCGGCTTTTGAGTCCCCGGCGCAACCGCGGTCGAGCCGGCGATGGCCTCAAAGGCGGCGCGCGGCGTTGGCGGCGCCGCAAGCTGGCTAACGACCGTGCGCCGGTCTTCCAGAAGACGGAGCACATCTTTCTTCACGATCCGGTGGCCGGGACCGGAGCCAACCACCCCCGCCAGGTTCAACCCTGCTTGCCCGGCCAACTTCCTGGCCAGGGGGGAAGCTTTTACCCGCCCTACGGCTGGCTTGCTCCCCCCAGCAGGTGCGCTCCCCCTGACAGGGGTGTTCTCTCCGGCTGGAGCGCTCTCCCCGGCTGGAATCTTCTCCCTGCCGGGAGCCGCGGCCTCTTCCCCTTCCTCCGCCAGGTAAGCAATCGTAGCGCCCACCGGCACCTTTGCGCCTTCCCCCGCCACAATTTGCAACAAAACCCCGCTGGCGGAGGATTCCACCTCCACCGCGCTTTTGTCCGTCTCCACTTCCAACAGCGGTTCACCTTTTTGCACCGGCTCGCCGACCGTCTTCAACCAGCGGATCACGATCCCCTCATCCATGGTCAGCCCGAGTTTGGGCATCAGTATGGGTACCGCCATCGTTTTCCCCCCTGTGAGCCATCTATGACCATCTATGACCATCTATGGACCATGCTCAATTCAAAGCAAAGCTTTCACCGCCGCTACGATCTCCTCCTGGGTGGGGATGGCGCTCTTCTCCAGAACCGGAGAGAAGGGAATGGGCGTAAATTTTCCCCCCAGGCGAAATACCGGTGCATCAAGGTCGTCAAAGGCCTCCTCCTGGATCATCGCCGCGATCTCCGCCCCAATCCCTGAGAATCTGGTGGCCTCATGCACCACCACCGCCCGGTTGGTCTTTCTCACCGAGGACAGGATGGTCTCCTTGTCCAGGGGAACCAGGGTCCGCGGGTCGATCACCTCCGCGTCAACACCGTCGGCGGCCAGTTGTTCCGCCGCCCCCAGGGCTCTGAAGACCATCCAGGAGGTGGCGATGATGGTCACATCCGTGCCGGCTCTTTTGATCTCCGCTTTTCCGATGGGAACCAGATATTCTTCCTCCGGGACCAGGCCTTTGGAAGAGTACAGCATTTTATGCTCGATGAACATTACCGGATTATCGTTCCGGATGGCGCTCTTTAACAGGCCCTTGGCATCGTATGGGGTGGAAGGCTGGATGACGATGAGCCCGGGAATATGACAAAACCAGGCCTCCAGGCTTTGCGAGTGCTGGGCGGCGTTCCCCCGGCCGGAGCCGCCCTGCCCCCGGATCACCAGCGGCACCCTGGACTGCCCCCCCAGCATGTAGCGAATCTTGGCCGCCTGGTTGACGATCTGGTCCATGGCGACCGCGGAAAAGTCAAGGTACATGAGCTCCGCGATGGGCCGCATCCCGGTGATGGCCGCGCCCAGAGCCGCGCCGATGATCACGGCCTCGGAGATCGGGGTGTTCCGGATTCTCTCCGGTCCAAACTCTTCCGTCAACCCTTTCGAAACCTTGAACGCTCCTCCGTGGACTCCCGCAATATCTTCTCCGAGCATGAAGACCTTCTCATCCCGCGACATCTCTTCCCTGATGGCTTCGTTCAAGGCTTGAACGTAGCTCAATTCACGCATCGGCTTTCCTTCCTTCCCGGCCTAAAATGGGACAAACACATTATCCAGAAGAGTGGCGGGATCGGGCAGCGGGCTTTCGATGGCAAACCGGGCGGCCCGTTCCACCTCATCCTTGACCTCCCCGGCAATTCGCTCCACTTCCGCACCCCACCCCTTCTCCGCCAGGTACCCGGCAAATCGGGGGATGGGATCGGCGGCCTTCCAACTCTCCAGTTCCTCCTTCGTACGGTATAGTCCGGGTTCACCGTAAAAATGCCCTTCCCAGCGGTAGGTGTCCCCCACCAGCAGGGCTGGCCCCTTCCCATCGCGAGCCCGTCCCACCGCCTCCTGAGCCGCTTTATAAACGGCCAGCACATCGTTTCCGTCCACGGTCACGCCGGGGATACCGTAACCGGCAGCCCGATCGGCGATCTTTTCCAATGGGAAGGTTTCTGTAATGCGGGTGGATACGCCGTAGAGGTTATTCTCGCAAACGAAGACCACCGGCAACTTCCAGGCGGCCGCCAGGTTCACTCCTTCATGAAACGCCCCCTGATTCACCGCCGCGTCGCCGAAGAAACAGGCCACCACTTGATCCGTCCCGCGCAGCCTGGCGCTCAGGGCGGCGCCCACCGCGATGGGAATCCCCCCGGCCACGATGCCGTTGGCCCCCAGGATCCCCAGGCTCAGGTCGGCAATATGCATGGAACCTCCCCGCCCCCGGCAGTAACCGGTCTCTTTCCCAGCAGCTCCGCCATCATCCGCGCCAGGTCTCCCCCTTTAGCGGCACAGTGCCCATGCCCCCGGTGGTTGCTGGTAACGTAGTCATCCTTGCGCAAGGCGGCGCTCACCCCGGCCGGCATGGCTTCCTGGCCCAGGCACGGGTGAATGGTCCCGGCGATCAGGTTCTGACTGTACAGCTCGATGGCTTTTTGCTCAAAGAGCCGGATGCGCATCATATTACGATAAAGACCGAGTAGTAGTTCTCTGGATAATTTCATGCTTTCACGCTCCTCCCGCGTGGAATGTGAACCGGCCTGCCAAGAGCAGCCAGAAAGACCTCCTCCATGGCTTCGGTCAGGGTCGGGTGCGGGTGGACCACGCTGGTGAGTTCTTCCAGAGTGCTTTCCAGTGTCATGGCCACCCCCGCTTCCATGATCAGGCTGCTTGCCTGGGGCCCGATGATGTGGACCCCCAATAACTCCCCGGTATCTTCCGCGGCCACCACCTTAACCATCCCGCCGGTCGGGCCCATGGTGATTGCCCGGCCGTTGGCGGAGAACGGAAACTTTCCCGTGGCGACCCGGTGCCCCTGTTCTCTGGCCTGTGCTTCGGTCAATCCAATACTGGCGATCTCCGTCCGGTTGAAGATGCATCGGGGCACCCTGGAGGGATCCAGGGGGACGGTGTGCTGGCCCGCGGCGTGTTCCACCGCCACCACGCCGCCCATGGACGCGGCATGGGCCAGGAGCGTCCTCCCCGTCACATCGCCGACAGCATAGATGCCTGGTACGTTCGTCCGCTGGTAATCATCGGTGGTGATCCACCCGCGCCCGGTGGCCACTCCCACCGTCTCCAGCCCCAGGCCCTCCGTATTGGGCCTTCGCCCGGCGGCGGCCAGGACCACGTCGGCAATCACCTGCACGTCCCCTTGGGAGGTGGATAGCGTCGCCACCGTCTTTCCCCCGCTGTCCCGTTTGAATAGGGAGGCTTTGGCGCCGGTATGGACCGTAATACCCCGGCCCCTCAGCTCCTGCGCCAGAAGAGCCGAGATCTCCTCGTCCTCGCCGGGCGCCAGCCTGGGAAGCATCTCCACCAGAGTAACCTGGGCTCCGAAGGCGTGGTAGATGTTCGCAAATTCGATGCCCACCGCCCCTCCGCCGATGATCAGGACGCTTTCGGGAACCGCTGCCATCGCCAGCGCCGCATCGCTGTCAATGACCGCCGCTTCGCCGGCGCCCGGCACCGGCAGCGCCGCGGGCCTGGACCCGGTGGCGATGACGATCTTGTCCGCCTCCACCACCAGTTCCCCGCCAGGTGCGGTCACGGCTACCTTGCCGGTTCCGGCCAGCCTGCCCCTGCCGGGAATGACCTCCACGCCGTTGGCGGCCATCAGGTGTTCCACGCCCCGCCTCAACTGGGAGACCACCTTTTCCTTGTGTTTCAAAGCCCTGCCCAGATCCAGGTGGAACGATCCTTCCATCACCACACCGAATTCGCCGGCGGATGCCAGGGTATGCATCACTTCGGCGGTATGCAGGAGGGCTTTGGTGGGGATGCAACCCCGGTTGAGGCAGGTGCCGCCCAACTGCGCTTCCTCCACCAGGGCCACCCGGCTTCCCAGTTGGGCGGCCCGGATCGCCGCCACATACCCTCCCGGCCCGGCTCCGATGATCGCCATATCAAATTTTTGCCGCATCAGGGCTCCTCCTCCTGCGTTGACATCGCGGCTCAGGGATCCAGCATCACCCTGATGGCCCCGTCTTCCCGTTGATGGGTCATCTGCCAGGCGGTGGGAAACTCGGCCAGAGACATATGGTGAGTAATCAAGGGCTTCACGTCCACGACCCCCCGTTCGATCATCCGCAGCCCCCGCGCGGATACCCAGCGCGGGTTGGCCACGGACCCGAAAACGTCCAGGTGCCCCCGCACAATGACGCTGAGATCAATATTCAGATTCCGCCCGGGTCCGGTGGCGCCCGCCAGGGTAACCCGCCCACCCCGCCGCGCGCAACTCAACGCCAGATGAGCCGCCGATTCCGTCCCGGCGAACTCCACCACCACATCCGGACCCTTTCCGTCGAAGCATTTTTTCACAGCCGCCACCGGATCCCCGACTTCCGATACATTCACCGCTTCGTCCGCCCCCAGCTTCAGCCCCATCTGCAGGCGCTCCGCCCGCGTGCCAACGATGGCGATCTTTCCCGCCGCCATGCTGCGGGCAATCTGCACGGCCAGTTGCCCGAAGGCTCCCGGACCGATCACCGCGATATTCTCGCCCGGCCGGAGACCGGTCCTCTCCACGGCGTGCAGGGCCACCCCGATGTTGTCCGTAAAGGCGGCTTCATCGTAGTCCAGGCCGGGGGGAAGCCGGTGCACCGCTTTGATGGAGACCGCGCAATACTCCGCCAGACCTCCGGGAACCGTAAACCCGATGTGCTGGTGCCCACTGGCGATGTCGCCGTAGTTTTCGCAGATGTTGTACATACCGTTGATGCAGGGCTGGCACTTGCCGCAGCCGACGTGCACCTCCACCCCCACTCTGTCGCCAACCTTGACCCCGTCCACGCCCTTTCCAACGGCAACCACATCCCCACCCCATTCATGCCCGGGGATATGGGGAAACCGCGTTCCGGGGAACTTCCCGGTGAAGATCTTCATGTCGGTGGCACAGATAGTGGTGGCCCGTACCTTGATCAGCACTTCCTCGGGTCTAGGCTCGGGGACGGGGACATCTCTGATTTCAAACTTGTTCGGCTCCGGATAGACCACAGCTTTCACAGCGTTTTACCCCCTTCCAGGGCCAAGTCAGGTCGTCAGGACCCAGGCCATAACTAGTCTGGTGTCAGGGCTCAAGGACCACCTTGAGGGCCCCGTCGATCCGCTTTCTGAAGACCTCAAAAGCCCTGGGGAATTCGGTCAGCGGGAACCGGTGGGTGATCACCGACTTCACGTCGATCTTCCCGGCGGCAATCAAGGGAATGATCTCCTCGCAGGTGCCCCGGTTGGCCCGGACGCCGTAGAGATCGATCTCGTCGAGAACAATCTTCTGCATGGGCAGTTGCACGGGCTCGAAAGGTATCCCGGTATAAGCCACCCGGCCGCCCTTTCGGACGACTTCCACCGATTGGACGACGGTCTCGGCGGTGGAAGCACAGTCCACCGACAGATCCACCCCCCGGCCCCCGGTGAGTTCCCGCACCGCTTTGACCACTTCACCGGCCCGGTAATCCACGGGAATGGCGTTGTACTTCGCCGCCTTGGCCAGCCGGTCGCCGGAACCGACGATAATCACCTTTGCCGCGCCGAGCGCGTGGGCGCACTGGATCACAAAGTTGCCCATCGCGCCCGGGCCAAACACGGCCACCGTGTCCCCCGGATAAACCTGGCCCCGTTTCACGGAATGCAGGGCGATGCTGGAAGCATCCACCAGCGCTCCTTCCTCGTACGTCATGGTGTCCGGGATCTTGTGGAGGCTTTTGATATTAACCGCGATGTACTGGGCAAAGGAACCCTGGGAGTAATGGCCGTATTGCCGGTGCCCGATCTCCTCTTTCCCGTAATTTTCGCAGAGGTTATAGCGGCCGGTGGTGCACATCCGGCAAAATCCACAGCCGGCGTGAGAGGTCCCCGCGGCCCTGTCGCCGATCTTCCAGCCGAACCCCTCGGTGTACTGGCCCAGCACCACCACCTCGCCGGCCCACTCGTGGCCCTGGGTGAAGGGATAGCTCCTGGGCCAGCGCCCCTTGGTCTGGCCCTCGATGATGTGCACATCAGTTCCGCAGATGGCGGTCGCCCTCACCCGCATCAACACTTCATACGGTCCCGGTTTGGGCACCGGAATCTTCTTCACCTCGAAGTCTTCTGGCCCGTTGAGGACCACCGCATTCATCTCAGCCGGGATGTTCATGGCTCGACTCCTCCTTTCTAATCCTCCTCAAAGACCTTAATCTTCCTCAAAGACGACCACCCGGCAGATCGAGGCTTCCCCCCGGTAAAAGTTCCAGGGAAAGGCTCCCACGGTGACCCTCTTGTTGAGGACCTTCTTGATATCCCCGCCGATATTGTCTACGTGCATCAGGTTCTTCGCCATCATCCGGCGGTGGGCATGGAGCATGCTCTCCCTGGGGAGGATCTCCTCTATCGACTTGACTCCCATAAGTTGTTCAAATTCCTTGACCAGGTCCGGGCGGTAGTCCCTGATGGCCGTATTCAGGGGATGCTCAAAAGACGGCGCGTCCATGCCCGCCCATTTGACGTGTTTTTCGATCAGCCATTCGGTCACGTCCTCGGCCGGGCCGGGGCACTTGCAGAAGTAGACCTCCTCATTCTCCTCTTCCCCCACCCAGCTGTAC
>JAMCQP010000084.1 GCA_023381695.1 Bacillota bacterium | reverse complement strand
TGGCACAATTGACTCCCAGACCCGTGACGTCATTTCGGAGGCTTCCTGTGAAACATTGCTGGATTATGATGTGCTCCTATCTACAAACACCCTGAACGTGGACGAACTTGAAGAACTGCGCCAATTGGGGGCGAAATTCGTGGAGCATGTGGAGAGCGAAGGGGTAGAGCTATGGGTGAGGCATTGACAGAAGATATAAGGCGATTACTCCTTTCGGCGGAAAATGCTTTGAAAGAATCACAGGCGCTTCTGTCTCTTGATCTTTATGCCGGGGCGGTAAGCAGGGCGTATTATGCCATGTTTTATATGGCGTCTGCTGTATTACGCACCAAAGAACTTGAGTTTAGTAAGCATTCTGCTGTTATTGCCGCCTTCGGGCAACATTTTGTAAAGACGGGGCTCGTTCCCAAGAACTACCAAAAGTTATTGTTGGATGCCTTTGACGTGCGGCAGAGAGCCGACGATCAAATACTTCTTGGCGTAAGCAAAGAAATGGCTCAGTCGGCTTACAATGCAAGCAAGTCTTTTGTCGAGGGGTTAAAGTCTTGGATAGTAACACCCCATTGATCCGATGTAATTGGCGCAAAACGACATATTTAGCGCGAAACGCTTGACAGCCGGCGCAATGTGTAGTAACATAATTTTAACTCAACATTTTCTTACGGCGATGAACGGGAGGAGTAACGCGGTACCGCTCCAAGAGAGGGAGACTCATTGGGTGCAAGGTCTTCCGAGCCGGGCCGGGTGAAGGTCGCCCTGGAGCCAGGGGCTGAGGCTGGTTGACGGTTTCCTTGTATCGGGGAGATCGCTCAGCGGTTTAGGTCCGGCGGGTGGGCCCGGAATAGCCCGGAGAGGGTCAACGGCGGCCTGAACTTCCTCATGAGGGTTTTGGTTGGCGCGTTGAAACTAAGGTGGTACCGCGGAAGCACGCCCTTTCGTCCTTGTCAGACGAAAGGGCTTTTATTTTTATAAGGGGGCCGGAAATATGAACAATCTGCCGACAGTTTACGATCCAAAATCCGTGGAAGACAAGTGGTATAAATATTGGCTGGACGGCAACTACTTTCACGCCGAGGTGAAGAACGGGAGCGAGCCTTTTTCCATCGTCATCCCGCCGCCGAATGTGACCGGCGAGCTGCACCTGGGCCATGCGCTGAACAACACCATCCAGGACATCCTGATCCGCTGGCGCCGGATGCAAGGCTACAATGCGCTCTGGATGCCGGGCACCGACCACGCGGGCATTGCCACCCAGATCAAGGTGGAGGCGGAGCTGGCCAGGGAAGGGCTGACCCGTTACGACCTGGGCCGCGAGAAATTCCTGGACCGGGTCTGGGCCTGGAAGGAGAAGTACGGCGACCGGATTATCAACCAGCTCAAAAAGTTGGGATCCTCCTGCGACTGGGAAAGGGAGCGCTTCACCATGGACACCGGCTGCTCGGCGGCGGTGCGCGAGGTCTTCGTCCGGCTTTACGAAAAGGGCCTGATCTACCAGGGCCACCGGATCATCAACTGGTGCCCTCACTGCCACACCACCCTTTCCGACATCGAGGTGGAGCACGAGGAGCGGGAAGGCAACCTGTGGCACATCAGGTACCCATTCAAGGACGGGAGTGGGGAGATCATCGTGGCCACCACCCGGCCGGAGACCATGCTGGGCGATACGGCGGTGGCGGTTCACCCGGATGATGAAAGATACAAGGGGCTGGTGGGCAAAACGGTGATCCTGCCGCTCATGAACCGGGAGATGCCCATTGTGGCCGACGAGTACGTGGATCCCGCCTTTGGCACCGGGGCGGTGAAGGTCACGCCGGCGCACGACCCCAATGACTTTGAGATCGGCCTCCGGCATAACCTTCCCAGCATCACGGTCATCGGCGGCGACGCCCGGATGACGCCCGAAACCGGGAAGTTCGCCGGGATGGACCGGTACCAATGCCGCAAGGCGGTGGTTGAGGAGCTCAAGGCTTCGGGTTATCTGGTCAAGGTGGAGAGCCACACCCATGCGGTGGGCCAGTGCTACCGGTGCGATACGGTGATTGAACCGCTGCTTTCCAAGCAGTGGTTCGTGAAGATGGAGCCGTTGGCCGAGCCGGCCATCGCGGCGGTGAAGGACGGCCGGATCAGCTTTATTCCCGAGCGGTTCGCCAGGGTCTACCTGAACTGGGTGGAGAATATTCGCGACTGGTGCATCTCCCGCCAGTTGTGGTGGGGGCACCGGCTTCCGGTCTGGTACTGCCAGGATTGCGGAGAGGTGATTGTGGCCAGGGAGGAGCCCTCTAAATGCCCGAAGTGCGGTGGCCGCCAGTTGGAGCAGGATCCCGACGTGCTGGACACCTGGTTCAGCTCCGCTTTGTGGCCGTTTTCCACCATGGGCTGGCCGGCCAGAACGGCGGAACTGGCCTATTACTACCCGACTTCGGTGCTGGTCACGGCGTTTGACATCATCTACTTCTGGGTGGCGCGGATGATCTTCATGGGGCTGGAGTTCATGGATGAGATTCCCTTTCATGACGTCTACATCACCGGCCTGATCCGGGACGCCCACGGGCAGAAGATGAGCAAATCCCGCGGCAATGGGATCGATCCTCTGGAGGTCGTGGATCAGTACGGCGCGGACGCTCTGCGGCTGGCGCTGCTCAACGGCGCGTCCCCCGGTTACGACATGCGCTTTTACACCGAGAAGGTGGAAGGGAGCCGCAACTTCGCCAACAAGATCTGGAATGCTTCCCGGTTCGCCCTGATGCACCTGGAAGACTTTGAGGCGCCGGAAGGGACGGTGGGGCTTGGCTGGTTGCGCCAGCTGCAGCTGGAAATGCCGGATCGATGGATTCTGAGCAGGTACAACTCCACGGCCCATGAAGTTGCCAGCCAACTGGAGCGTTATGAGCTGGGCGAGGCGTCGCGGGTGCTTTATGATTTCATCTGGAGCGAACTTTGCGACTGGTATATCGAGACGGTGAAACCGCGGTTGTACGGGAAGGAATCGCCCGATTCCCGCCGGGCGGCCCAGAGCGTGCTCTGGTATGTGCTGGAGCACACCTTGCGCCTCTTGCACCCGATCATGCCGTTTATCACCGAGGAGATCTGGCAGCACCTGCCGGGTCACGGGGAGAGCATCATGGTTGCCAACTGGCCCGAACCGCGGCTGGAAATGAGGGATAGCCAGGCTGAGGCGGAGATGGAGCTTTTGATGGGGATCGTCAAGGGGATCCGCAACATTCGCGCCGAGGCCAACGTGCTGCCTGGAAAGAAGGTGGCCGCCATCCTCCACGCCGGCGCCGAAAAATGCGCCGTCCTGGAGAGGAGCCGTGGCCTTCTGGAGGGCCTGGCGGGTCTCGAAAGCCTTTCCATCGAACAGGAACTGCTTCGTAAACCGGAAAAGGCCATGACGGCCATCGCGGGCGGGGTGGAGGTTTATGTGCCGCTGGCCGGGCTGATCGATATCGACAAGGAGATCCAGCGGTTGCAAAAAGAACTTTCAAATCTGGAAAACGAGGTCAAGCGGCTGGATGCCAAACTCGGCAATCCGGGCTTTGTGCGGAAGGCGCCCGCGGAAGTGGTGGAAAAGGAACGCGCCAGGCTGGTGGAGTACTCGGACAAGCAATCCAAGCTCCAGGAGCGTCTGGCGGTCCTGACCGAGAAGTAGCCGCCTTGCGGAATTCGTGCCGGGGCGGACAATGGCTTCCACAATGGAGACGATTCCTTTGGATGCTGTTTCCGCCGCGGTATTCACAAAGCATTACATGGAGGCGCGAGGCGGCGGGCGGATTAAATTTGCTGGATTGGGGCAGAGATATAACCGTGTGGTGAAAAGGACCGCCTGACGTGATTTTAATTGCCGGGGGGATTATGGGCCAAGTGTTCCTGGAACAGTTGCTGCAAGTGCTGCCAGATGCTACGGTGATCGGCGATGCGGAAAAGATCGAAATCAACGCCATTGCCAATAATTCAAAAGATGTGCAGCCGGGCGCGCTTTTTGTTTGTATCCGGGGTTTGAAGGCCGACGGCCACCAGTTTGCGGATGATGCCCTGAAAAAAGGGGCGGTGGCTATTGTTTGCGAGGAGCTTCCCGAACTCGGCGGAAGACCGGTGGCGGTCCTGGTGCCTGACAGCCGGCTGGCGCTTGGCCGGCTGGCGGCGGCTTTCTACGGCTACCCATCCGACAAACTGCGGTTGATTGGGGTAACCGGCACAAATGGCAAGACCACCACCACTTTCTTTATCGAGGCGCTCCTGTCCCGGGCCGGCCGGCCGGCTGGAGTCATCGGGACCATCGGCATCAAGATCGGCGAGAAGATGTTGCCGCCCCACCTTACCACGCCCGAGCCCCTGGAACTGCAGCGCTTGCTGGGCAGGATGGCGGACGCCGGCGTCAAATATGTGGCCATGGAGGTTTCCTCCCATGCCATGGCCCTGAACAGGGTGGAAGGCTGCGAATTTGACACAGGGATCTTTACCAACCTTTCCAGAGACCATTTCGATTTTCACCGCGGTTTCGATGATTACTTCCGCGCGAAGCTGAAGCTCTTCTCCTCTTTGGGACAGGGCGCCCGCAAGCAGGGGCCGAAGATTGCCGTGCTCAACGCGGACGACCCGCACAGCGCGGAGATTATCCGTGAGGTTTCCGGCCGGCTGGATCAAATCATCACCTACGGGATAACCGAGCGGGCGGATCTGCAGGCGGAGATTCTGACCGTTTCCCGTAAAGGGTCCTCTTTTGTGATGCAGACCCCGGCTGGTTCCATGGTCATCAATCTACGCCTGCCCGGGACGGTTAATGTCTATAATGCTCTGGCGGCCACCGCCGTGGGGCTTAGCGAGGGGGTGGGGCTGCCGGTCATCAAAGGGGCTCTGGAAGGGG
This sequence comes from Bacillota bacterium, assembly GCA_023381695.1. Lineage (GTDB taxonomy): Bacteria > Bacillota > UBA5301 > JAMCQP01 > JAMCQP01 > JAMCQP01. The sequence goes on along the minus strand of JAMCQP010000084.1, from coordinate 1,585 downwards.
TCAAACGGGTGCCGGGCAGATTTGAGCAGGTGGATTGCGGCCAGGATTTTTCGGTGATCGTGGATTTTGCCCATAATCCCGGGGGCCTCCAGAACTTGTTGAAGACGGTAAGGGAATACACCACGGGGCGGAGGATCGTGGTCTTCGGCTGCAAGGGGGAGGATACCGACCGGATCAAGCGGCGGGCGATGGGACGCATTGTCGCCAACAACAGCGACTTTTGCATCGTCACCTCGGACGATCCTTACAAGGAGAATCCCCTGGAGATCGCCAGAGAGGTGGAGGAAGGGGTTCGCGAGGCCAGCAGTTTTTATGAAATCGTGCTGGAGCGCCGCGAAGCTATTAACCGGGCGATAGAGATGGCACAGCCCGGGGACGCGGTAATCATCGCCGGGCGGGGGCACGAACCGAAACAGCATGTCAAGAGCGGCTCCATTCCTTTTGATGACCGGGAGATTGCCGAAGAGAGCCTGCGCCGCCTGGTTCGCGAGAAAGAGATCATCCGGACGCCAGTTGCCGAGACGTAGAAGATTTTCTTGACAAGCACATACGGGTAGGGGTATAAATAGATCGGATGCGATGAAGTTGCACCGCATTGTTGAGGCGTGGTTTTACAAGATCAAGATAGGGAAGGAAAGGGTGGATACCGGTGAAGATCGCTATTCCGGAGGAGAACGGTTATGTTAACCAGCATTTCGGGCACAGCCAGTCTTTTGCGGTGGTTGAGGTGGCCGACGGCCGGGCCGGCGCTCCCAGGCTGATTGATTCCAGCAGCCTGCAGCACCAGCATGAGGGACTGGCGGGGCTTTTGCGCCGGGAGGGTGTGCAAACCGTCGTTGTGGGCGGGATCGGACGGCCGGCTGCGGCGGCGCTGATCGAGGCCGGTCTGGAGGTGGTCTCCGGCGCGCAGGGGCCGATTGCAGAAGTGGCCCAGACCTTTGCGGAGGGTAAACTCCAGGATCAGGGCGGGATACACGATCATGGGCATCACGATTACGATCATCATGATCACGGCCATCACGATCACTACGGCCATGATCATCTGCATGGCCATGGTCCCCATTACCACGAATAGACACGAACAGACACGAATAGACACGAACAGCAGGGTGGTGTCGTACAAGGAAGCGCGACACCGCCCTTGGCCGGGAATGGGCAGGCCGGTGCGGCGCCGGCTGCCCATTCACCGGCCTCTTTGATGCAGTTCGGGCTTCCAGAAGAGCAGAACCCCGGAACCTCAAGCTCTTTTAATGGGGTGGCAACACCCAGGCCGGTGAAAAGTTGTGAACCTAAGGATTGTTATGGCGGCGGAGGGCCGCTTTTTAATTACTTTTCCGAGCTGGAATCGTTTGTTCGAAAAACTGATTTGGGTAGCCTTTAAAAATTTTTTGCTTTAGAGTGAAGGAAAAAATAACTTTGTAGCGAACTCATGGACTTTGGATGGGAAAGTTAACCATGCCGCCAGATCAGCACGGGCCAGGAGGGGGAGCCGATGCAAAAATTTTACGGTTTTAGCAGGCTTGGTGGGCGTTGTCGTTTTCATGGGGATGAATCGGGAAGATCCGGTAGGGGGAAGTTGCGATTC
>JAMCQP010000066.1:8412-29259 GCA_023381695.1 Bacillota bacterium | reverse complement strand
CACCGGCTGATTCTTTTAATCTCGTCCAGGGTGGTAAACCCCTCCCGGATCAGTTCCCGGATCTCCTCCAGGGAGACATCTTCGCACCGGCAGATGATGGTCTTGTCTTCCACGTTTATCCCTCCGGTTCAATTGGCGTTGTACGGCTCGCCCAGCTGCGCCAGCCCCTGCCGGATCTTGACCCCCGTGGGTCCGGAGCGCAGGGCGGCCAGCTGGTTGTGCAACTCCTCCTTGACCGCCACCAGGTCCGCCGGTGCGTACCCCAGGCCGGCGGCCGCCATGAGCCCCGCCAGCCGGCCTTCCACCATGGCGCTGCTGGCTTCCTCCACTCCCGCCACATCTCCGGCCACGTAAAGGCCGGGAATACTGGTCTCCAGGTCCCTGCCACGTTCGGGCACATGCCCGCCAAGCTCCGGGATGTACCGCATCCGGCACCCCGCCTGCCAGAGCAGATCCGCCAGCGGGGAAAGCCCCACCGCCAGGCAGATCACATCCACCTCAAAATCCTTCTCGGTCCCCGGAACAGGCTCCCAGTTGCGGTCCAGCCGCCAGATGACGGCGCCTTCCACGCCATCCCTGCCATAGGCCCGCTTCACGGTGTGACCGGTATAGATCCGGATCCCCGCCCTTCTTACCTTGGCGGCGTGGACCAGATACCCGCCGATCCGCGGGGCCGCCTCCACGATGGCCTTGACGTTCACCCCGGCCTGCCGCAACTGATAGCTGACGATCAGGCCGATATTTCCCGCCCCCACCATCAGCACGTTCTTTCCGGGTTTCACCCCGTGGAGGTTCATCAGCGTCTGAACGGCGCCGGCCCCGTAGACCCCGGGCAGATCGTTGTTGGGGAAGGCCAGAACCTTCTCCGAGGCGCCGGTGGCCACGATGGCGCGCTCGGCCCTGAGCTTCACGAATTCCCCGCCCCGTTCGACGGCCAGTACCCGGTCATCGTAGTAGCCCAGGACCGTCGCCCGTGACCAGACTTCCAGGCCGGGAAGGGACACGGCCTCCCGCGCCAGGCGGGCGGCAATGTCGATCCCGCGTACTCCCGCCTGCTGCTTTCTTGATCCGAAGAATTTGTGCGTCTGCTTGACCAGTTGGCCGCCCGGGCGATCCTCGCTGTCGATGAGGGTCACCCGCGCGCCGAGCCTGGCGGCCTCCAGCGCCGCAGAAAGCCCCGCCGGCCCGCCGCCGATGACCGCAATCCCGGTTTGCTTCAATTTCCCTCGCCTGCCTTGATCTGGCGCAGGTCTCCCTTGCCGCGCTGCGTCTGGACCCGCACCCCTTCTCTCAACTTTTCCGTGCAAACCCGCACATTCGGCTCCCCATCCACGATCATCAGGCAGGATGAGCAGTTGCCGATGGCGCAGTAAAAACCCCTCGGGCGGTAAAACCGCGCGCTCTCGCGCAGGACCTTGACCCCCGCGGCATGCAACGCCGCGGCGATGGGTTCTCCTTCGTACCCCTCCAACTCTTTCCCGTCAAAGTAAAACCTGACCGGACGCCCCTTTTGAAACCTCAGGATTGGATGCTCCTGGATGCGCAACATCTTTCCCCACCAGCTCCTTCAAATGAAAAGGCCCCCACAGGATAGATCAATACCCTCTGGAAGGCCGCCTCCGGGCTGATGTCCGTGCAAATAATATGCAAGATCGCGGAAAAACTTCAGTCATATCCATTCACCCGGCCGTCCGCCCGATCACTGATTCCGTCTCTTCCAACATCCTTTTCCAACGTTTATAATTTCGCTGGAGAAGCGCCATCTCCTTTTTTCCCCTGTAAATCGCCGGATTTCTGGCGGGGGAGCGCTCGAAGCCCGGACAAACCAGTACATGCCTCCCAGGGTGATGGCGCCGCCCAGAAGCTGCACCGGCCCGGGAACCTCCCGCAGGATGGGGATGGCCAATATGATGGCGCCCACCGGCTCCCCCAGAATGCTCACGGAAATCACCGCCGCCTTCACGTAGCGCAGCGCCCAGTTGAAGACCGTATGGCCCAGGATGGTGGGAAAGATCGCCAGGGCTAAAAACAACGCGAAATTGTAGGCGGAATAGGGCCACAGGGGCGTCCCGCTCAACAGGGACGCGGCCAGCAGAACCACCGAGGCCGTCCCATAGACCAAAAAGGTGTAGGGCAAGAGCGACAGCCGCTGCCGGAGGCCCCTTCCCAGGACCACATACGCCGCCACCAGCACCGCGCCGGCCAAGGCCAGAAGATCGCCGAGGAGGCTCTCCTGACCGGCCCGGGCATCATTCAACCCGATGAAGATGCTGCCCGCCATGGCCACCAGAGCCCCATAGAACGCGTTTTTGGGGACGCGCTCCCGCAGAAAGAAATAGCCGCCGATCACCACAAAGACCGGCTGCATGGTTACCAGGACCACCGAACTGGCCACGGACGTATATTTTAACGAAGTGATCCAGCTGATGAAATGAAGCGCCAGAAAAAGGCCGCTGGCCACCGACAGCACCAGATCCCCGCCGCTCACCCGCCGCAACTGGCCGGAAGAGGTGGCCAGGGCCGCCGGGCCCAGGATCAGGAAGGTCAAGAGCATCCGATAGGCGGCGATGGCCAGCGCGGGTGCACTGGACAGCTTGATGAGGATCGAAGAGATGGACACGGCGATGACCCCAAAAAAGACCGCCGCATAGGGGTTGATCCGGGGCCGGGCCGCCGTATCCTGCGCAATCGTCTTTTCCATAATGGGTAGTTATTCGGCCTGCGGATCAAATTCCCCTGCTTATCCCGCGTCGTTTACCCGGCTTTGCCGCTCGGTTTGCACCTGGTAGGTCAGGATTCCCGTGTACAGGCGGGTCCAATCCTCAGCCCTGTCCAGGCTGAGCCCGGTCAGCTCCTCTATTTGGGCCAGTTGTTCCTTCAGTTCGTTCCTGTTGATAAACAGCGCCCTGGCGGTCTCGGCCAGATTTTCGCCGTGGGCGAAGAAGGCGGCCAGCGTATGCAATAAGTCCGTGCTGTTTGTGGCATCCCACTCCGCCAGGATCCGGATGTGCTCATCCACCTGCCCGTTGTCCCGCCAGCCGCTCTCCAGGCCGCCGCACTCCTCGGCGATGATCCTGGCCGTAACCGAACGGATCCCCTCCTCCAGCGAATAATCCGCCGGAAGGGCGATGAGCGGGACGCCCACGGCGTCCGCCGCGCTCACCATGCACTCGGGAAGCTCCTGGAGAAAACGGCCCACCACCACCGCCAGCGCCGCGCCTCCCCGGCGGGCCAGCTTTGTGACCAGATCCTCCTGCAAGAAGGTGTCTCTGGCCAGGAGATAGCCGGAAGTAAATAAAAATTCCCGGCCGGTTAGAAAGTCCGTCGCGTCAGGGGAATCCATGACATCGACCCCGGCCACCGGGTTCTTCAAACCCTTGCGGCCAGCCGCCAGCCTGGCGCACCGCATCGACGAGATCGCCAGCACGTCCCTTACCGTTACTGCCACAAAGGTCACCTCCCTGTTTCTTGCCCGCTGATATTTTCAGTAAATTTATCGGCAACGAACCCCTCCGGCTTAATTGACCCTCACAATTTTTTCCGTTCTGCCGAATAGCTTTTAAAGGGAGCGTGATCGACAGATGCTGGCAAAGATGAGCCTGGATGGCGCCTGGGAGCTTAAGCCCGTTTCCGTGGGAGAAAGGGATCGGCAGAGGGAAGAAGCGGAGCCCCGGTGGGAGGAGACAGATCCGCAGCCGGAGGAGACGGATCCGCCGGAGGAAGAGGCTGGCCGGCAGCGTGAGGAGACCAACCAGCAACGAGCGGAGACTGAATCGCCGGGGGCGGAGAGCGGGGGCTGGCTCACGCAGGAACTGCCGGCCCACTGGCAGCAGTTGCCGGAGCTGCAGACGCATACCGGCAAGACGGTTTACCGCAAAAAATTCCCGTTGCGCGCCACGCCGGACCACATCTACCGGCTGCGGCTGAATGGGATCTTTTACTTCTCGACGGTCTATTTGAACGGCCAATGCCTGGGATCCAACGAAGGATACTTCTTCCCCCAGGAATACGAGATCACCCGCCTTCTTGCCCCCGGCCCGGAAGGACGCCATGAAAACCTGCTGGTGGTGGAGGTGGATTGCCCGGAGGAGAAGGAGAAGAACAACAAGCGCCTGATTACCGGCGTCTTCTCCCACTGGGACGCCATGGACCCGGCGACCAACCCGGGTGGGATCTGGCTGCCCGTGGAGATCCTGGAGACCGGCGGGGCGTATGTGCGCGAGAAGTATTTCTGGACCGAAAGCTTTTCGGGCTCCGCGGCCAGGGTCAACTCCCGCCTGATCATCTGCTCCGATGCCCAACGGGACGCCCGGATCCAGGTCACCTTCACCCCCGCGAACTTTGAGGGACAGGCCACCACTTCCGCCCGCACGGTGCGCCTCAAGGCCGGCGACAACGAGCTCGCCGACCGGTGGGAGGTGGAGGACTGCCGGCTGTGGTGGACCCACGACCACGGCTTCCCGCACCTGTACAACGTGGAGATCCGGCTTGAGGGCATCACAACCACGACCGCCGCGCACAGCGGCGCCGGCCCCGGAGAGGCCGATTCTTCAGGCGTCGCCCCCGCAGGTACCGCCTCCGCAGGTGCATCAGGAGCACCGGATGCCCCGGCACTGCTGGATCGCGAAGAATTCCCCTTCGGTATCCGGACCGTGGAGATGAAGGACTGGATCTGCTACCTCAACGGAAAGCGGATCTTTCTGAAGGGCAACAACTACCCGCCGGGGGACACCCGGATCGCCACCATGAACATCGGCCGGTACCGCGCCGATCTCGCCCTGGCCAGGGACGCCCACATGAATATTCTCCGGGCCCACGCCCACGTGGAGCATCCGGCCTTCTACCAGGCCGCGGATGAGGCGGGGATTCTCGTCTGGCAGGACTTCCCCCTCCAGTGGCAGTACCACAAGGAGGTTCTCCCGGAGGCGCTGCGCCAGGTGCAGCTCATGGCCCGGCTGCTCTTCAACCACCCCAGCGTGGCGGTCTGGTGCATGCACAACGAGCCCATCTACATCGTGGACACCAAGGACGAGACCTTCTGGCGGCAGGTCCGGACCAACACCAACATGTTCCTCTACAGTTGGAACCGGGACGTGATGGATAAAGAGTTGCAGCAGGCGGTGAAAATGCTCGACCCCACCCGGCCGGCGGTGCAGTCTTCCGGCGAGCTCAACCTGATCCGCAGAGGCTCCGATACGCACTTTTATTTCGGATGGTACCAGTCCTACGGGCCGAAAAGGAAGTTTGAGACCCTCTACAGATTTTTCCCGAAAAATCTCCGCTTCGTCACCGAATTCGGCGCGCAGAGCTTCCCCAATTACGAGAGCTCCCGCCGCTTCATGGACCCGGACATCCGCAAGATCGACTGGGGGCGCCTGATGGAGCGGCACAGCTTCCAGCCGGAGATCATGCGGTACTGGATCGACGTGGACTCCTTCCAGGACCTCCGGGACCTGATCGACGCCACCCAGGACTACCAGATCATGATCAACCAGTACTACATCGACCGGCTGCGGCTGCACAAGTACCGGCCCACGGGCGGCATCCTGCCTTTCATGTTTCACGATCCCAACCCGGCGGTGCAGTGGTCAATCCTGGATTACTGGCGGGTTCCGAAGCGCTCCTACTATGAAATGCAAAAGGCGTTCAACCCCGAGTACGTCTTCACCGTCTTTGCCCGGGACAACTACCCGGCGGGCGGGGCCGTGTCATTGCCGATCTACGTGGTGAACGATTCCGGCCGGGAATATCGCAGGGTGACGGTGGAGGTCCGGGTGACGGACATGTACGGCGGCGAGATCTTGAAGAGCCAGCTTAGCGCCTCCCTGGAAGCGGATTGCCCGGCAAAGGAGATCTGGCGGCTGGAAGTCAGGCCGGAGCGGCCCGGGACCTACCGGTTGCACCTGACCCTGACCTACGGGGACAGCCGGCTGGAGAACAGCTACCCCCTCGTGGTCGTCCCCGCAGGATGAAAGCAGCCACCACTCAAGTGATGGCTGCTCGCAACAGAGGAAGCGCTACCGCGCTTCCAGAAGCCCGGCGGTCGCCGGAAGACGCTAGTTCTTTTCGCTGGTGGCCGCCGCTTCCAGAGTGCCCGCGGGCGCCTTCCGCAAGGCCAGGAGCTTGGAGATCCCCATGAAGATCACGCCGATTCCCAGAAAGATCAGCACGATGTCGGTGACCGTCAGGGGGATGTTCTTAAGCGGCAGGTACTTGGTGAAGAGCAGGGTGAAGAGCGACCACAGGGTGGTCACCATCATGAAGATGGCCGGGATGATGGTGAACCAGGCCGGCTTCTTCTTGCTGGCCAGCCAGGCCGAGACGGCGATAAGGCTCAAGGCGGCCAGGAGCTGGTTGGCGGAGCCGAAGATCGGCCAGATCAGGGTGAACAGGTTGTTCCACCCGAAGTAGAGCATGAGCGCCACGGCCAGCCCCGCGTTGAACAGGTAGGATTTGAGGATCTTCGGCGGGTTCTTGAAGAGGACCGACCAGAGCTCCTCAAACAGGTACCGGTTCAGGCGCACGGCGGCGTCCAGGGTGGTGACCACAAAACCCTCCACCATCAGGATGCCGAAGACCGTTCCCGCCGAGACCGGGATCCCGATGCTCTTCTTGAGCAGGCCGCCCACCGCCAGGGAGAAGGCCAGCACCGGGTTGGACTTGACGCCGGCCACGGTGGGGAAGACGATATTCCGGTAGGTCTCGTAGTTCAGCCCGCCGGCGATGGCCATGATCACGCCCGCCGCCAGCAGGGACTCCACCAGCATGGCGCCGTAACCGATAGGCCGGATATCCCTCTCCCGGGAGACCTGCTTGGATACCGTGCCCCCGGCGACCAGCGCGTGGAAACCGGAGATGGCGCCGCAAGCCACCGTGATGAAGAGGAAGGGCCAGATGGCGCCGCCGATCTTCGTTCCCTCGGCGAGGTTGAAGGCCGGGGCGGCAAGTTTGATTCCCAGCAAGCCGCCGCCGAAGATGCCGACGATCAACCCCACGATGCCGATGTAGAGGATGAACGAATTGACGAAGTCCCGGGGCTGCAATAGGGCCCAGACCGGGATGCCGGCGGCCAGAAGGGTGTAGATCGACAGGAGGATCATCCAGAGCTCGGGCTTCAAGGTCACCGGGAAGTAGATGCCCAACCCGATCGAGAAGGCGCCGATCACGATGGCCAGAATGGAGCCCAGGATGATGTTGATATTTTTCTTGAAGAGCAGCCATCCCAGCAGCGGGGCAAAGAGCGTGAGCACGATGACGGACATGGAGGCGATGCCGCCCAACTGGGCGTAGGGGACGCCGCCCCTGTCCACCACGTGCAGGGCGGTCTTGCCCGCTTCCAGGCCCAGATCCTTCAGCGGGACGATGGAGCCCAGGGAGGTGGCGGTCAGTTGCAGGAAGCTGGAGGTGACCAGGATCAACAGGGCGATGGTAAAGCTGATGAAGAGTAAGAAGCCGGTGCGCCCCAATGTGGTGTTGGCGACCTCCGCCATGGATTTTCCTTTCTCGCGGATACTGACAAACAGCGCGGTGAAGTCATGGACGGCCCCGATGAAGACGCCGCCCAGCACCACCCAGAGCCAGACTGGTATATAGCCGAAGATCAGCGCCACGGTGGGCCCGATGATGGGGCCGGCGCCGGCGATGGCCGAAAAATGGTGCGAAAAGACCACGCCGGTCTTGGTCGGGACATAGTCAAAATCGTCCCTCATAGTGACCGCCGGGGTCTGCCGGCTGTCATCCACGCCCAGGACCTTCTCCAGATACTTCCCGTAGTTGCGGTAGGCCAGCCAGAAAACCGGGATGGTAATCAGCATCAGGATTGCGATGTTCAACCTTTCTCCCCCCATAATCTTTTAATTTTGGAGCGATTACTGCGACTAAGGAGATCCCCCTTTTAACTCCAGTTTAAAGAAGGCCTGTCCTCCCCTCAAGGGATTTCCGCCAACCCGTAGAAATTCGACCCTAATCTGCAACATCAGGTTCTGAACTACAATTCCCGACCAAAACCATCTCCCCAGCCACCAATAAAGACCGCCCAATCGAAGAGCGGTCTTTAATTTAAAATAAAAGGCCCCGCAGCGGTTTAACCTTCTGCCGGGCCCTTCAAAGTCGCACTGTTACTTTACAGGCCGAAGATCTGCTTCACCTCGCGGATCTGCGCCCGTCCCACCGGTACCTCCGTCCTCTGCTTGTCGTCCACCACCAGGTTATAGGTGCCGTGAAACCACGGAATAACCTCCTTGACCTTGTTCAGGTTGACCACATAACTCTTGTGAATCCGCAAAAATTCGTCGCCCAGGCGATCCTGAGCCTCTCTCAAGGTCAGGTGGGTGAGGATCTCCTCATCATAGGTCTTCAGAAAAACCTGCCCCCCGCGGGTAAAGGCAAAGAAGACCTGATCCGCATCAACCAGGATCAGCTTGCCCTGGCGCTCGGCGGGAACCTTTCGGATCCGGAGAGCCACCTGTGGATAGGCCGATTGCGGATGGTCCGCCTGTTGTCGGACCGCCTCCGGGTAAGTGGCCAAAGACTCCAGCAGGTTCTCCAGGCGCCGGGCGATCCGCCGCCGGCCGTCCAGGGCCTGCTCCAGCCGCGCCACGGTCTTGGCCAGCCGCTCCTGCTCAAAGGGTTTCAAAACATAATCCACCGCATTGATCTCAAAAGCCTTGATCGCAAACTCGTCATAAGCCGTGGCAAAGACAATGAGCGGCAACCGGCCCCCCTTGTGTCTTTCTCCCTGGCGCCTTTCGCCCTCGCGTCCCTCCCCCTCGCGTCTCCCCTGGTCAAGGAGGCGCTGGGCGCACTCGAAGCCGCTCATTCCCGACATCTGGACATCCAGAAACACCACATCGGGGTCAAGCCGCTCAATCTCTTCCAGGGCCTCAAAGCCATTGCCCGCCTCGCCGATCACCCTGACCCCCAGTTGTTCCAGCAGAAAGCGCAACTCATCGCGGGCGGGTGGTTCATCATCGACGATCAGCGCGCGAATGCTCACCTGGCCACCTTCTCCCGCGTTTCCCGCGGAGTTTCGGACGCCGGCCTGGCGGCGCTCAGACGCCTGGGGATCACGAATTCCACCGTCGTCCCCCGCCCGTCTTCACTTTCCATGCGCAGCCCGGCGCTCTGGCCGTAGATGCTCTTCAACCGCTCATGGACGTTGCTCAGGCCCACGCCCGTCGTCCAGTCCGTCCCGGAAGAATCGGGCGCCAGGAGCCTCACGATCCTGTCGGGAGAAATTCCGACCCCGTCGTCGTGGACTGTGATCCGGACGCCGCGCTTGACCTTTGCCACCCGGATGCTCACCGTTCCGCCGGTCTGCTTGGGCAAGAGGCCATGCTTGACCGCGTTTTCCACCAGGGGCTGCAGGGTGAGCACGGGAAGCTCCAGGGTGGAGAGCGACGGGTCGATCTCCTCCCTGAACTGCAACTTCTCGCCGAAGCGCGCCTGCTCGATAGCCAGATAGGCCTTGACGTGGTTCAATTCCTCGGCCAGGGTGACAAAGTCCCCGGCCTGGTGCAGATTGCGCCGGAAGAAATCCCCCAGGTAGATCAGAAGGCGCCTGGCGGTCTCGGGTTCCGTGCGCACGTAGGAGACTATGGTATTTAAGGCGTTAAAAAGGAAATGCGGGTTGATCTGGGCGCGGAGGGCCTTCAACTCCGCCCTGGTCACCAGTTCGGCCTGCCTCTGCAGCGCCGCGAGTTCAAACTGCGTCGCGAAGAGCTGCGCAATGCCGGTGATGAATTCCTGCTCCAGGGAAGTGATGGCGTTCTCCTGGATCCGGTAAAATTTCAGCGCGCCGATGATCTCCTCCCGGCAGCGCAGCGGCACCACAATTGCCGAGCCAAGCTGGCATCTGGCCGACTTGCACCCGATCTCCCCACGGGTGGCCGCCACCACGATCTTGCCCTCCGAAAGCACCTGCTTTGTGGCCTCGGTGAGGATCGGCTCGCCGGGGCGGTGATGATCGCTTCCCACCCCCACATGGGCCAGGATCCGCCCGCGGTCCGTCAACGCCACCGCATCGGCGTCGGTGGCCTCGTAGATGATCCTGGCCGCGGCGGCCGCGGAATCGAAATCGAGTCCCTTTCTCAGATGCGGCAGGGTCTGGTTGGCGATGTCCAGCACCTTCTGAGTCTGCAGGGCGCCAATCCGGTCTTCCCGCAATTTCAGAGCGCGAACGGTGGCCATAAACACCCCGACGCCCAGGGAATTGGCGACGATCATCGGCACCCCGATCACCTGGACCAGTTCCCAGGCCTGGTTAAACGGCCTGGCCACCGCAAGAATAATCAACATCTGGAGGCTTTCCGCCGCAAAACCCGTCCAGAAGCCCACCAACCAGTTGGTCGTCTTCCCGCGGGCCGCTCTGTTCACCAGCCCGGCAAAGAGCCCCTCCGCCGTGGTGGATACCCCGCAGGCCAGCGCCGTAAACCCGCCCAGCGCATAGCGGTGCAGGCCGCCCATCAGCCCCGCGGCCAGCCCCACCCAGGGGCCTCCCAGAAGCCCGGCCACCGCCGCTCCCACCACCCGGGAATTGGCCAGGGCGCCCTGGACCGGGATGCCGGTATAGGTTCCCGCCACGGCCAAAAGACCGAACAGGACTGCCAGGACGGTCTTCTCCCGCACGGAGCCGGAACGCAGCAGCACATGACGAAACGGTTTGAACCTGCTGAAAAAGTAGGCCAGAATGGCAATGATGCTCAGCCTCTCCAAGAGGTCAATCAAAAGCTTCATATTCACCGCGGTGTCCGTGATCCTCACCCCCGGGCCGGCTTTATTTCATTCTGTGCTTATCCTTATTCATTCTGCGCCTGTCCTTATCTAATTTTACCCCTTTTTCCCCGGGGAATCCAGCCCTTCCCCGCCTGAAGCTTCTGCCTGTTTTTGCCGGATCCGCCCCTCTACCTTTCCGTCCGCCTTTTTGTGGGATTCAAACCAGGTCAACACCGCATCCGTGGTATTTACAAAGCTGTCAGTGCGGTGGCGCGCCTCGCTGAATGCCTGGACCCGGTGGTCCCTGGCAAGCGCCGCCGGCACCGCCACCCGGAAGGTCCCGCCGGCAGCCGGGAGTTTTTCACCCGGCCGCACCTCCACGATCCGCCTTCCCTTCCCGGCCTCCCCGGTTCCCTCCACCACAATCTCCAGCCCGGAGACCTGGGGAAGAGCCCGGCGGGTCCGGGCAATCTGGTCCACCGCCCGTTTCAAGCCATCGCCGGAGAGCTCTATGATTATCAGGTGCTCCCGCCCCGGCAAGATCGACAGGAGATCCCCACGGGTAACGGGGCCGGCGGGCAGGTCCCCCCGGAGCTCTTCTCCGGGTTGCAGGGCGATCTCCGCGCCGGTGGCCTCGCGGTAGGCATCGGTGACCACGTTTCCCAGGCTCGACTCGCCGTCGGGGTTTCGTTTCAACGGCGCAACGGCCGTCCCGATGATCTGCGCCAATCTTACCCTGGCGCGGAGCGCATATCTTTCCGTCAGATCCAGCAGGGCCGCATCGGGGTCGGTCCGGCCCGGTGCGACCTCCACCAGTTGCACCCCATGCCAGCTCACCTTCCCCGCCTCCTTGTCCCAGAGAAGCCGGGCCCTGGCCACCGAACTTCCTCCCTGGCCTGGAACCATCACCGGCGCCTTTTTCCCCGCGCCGGCGTCCCCGGTTGATGGGATGTACCCGCTGGATGTGGCCTTCCCGGAAGGAGCGGCCACCACCAGATCCACCCCCTGGAAACCCCTCGCCAGTTCTTCGATCTTCCCCGGTACATGCGCCAGCACCACCACGATCTCCATCCCGGCCTTGCGCAGTTTGGCCGCCTCGGCGTTCACCGCCGGAACAACCGCCCGGAATTCGGTTGAAGCGCGAATCTCCGGCCGCAGGGCTTCCGGCCCGGACGGCAGGGTGACCCCGACGAGCCCGATCTTGCGGCCGGCGACGGTGATCATCTTCGCAGGCTCCGCCCACTTCACCGGCAGGCCGGAGGACCTTTCGTAGGCGTTGGCCGCCAGAAAGCTGAACCTGGCCCGCGCCTCCCTCTTCCCGAGCACCGCCTCTCCCCATTCCAGATCATGTTCCCCGACGGCTGTCGCGGTGAACCCGAGGGTGTTCAGCGCCTCGACCATCGCCTCGCCCTGGAACAGGTCGTTTTCAGCCTCCCCGGCAAGGAGATCGCCGGTATCAACTAAAATGGCGCCCCTGGGGTTTTGCGCCTGGATCTCCCTGATGTTGCCGCCCAGAAGCGCCAGGCCGCCCAACGCCGTCCCGCCGGGGGATGGATGCTTCTGAACTCCCAGGCTGCCGTACAGCCCGCCGGTGGCCACCACGTCGATGACCGTGTAGCTGCCGGCCCTGATCCGCCCGTCCAACGCCGCGCTCACTCTTCCCCGGGCGGCGATCCACTCCTTCAGGAGTTGCGCCAGAGATTGGTGATAACGGATCAGGTAACGGACCGGCTCCCCCGCCCGTTCGCTCCGGGCAAGCAGGCTCCGCGCGGCGGCAATCCGGTAATAGGCCAGGGGATCGAGCAGCCTGCCGCCGATCTCCACGGCCATCACCCGGTTGCCCGCCCCCCTGTGGAAATCAAAATGGACATTCATGCCGGAGATCATGAAGCTCTGAGAATACCCGACCACCCCGCGTTCCAGCAATTCTTTAACCACCGCTCCCCGGACCTCCGCCACCGCCACCTCTTCTGCGCCGGGAACCACTCGCTGCAAGTCCAGGGGGGTGATGGCCCCCTTGTTCAGGCCCGCCCGGATCTCTCCCGCCTGCAGCATGGCGATATCCGCTCTCGTCCAGGAGCGGAGGGCGTCCGCGACAAAATTCCCGATCACCGTCTCCCCGCCGGGGATTTGCGGCGGCTCGAAGTTCATATCCACCGTTGCTTCCCCGATCTTCTCGTGAACGGGGCGTTCAGCCTGATCCCGAGGGATCCGTGGGGTCTGGGGAGTCCGGGGAGTCTGAGGGATTCCGGGGGTCTGAAGCTCCTGGAGCGCCTGGAACGGTTCAGGGGTCTTGGGCGGGGCCGGCGGATATTTGCCCTGGATCTTGTCAACCCCGTTTTCGCCCACGAAAAGCTCAACCTCAGCCAGCGAAGGTTTGCCATCGCCCGCCCACATCAGATAGCTGTTCCGGATCTGTTCCAGGACCGGGGCTCCCCGGGATGGTTTCGCATCTTCAAGGAACCGGTCGCCGTTTTGACGCGGACCAACACCCGGCGTGCGGTTTCTCCCCAAAACCAGGTCGATTCCGGGAACCCGCAGGACCAGTCGCCGATCCGCTGCAGGGCCCAGGCTGGACAGCACCACCACCAGATCCGCGGCCATTGCGGCCTCCTTCACGGTTTGACGGGCCGCCGCCAACGGATCGGTGATGGTCAACCCGGCATAAGGGCTCCTCAGGCCGTCCAGCAACCGTGCATCCGCCGACAGATCCACCTGAGGCGCCAGAAGCCCGATGACCGCCAGCCGCAGAGACCCCACCTCGACGATCCTGTAAGGCGCAACAAAGCCCGGTCTTTTGTTACCGGATCCTTCTTCCAGAAGATTGGCGGCTAAAAAGGGGTGTCCCGCTTTTGCCGCCCACTGGCGAAACCTGGTTTCACCCTGCGTGAGGGCGTCTTCCCCGGGCATGGCCGCCACCACTTCCCGGCCGTCAACCGAAAAATCGATCGTTCCGTCCGGCCCGACCACATAGCGGATTGCCACCCCGCCCGTCGCCCGGCGGCGGCTTGCCGCTCCACCAGGAGTTTCCGTCTTGAGGGCGGCATCAGCCTCAGATCCCGATCCGGCGCCGGAAATTCGCCCCGCCGCGGGCGCCGCGGGTTGAGCCTCGCGGGGAGTGGACACCTCCCTCTCCACCTTGGGCCCACCGGCCAACCCGCACCCCGCCAGAAGAAACAGCGCCAATACCCCGCCGGCCAGCCGGCTGGCGGGGTTCTCCATGCTTTCATCCACAGGACCCCTCGTCACCACAGATTTCTGAGCCGTATGTTTCAAACCGCATTTCTGCATGATTTCTACATCTTACCGATCCTTCCTGCTTTTTCCGGCCCTTGCCGCCGAGATCTGCAACGCATCCCTGCGCAACATAGGCCCTTTAGCGCCATAATTTACATCTCTTTCATTTCACGACCGTTTTCCGCCCTAAACGGTTCCTCCGAATTTATGGTAAATTGGCTTTCCGGCCGATGATCAAAATGAACGGGCCGGAAAGGAGGGATAGCATGTTTTTCCGGAACATTCCATGGCATGAATACCTTTATAAATTCCTCTTGTGGTTTTGCCAGGGCGATTCCATCTACATCGACGACGACGACCGGGAATACAAAAAAGAAAAGAAGCTACGGAAGTTGCCGCCCCTGATCGGCCACGAGGAATGGCTGGCGGCTTCCCCGGAAGAACGGGAAAAGATCTGGAAGGAGGACATGCAAAGACAGGCGGCTTATGAAAGCCCATTACGCCGGCGCTAGCTTTGTGAAGGCCGGCGGAGCTTTAAAGATCCGGAGAAGGTCACCCGACCAGAACAGCTAGTTCCCCCGGGGCAGAACTCTTCTGGCCCCAAGAAAACGCGCGGCATAATAGGGATCGTCCAGACGGCTGATGGTTACCCCACGTCTGGATGAGGCGTGAATGAACCTTCCCCTGCCCAGGTAGAGGCCCACATGCGACGGGCCGGGCCGGTAGGTCGTGAAAAAGACCAGATCCCCCCTGGTCATGGTCTCTTTCGGAACGATCTGGGTGGAGGAGTACTGGGGCCAGGTATCCCGGGGGAGGACGATCCCGTTCATGGCAAAGACCGTGTAGATCAGGCCGGAACAGTCGAAACCTTGCGGGCTGCGGCCCCCCCACCGGTACGGCACGCCGAGAAACCCCTGCGCCGCGGCAACCACATTGTCTATGAAGGCAAAACTGTTGTTGGTCCCGAAGAATCCCGTTCCCGAGGGCGCGTCCCCGATCTCCAGCAAGTCCTGGTAGATCCAGCCTTTCTCCCCGGCCGGAAGGACCACCTGAACCCAGTCCCCCGCCACATCCCCCACCCCCAGGCGGGTATTCAAGAAGACGGTGGTGAGCGGCGGGCTGAGTCGGGACCCCTCCGAGCGGACGATGGCCACATCCACCTTGACCGTGGCCATCCTTGAGAACCGGGACCAGTACTCATCTGGCGCCGTGGCGGCCACCTCTTCCTTTTTGATCCAGCCCGCGGTGTTGCCCTCCCCCGGCGCCAATACCAGCCACCATCCTCCATTTTCGGCGATCATGGTCAGGCTGGTGTTCATCAGAAGCCGGATGGCTTCGTCCGCGCCTTCCGAGGGCCGGACGCGAACCACGGACGCGTTGACCTTCACCAGCCCCAGCCGTGGCCCGGAAGAAATGGTTCCCTCCGCCCACCCCTGGCCTGTCCCTTCCACGTCCGCTGAATTCGTCGCACTGGTGCCCGCCAGGCTCACCTCTTCCGCGTGCGCCACGCTCATCCCGCCGGAAAGAAACCCCGCCGTCAAGGCCGGGAGCAGGCAAAACAGCATCATTAATACCGGGTGGATTTTCACCTTTGCCATTTGCAAAGGCTCCTTTCCAGAAGTTGAATCACAAGATACAGAGCCAGCCCCAGGAGGCTCAAAGCCGCCACCGCCGCAAACATCAGCTCGTAGTCGGCCCGGCCCCAGGCGTCCATGATCAGGTAACCCAGTCCCGAATTGGTCGCAAAGGACTCGGCGAAGAAGAGGACCGCGATGGCCGTGCCCACGCTGATCCTCAACGCGGTGAAGATCTTCGGCAGGGCGAAAGGAAATAGCACATGCCGGTAGATCTGCCGCTCGCGCGCCCCCAGCGATTGCACGCTGTAGATCGCCGCCGCGGGCAACGCCCGTACCGCGTCCCGCGTGGTCACCAGGATCTGATAGAAGACCGTCAGGGTTACCAGGAAGATCCGGGAAGCATCGCTCAACCCGAGCAGGGTGAGCACAATGGGCAACAGGACGATCTTCGGGATCGGATAGGTCAGGTAGAGAAACGGCGCCCCCCAGGCGTCCACCCCCGGATTTCGCCCCAGGTAGAGTCCGAGCGGAACCGCGGTGACCAGCGAAATGGCCAGGCTCGCCAGGACCCGCCTGGTACTCGCCAGGAGGTGCAACAACAGCCCCTCCTGATCGCCGGCCGCCATCTCCCCGAAGACCGCCCATGGCCCCGGCAAGGTGGGGGCGTGGAGAAGAAGGGACAATAGTTCCCAGGCCGCCAGCGCCACCGCCAGAGTAATCGCCGTCACGGCCATCGCCTTTGCCGTCATCTTCGCTTCCCTCATCTGGCGCCAACCCCCGTGAAGGAGAAGAGCTTCTGGCGGATATACACCGCCTTCTCATAGAACTGATTGGAAGCCCGGTAGGCCGGATCGCCCATCCCCGGATTGTCCACAATCTCCAGAATCCTCCCCGGGCGCTCGGAAAAGACCAGCACCCGCCGTCCCAAAAAAACCGCTTCCTCGATATTGTGCGTCACCAGGAGCACCGTCATGCGGCGCTGTCGCCACAGATCCAGGAGCAGGTTCTGCATGCGCTCCCTGGTCAACGCGTCCAACGCCGAAAAGGGCTCGTCCATCAGGAGCAGGGAGGGCTCCGTGACCAGGGATCTGGCGATGGCGACGCGCTGCTTCTGCCCGCCGCTCAATTCCTCGGGATAAGCATCCTCCAGATCGGCAATATCCAGCTCAGCCAGGATCCGCCTGGCCCGGGCCAGCCCCTCCCGCCCGTGGATTCCCCGCAACTGGAGCCCCAGCATCACATTCTGCCGGACCGTCTTCCAGGGAAAAAGCCCGTAGGATTGCAAGATCAGGGCTATCTCCCGGGCCCGCTCGCCCGGCCGGTTTCCATGAAACAGAATCCTGCCGCTGGTGGGCTCCAGAAGCCCGGCCATCAGGTACAAGAGCGTGCTCTTCCCGCAGCCGGAAGGGCCGATGGCGGCCCAGGCCTCCCCGTCCGGAATGGTGAAGCCGACCCCCTCCAGCGCGGAGACCCGCCGGCCGGGGGTCCGGTACTCAAAGACCAGTTTCTCCACTTTCAGCAATACCAACACTCCAAACCAGCCAAACAATCTTTATCTTGAAACCGTAAATTGGCCGTCCGTAAGATCACGGTAGGCGTACGGCTTGTCGATCAGCTTCTTTTCCAGCATCCACTTCACAACCCGGTCGAAATCCTGCTTCCGCGGCAATTTCGGCAGCGGATAGCGGGGCAGCGGGTAGGTCTCCTTGATCGCCTCGGGCACCCTGGCCTTGTCGATCAAGAGCTCCCGATAGACGCCTGGCCGCGCGTTGACGGCCTCCACCGCCCGGCGGTACGCGGCGTACATCTTCCGAATCTCGGCGCGTTTTCCGCTGATGCTCCTCTTCTGGAAGGCCAGCACCACCTGGGACAGATTGCCGGCGGGGCCCGGGGCGGTATCGCTGACGATCACCCGGGCGCCCCTGGCTTCCGCCAGCGCCGCCAGCGGATCAGGCAGGGTGGCCGCCTGCAGCTTCCCGTTGAGGAGCATGTCCAGCCGGATCGGAATCTTGGGAATCTCCAGCTTGGAGATCTCCGGCGCCGAAAGCCCGTTGGCCAGCAGCAACTGGTCGGTCACATATTCGATGATGGAATTATGGGAGATGCCGATGGGAACATGCTTGAGATCCGCGACGGACTGAATCTTCGACCCCGGAGCGGCCAGAATGGCAAACCGCCCTTCCCGCGGGGTCTCGCCCAGCGCCACCGAGGTGATCGCCACCGGCACCCCGCTCTTTTCCATGAAGATTACCGCCAGAAGATCGGTGATCATCCCGTCAGTCTGGCCCGCCCGGAGGGCGGTATCCCGCTCGATGGCGCTACTGAAAGGCACAAGCTCCACGGACACCCCCTCGGAGGCAAAGTACCCTTCCTTCTCCGCCACGTAAAACGGCAGGGTGTCCTCGATGGGAAGCACCCCAATCTTCAATGCGCTCCCTCCGGCCGACGCAGGCGCTGGCGCAAAAGACGCGGTTACCGCAAAAAGCATGGCCGCAAACACAAAAACAATGGCGGCCGCCGCCCACACTCCGTGAGCCCGCCAAACTTTTCCGGACATTTTCTTTTCCCCCATTCAAACAAATCGTTCTAATAAACAGATCGGCATTCCAATAATCAAACCGGATGCTAATAATAAAGCGCCGCCCAGGCAAAGAGCAGGTATCCGACGCTCAGCACCCCGTTTACGGTGAAGAAGGCGGTATTGATCCGCCCCAGGTCATCCGGCTTGATGATCGCGTGCTCGTAGATCAACAGCGCCGCCGTCAGAAGAAGCCCGATCCAGTAGGCCACCCCCAGGCGCAGGGCCGCTCCCGCCACCGCAAAGAGCGCCAGGGTCAGGATGTGAAAGGCCAGGGAGGCGAGCAGGGCATGCTTCACCCCGAACCTGGCGGGGATGGACTGCAGCCCTTCCGCCTGATCGAAGGCCACATCCTGCAGGGCGTAGATCACGTCAAATCCCGCCACCCAGAAGGTCACCGCCAGGCCCAGCACCACCGGTTGCCAGTCTATCCGGCCGGTTACCGCCAGCCATGCGCCGATGGGCGCCAACCCCAGAGCCCATCCCAGAAACAGGTGGCTGGTCCAGGTAAACCGTTTGGTGTACGAGTAGAAGATCAGGAAAAAGAGGGCCACCGGGCTCAAAAAGAGCGCGAGCCTGTTCAGTTGCGCCGCGGAGAAGAGCAGCAACGCCACCGCCAGGAAAAAGTAGACCCAGACCTCCTTTTTGCCCAGCAAGCGCCGGGGAAGCGCCCGGCCCATGGTGCGCGGGTTCTTGGCGTCCAGTTCCGCGTCCGCCAGCCGGTTGAAAGCCATGGCGGCGGTTCGCGCCCCCACCATGGCCAGCGTGATCCAGGCAATCTGCCACAGCCCGACCCGGCCCCGGGACGCCAGAAGCGCCCCGGCATAGGCAAAGGGCAACGCAAAGATCGTGTGTTCAAACTTGATCATTTCCAGAAAGATGCGCAGTTTTGACATCGGACAACCTCCACCGGCGGTTTCCAGCCCTAGGACTTCTCAAGCTTTATGCCGTATTGGGGCCATTTGCGGTCCACAAGTTCCCTGATCTCGGGGCTCATCCGGATCTCATCGGGCCATTCCCTCTGGAACCCTTCCGACGGCCATTTGATGGTGGCGTCGATCCCCATCTTCGAGCCGTACCTGGGCAAGCGGGAGGCATGGTCCAGGACGTCGATGGGCCCCTTCACAAAGGAGATGTCCCGCTCCGGGTCGATATTGTTAAAGACTTTCCAGATGACCTCCGAGGTATCGTGGACGTTCACGCCGGCCTCCACCACGATCAGGATCTTGGTGGTCATCATCTGCGGCAGCCCCCAGAGGGCGTGCATAACCTTCTGGGCGTGTCCGGGGTAGCTCTTGCGGATGGCGATGATGGCGCAGTTGTGGAAGACCCCCTCGATGGGCAGGTCGATATCCACGATCTCCGGCAGCATCAGCTTCATCAGGGGAAGAAAGATCCGCTCGGTGGCCTTCCCCAGGTAGCAGTCCTCCATCGGCGGCTTGCCCACCACGGTGGCCGGGTAAACAGGGTTGCGGCGGTGGGTGATGCAGGTGATGTGAAAGACCGGGTACTCATCCGCCAGGGAATAGTATCCCGTGTGATCCCCGAACGGCCCCTCGGTCTTTAGCTCGTCGGCGTCCACGTAACCCTCCAGCACGATCTCCGCGCCGGCCGGGACCTCCAGATCCACCGTCCGGCATCGCACCAGTTCCACCGGCGCCTTGCGCAGAAAACCGGCGAAGAGCAGCTCGTCCACCTCTTTGGGCAGCGGGGCCGTGGCCGCATAGATGGTCGCCGGGTCCGCGCCGATGGCCACCGCGACCTCCATGCGCTTGCCGAGGCGTTTGGTCTTGCGAAAGTTTTCCGCGCCGTCCTTGTGGATGTGCCAGTGCATCCCGGTCGTCAACCCGTTGTAGACCTGCAGGCGGTACATCCCCACGTTGCGGCGGCCCGTCTCCGGATCCCTGGTGAAGACCAGCGGGAGGGTGATAAAACGGCCCCCGTCGTCCGGCCAGCTCTTGAGGATGGGAAACCGGTCCAGGCTCGCGCCGTCCTCAGGGCCAAGCACGACTTCCTGGCAGGCGCCGCGCCCCACCACCTTCGGGAACAGGCTGGCCAGCTCGGCCAGTTTCGGCAACGCCTGCAGCTTGCCGAACAGCCCGGCCTGGCCGACCTCGGTGGAAAGCTCGATGAGGCTGGTGATCTCCCTGCCGATCTCGTTGAGGTTCTCCACCTCCAGCGCCATCGTCATGCGCTCAAAAGAGCCGAAAGCGTTCATCAGCACCGGAACGTCAAAACCCGGCACGTTCTCAAATAAAAGGGCCGGGCCGTTGGCTTTGGAAACCCGGTCGGTAACTTCCGTGATCTCCAGATCCCTGTCCACCGGCGCCTTTACCCGCACCAGCAGCCCCTTGCGTTCCAGCTGCGATATAAACTCCCTCAGATCCTGGTATGCCATAGGAACCCCTTTCTGCAGCATGTTTTTGCATTCATATTTATTTGGCGGTTAGCCCCGCAAAATCCTGCCCGCGGCGGAATTTTCTTTTGCAAAGGGGCGCAGGAGGCCGCCCGGCCCACCGGATTCCATTTTTTGGCGGATTTCCGGGCACGGTCATTTTGACAAGTTGGGCAACATAAAATATTCTATTCTTGTATCGCTTGCGCCATAACTTTTGAGGGGGCGAAAAGATGTTGGAGTTTCTGAACACCACGATCGGCGACCTGTTGGACTCCACCACGGAACGTTTTCCGGACAATGAGGCCGTGGTCTACGCCGACCGCGACCTGCGCTGGAGGTTGTCC
>JAMCQP010000066.1:0-8402 GCA_023381695.1 Bacillota bacterium | reverse complement strand
AAAGGACGAGCATGTGTCCATCTGGGCCACCAATGTTCCCGAGTGGATCATCACGCAGTTTGCCACCGCCAAGATGGGCGCGGTCCTGGTCACCGTGAACACCAGCTACAAGGCCACGGAACTGGAATACCTGATGCGCCAGTCGGACTCCACAACCCTGCTGCTGATCCAGGGGTTCAAGGACACGGACTATGTGTCGACCCTCTACGAGATCTGCCCGGAACTCAAAGACGCCACGCCGGGCCATCTGAGCTCCCGGCGCCTGCCGGCCCTGAAAAACGTGATCTTCATCGGAGAAGGCCGCCCCGTCGGCATGTTCACCTGGCAGGAACTGATGGATTACGGCCAGGAGGTGCCTCTTGAGGATCTCCGGGCCAGGCAGTCCACCCTCGCCCCCGACGAAGTGATCAACATGCAGTACACCTCCGGGACCACGGGGTTTCCCAAGGGGGTGATGCTCACCCATTACAATATCGTCAACAACGCTCACGCGGTGGCGGACTGCATGAAGCTTACCTCCACCGACCGGCTCTGCATCCCCGTCCCGCTCTTCCATTGCTTCGGGTGCGTGATGTCCACCCTGGCCTGCGTCACCCGCGGCGCCACCATGGTGCCGATCGAGGCTTTCAACGCCAAACAGGTGCTGGAGACCGTGGAAAAGGAGCGCTGCACCGCCGTGCACGGCGTGCCCACCATGTTCATCGCCGAGCTGGATCACCCGGAATTCGACAAGTTTGACTTGAGTTCGCTCCGCAGCGGGATCATGGCCGGCTCCCCCTGCCCGCTGGAGGTCATGAAAGCCGTGATCGACCGCATGGGCGTCCGGGAGATTACCATCGCCTACGGCCAGACTGAATCGTCTCCGGTAATCACCCAGACCAGGACCGATGATCCGATTGAACTCCGGGTCTCCTCGGTCGGCCAGGCGCTGCCGGGCGTGGAGGTGAAGATCATCGACCCCTCCACCGGGCAGGAGGTTCCTCGCGGGGTTTCCGGCGAACTGTGCACGCGGGGCTATCTGGTGATGAAAGGGTACTACAAGATGCGTGAGGTCACCGCGGCGGCCGTCGACCGGGACGGTTGGCTGCACACCGGTGATCTGGCCAGGATGGATGAAAACGGCTATTGCAACATCACCGGCCGGGCCAAGGATATGATCATCCGGGGCGGGGAGAACATCTACCCGAGAGAGATTGAGGAGTTTTTGTACACCTTCCCCAAGATCCGGGATGTCCAGATCATCGGGGTGCCGGATGCCAAATTCGGGGAGGAGGTGATGGCCTGCATCATCCTCAGGGAAGGGCAGGAGAGCTCGCCCGAGGAGATCCGGGAATACTGCCGCGGCAAGATCGCCAACCACAAGATTCCGCGGTATGTAAGGTTCATCGCGGCCTTCCCCATGACGGCCAGCGGCAAGATCCAGAAATACAAGCTGAAGGAAAGCGCCATCAAGGAGTTGCACCTGGAAGACGCCGCCTCGATTCGCACCGCCTGACCGCCTTAAACCAGAAACACCCTTTTCAAACAGGAGCGCCCGCTTTAAGCCGGGCGCTCCTCTGCCTCATGCCGACGCTCCGTCGGCTTCATGCCGGGCGCTCCTTGGCCAGCGCCGCCAGCACCTTTTCCCTTGAGGGGAGGGCGGGAATCGCCCCCCGTTCCAGGGTGGCCAGGGCGCCCACCACGTTGGCCGCGCGGCACATGGCTTCAATCCGGTCGGGAGAGAGCGCGGACAAAAATGTGGAACCGGGTTTGTCTTTCCGCTCCCAGACGGTCGTCTCGGTCTTGGTGGCCACCGCCTGCCTGGCCTCCAGAATTTGCCAGAGAAGGCCGGCCATGAAGCCGTCGCCGGCCCCGGTGGAGTCCACGGGTTTGACGCGCGGGGCGGGAACGTAGCCAGAACCGGAGCTATGCGCGAAAAAGCAGCCGTCTTTGCCCAGGGTAATCACCACCAGCCTGGCGCCGCTCTTGGACAGAATCCGGCAACCATCCTCGGGGGAGGTCGCTCCCGTGAGAAACTCCATCTCGCTGATGCTCATCTTGACCAGGTCGGCCATCTTCACGGCGGAATCGATCTGCAGCCGCGCCTGGGATTCCGTATCCCACAGGGAGAGCCGCAGGTTGGGATCAAAGGAGATGAGCAGGCCGTTGCCCCGCGCCACATCCACCGCGCGATGGGTCGCCAGGCGCGAGGACTCGCTGATCAGGGACACCGACCCGAAATGAAAGGCCTGTGCGCCACGGATGTAGGAGACATCAAGATCCCGCGGGCCAAGCAGCATATCCGCCCCCGGGTTCCGGTAAAAGAGAAACTCCCTCTCCCCGGTGTCGCTCACCGCCACAAAGGCCAGGCCGGTTTTGGCCTTCGCCTCCCGCACAATTTTGGAGGTGTCCACGCCATTTTCCGCCAGCGTATTGATCAGGTATGTCCCGAATTCATCGGCCCCCACCTTGCCGATAAAACCGGTGCTCACCCCCAGGCGGGACAACCCCGCCGCCACATTGGCGGGCGCGCCGCCGGCCGCTTTTTGAAAACTTGGGGTCTTTGCCAGGGAAGCCCCGGATTTCGTGGAAACAAGGTCGACCAGAATCTCTCCCAACGCGATAAGATCCGGCATGATTAAAACCCCCTCGCCAGATCAGTTCTACCAGGAGGGCGGGGGTTCCTGCCGTTTCCAGAAAGCGGGCATGAAAAAGAGAGCCTGCTTGATCGGCTCTCCATTCTGTGCAATATACGCTGCCTGGCGTTTGAAAGACTTTTACGACTGCTCAAACTCCACCATCTTGCCGGTGGCAAAGATTAACTTGGCGATCTTGTTGCCCTTCCAGATAATCTTCACGTCCTGGGGCTTTTTCTCGCCCTTGTCGGGCCTGTCAGGGGTTCCCTCTTTAATTTCAACAGCCGGCATCTGCCCACCTCTGTTCTTTGTAGCTTCCGGCGAAACATGCACGAACTTATATTTTCTGGCATTCTGATTATAACACAGCCCGCTACCGGGATGTCAACGCACTTTTCCTCCCACGTCTGGAAATTTAACCCTGCGCCGCCCCCCCTTCCGGTTCTTCAACGGTTAACGCTTGATATGGCATAATCCTTGATATGGCACAATCTATATCTATATCGGCCCCCCAGGGAAAAACTTAACTTAACGAAATTGGAATTTTCGCCGATGATTACTGATGGTGTTCCAAATCTATTGAAACAAGAAGGAAATTCCATCGTATCCGAGAAATATATTTGATGGCGGGATTTTCGGTATATTGCGTCTCTTCGCAAAGGGGGTGAAGACCGGGCTTTGACGGGATTGCCAATCGCATACGGCATTGTCAATTGCTGCAAACGCAAACCATTATTTAGGAGGTAATGAGGTTGAACATTGCGATTCTGATGTTGATCACCATTCCGGTATTCTGGCTGGCTTACCGTTATTACGGGCGTTACATCGACAAGGTCTTCGACGTTGACGACAGCCGGCCGACACCGGCGGTCACCATGAAGGACGACGTCGACTATGTGCCCACCAAGACCGGCGTGGTCTTCTCGCACCATTTCGCCTCCATCGCCGGTGCTGGTCCCATTGTCGGACCCACGGTGGCCATGATCTTTGGCTACATCCCGGTCTGGCTCTGGGTGCTCCTGGGCGGCGTCTTCATCGGTGCCGTTCACGATTTCACCGCGCTGTTTGTGAGTGTCCGCGAGAAAGGAAAATCCATGGCGGAGGTCTCCGACCACACCCTGGGGCGTGCCGGCTTCTTACTCTTTA
Organism: Bacillota bacterium; assembly: GCA_023381695.1. GTDB lineage: Bacteria > Bacillota > UBA5301 > JAMCQP01 > JAMCQP01 > JAMCQP01. The sequence goes on along the minus strand of JAMCQP010000066.1, from coordinate 4,641 downwards.
TTGGTTTTACCATCGCGCTCCTGGTCCTGGTTACTTCCTCCTTCATGCAGCTTACCGCCACCGCGCTGGGTTCCCTCGTCCCGCTGAAGGACATGGGGCTTGAGGTGGGCAAGACGGTCCTGCACGTGAAGGACGTGAACGGCATTCCCAACGCCCAGATCGGCGGCATCGCGTCCATGTCGGTGATCATCCTGACCCTCTTCGCCCCGCTGATCGGGTGGCTGCTCTACAAGAAGAATATCAACGTCTACCTGGGTTCGCTTTTGGCCATCCTGGTGGGCATCCTCTCGATCGCGGTAGGAATCTTCTACCCGATAACCTTCAAACCCGAGGTCTGGATGATCATCCTGTCGATCTATACCTTCCTGGCCGCCGGGATTCCCGTCTGGGCTATCTTACAGCCCCGTGACTTCACCAACTCGTTTATCCTGTACATCGGGATTATCGCCCTGGTCGTCGGCGTCTTTGGCGGCGGCCTGGCCGGCGTGAAACTGATCGCCCCGGCCTTAAACCTCACCGAAGGAGTAAAGTTGGCCGGCGCCATCTGGCCCTTCCTCTTCATCACGGTGGCTTGCGGCGCCATCTCCGGTTTCCATGCCCTGGTCGCCGGTGGCACAGTATCCAAGCAGGTTTCCCGGGAGAAGGATATCCGGACCATCGGTTACGGCGCCATGTTGATTGAGTCCCTGCTGGCGGCCGGGGTGATCCTGGCCATCTCCGGCGGCCTGAACTTCGAGACTTACCGGAATATCGTCTACCCGACGGTGGCCGGGGTCAAGTCCAACCCGATCCTGGCCTTTGCTCTGTCGGTGGGCAGCCTGCTCCACAAGAGCGTCGGGCTCCCGGTCTCCGCGGGAACGGTCTTCGGCATCCTGATGGTGGAAGGTTTTGTGGTCACCACCCTGGATACCGCGGTGCGTTTGAACCGGTATCTTTTTGAGGAACTCTGGGCGGCCCTCTTCAAGAACCCGCCGAAGATCCTCAAGTCCTACTTCCTCAATGCAGGCATTGCGGTGGCGTTGATGTGGTACTTCGGCGCTACCAACCTCTTCAGCCTGATCTGGCCAATCTTCGGCTCCGCCAACCAGCTCCTGGCTGCCTTGAGCCTCATCGCCGTCTCGGTCTGGCTGGCCAGCAAAAAGAAGCCAACCTGGTTTACCGTGCTTCCGGCCATCTTCATGATGGTGACCACCCTGTGGTCGCTGTTTAAGTTGTTGTTCACCAAGTACCTGCCGCTGGGGAACATGACTCTGGCGGTCACCGATATCATCCTGGTGCTATTGGGGATCGGCGTGATCCTCCTGGCGATCTCCAAGCTCTTCGCCTTCCGGAAACCGTCGGTTAGCGCCTGAGAGCAGCCACGGCAAACAGGTCCCGGGCGTGGGAAGTATTCCCCGCCGGTAAATCTGATCTCTGGTAAATCTGATCTATCGTGGGATCTGCGGTTTGAGAGGCAGCCATCACCTTTGTGGTGGCTGCCTCTTCTTTGCTAAGAACCTTTTTTGCCCGGCTATCGTTGTCGTTAACTCCTCTTTACGAACTCTTCTTTAAGTCTCCGCCTTACCGGCCAAGCCGGGCGGCATCACTCGGGTTTCCGGCCGCACCCGTCATAGAAGGACTACCCGCAGCGCCTCCCGTGGCGCCCTCGCCAAGGTTGGCGGCCGGTTTGAGCGGCTTGGCATATTCAAAAGCCAGGCTCCCCTTGTAGGCCGGAATCACCAGCTCCTGCGCCTGCTCAATCTTTACGGTAATCCCCCAGGTCTTCAAGCTGTCCACCACGCCGCCTCGCATGCGCAGCGCCGCCTCCAGCGTGGCCGGGTTGCCGATGGCCTTGATCGTGAAGGGCAGGCCGACATGGGTGTTGTTGATCGAGGTGGCGTCCCCGGCCAGCCGGATTTCGGTGATGGCCGCATGCCGCTGCCCGTTGATGGACAGGGCCTCGGCGCCGGCCGCAAACAGCTCGTTGACCACGAGCAATGTATCCTGATCGTGAATCTTGAAGATGTCGGCATCCTGCCCGGGCTTCGGCTGGGCGGTGCTGTCGTCCAGCACCACAATCACCCCCGGCCCCTTGACATCCGTCAGGCCCGCCAGGACTTGCGCTTTCTCAAGCTCCAGATTCAGCGCAGCGGTAAGGCTTCTGCCCTGTGCGGCTCCGGCTAGTTCGGCCCTGAGCTGGTCAACCTCCTTCTGGAGAGCCTTCCGTTGTTCCTCGGCATCGACGTAGAGCTGTTCCAGAAATTGCGTCCGGGGCAGCGCCGCCCGTTCTTTTATATATTGAGTCCGGATCTGGACCACCAGAAGCAGTCCCAGGATCAGGCAAACCACCGCGACGGAGATCTGCCAACTCCGATTATTCATTGTGCTCCCCCTAGCACTTCTTAGTATATCACACCGAAGATTCTTTAGAAAGCCCCGCTGGAATCCCCGAACCTGCCGTTCCAAATATCACCGACAGGCGCCGGCTGTATGCGTCGGCCACGACGCCGAGGATCAGATTAACCTGTGGCGCGCTTAACTTTCGCAAGAGAAACCACCCTTCGGCGGTGGGTTCGGTGTAGCCGAATTTTCCGCACCAAAGGCCCCTGAGTTTCAATGAAAAGACGCCATTTTACAAAAGAAGTCATTAATTCAAATTCAAAAATCAATACGACATTCAGGTTGACTGAAGGAATTTCTTGGGTGATATAGAATGTTCTTGGCACATTATGATATACGGCATCGATGTGGTTAAGTTGCCGGATTATCCTGGCCATAAGCTCCAAGCTAAGCATCATAAGAAATTGTTGAGGGAAGCTACATTTGATCAAAATGCCAGTCGAAGAGCGCGATATCATTGCGCACAAATCGACTCCAAGTTTGCTCAAAAAGCCCTTTCACACTTAAAATTGATCGAAACCAAACTTAGTTAACGAACCGAAAAACACCAAGGGCAAAAGAAAACCGGCTATAAGCCGGCCAAAACCCCCAAATTGCTACCGCTTCTTACGGGGTTTTATGAACACCGCCCCACCTCCATTTGTACTCGGAGTAAAACGCCATGACCTTTGGGACATAGTTCCTGGTCACCTTCGGCAGGTGTTCAAAGATTTTAGCAAAGTCATCTCCGTGTCTTTCGACCAGGCGGGATACGAATTCCGGCCCGGCGTTGTATGCCGCGGTGGCCAGTTCCTCGGAGCCCAGATCTTTAAGCTGCATCCCCAGGTACTTCGCCCCGAACCGGACATTGGACTCCGGATCAAAAAGCCCGGCCGGCCCCCCCTGGTAGCCGATCCCTTTTGCGGTTTTGAAAAGAATCTGCATCAACCCGTAGCTGGCATCGTTTATCCCCGGCTCCGCCCGGTAAGCCCGGGGGTTAAAGTTGCTCTCCGCTTTGATGATGGCCTTGACGAACGCCGGGTGGAGGCCGTACTCCCTGGCCCATTTGTCTATAATCCCATCGTACTTGTCCTCTTTGCCGTTTCCGTTGTCGTTTGGCACCGTTTGCCCCTCCCTTCAGATTTCTACTGATCCATGTCGCGGGTTGCCGTTGGTACTTGATCAGCCTACCCAGGAGTATGAGACGAACCCCGAAAAAGTGCACCTTTTGTGCACAAAAGTATTGACACTACCAGCTTCTATCAATTAGGTTAATTTTCTTTCCGAAAACTTGCCACGCGTTGCTGATAGTTTACAAAATGATATTAAAATAATGTTTTAAAGAGCCCCCGGCTGAAATAGCCAATGAACCTTTTGAACTAATTATAATTGCGGCCAATACAAGGCAATTAACCGCTTCAAAAGGTCGATACGAAAACAGATGAGAGAAAGAGAACTATCACGCTGCCGGATTCTGTTGTTGCCACGCTGGAAAACAATGCGTGTCAAACGCGCAGCAGACGGACGTTTTCGTTATACCATATTGACAAGGTTATCTTCAACCCAGGAAATACCACAAAAAGCCGAGCCGCCAAACGTCCACTAGGTGGGCGTTTTCATTTCATATTGACAATGCATTGACAAAAACAAAGGAGAGTCATTCTCTGACTCTCCGAAAGTGGCTTAAATATTGGTAAAGTAACCACCCATTGATAAAATGCACACCCCTAACGCAAATCGTTAAATGTAACGTCAAACCGTTAAAACTATGAATTTGCTTTCCGTTCCCGCCTTTTACGCCGACCCTTCAGTTGCTTGGCATATAGAGTGATGACCTCGCTCTTGTATTTCAGCACATCGCTGACAACATCGGGTTTATTACAGAGAGTCACGGAGATTTCATCTTCGCTCATTTCGCTTGCCAAAAGACGGCAGATGACCTCGGTCAGCTTAGATTCAGAGCCGCTGTGTTGCCCTGCTTCATAGTTGTTCTTCAGCATAGTGTTGCAGACGTGCGGCGGCATAATCGCCATCCATTCTTCCTGGCGTTGTACAGTTACAAGGCACATTTAGGGTACCACCCTCCCGTAAAATGCGGGTTTCAGGTCCCTAAGCGTAGGAAAAACGAGAAAATCTGTAGGCACAATAAATGGCAGATTTGTTCTTGCGTGTTCGGCCTGTTTATGGTATAATGTGGTTACAATGTATATACGTACCACGAAGACCAAAACAAAAAACGGCATAGCCGAATATGTTCAGTTGGCCCATAACCAGCGAGACCCG
>JAMCQP010000009.1 GCA_023381695.1 Bacillota bacterium | reverse complement strand
TTCCCTTGATGAGCGGAATCGCCCGGGTGTTGCGGATCAGCGAGATTCCCTTGTAGATTACGATCGCAATGATGGAGATATCCAGCAGATCCAGCCAGCCGAAGGATGGCAGCTGGAGCCACCCAAAGTTAATGCCGCCCATCTACACCACCCAATATCATGCCGCAACCTGGTTGCGCAAACGTCCGATTCCTTCGATGAACACCTCAACCTCGTCCCCCGGTTTGAGCTCGCCCACTCCCGGCGGGGTCCCCGTGGCGATCACATCCCCCGGATACAGAGGCATGATCTGGGAGATGAAGCTGACCACCCTGGCCACCGGAAAGATGAAGTTGTTGGTGGAAGAGGACTGGCGCTTCTGACCGTTCACCAGCAAGGTGATCGGAGCGTTGTCCGGATCGATCTCATCGGTGATGATGGGCCCCAGCGGCCCGAAGGTGTTGAAGGATTTGGCCCGGGTCCACTGCACGTCCTTTTGCTGAAGATCACGGGCGGTCACGTCGTTATAGCAACTGTACCCCAGGATATGCGCTTTGGCCTCCTCGGGACGCACGTCCCTGGTGGTGTCCTTGATCACGATGGCCAGTTCGCCTTCATACTCCACCCGCCGGGACATCGCCGGGTAAATGATGAGGCCTCCGGGGCCGACCAGGGTGGACAGGGGTTTCATAAAGATTACCGGTTCCTCCGGAATCGCCATGCCAAGCTCCCGCGCGTGGTCCACATAATTGAGCCCCACGGCCACAATCTTGGTGGGCGTGCAGGGGGCCAGCAACATGACCTGGGCCATGGGGATCCGTCCCCCCGCCGGCCGCAACTCCCCAAACGGGCCATTTGGCAGTTCCCTCAGGTATTCCGCACCGTTCTCTTCCTCGACCACGCCGTACTTGATCTGCCCTGCATGCGCAAAGCGCGCCAGCTTCACGTTCCCACCCCGCTTTTGAATTTAACTTGTCCTAATTATAGCATGCTCACCGGCAAAAAAAAAGGGTGAAAAGCTCCGGGCGCACGAGGAGACCCGGCGCGCCAGCGCTTCCCTCCACCCGCCCGGCGCGGCTCAGCGTCAGCCAGCGCCGGTTCGGCTTCGCTCGCTCAGCCAGCCTCTCTGCCGGAAGGCCATCACCGCGTGGATAAACATGGCGTGCGACCAGGCCAGGGGTACCACCCAGGCGGTCCCGCCGGTCTGGCGGTCAACCTGTTCCGGCAGGAGGCCAAGTTCGGTCTGATGGGACAGGGCCCACCTGAACAGCCGCTCCGCCTCGCCCCGTTCGCCGGTTTGCACGCGATACAGCGCCAGCCACAACGTGCAGATGATCCAGGGGTTCCCGCCGCGATAGGGGTCCCATTCATACCGCATCACCCCGCCGGTGTGGGGGACTTCCAGCCTCCCGGCCACCTCCGCCGCCGTCCGGCGCATGCGCTCGTCCGTGGCGGGAAAGAGGTTGAAAGGGAAGCTCAAGCCCAGGAGGCTGGTGTCCACCACCGGGTCATCCCACCGGAAATAAGCGGGATAAAGCCCCTGGTCCTCCCGGACCGCTTTGACACCGTTTCCCTGCGCCCAATGGTATTCGTCCACCGAGACTTTCCTTTTGATGCCGCGCAAAAACCGCCCCTCCCCCTGGCTCCAGAGGAAGGTCTCGATCCCGCGCCTGATGGTTTCAGCCACCTCGCGCCAGCGGGCGGCCTCCTCGGCAAATCCCAGCTTCCGGGCGGCCTGCGCCGCGGCCAGGAGACCCGCGGCCACGGCCCCACTGGAATAGGTGGCCTCCGAGAAGCGTTCTTCCCATAGATCCACACTCGGGCGGGGCAGGCCGGTCTCGGGATCCAGATTCCGGGCCAGATACTCCGCGCCCATGCGCAAGCCGGGCCACACCTCCGCCAGGAAACCTTCGTCCCGCGTCAGCAGGAAGTGTTGCCACATCCCCCACAGGATGCCGCCCGTCTCGTCGGACTGAACCAGGCCCCACGACGGGGCGGGGCGCCCGTCCATGTAATGCCGTTGCAACCATACTCCGTCCCTGGACTGGGCCTTCAGCGCCCAGCGATAAAAGCGGGCCGTGAGTTCATGATAACCCGCCACGTCCAGGGCCGTGGCGATGTAGGCGGCGTCCCGCCCCCAGCAGTAGCCGTACCCGCCGCACTCCTCCCTCCGGGGGTCGAATTCCGGCGCGGCGATGATCCCGCCGTAGGTCTCGTCCGCAAGCAATTTCAGCGCCAGCAGAGACCGGCGGTAGAGCGCATCGATCCGGTCCGCCTCGGAACCCGGCGCGGGCCGGCCGGCAAAGGCCGGTTCCCGCCTGGAAAGCCATTCCCGCCAGAAGCCGGCGGTGCTTTCCAGAAGCTTCTCGCGCCCCATCCGGCGCGCATCTTCCAGAAGGCCGGAGGCGCCTTCCACATCGTCCCCGGCGCCGATGAAGATCGTGATGTTCACAGCCTGCCCGGCCTGGATCTCTCCCAACTCCCAGGAGAGGGAGGCGTCCACATCGCCATTCTGGATCTCGGCGCCCTGTAAATGACCGTCGGCCGCATCAATCAAGGCGCTGTTGCCCCATTGCTCATGCCCGCACTGGTAGCCGGAAACAGGCCGATCTCCACCCAGGCAGAAATTGAATCCCCGGCGGTAGAAGACGGCCGCCTGCGTTCGGGACTCGAAATAAACGGTGTTGTAGAGCTCGCTCTCCTCCAGATCGAGGGCCAGATAGTAGAGAAACCGCAGCTGGATTGGAGCCGGCCGCCGGTTGGCGATGGAAAAGGAGCGCACCAGCACATCCTTTTCCGGCAGGACATAGTCGTCCACCCCGACCTCCAGACCCAGGCCCTCATGCCGCGCCACGGTCCGGATGATGTTGGTGTCGGACAGATATTCCTGGCGGGCCTCCCAGCCGGCGCCTCCCACCCACTGTGTTTCGCCGGTGATGCCGGGCGCATGGATCCCCGCCAGGGTCCGCCCCATATTTTGCGCGTAGTCGATATTCGGCCAGAACAGGTGGTGGATCACGCCATCCTTCGTCAACGTCGCCAGCATCCGCGAGTTCCCGATGATCCCGTCGATAAGGAACGGCTTTTCAGGTTGCTTTTGCGCCATTATTGCTCCAATCTTTCGTGGTTCATTTTAGCCTTTAACGCTGCCCAGGGTAAGGCCGGAGATGAGAAACCTGGACATGGAGAGGAAGAGAACCATCACCGGCGCCATGATCAGCATGGCCGCCGCCGAATAGTTCCCCCACTCGGTCGAGAACTGGCCCTGGAGGTTAACCAGCCCCAGCGGCAGCGTGAATAGATCCGGCTGCGTGAGCACCACCCGCGCCACGATATACTCCGACCAGCCGGTCATGAAGGAGAAGAGCCCCGTGATGGCCAGCGCGGGCAGCGAAAGCGGCAAAATCACCCGGTAAAAAGCGCTCAACGGGCTTGCGCCGTCAATCGAGGCGCTCTCCTCCAGCTCCCGGGGGATCGTGTCGTAGTAGCCCTTGAGCATCCAGATGGAAAACGGCAACGTCAGGGCCACATACGGGACCGCCAGACCCAGCAGAGTGTCCGTCAACCCGTAACGCCCCAGCAGGATATACAGTGGCAACAGAAACATGGGGATCGGGAACATCTGCGCCACTAAAAACAGCGTCATCCCCGCCCGGTGCCCCCTGAACCTGAAACGGGAGAAGGCGTAAGCCGCGGTGGAAGCTAATCCCACCCCGATCACGCTTGTGACCAGCGAGACGATCAGGCTGTTCTTCAACCACAGCAAGAAAGGCTTTTCAAAGAGGACGCTCTTATAAGCCTGCAAGGTGGCGTCATCCGGAATGATCGCCAGCGAGGTCGAGTACAGCCGGTTGTTGGGCCGCAACGAGACGCTGAACACATTCACGATCGGGTAGACGGCGATGATTGTAAAGACGATCAGGACCGCGTAGATAAAGAACAGTTTCACCGGGCTGTCGCCCTGGGCCCTTCTGTAGACCGAGCGCCGCATCAGTACACCGCCTCCGTTCCCCTCAAATGCTTGACAAAGTTCACCGTAAAGAGCAGCAGGATGAAGAACATGACCACCGAAAAGGCCGCCGCGTACCCGTACCGGTAATAGTCAAAGGCCGCCCGGTAGACCGTGGTTACCAGGATGTGCGTCTTATCTCCGGGTCCGCCCAGGGTAATCAGGTAGATGACATTTAACTTGTTGAAGGTCCAGATGGTGCCCAGGACCACCGATGGGATCAAGACCGGTTTCAAAAGCGGCAGGGTCACGTTCCGGAACTTCCGCCAGCCGCTGGCGCCGTCGATATCCGCCGCCTCATAGAGTTCGTGCGGGATGGATTGCAGCCCGCCGAGGGAGATCGCCATCATAAAAGGAAACCCCATCCAGATATTGGCGATCATCACCGCCGCGAATGCCCAGGTCGGATCGGAGAGCCAGCTGATCGGCCCCAGATGCCAGCCCCTGGCCAACCCGATCAGGCCGTAGGCGGAGTTCAGCAGGTTGTCCACCTGCCCCAAAAAGAGGTTGACCGCCCCGTAACGGAAGTTGAAGAGCCCCTTCCAGGTCAGGGCGGAGATATATTCGGGCACCGCCCAGGGCAGGAGCAACAGCACCCTGAAGATCGCCCTGCCGGGAAGTTTCCGGTGCAGCAGGATCGCCAGCCACAGACCGATGGCCACGTGGAAGAAGACGTTGACCACCGTCCAGATGATCGTCCGGAAGAAGACCTCGTAAAACTGCGGATCGGCCAGGATGGTGGCAAAGTTGCGGATCCCGACGAACTGGTAGTTGAAGATCCGCTGCATGCTCATGTTGGTCGTGGACAGGTAAAATTCGAATAAGAGCGGGTAGAGCAAGACCAAAGCGATGACCAACGCCGAGGGCAGGATCAACAGATAGGCCAGCCGGATCCGCCGCCGGTGCAATCCTCCCGGAGAACGCCGGGCCACAAACCGCCCTGCAACCCCCCGCCGCGCGCCCTTCCGTTGTACTGAATCGTCCATCGATAATCACCTTCCCGGACAAGGAATCCCGGATGAGGAGGGTGAAGGGATTCCCTCCACCCTCTCCAATGCCGGTTGAATGCTGGTTTGAATACCGGCTGGATACCTCTTGAAACGCTTATTGCTTCATCTCTTTGATCTTCTGAACCGCGACCTTCTGCATCTCCCTGGCGGCGTCCTCGGGGCTCATCCTGCCGCCCATCACCAGTTCCAGCGACGGCCGGATGGCGTCCCAGATCGCCCGCATCTCCGGCGCGATGGGCATCGGCTTGCCGGCCATCATCTGGTCCACGGAAGCCTTCAACACAGGATCGTTCTTTACCTCGGCGGAGTCGGCCACCTTCTTGTTGGACGGCAGGTCGCCAATCGCCCTGGCCTTGAGGTATTCGGCCTGGGCATGCTCGCCGGTCAGGAACATGAGCACCTTCAGGGTGGCATCCTTCAACTCTTTGTCCTTGACGTTCACGGAAACGCTGTAGCTCTTCATTCCGGTCATCGGCACGGGCCACTTGCCGGTGCTGTCAATCTTCGGAATCCGGGCCAGCCCGATGTCGATCCTGGCATCCTGATAAGCCTTCCAGGACCACGGCCCGTTGATGATCATGGCCGCCTTCCCCTCCTTGAAGAGGGTGTCCGCCACCTGGTAGTCGGCTTCTTCAGGCACAATCTTGTCTTTGAATTTCAGGTCATGCACAAACTGGAGCGCGTCAACGGTAGCCCTGGTGTCCAGGGTCGGCTGGTTCTTGGCGTCCATCACCCAGCCGCCGAACCCGCCCTGGAAGACCACAAACCAGAAAGGTTCGTTTAAATTGTATACCAGACCGTACTGGTCGATCTTGCCGTCGCCGTTGGTGTCCCTGGTGAGTTCCCTGGCTTTGGCAATGAGTTCTTCCATGGTCTTGGGAGCCTCGGAAATCAGCTTCTTGTTGTAGACCAGGGTGAGATGGTTTCCAACCCGGTCGGGAATTCCCCACAACTTGCCGTTAAACCGGTTGCCGTCCAGAGCCGACTTGTTAAATCCGTCCAGGAACGACTTAGGAACCAGATTGTCCAGCGGCTGGATGATCCCCATGGTGCTGAAAGGCCCGATGTTGTCGTACGGCGCCAGAATCAGCTGCGGCCCCTTGCGGGCGATCACCGCGTTCTGGAAGTTGCTGCGCAGGTCCTCGGTGCCGTAGTGCACCCGGGTGATCTTGATGCCGGGGTTCTTCTCCATGAATTCCTTGTAGAGTTTGTCCATGACCGCTTCCGCCGGCGGGTCGTCCTGATCCCAGATTACGACCTCCACCGGCTTTTTGGCGGCGAAGGCCGCCGGGACCATCAAACCGGCAAGCAGGGCCGCGGCCAGAAAAGCTACCAAGAGTTTCTTCATAAACGGAATCCTCCTTTTACTTGTTAAATTGACCTGGGTAGTTGGCCTGGAGCACAAAAGAGCAATTTTCCGTTCAAATGTCCTTGGGGTTTTGACGCCGAGCTCCCAAATCTCACCTCCCGCCGCATGATTGACGTATTACCAGTTCCGCTGGCAAGATAAGCTGCGCCGGCCGATCAAGCTCCCTGGTCACCAGCCCGATCAGCATCCCGGCCGCCGCCGCCCCCATCTGGAAGATCGGGATGCGCACTGTGGTCAGGGCGGGTTCCAGGTGCGCCGCGATAGGATCGTCGTTGAATCCCGCCACCGCCAGATCTTGCGGGATGCGCAGGTTCTTCGCCCTGGCGGCCCGTACCACTCCCAGGGCCATCAGATCATCTATGGCAAAAATGGCGGTGGGCCTTTCTCCCCCGGGAATCTTGAGGAGCGTCTCCGCGGCTTCCGCGCCGCCGGATTCCGTAAAGCGGCCATCAGCGACCAGCGCCGGGTCAAAGCCCATCCCGTGGGCGGCGAGCGCTTGCCGGTAGCCTTCCAGGCGGTCCTGGCAGACCACGAAATCATCTGGCCCGTTAACCAGGGCAATCCGGCGGTGCCCCAGATGGATCAGATGCTCAACCACCTGCCGGGCGGCGGCCACGTTGTCGTTGTTCACCCAGGCTACCCTGTCGTCCGGCACCCGGCCGATGACCACAAAGGAATGCTCCTCTTCCAGAAGGTCCTCAATCAACTGGTCCCCGGCCCTCACGCCGAGCAGGATCACCCCGTCCACGCGGCGGCGCCGGAGCATCTGCAGGCTCAGATTTCTGCCCTCTTTCTCGGTGCTTCCCGCTCCCAGCAGCATCAGAAACCCCGCCGACTGCGCCACGGTCCCGATGCCGCGCAGCACCTCTGGAAAGAAGGGGTTGGCAAAAGCGTTCTCCGCGGCGTAGGGGATCACCAGCCCAAGGGTGTTGGTCGTCCTGGTCACCAGGCTCCTGGCAATCTCGTTGGGATGGTAGCCGAGTTCCCGCATGGCCTTGCGCACCTTTTGCTGGGTGGCGACGCTGATCCTGGGGTGCCCGGCAATCACCCGGGAGACCGTCGAGGGAGAAACATCCGCAATTCTGGCCACGTCTTTTATTGTCACTGCCACTCCAAGCGCCTCCCCTGTGCGATCACGCAAGCTCTCCGGATCGGAATAGTTTATGCATACGTTTGCACTACAAGATATATATTCTTTAAACACTCGGAAACTCCTCCTGCCGCCAAATAATCCCACAAAAAAATGCAGGACGCGGGAAGCGCCCTGCTGCCACATATCAATTGAATTATGTAGCCGTCAACTACCTGCTGGCCGCCGAGGAGACACATTCCCCCACCGAGTGCGGGCAGTCATTTTGTTTCATTTTCTTTACCATCGCCGATACCGCCTGCCCAAAGCCCTTGCCGGGTTCAGGAAGGGGCGCCATCACCGCCGCAAAAGCCGGAGCCCCGGCGGTGGTAAGCACCGCCATGATAAAAAATGCCACTAGAAAGCGTTTCATAAGCCTATCCGCATCCTTTCCATCCGCCAATCAGATTGTCAATCCACTGGTACTGGCTACAGCTATTAGTAATCCCCCGCGCACTCTTCCTTCCTCCCTTCCCTTTCAGTGCGCATGCTGCGCCTGTGTGCCTCCGGCTCGCCAATTTTTGCCGACAAGGCCGGACACAAACGGCCTTAACCAGTAATCCAGCCCGATTAGCCCTGCATTGGCGCCCGCAATAATCACTAAAATGGCCAGGGTGTACATTACCGGGTTGGTACTGGTAGTCCCCGCCAGCATATAATTGAGGTTCATCAGGGCCCCCAGCACCGCCGCAAAAACGGTAAAGGTGCCAAGAAGCAGTGCAATGCCAACCAGGACCTCACCATAGGCCACCAGGTAACTGAAGAGCTTCGCCTGGGGCAATGCAAAGGATTTGATAAAGGCGGCATACCATCCCTGGACCAATGGATGATCACCGGTCGCTTTCGCCAGAGCGCCTTGCAAAAATCCACCCACCGCTACACCAGCCTTATTCCCGGCCCAAACCGGGGAAGTGATCTTTCCCAGACCGGCTTCCAGCCATTGCCATCCCAACCAGATCCGCACCACCGCCCACAAAACGCTGAACCGTCGATCCTTAAAGAAACGCATTATCATAATCCACCTCCACTATTAGTTACGACAATTTAGATCCAACACCGCCATAGCCCACTACGTCATCATTGTTTCTACAGTCACTAATACTATTGTCATTAGTAATTGTGGCTACTCTCCCCCCTTCGGTCTGGCACACCACACCATTTCAAAGTGTCATCCACCTTTGGCTTTATTTTAAACCGCACTTATGAAAAAATCATGAAGAAAATGTGAAAGAGTACACAAGCACAAAAATCTTGCCCGCAAGTCCCAGCATGGAGCAAGAAATCATGGATAAATGTCAGGTATTATATGCCAGTACTACTGTTGGCGCCTACCTGTCTCCCTGGTAAATCCTTCTCATCCCTTGGTCGAGCCCTGGGTCAACCCACTGATCAACAGGTTCTGCAACAACAGGTACAAAATGGTGATGGGCAAGGCGGCCAAAACAGCTCCCGCGGCAAATTGCGTAAAGTGTTTGCCGAACTGGCCGGAGATAAAATCATACAGACCCACGGCCAATGTCCACTTCTCGGGAGACGTCAAGATCAAACGCGCCAGCAGATAATCACCAAAGGGGGCCACGAAATTGAAGATCGCCACCACGGAAATAATCGGCAGGGAAAGTGGAACCAGGATCCGCCAGAGCACGGTCCAGCGGCTGGCGCCATCTATGATGGCCGCCTCTTCCAGAGACCGGGGAAGGGTATCGAAATACCCCTTCATCAGCCAGCTCTGATAAGGCACCGCCCCGCCCGCATAGATCAGGATCAACCCGAGATGCGTGTCCAGAAGACCAATCATGTTCAGAACCACATAGATGGCCACCATGCTCATCATGCCCGGGAACATCTGCAAAACCAGGATGGTCATTAACCCGGATTTGCGCCCATAAAAATCGAACCGGGAAAAGGCGTACGCGGTAAACATGCACAACAGCAAGACCAAAGCCGATGTGGACAGTCCCACCTTAATGCTATTCCAGAACCAGATTGGGAAATCCATCTCCGTGAACAATTCTTTATAATGAACCCAGGTCGCCCTTTCCGGAATTATGGAAGTGCTGAACAGGCTGTCGCCGGGGTTCAAGGACGAGCCGAAGATCCAGAGCGCGGGAAATACCGCCGCCACCATCATAACGATGAGGAACAGATAAGTTAAAACCAGGCCAAGATTACCGCGGAGTTTCTCCGACTTGATCATTGCAACATCTTCTCCTCCTGGAAAGATTTGGTCCGGCGGAAGTTATAAACGCTGAGCCCCGCGATGATCATGAAGATGATCAGGGAGATTGCCGAGGCATAGTTGAATTTCAACAGGTTGAATGTCAGCTTAAACACCCAGGAGATCAGGATGTCCGTGCCGCCGGCCCCCTGTTGCCCAAAGATCGCCGGTCCTCCATCATTCAGGAGGTAGATGAGATTAAAGTTATTGAAGTTATAGGCAAACTGCATAATCAACAGGGGCGCCATGGAGAAGAGCAACAACGGCAGGGTGATCTGCCTGAACTTCTGCCAGCCCGTCGCGCCATCAACCCTTGCTGCTTCATACAGGTCGCCGGGGATGCTCTGCAAAATCCCGGTAACCAGGATCATGTTGTATGGGAAACCCAGCCACAGATTGACCAGCACCAGAGCCGTCCTGGCCCAGAAGACATTTTCAAACCAGGGAATCGCCGGGACACCCAGGTAGGCCAGCAACTGGTTGACGGCCCCAAAATTGGTATTCAGCAAGCCCCGCCAGACTAAAATGCTGGTGAAGCCAGGTATGGCCCAGGGGATAATCAAAACCGTTCTGATGACCTTTTTGAACCGGATCCTGGGATTGTTCAGCAAGATGGCCACAAAAGCCCCCAGACCAAAGCTGGTTACCGTGGACAAGACTGTCCAGAGCACGGTCCAACCGAGAACATTTCTGAATGTCCTGGCCCAGGACCCTTCGGTCAACACCTGGTGGAAATTCTTCAGCCCCACCCAATCCATAAGGTTCCCGGGAGGCGAATGGTAGAGGTCGTAATTGGTAAAGCCAATTAATATGGAAAAGACCAGCGGCAAAAAAGTTATGGCCGTAAGAGCCATCAGGCCTGGAGATAGTATCAGGTACGGGTAACCTGTATCAAAAAGGTTTCTTACCGACCGGATAAAGCCGGCCGGTTTTTGACCCTCATCTCTCAACTCGCCGTTTTTGTAAGCATCACGAATATTCAAGATATAAATGCCGATTACCACCATCAGCAACAGAACGGAGACAATCCCATAAACCAGCAAGAACAGGGAGTTGTCCTTCATGGGGGCGTCGCCGAGAGTAATCAAGCCGCGCAGGTTCTTTACAAGCACGGGAATGCTGGTGATCGCGATAAAGGTATGATAGAGAATGAAGATGATCCCCTTGGCCCATTGCCCATTATAAAGCTGCCCCATGCCCATATAGATTGTGGATAAAATTGCGGCCATGTATCGCCGGTTGGCGCTTTTTTGGCTTGAAGCCTTGCGCCGCAAGCCGGTTGAAACGTGGTCTGTCCGAGGGCCCATCTTTTTCACCTCTGAAATCTTTCACCCCTGGATCCGGGGGATGACCCGATCCGATTCCGAAGGATAGGGCCATCCTCGAACCTGCTTCCTTACTTTTTCATATCTTTAATATCCGACTTGATCTGCTCCACCGCTTGCCGCAAAACATCCTCCGGGGCGGCCTGGTTCTGCATGATCATCTTCAATCCATTCTCCATGGGGGTCCAGACCCGGGGCATCTCGGGAATGCTCGGCATGGGAACGCCGCGGCTGGCCTGAATGGCAAAGGCCCGGAGATCCTTATCCTTTTGGAATTCCGGCATGCTGATCACATCGGCCCTGGTGGGGATAATCGCCGTTTCCTTGTACTGGAGATAGCTATTCTCTTTATTGGTCAGCCACCTGAGAAACTTCAACGCTTCTTCTTTCTGCTTGCTGAAGTTGCTGATGAAGTAGGTCTTGACCCCGATAAAGGTGCGTGGATATTGCCCATTTTCCAATTTGGGCAGCGGCGCAATCCCATAGTTCAACCCGGCGTCCTTGTAAGCGCCGAAAGCCCAGGGGCCGTTAATCTCGGCCGCCAGTTTCTTGCCCGAGAAAAGGCCGTCCATTACATCATAGGTGGTTCCAATGGGGATTAAACCGCTGGTATGCAGGCTTTTGATAAACTTGGCCGCCTTCACGGCCCCTTCGTTGGCCAGTCCGATATCAGCGGGATCCAGGCCTTCCCTGGTCTGTTTAAAAACATACCCGCCATAACCACTGAAGAACCCAAAACCAAAGTAGAAATTGGTGGTATCGTACAAAAACCCGTATTGTTCGGCTTTACCATCGCCATTGGTGTCTTTCGTCAGCTTTTTGGCGGTCTTCAGCAATTCATCCATTGTATCCGGCGGGTCCGGCATCAAATCTTTGTTGTAAATCAGGGCGACTGTTTCCACCCCGTAAGGCAGCCCATAAATTTTCCCCTTGTATTTCATGGCTTCCACCGCGGAATCGGTAAACCCGCTCAAATCCTTCTCCGCCAGCGGCAATGGCCAGATCAAGCCCTTTGTGACGGCCTCGCCAATGCCGTCATGGACCCAGACGGCAATGTCCGGCCCTTTACCCGCCGGCCCGTCCAGGGTCAATTTGTTGATCTGGTCGTTGTGGGCAACTTTGTAAACTCGAAGATCAACGCCGGTCGCTTTTTTGTACTCTTGTCCCATCTTCTTCAGGAACTCAATCTGGGTGTCCGAACTCTCCCAAATGGTCAAAGTGGCCGCACTGGCTTCGATGGCCAATCCTAACACCAGTAAAGCAGTTAACAGTAAAACGGGTAGCTTCCTCATTTAATTGCCCTCCTTAAACTTAATGAATGGCCTCGCTATTTTATTGGCTCTGACTACCTGAGAAACAACCACCTCCCCGTATTAACTCTGGCGGTTCGTAACTCCCCTACTGCGGCTATTGCCAGTAATATAGCGGCGTATCCGCGCTCCCCGACAACGGCGAGGTCAAGACTCTGTTCGTGCCTCCCTCCCAGATCACGTTCCCATTGGCATCCTTTTTGATAAACTTAAATTCAATGGTCTTATTAGCGGGAACACTTACCGGAAGGAACCATTCCGGGTAGTTGGGATTGTGGAAAGGCATGTAGGCTTTGCCGGGATCCCAATTGCCCAGCTCATCAATATTACCGACCACATAAACATTCTCCCCAAGGTTGGTTTGGGCGTTCACGTGGAAGATTACCTGGACCTGATCGCCGGTTAAAACTTGGCAAGCAAAAGCATTACTCGTCAAGCCGTTGGCGGTAACGGTGACATTCCTTAGACCGGGGGCCACATTCGGCACCACCGCTTCAATGTGGGTATTGCTCCACGATGCCACCGAAGCCTGAATGGTGTCAAATTTAACCACGCCCAGACTGGTTCCAAAGCCCTCGCCATCAATGGCGATCTTATTTCCGGCACGGCCCATGGTGGGACCAACCGCGCCAATTTGCGGGGAGCTTGTTGTCAATTTTCTGACCTGCCAGACCCCCACTTCGGTAGGCCCTAAAACGAAGCTGTTTACCGTACCGTCAGCATTTACCACTATGGAATTCCCGCTTAACAGCCCGCCGAGAAAATCGCCATAAGTTGCCGGCGGCAGGTTGGTCCGCAAGCCGCTTATATTGTAGCTGTACCCGCTTCTATTGACCGCCACGAGAACAAGGTCATCATAAAATTGCCGTTCGTAGATGATCACATCATTGTTTACCCATCTCACAGTTGTGGTGCCATACTGCAACGCGGGATTGCTTTTTCTCAAACCTGCCAGTTGCTTAATTACCTGATAGGCGGTGGTGGTCGTGTCAAAAACCGGCATTAACTGCCTTCCGTCATCGCTATCCGCCCCGCTTATGTATTGTTCCGTCCCATAATAGATCACCGGAGTGCCTCTTGATGTTAAATGAAACGCCAAGGCTGCATGGAAGATCGCCTTGTCTGGTTGAAGTGTGGAAAACCGCACCAGATCATGATTGTCGATAAAAGTGACCGCATCGTTGACGTATGTGTAATCCCTTGAGGTGTAACCGAGCATGTTGCTCAAATCGTTCATGTTTTCCGTAAAGCTGCCAAATACCCTGCGCACCGTATTGGCATATTCAAAATCCAGGATGCTTATCCCGGTTCTCTCCTGGAAAGTCCGGTAATCACCGTAATTTGGATCGGGTTTATTAGTAAAATATTCCCCAAAATGAAACACCGGTTTGTATGCGTTAATCTCATCGGCCCACGTCTTCAAGAAGGCGTCATTCTGGTGGAGAACAGCGTCATTGCGAATGCCGTCTATCCCATGATCCAGCCACAGTCTGGCAGCGTCATTCAGATAACTTATCACGGTGGAATTCTCCTGGGACAGGTCGGCCAAATTGGCCAGATCTCTGTATTGAAAATCAAACCTGGTAGTCTGGCTGTCCAGCCTGTTGCCGTTGTGATGAAACAATCCTTGCGTATCATTATTGGCTCTGCCCAGTAAAACCCCGTCTTTATACAACCCTCCATATTCGTAACCATCACGATGGCTGGTATGATTGGGCGCAAAGTCAATAACTACCTTGATCCCGTTTAGATGGGCAGTATTAACCAATTCGTCAAACTTCTGCCAGTTGCCCCAATGCTCATCCGGCCTAAAATAATCTTTTGCCCAATACCCGTGATACGCATTATAATAGACACCATTATAAAGATATGGCTGGTCAACATTGTCCTGGGGCGGGGTGATCCAGATGGCGGTGACACCCATGCTTTTCAAATAGCTGATTTTGTTGATTATTCCTTGCCAGTCCCCTCCCAGGTACTTATCCACATCTTTTCCCGTGGAATCATAGGAATTGGGGATGTTGTAGGGGTTATCATTAGTTGGATCGCCATCGGAAAACCGGTCCGTGAGTATCTGGTAAATAACATCAGACTCATAATTAAGCTTGTTGGCGACATCCGTGCTCTCAATGGCTGTTATGGGAAAACTGAGCAATAAAACAACCAACAGCGACAGACCCAATATTTTTAGCCCTTTCACTTCATACCCTCCCCTTTTTTCATTTTGTAACCGGCGCCTCTTCTGAAAGTTGGCCCAACGAACCCGTTCCCACCCCCCTATACTTTTCCGCCATGCCGCTATGCCGAACTCAATCGTGCATTTATTCCACGCACCGGGCCTGTAGATTCTCTAACCATCAACTCGGTATCAATCAGGATGGGAGCAGGCGTATATTCAGGGTCTTCCAGCATGGCGACAAGCTCCTTTGCCGCGCGTTCCCCCATGAGATTGCCATTTTGCCGGACCGTGGTGAGCGGGGGATTCGCAAAACACGCCAGCTCAATATCATCAAACCCAACCACGGAAACATCTTGCGGGACTTGCAATCCCGCCCGGCGCAGTTCATCCATAACGCCAAAGGCCAGCCGATCACTGGACGCAAAGATGGCCGTAACCTGGCGATCTCGCTCGAACAGTTCCCGCGCCGCCCGATACCCTTCAACCCTGTAGTTTCCGGTCTTGATGTAGAGGGCGGGGTTGAATTCCACGCCCCACTTTTCATGGGCGGCCAGATAGCCACGAAATCTCTCCTCGAAGATCGCCGCTTCCGATGCCTCATTGACAAAAGCAATACGAGTATGGCCCAACTGCAAAAGGTGGTCGGTGGCTAAAAACGCCCCCCGAAAGTTATCCGACCGGATACTCCCGATGCGTTCCCCTTCCACCACCGCATCGACAAAGAGGGTGGGAATTTTGCTGTTCAGGATGCGCGCCATGGCCGCATGCCCCTCGGGGAGTCCAAGGACGATCAGGCCTTCCAACCGGTGCTCGTGCATTTTCCGGAATATCGGAGCCGCTTCATACCCATCGTGGGGTACCGTGGAAAGGATGGCGTTGCGATCCCTCTTTTCAACCTCATCGATTGTTCCCCGCACCACCTGGTGGAAGAAGGGATGACCGATTCCCTCGCCAAACAGGATCAAACCGATCAGGCTGCTCTTGTTCTTGATCAGACCCCTGGCCATGGAATTCGCGTGGTAATCGAGTTTCTTTATCGCCGCCAACACCTTCTGCCGGGTCTCCTCATTGATGTCATCATACTTGTTGAGCACATGAGAAACCGTGCTTATGGACACGCCCGCCAGCCTGGCAACATCTCGCAACGTCGGCATCTATTCTCCTCCTGGATCCCTGTCCACATTAATGTTCATCTTAACAGCGCAGCCCCCGGCCGCCTGGGGAACCATCACCAACACGCAGCCGGCGGCTTTATCAACCCACCAACCCGCCGCCAATGACGGCCCCGTCTGTAAAGGCAGATCCCTTTCCCGTCCCTCTCCTTCAAGCAGCGTAACCCGGCTCGGGGCTTTGTCGCTGTGTACCTTCAAGAGCCAGTCTCTGGTTACGGTCATGAAAGGAAATGTCCCACAAGGAGGCCCGATTTCAATCATGATCTTCTGCGGATCAGCCCGGCAGCGGATGGTCGTCAGGGAGTATTCCCCACGGGTGTACGCCGTCGTCTCCCCATCATCTTCGTACAGTTCCAAGCAGCCATCACGGCCGGGCGCCGGGTAGACGTCAAGCGTCAAGTTGTCCCACCGGCACTGGCCGGTGAAATCCATCTCCCCGGCCAATGGGATAATCGCCCCGCCCCTGATGAAGAGCGGAAGAATCGCAAGAGGAGCGGGAACCTCCAGGACCGCAGGCCCAACATACCTTCGCCCCGTCCAGAAGTCGTGCCAGACACCGGCAGGCAGGTAGACTTCCCGTTTGATGCCACCTTCCTCCAACACGGGCGCGACCAGAATCTCCTTCCCGAACAAGTACTCATCACTTAAGCTGGTAACCTTCTCGTCATCCGGAAACTCCAGGATCAGCGGGCGCATCAACGGCGCTCCCGTCGCGTAGGACTGGTGCATATATGAGTACAGATATGGAAGTAACCGGTAACGAAGCTTGATATACTCTGTCACGATCAATTCGGCCTCTTCGCCGAACGCCCAGGGCTCCCGGGCGCTTTGCGCCCCATGCGGCCTGCAGATGGGGTTGAAACAGCCGAACTGCATCCACCGGACGTAGAGTTCCGGGCTCGGGTCTCCCCAGAATCCTCCAATATCGGTGTTCCACCCCGCCACCCCCGCCAAGCCCATGTTCAGGCCGAGCGCCGGCTGGTTAGCGAGCGCCGAAAAACTAGCCGCCACGTCACCCGACCAGGTTGTTGCTCCGTACCGTTGCATCCCGGCCCAGCCCGAACGGCTCATGATGAAAACACGTTTGCCGGGCGCATAACGCTGGCTGGCGGCATAAACCGCCTGGATCATCTGGAGCGCCTGCAAATTGTGAACCGAATGCGCCGGCCCACCATGATGAACCATATCCGGGAGGTGCACTTCCGGTTCATTCAGATCCGTCCACCAACCGGCAATCCCCAGCTTAAACAGCGTCCGGTGCCTGGCGGCCCACCAGGCTCTGGCGGCCGGGCTGGTGAAATCGACCAGGCCAGCCTCGCCTCCCCAGAACGGAAAGACATATGTTGAGCCATTAGCCCGCTTGCATAAATACCCAAGGCGGCCCGCCGGTTCAAAGTTCTTGCTCTTTGGAGTGAGGTAAGGTTCCTCAATCACCACCACCCGGAACCCTCGTTCCGCCAACCCCGCAATCATCTTCCCCGGTTCCGGCCATTCCTTTTTGTTAAACGCCAGATCTCCCATGTGCTTGAACCAGAAAAGATCGAGAATAATGCCATCGCACGGAATCTTTTTTGCCCGAAAAGTACTTGCCAACTCTTCGACCTCTGCCCGGTCCCGGTATCCAAACCGGGACTGCAGGTATCCCAACGCCCATCTTGGCAACAAAGCCGGCCGTCCAGTGAGACTGGTGTAACCACTCAGGACGTCGTAAAGATCGTTGCCCAAAATAACGTAGTAATCAGGGATCCCGCCGTCAGCAATGTAGGAGAAAGTCTCCGGATCGCTGACGCCAAAGTCAAAAAGCGCCCGGTGGGCATTATCCACAAACAACCCATAGCGCCGGGTGCTGAGCACGAAGGGAAAGGTCAAGCGAGCCGGTCTGGGATTATGCTGGTTCCAGATATGTACACAACTGCCTCGATGGTCGAGGTTCACCCTCCCCTTTAACTGATCGCCTTGACCCAGCCCATAGAAGTGTTCGTCCTCGCCCAGGGCAAAGTTCAGTGAGAACTTCCACCCATCCCAGCGCAGCCCGCCGCTTGTCTTTTCACTCAAAAAAGGTCGCTGATCCGGACTACCGCCCAGCCTGCCGCCTGGACCGCCGTCGAGGCCACCATCGAAGTACTCGAGACGAAAGGGCGCCCTGGTGACATGCACGACAATTCTCCCAAGCCGGATAACCAGGTGTGGAGCCCCTGGTGTTTCTCTTTCGACAGAGACCTTAACGTTCCAGCCCGGCTTTTGCACCACAGAAGTTGTTTTGATGCTTTCGACAAAGTTTGGGAGGCCGGCAACCCGTACCCGGATAACCCGGTCCGTGATCGCCGTCAGAGAAACCTGCACCTTGAAATCCCCCACAGGCTCAAGGCAATGCAGGATTACCCCGTTTTTGCGCCGTTTACAACTTTCGAGAACCAATCCATTGCCAAAAAAGTTTTCCGTGGCTCGAACACTGCTGCTCAAATGTATGTCCTCCGCTGCGTACCATTGCCGGTTTCTATAACGTTATAGGAAGATTGCAGGCGTATTTCAAAACATTTTTCCTCGATTACAATCACTCGGTCTATAACGTTATAGATAATCTTTCTATGTCCACTAAAGAAATCCTTCTACAAGAAAACATTTTTTCGCAGGCAAGGCGTTAATTTGCAACGCAGCCAATCCTTCACCCCTTCAGCGCGCCGGCCAGCATCCCGCGAATGAAGTATCGGCCGAGGAAGATGTAAACCAGCACCGTGGGAAGCGCGGCCAGGATTGAGCCGGCCATGGGGAGGTTCCAGGAGACCGCTTCCCCCCCGGCCAGGTTGGCCAGAGCGACCGTGATGGGCTGCGATCCCGGCTGCGCCAGGGTCACCGCGAAGAGAAACTCGTTCCAGATCTGGGTGAACTGCCAGATGGCCACCACCACAAACGGCGGGCCGGAGAGCGGAAAGATCACCCATCGCAGGATCTTGAAAAATCCCGCCCCGTCAATGGACGCCGCCCCCAGTAATTCGTCGGGGATCGCCACATAGAAGTTGCGAAAGAGCAGCGTCGTGATCGGCAGCCCATAGACCACGTGAACCAGGATGAGGCCGGTAAGGCCCCCGTACAGGCCTATGCCCCGCATGAACTGAAACAGCGGAATCAGCACGCTCTGGTAAGGGATGAACATCCCGAAGATCATGAACGGCAGCACCAGTTGGGCGCCTGGAATCTCCCACTTGGAAAGCACGTACCCGTTCAACGCCCCCAGTACCGCCGACAGGAGCGTGGCCACGACGGCCAGGATAAAGCTGTTTTTGAGGGTGGGCGAAAACTGCCGCCACGCGGTGGCGTAGCCTTCCCAGTACGGGTGCGACGGCAACTTCCAGGCCGTCAGCAGGTTGATCTCCGCCGGGGCTTTCAGGCTCGTGACCACCGTCATATAGAGCGGGATCAGATAAACGATGGCCAGCAAGACGACCAGCGCCTGCACGAAGAGCCTCGTCCAGTCCGTCCGGCGCGACGCCGCCGCGGCAGTGGCACGACGGGGCGCCGTGCCGGTTGAAATTGTATCGGGGGAGGTTTTCGGGCGCATCTATTTCGCACTCCTTGGGCGCAACGATGTAACCATGTAGGGGATGATCAGCAACGAAACCATGATCAACAAGATCGCGGCAACGGAAGCTCCTTTGGCGAACTGGTTGCCGCGGAAGGTGGTCAGATACATGGAAATAGCCGGCACGCTGGTCGGAGCGTTGTCCGGCCCGGCCATGGCGAATACCAGGTCGAAGATTTTGAGCGAAATATGGCCCAGGATGATGATCGCGCTCCAGGTAACCGGCATGAGCAGCGGCAATTCCACGTGGCGGTAGACCTGAAAGCGGCTTGCGCCGTCGACTCTGGCCGCCTCGCGCAATTCGTCGGGGATCGTCCGCAACCCGGCCAGGTAAAGCGCCATGGTGTAGCCCGACATCTGCCAGGTGGCGGCCAGCACAATCCCGAGGAGCGCAAAATTCAAACCGTGCGGCTCGGGGTACGCCAGGACATTGTAGCTGGCTGTGCCGCCGGCTGCCACCCAGGCCAGCAGAACAGCCGCCGGTATGGCCAGAAACCCGGCCGTACGGTAACGGCGCCGCGCCAGGTAGAATATGGCGCCGGCCGCAAGAACCACCATTGCGCCCACGACCAGGTAATAAGGCAACTTCTGGTAATTGAAAGCCAGGGTCTGGGAGCGGTCGCTGAGCCAGAGAAAACGGCCCGCAGGCAAGCCGATCAGAGCCGGCAACGCGTTGACCCCGCCTGAGGGTTGGAGCAGCCAGCGCCAGATGGTGCCGGTTACGATGAACGACAGCGACATTGGGAACAGGAAGATGGTCCTGAACAGGGCCTCTCCTTTGATGCGCTGGTCAATGAGGGTGGCCAGGAGAAGCCCGAGCAGCAACGAGGCGACCACGAAAAGCAGCGTAAAAAAGAGCATGTTGACCATATCCTGCCGAAAGCGGATGTCCAGAAACCCGGTGAACAGCTCCCGGTAGTTCCCCAGGCCCACCGAGTGGGTTTCGGGATTCAGAGCCAGCGCGGCATTGGCGCCGCTGCCCCAGTCGGTGGTGGAAACGTACAGCGTCTGTCCGATAAAACCATAGACAAAGATGCCAAGCAGCATCAATGACGGTAAAATCACCAGTACGGCGATGAGCCGGTCTCTCCGGGAGCGCATCTGGCTTCACCTCTGAAATTACAAGGCAGGGCGCCAGGCTGGCCACTGCGGCCAGTCCTGGCGCCGCACCCGCTTCAAAGTCAATCTCTTTGCGTCAATGTGCGATGCCCGCCTGAATCGCCAGAGCTTGCGCCGCATTGGCCGTGGCTTCCGCGTTGTGCCCGCTGAGGAAGATCTCCATCACGGTCGCAAAGTCGTTCATGAACCGCTCGTTGGCCACCACGCCGTGGGCGAGGCTGCCGACGATGGCGTTGCTGCGCCAGTCTTTCGCCGCGCTCTGCAGGTAAGCGTTATACCTGGAAAGATCGCTGTCCACCCGCGGGCTGATCGAGCCCTTGAGAGGGTTGAAGATGTCCTGTGCCTCGCGGCTGCCAAGCATGCGCAGCCAGGCCAGCGTCGCCTCGCGATTCGGAGATTTCACCGGGAGTCCGAACGAGTCGGAGAGCATCATGAATGCTCCCCCGGTACCCGGCGACGGCGCCCAGCCGAAGCCCTTGCCAGGCTGCAGTTTGAGGGTGGTGGCCATGTAGCCCGCAGCCCAGTCGCCCATGATATTGAAGGCGGCCTGGCCTTTCACGACCATATCCGTGGCCTGCTGCCAGGAGAGCGACGAGTGATCCTTGTTGGTGTACGCCAGGACCTTGCCGAACAACTTCCAGGCGTCAACAACCTCCGGGCTCGTCCAGGCCAGTTTGCCTTCCCACAACTTCTGCCACTTGTCCGGGCCCAGACGGGACAGGGCCACGCTCTCCCAGAGGTGGGTCACGGTCCAGTTTTCACCCAGCGCCAGCGGGACGACGCCTTTGGCCTCCAGCGCCGGAGCGACGGCCAGAAATTCATCCCAGGTGGCCGGGGGCTTGACCCCCCACTTTTGCAGGTTTTCGGGAACATACCACATCACGTTGGAACGATGGATGTTCACCGGCACCGACCAGATGCCCTGCTGGGTGCTGAGAAGCTTCAGAAGCCCCGTGGGGAATGCCTTCTTCCATCCCTCCTGATTATAAAGGGAGGTCAGGTCCTCCATGCGCTTGGAGACAACCCAGGTACCGATCAGTTCCTGCCCGGCGTGAACCTGGAACGTGCCGGGAGGATCGCCGCCCAACATCCGCGTCTTCAGGACCGCCTTGGCATTGACGCCGGAGCCGCCCGTCACGGTGGCGTTAACCACCTTTACATCAGGATAAAGCTTCCCGTACCGCTCGATCAGCGCCTGCAGGGCGGGACCCTCGTCCCCCGCCCACCAGGAGAAGATCTCCAGCTTGCCGCTGGGGGCCGGGGATGCCGCCAGCACCGGCCACACCGCCAACAACATCAGACCGACGACCACGAGCACCAGCCACTTTCTTGTTTCCATCTTTTTCCCTCCTAGCAAAATGGCGCCCTGCAAACGTTTCCACGCCGAGCGCAATGGTTTGTGAGCGTTTCTCTGTCATTCCACCTTATTTCTTTCTTATTTCTTTCGACGGTTACCGGTTTCTTTCGACGGTTACCGGCGTTCTCCTTTTTCATCCTGAGAAAATTGTTGCGCCAAAAAAAGGGAGTGCCCGGAGCACCCCGTTGAAAAGAGCAGCAATTGATTATTTGTGGTCAGCCTTGCTCAATCTCAGCCCGGACACTCTTGCGCAAGCCGAACTTCTGCCAGGCGCCCACCGCCGCCATAATCGCCAGGCCGGCGCCCGAGGCTCCCAGCCCCGGCGAGATCAACAGCAGCGAGGCCAGAAGCAGAAACCCACGTTCCACCATCCCAGCTTTCCGGAACATATATCCCTGCAGGCTGCAAGCCAGGGCCACCGTGCCGATCAGCGCCGTGACGACCCCGATCACCGTGGTCATCCAGTGGAATTGGCCCACGCCGAGCAGCAGCACCGGCGAAACCGCAAAGTAAAAGGGCACGATGAACCCGGCCAGGCTGAGCTTCCAGGCGATCCAGGTGGTTTTGGCGGGATCCGACCGGGCGATTCCCGCCGCGGTATAAGGCGCAAGCGCCGTCGGGGGCGTGACATCGGCCATGGCCCCGTAGTAGAAGACGAAGAGGTGGGCCGCCAGCGGCGGAATTCCCATCCTGGTCAGAGCCGGCGCGGCCACGGTGGCGACGATGATGTAGGTGGCCGTGGTTGGAACGCCGGTGCCCACAATAATCGAGGTGATCATGGTGAGGAACAGGGCCAGGTAGATGTTGTTCCCCGACAGCTTCACGATGCTGTTGCCCAGGTTGAGGCCGAGACTGGTGAGAGAGGCGGTTCCCACCACAAAGCCCACCACCGCCGTGGCGATGGCCACTCCCACCGCCCCGCGGGCGCCGTCCTCCAGAGCCTTCAAAAGCCCGTGGAAGCTCATGCGGGTCTGGGGCCGCAGCCAGGAGAAGATCACCGTGGCGATGATGGCCGCCAGTCCGGCGACCATGGGCGTGTAATTGGCCAGGAGCAGGTAGACCATGAGAATGACCGGAATGAGCATATGGCCTCGTTCCCTGAGCGCGGTCCAGAGGTTCGGGAGTTGGTCCGCGGGCAACCCCTTCAGCCCTGTCTTGATCGCCTCGAAGTGCACCATCATCCAGACCGACAGGTAATAGAGGACCGCCGGGATAAACGCGGCCAGCACGATCCGGCCGTAATCGACGCGCAGGAATTCCGCAATCAGGAAGGCCGCGGCCCCCATGACCGGCGGCATGATCTGCCCGCCCACGGAGCCGGACCCCTCCACCGCCGCGGCAAATTCGGGGCGGTAACCCACCCTTTTCATGAGCGGGATGGTAAAGGCGCCGGTGGAAGCGGCGTTGGCCACCGCGGATCCGTTAAGCATGCCCATCGCCCCGGTGGCCAGGACCGCGACCTTGGCCGGCCCGCCCGGAGAGCGTCCGGCGAGCGCCATGGCGCTGTCGTTGATGAGCTGCGTCAGGCCGGTACCGCTCAAGAACGAGCCCATGAGAATAAAAAGGAACATGTAGGTGGCGGAGACCCCCAGGGTGATCCCGAAGAGGCCCTCGGTGGTAAAATACATGTGCTCGATAATGCGCGCCACCGTATACCCGCGGTGCTGGAAGACGCCGGGAAAGTACTTGCCAAAGTACGCATACCCCAGAAAGATCACGGCCATGATGAGCAGTTCCTTGCCCAGAACCCGCCGCGCCGCCTCAAGAACGAGCAGGATGCCGATGGCGCCGATGAAATATTCATATGGCAGAAGCCAGCCGTTGCGCTCCACGACGCTATTCCAGAATAAATAGATGTAGCCCACGGAGCCCGCGGATGCGGCGGCCAGGACCCAATCAAGGAGCGAGGGGCGCTTCTTGGGCGCCCGCCCGCCCGCCGGGTAGAGCAGGAAAGCCAGCACCAGGATAAAGGTCAGATGCACCGCCCGCTGCTTGATGGATTCCAGCGGCCGTAGCGCGGTGTAAAGCTGGAAGAGCGAGAGGCTGATGGCGGTCGTGGCCGCGATCACGCCCACGGTTCCGGTCAGTTTGCGGAACCGGCTCTCCGCGTCGTGTTTCCGGATCACTTCCTCCACCGGGATGGCATCCGAAGCATCGGGTTTGGGAAGGTCTTTGGACATCTATTTCAAAATCCCTTTTTCCCTGAAATACCGCGCGGCGCCCGGATGGAGATCGACCACGCCGGTGATTCCCTTCAACCCGTCCTCCAGCTTGAAATCCGTCGCCGCCTGGTGGGCGTTGATGAGTATGTCCCTATTCTCGTACATGGCCTTGACGAGGTTGTAGACCAGATCTTCGGGCAGATCGTCGCGAACGATCAGGATGTTGGCTACCCCCACGGTCTGGACGTCCTGGTCCTGGCCCTTGTAGGTGCCCTTCGGGATGGTGACCTTGAAGTACCATGGGTATTTCTTGATGATGGCGTTGATCTCGGCGTCGCTCAAGGAGAGGAGTTTGACCTCCCCGGTGGTGAACATGTCGATCACCGCCGCGGTGGGCAATCCCCCGGCGATATTGGCGCCCGCCGCCTGCCGGTTCTTGACGGACTCAGCCGCCTGGCCATAATCCAGGTAGTCCACGTTCAGGTCCTTTCTCTCCCGGTAATCCAGATTGACAACGCTGAGCATCTCGCGGGAATTGACCTCGGTGGCGCTCCCGTTCTGCCCGGGCACGAAGCGTTTGCCCTTGAGGTCCGCCAGGCTGTCAACGCCGGCGTTCTTTCGAACCACGATCTGCATAATATTCGGATACAGATGGGTCATGGCCTTGACGAAGCTCTGCTTGCCCTGCTGCTGGAAGGTTCCCGTGCCGGTGACGGCGTAATGGACGATCCCGTTCTGGGCGAAGGCCACCTCTGCTTCTTTCCGGCCCATGAGCTTGATGTTCTCGGGCGTCCCGGCGGTGGCCTGGGCGGAAGCCTTCACGCCCTTCACCTTGTCGTTCCAGAGCTGGGCGATGGCGTTGCCCAGCGGGTAATACACCCCAGCCGTGGTGGCGGTGGCAACATTTATATAGACGGCCTTTTCCGCCGCCGGCGCCTGCTGCCCTCCGGCCAGAAGGATCATTGCCAGGCTCAAGGTCAAAATAAACGCCCCATAACGTTTCACCGTACAACCCCCTCAGATCATGATATTTTACTCCGACAACTTCGACAACTTCGTCCGCGGCTGTGGTCCCGAACTGTCGGACAACTTTGTAAGAGTAAATATTCTCTGCCGATTCAAAATAACCTTCCAAAGGTTCAAGATAACCTTCCATGTTGGTGAAATTTTTCCTGGCCCAATTGACACCACCTGGCGGTTGGGATATACTATCGGTAACAGCAATTCCATATTTTAAATCGGGTTACTCGGAATTAGAATTCTGTCATTTGGGAGGGAGAAGATTGGCACAAATTGCTCGGAATCTCACCGAACTTATCGGGAAAACACCCCTTTTACGCCTAAACAGGGTGGTTGACGGCGCGGGCGCCCAGGTAGTCGCCAAACTGGAGTCCTTCAACCCCGGCGGCAGCGTCAAGGACCGGATCGCCGCCAGCATGATTTCGGATGCGGAAGCAAACGGGCTTCTCAAGAAAGATTCCGTGATTATTGAACCAACCAGCGGCAACACCGGAGTCGGGCTGGCTTTTGTCTGCGCGGCAAAGGGGTACCGCCTTATCCTGACCATGCCGGATACCATGAGTGTGGAGCGCAGGGCATTGCTGGCCGCCTACGGCGCGGAACTGGTTCTTACCCCCGGGAGCCTCGGCATGAAGGGGGCCATCGAAAAAGCCGAGGAACTGGCCCAAAAGACGCCGGGCGCTTTCATCCCGCAACAGTTCAAAAACCCGGCCAACCCCGAGATCCATCGCCAAACCACCGCGGAGGAGATCTGGTCGGATACCGGCGGGCAGGTGGACATCTTTGTAGCCGGCGTGGGCACCGGTGGCACAATTACCGGTGTCGGAGAGGTACTAAAAAAGCGTAAACCAGGCCTCAAGATCGTCGCGGTGGAGCCCAGTGACTCCCCGGTGCTCTCCGGCGGTCAGCCCGGCCCCCACAAGATTCAGGGCATCGGCGCCGGGTTTGTCCCGGATGTTCTCAACCGGCGGGTCATCGACGAGATCATCCAGGTTCAGGCGGAGCAGGCCATGGGGATGGGGCGGCGTCTCGCCAGGGAAGAGGGGATTCTTGCCGGCATCTCCTCGGGCGCGGCGGCCTTTGCCGCGGTCAAGGCGGCCCAACGCCCCGAAAACAAAGGCCAGATGGTGGTGGTCCTGCTCCCGGACACCGGGGAACGTTACCTGTCCACCGCTCTCTTTCAGAACGGCGTCTGAGCAAGACCTTTTCGGGGGAACATCGCCAATCGGAGACCTCTTTTAACCTGCTAAAAGGCCGCTTCGGGATTCCCACCCGCAGGCGGCCTCCTGTCATATTTTACCATCTGGTTTTTACGTTGACCTGTTGACCGGAAACAAAATATGATCTATCATATTAATCATACTTAGGATGGAAATATGGAGTGACGGAAATGAACCAGATGAGCAAGAAGAGAACCATGGTGGTTATTGCGGGCATCATGCTGGGCATGCTGCTCGGGGCTCTGGACCAGACCATTGTCGGGACGGCCATGCCCAGGATCATCGCGCTGCTTGGCGGCATGAACCTCTACGCCTGGGTTTTTACCGCCTACATGCTGACCTCCACCACGTCGGTGCCCATCATGGGCAAGCTTTCCGACCTTTATGGCCGCAAACCCTTTTACATCGGCGGCATCGTCGTCTTTATGCTGGGGTCGGCGCTCTCCGGCGCGGCCCAGACCATGACCCAGTTGATCATCTTCCGGGGCCTGCAGGGCCTGGGAGCCGGGACCATGATGTCCAACTCCATGGCCATCGTGGGCGACCTCTTTCCCCCCGCGGAGCGGGGCAAGTGGCAGGGAGTGATGGGAGCGGTCTTCGGCATCTCCAGCGTGATCGGCCCGACCCTGGGTGGTTTCATCACCGACAACCTCAACTGGCGGTGGGTCTTCTACGTGAACTTGCCGGTGGGTCTCCTGGCCGTCGCCGTGCTCCTGGTGGCCTTGCCGAACATCAAGAACACCGTCAAGCGCTCCATCGACTACCTGGGGGTGGCCACCCTGGTGGCGGCGGTGGTGCCCATGCTGCTGGCCTTCGTCTGGGGAGGGGAGGACTATGCCTGGACTTCCCCGGTGATCATCGGGTTGCTGGCATTTTCCGCGGCCTCCTGGGCGGCTTTTGTCGCCGCGGAACGCCACGCCGAGGAACCGATTCTCCCGCTCACGTTGTTTAAAAACTCGATCTTCTCGGTCTCGGCGGCGGTGGTCTTTCTCACCGGCATCGGGATGTTTGGGGCCATCAACTTTATCCCCCTGTTCGTGCAAGGAGTAATTGGAACTTCGGCGACCAACTCCGGGATGATCCTCACCCCGATGATGCTCGGCATGATCGTCTCCAGCACCCTGGCCGGGCAGCTGATCTCGCGCCTGGGACGCTACCGGGCCATCTCCCTGGTGGGGCTGGCCGCCATGGGGCTTGGAATGTTCCTCCTGTCGCAAATGGGAGTCCACACCTCCAACGCCCTCGTGGTTCGAAACATGATTGTGCTCGGGTTGGGGCTGGGGGTCACCATGCCCATCTACGTAATCACCGTGCAGAACTCGGTTTCTTATGACAAACTCGGGGTGGTGACCTCCTCGATCCAGTTCTTCCGGAGCATTGGAGGAACCATCGGGGTGGCCATCATGGGCAGTTTCCTCACCAGCCGGCTGTCCACGAATGTAATGGCGTCCTTGCCGGCGCAGGTCAAGCAAATGGTTCCGCCGGATCGTCTCAATGAACTGGTCAATCCCAAGATATTCATGAATCCGCAAGCCACGGCCCAGATGCAGAACCAGCTATCGGGTCCCATGGCCGAGCTTTTCCGCCAGGTGATGGAGGCGGTGCGTTCGGCGCTGGCGCTCTCGCTGCACGGGATCTTTCTGGCGGCGTTTGTGATCCTCGTTCTGTCCTTCGGCATCAACCTGATGTTAAAGGAGATCCCGCTGCGCAGGTCTCACCGCCCCACGCCGGAGGAAGCCCAGCAATCCCAGCCGGGTAAGGCCAACTCCCCGGCAGCGAGCCCGGAGGCAATTAACCCCGAGGTGATTCAGCCCGAGGAAGCCTGATGGTTGTCCAGGGGTCGTCATTCACCGGGAGATCCCGGACCAAAATCGGGAGATTCCGGTGCCAAAGGGGTGAAGCAAGATGGAAGCCAGAGAGAAGCATAAGTTTTATGGCGCGGTGACCGTCGGCGAACGCGGGCAGATCGTCATCCCGCAGGAAGCCCGGGATGCCCTGGAGATTAATCCGGGGGACAAGCTGCTCATCTTCGGCGGCATGGGCAAGGGGCCGGGCTTGATGGTCATGAAATCCGAGGAAGTGACCAAATTTGTCGCGGAGGCCATGGCCAACCTTTCCAACCTGGAAAAGCTGGCCAGGGAGTCCAAAGAACGATAAGGGCCCCTGTAGTCTGAGGCGTCATGACCCCCCCCTTGAGGTAGCCCTTTTGGCTACTGGTCTCCTCCCTTCGGACCGTGGGGATCTTCAACTTTCGGACTGTAGGGGGTGTTGTACAAAAGGTTGCAACACCCCCTACGGATCGCTGGATATATAACATGCCTCCTGCGGAAACTTCAAATATTGAGCTCCGCAACAGGCTCCGCGGTGCGGCCGGCCTTCAGCAGGCCGTACTCGATGCTGTCCACCAGCGCCCGCCAGCTGGCCTCGATGATGTTGGTGGAGACCCCGACGGTCCCCCACTCGCCCTGCTGATCCCGGGAGGTGATCAGCACCCGCACCCGGGCGGCGGTACCGGACTTCTCGTCGAGAACCCGCACCTTGTAGTCCGAAAGCTTGATCTCCTTCAGGCGGGGATACGCCTCCCCCAGCGCCCGGCGCAGGGCGTTGTCCAGTGCGTTTACCGGGCCTTCGCCTTCCGCCACCGTGTGCACCACCTGATCTCCCACCCTGACCTTGATGGCGGCCTCGGCGAGGGGAGCGCCGTTATGCTCGCGCTTTTCGATGATCAACCGCAGGCTGGCCAGCTCGAAGAGCGGCCGGTGCAGGCCGAGCGCCTTTTTGACCAGCAGCTCAAAAGAGGCTTCGGCGCCCTCAAAAAAGTACCCCTGGTATTCGAGGCCTTTCAAGGACTCCAGAATCTTCCGGGTGCCGGAGGAGCCCTTGGGCAGGTCGATGTCGTACTCCTGGGCCTTATAGACGATATTGCTGGCCCCGGCCAGTTCCGAGACCAGGACCCGCCGGTGATTGCCCACCACTTCCGGTTCAATATGTTCGTAAGTCTCGGGGTGCTGCATCATGGCGCTGACGTGAATCCCGCCTTTATGCGCAAAAGCGCTCCGACCCACAAAAGGCTGGTGCGGGCGCGGTTCCAGGTTGGCCGTCTCGCTCACAAACCGGGAGACCTCGGTCATGCTGGCCAACTGCTCGCCAGCGATCAATTCCCGGCCCATCCGGACCTGAAGCAGGGGAATCACGGAACAGAGGTTGGCATTCCCGCAACGCTCGCCATAGCCGTTGATGGTCCCCTGGACGTGCACGGCCCCGGCCTCTACCGCGGACAAGGTATTGGCCACCGCCAGTTCAGAATCGTTGTGAGCATGGATGCCGAGCGGGCAGTCCAGGCGGTCTTTCACCAGCTTCACCGCCTCAGCGACCTGGCCCGGCAGGCTGCCCCCGTTGGTGTCGCACAGCACCGCCATCGCCGCCCCGGCCTCACGGGCAACTTTCACGGTTTCAAGGGCATAGTCCGGGTTTTGCCGGTAGCCGTCGAAGAAGTGCTCAGCGTCGTAGATCACTTCCAGCCCCCGGTCCGTAAGATAGGCCACCGAATCCCGGATCATCCGGAGGTTCTCCTCCAGGGTGGTGTTCAGGGCGTTAGTGA
>JAMCQP010000102.1 GCA_023381695.1 Bacillota bacterium | reverse complement strand
CTCCCGTCGTGTTTTTCACACAAACAGAAGGGTAGTATATTTTGGGTTGGCTGGCAAGGCTCTTTTCTCTTTCCACACTATGGATTTTTATGTTGCCGAACCCTGCATTTTTATTTTACCATATACACCAGAGTTGGTAGACACCTTAAGTATAGTTGCACAGACTACATTACCTTATCAAAGGGGTTAACGCCGGTTGCTATACGATCCTCAAGTAATTCGTCTCCCCACACACAAAATAGTTCTAATGAGCGGTATTCAGGTGGTAAGTCCCCCACGAAAACAACTTGTTCTCCATCCCATATCTTCCAGTCATGATAGATCCCTGGTTTTCCCCCGTTAGTCCAACGAAATTTCGGGAAAACAAAGCCTTCAACAGGCAATCGTCCAACGACACGCCATCGGCCGCTCCGAATAGAAGCTCTAAGCCCTACAAATACGGGCGGGAATAAGGGTCTTGTAGAACGTAACTGTTCGACCGGTACTTCTACTTCGGTAATCAGGTCAAAAATCTGTACCAAGAAGCCCAACCCATAAGGTTTTCGATCATCCCAAAATACAAATTGCCCGTATGCCTTTCGCCCATCTGGGAGAGGGATCACAAACACATCTCCAACCTTGAGATTAGTCCTTTTCATCGTCAGGACCTCTTTCCATGGCCGAAACCCTGGAAAATCTGCCATTGGTTTTGAGGCTGTACCAAAAGCGAAGGCCAGAGTTAGTAGACACCTTAAGTATAGTGGCACAGACTACATTACCTTATCAAAGGGGTTAACGCCGGTTGCTATGCGCTCCTCGAGTAATTCGTCTCCCCACACACAAAATAGTTCTAACGAGCGGTACTCCGGTGGTAGATCACCCACGAAAACAGAGCGTTCCCCATCCCATATCTCCCAATCATGGTAGATACCTGGTCCCATTCCGTTTGTCCAACGGAATTTTGGAAAAACAAAGCCTTCGACAGGTAATCGTCCAATGACACGCCACCGACCACTACGAACGGAAGCTTTAAGCCCCACAAATACAGGGGGAAATAAAGGTTCTGCCGAACGTAGCCCTTCGATCGCCACTTCTTCCTCAGTAATAAGATCGAAAACCTGTACCAAGCAACCAAGACCATTAGGTTTTCGATCATCCCAAAACACATATTGTCCATACGCCTTTCGCCCATCTGGGAGAGGGATCACAAACACATCGCCAACCTTGAAGTTAATCCTTTTCATCATTACAACCTCCTTTAGGGGTTAGAATCCCGGAAAACCAGCTTGTTTCAATAACTGCATTCCCCGCATAAGCTGCTGCGCATAGTTTGGAGCCGTCTGGGCAATGCTATTGATTTTATTAAGCAGGGTTCCACCATTTTTACCAAGACCAAAATGTTCAATTAAGGTTTGTTCAACAGCACGAGCATCAGCGCGCGTAAGATTTGTTAGCCCTTTAACTGCGTTTATGGAGAATCTGCCAGCGTGCTCAAGACTACGTCGAACAATGTCATTGGTAATGCCGACGTATTGTATCTTACCTGCCGCGTTTAGCGAGACATAGACGGTATTCCCCACTTCACTTAGTTCATCTACAACTACAGTTACGCCATTTTTCGTGCTTGCGAGCGCTTCAATAATGCGTCCCCCATACTTCTGAGCTTTTAAGGCAATTTCCATGGCTTTTTGGCCAGCCCACATGGAACTTACGTATAAACGCGCGGTAACAAACGCACTAGCCTTCATAAACCACATCATTGGATCACGCAGGCTATTACCATCCGGATCAACAAATCTCAGAGGATTATTCGTTACATAAATAAACCGGTTTTGGGAGGATGAGCTCTCCATCCCTTCTGCCAAGATCCTGTAATACTGATCTTCTTCCACTCCAAAGAGCAGCCGCTCGTCATCCGGAAGGCCTGTATAACCATCCTGCGTTATAAACCTGCCCAGTTTGGGGTTGTAGTAACGGGCGCCATAGTAATATAATCCAGCTTCTTCGTCGTACTCCTTGCCGGTGAAGGTGTAGGAATTTCCTGTGATCCCCTCGCTGGCAATGATACTGCCGAATGGTTCATAGGTGTATCTCTGCACCACCTCGCCAGCCTCGTTAGTAATTATTCCGGGGCTGCCAAGAACATCATTATGCAGATACAGCATTTTTCCTGCTGAGTCAAGTTGGGCAACCTTCTCACCGTTGGCAAAAAAGTAGGTGTTTTTAGGTTTACCGGTACCATCAAGTTCATAGAGCACCTGGTTGTCCAGGTTGGTGATGTAGATGGTGCTCTCTTCTCCATTATTTTTAACTACCCGTAGGCCCCGGTCGTCATAGGTATTGGTAACCCTGGCAGGCTGATTAGTGTTTGCCTCAAGCACAATTTCGATCAACCGAGCCTCGGGGTCGTAATTATAAGCAATCTCCCGAACAACTTCCTTGCCAAAGAGCTGCTTTTCCCGAGATAAGCTGCCATTTTGGTCATAAACATACTCCACCCGGCTTTGTGAGCCAAGTTGGGCGGAGAGCAACTGATTCGAGTCGATGTCATACCGATAGGTAACATTGCCGAATGGGTACGCCATCTGTGTCCGGTTTCCGTTGGGATCATAGGAATAGGTGGTGCTCTTTCCGCCCAGGTACCGGACCTTGGTTAGCCGATCCAACTCATCATAATCGTAGTTGGTGATTTCACCATAGGTACCTGTCAATCTAGTGCGGTTTCCCACCGGGTCGTAATCGTAATCCTGCCGGAATAAGAGGACCTTGTCCTTCCCCTGGGTCTCGATCACATCCGGCCGCTTGACCGGATCGTAGCTGTAATCGGTGATCACGCCATTGGCATACATCTTCCTTCTCACCGTGCCGTCCAGGTTATAGGCGTAACTCACCAAAGGTGGTGCGGCCTCCGAGTCCAACCTTACCGCTGCCAGGCGCATCAGGTCGTCGTATTCGTAAAGCAGCTTTTTCCCATTGGGGTAACTAATCTGCCGTGTGGCACCCAGGCCGAGATAAGAGTACTCGACCGTCACCGTACCCCCGCCTGGGCCAAGGGCGGCAATTTCCCGGATCTCTTTAGCCACCCGGTTACTTGAGTCATAAAAATACTTGCGTGTTCCGGTCGGGTCCTTGACACTGGTCCGATTTCCCAACCCGTTGGCCGTAGGTTCATCGTATCCGTAAACAACATCATAAGCTGTGCCGGGGTAATCTATGGCAATCAGGCGTTTTAGATCGTCATAAGTATAAGAAACCGTCACCCCGTTGGCGTTGGTTGCAGCAACCAGGTTACCCACATCGTCATAGGCCCTCGTCACCCGGCTGCCATCTGGGTAGATGGCCTCGGTCAATCGTCCCAGTTCGTCGTAAGAGAATTGTGTAATCAGGCCCCGGGCGTCTTTGGTATACTTGAGTTTCCCGAGTTCATTATAGTAGTAATATGTCCGGTGGAACTGATCCCCTGTTTTCTGCTCAACGTAGCGCAGTTGGCCAAGAACGTCATAAATATATCGGATGGAGTGGTAGTTAGCATCAATAACCTGCTTCTCCAGGGCCAGAAAGGTTTGCGCGCTTGCCAGGCCGGGTAATTCGGGCATGGTGAAAGAGATGTAGTCGTAATCTGTATCGCGGAAGCTCGCATCCGGGTAGATGATCATGCTGTTCCGCCCCAGCGAATCATAGGTATAATAGGTAGTCCGGCCCAAGGGGTCACTTTCTTGTTCCTTCAGGCCGTTTTTGTCATATCCATATTGAGTTGTTACATAACTACCGTCATCCCGTTTTTCCTTGGATTCCATCAACCAGCCCAAGCCGTTGAGAGCCTCGATAATTTCATGAGTTTTTTTGGCTATCGCGTCATATCTGAGGGTGATCCTCTGGTTTACTCCATCAATCGACTTTGTTTGGTAAATATATCGCTCATAGGAACCGTCCGGATAGGTCCTCTTGATCACCCGACTTAACTTGTCGTATTCGAAGTTGGTCCGGTTTCCGTTGAAATCTTCTTCCCACAAGGCATTGCCTGTGGCCAGATCATAGCCTTTCCGGGCCACAAATTCCCGTCCGTTGGCGACCTGTTTAGTCGCTACCTGATAGAAGTGATAAGTTGGGTCATATTCTTTAACAGTTGAGACATTCCTGGGATCCTTTGTTTCTTTAACCTTTCCGTATTCATCGTAATACAGGCGTTGACTGGTAATTATGGCCCGGGTTTTGACTCCGCCGACGTTTTTAGTCACCGCCTGCCGGATCCGGTTGAGTCGCCCGGTAGGGTTACCAGAAGAAGCCCCTGTGTCCGGGTCAATGTCGTAGTCATACCAGGATTCAACAATTTGACTCCCATTGTTCTCAAACTTATGACTGGGCAGGTCAACGATATATTTGCCACCATCAATTAAATAGTAATACTCTGTGTTTACCACATGGCCGAAGGGGTTGATTTCTTTAGTACGGTTTCCATAAATGTCGTACTCAAAGCTGGTCCTGGCACTGTCGTTCTCCTGGCTGACGGTAATCGCCTTCAGACGGCGGTTATCGTCCCATTCGTAATCATTAAAAACATTGTAATCACTATAAGCATCGATCCGCCGGGTAAGCTGGTAATAAATTTCTTTTTGCTTTTTTTCTTCGACTTCATCGTGCCCACCATCAGAGTCCACATAGTGGACTAGTTTTCGACTTACTGTAACTTCTTTTTCTTTTGCATAAAAAACAAAGTATTGGCGGCTTCCCTCTGGATCGGTGACAATAGTGCGTTGATAGAGCATGCTTGGGTTGGACTGGTTCGGGTTGCGTTCATAGTTGAATGTGGTTGAAAATTTAGCCGCTTCATTGTTAACATCTGGAAACTCATGTCTGGCCATTACCACATCCAGACCCTCGTAACTCAGCCCACCGCCTGTTGGATAAATGATCTTTGAGAGATAGGAATAGGCCTTCATAAAATTTATTATGTCAATGGAATAATTCTTTGATTCGTAAGAATATGTGGTTATCCGGCCCTCCTGATCTTTAATCGATGTTATATTATTATTGTTATCGTAGGTATAGAATATCTTGCGTTCATTGGGAAGGACCAATGTTTCAGTATTTCCCTGTCGACTAATTTTTGTTTCTCTGCCAAGAGTATCTAAAATACTTGTGATGTTATAAGGCGGCAACGGGTTCCTCCGGATCTCGATCTGGTTCTTCTCGGAATCTTCAATAGTTACCGGTAAAGCATAAAAGAGATCTACACGTTCGTATTTGGTTTTCCAAAGCTCAGGAATTCCATCATTTTTAATTTCGTCCCGGTAAGGTTGCAAGTAATAAGTAACTCCGCTAGGGGTAGTAATAAGATATTTTTTCAATTGGTAGTCATACATTACACGATAATTTGAGAGACCATCCACACTATCATAGAGCAAAGGACTGTGCCATGATTCGTATGCGGAAAAAAATCCGAAATATTCCCTGGCATTAAAGGGTACTACAGAACCATCAGTAAGGATCAATTTAATCTTTGTACGCGGGTGATTTTGCCAACCTGTGCCAGTACTCACGGCGACCGACTCGTTATTATTATCATTGTTGTCTACAATTGCGTAAACCTCGTTTACACCTATTTCCTGTTTCGGGCCAGATATCATCAGAATAGTGGTCCAATAGGCAGTATCTCCGGTCACAAGATCCGCAATTAGTTTATATCCCGGATAAACTAGTGCCCACAGGGCTCCAGTGGGACCACCAGACATAAAGCCAAAACCAGCACTTAAAGCTAGATCCCTTAAATACTGGAAAGCGGTTTTTGAAGAAAGGTAGTATGTTGCGTAGTTAATCTCCAAACCCGCTGGACGTAAATAATTTGGATCATCATTTGCGTAAATTCTTCCTTTCCAGCTTTGTTGATCTTTGTCATCTGTAACCCGGACCAGCCCGCTGTAAATGGGCCGGTTCCACTGGCTGTTATAAACACGTGTGATGTGTAGAGGTATCCCTTGGCCAGTGAGCATGATATCGGTCATAACTAGGTGCAAGTTTCCATTTCCCACATTGACAAATTCGTTGTCACCAAAAGTCCTATAGGGCGAAAAAGGCGTGATCCCAAGGCCATTTGTTGCGCTATCGGGTGTTGGTGGTGCCTGTTCTTCAGCAAATGCCACCAGCCCACCTTCTACAAATTCAAAGCTCAGGGTTAAGATTAAGGCCAGCAGTATGATCAACGTCTTTGAAATGTATGGTGCATTTTGTTTCACTTACTGTCACCCTCCTTGCCAGAGGACTTTGCCTTTTGTGCAACGTTTTGTTGGCTACCGATTCCCTCTTTTTTAGCTTCCTTTTTGTTAACTTTCTGCCCGTCAACTTCCGGCTCATCGGTTTGCTGATCGTCCGGTTCCTCAGCATCGGCCGTGTAGAACCATTTGGCCTCGTACATGGTCAGAAGCTTGTCCAACTGCAGCCGCAGTTCCAGGTGCTCCTGAGTCATTTCGTTTACTTCCTTGACCACCTTCAGCAAGTCGTGGACCGCCTTCTCCAGTTCTCTCTTACGCGTGAGATCTTCACGAGACAGCTCCTCAAGCTCTTTCAGGGCCTTCTTCCAGTGCTCGTAGTCTTCACCCACCGGGCTTTGGGTGTACATCCCGGCGATGATCTCCCGCAGCAACTGCGCAGCATCCCTGTTGGCCACCACCGGGAACTCCAGGCGGTCATAATGGCGCCAGGCCCCTTTATAGAGGTACTGAATCTCGGTGGCAAATACCTCGTTATAGACCCGATCCGGCAACCGCACGATGTAGCCGAAATCTCTGGCCACACCGGTGTCAAGGAAGCTCTCCCAGAACAGACCGGCCTGGTCAACCTTCCCCTGCAACGGCTGCAGGATGGTCGAATCAATAGGTACCGTCTCCACCACTCTCAGGTTCACGGGAACCCCCAGGTTCTTGATTCTGGTCTCCACCGGCAGCACGTCGCCCACAAAGAACTCTTCCGGCAGTTGCGATGGCGTCACATAGTGGATCGCGCTCTGCAACAACTCCGCCAGATCCGCCCCGCTCTCCTGGCGCGTGGTCCCCAGGTCGAAGGCGAAGAGGACGGCTTTGCCCTGGCCGTACCCGGAGAGTACCGCGGCAGGATAGGTCTCTTTCTTTTCGGCTACGCTGCCGACCAGGATCGGGGTTACCCCTGGCTTGTCGTGATCTTCGCCGGCTTCATCCTTTTCATCTTTGACTTTTTCATCTTTGACCTTTTCCCCTTCGCCGTGCTTCTCCTGGTCAACCTCCAGTTTCAAGAGTTTGCCGGAGGTCAGCAGCCGCATGCTCCCGGAAAGCGGGCTGGCTTCCAGGGTAATCGTCCGTTCCTTTGGCGGCAGGAAGCCTTCAAAGTCCACCTGGAAGAGATCCTCCAGATCATCACCGATCAGATCGTCACCATGATGGTGGCT
Source organism: Bacillota bacterium (assembly GCA_023381695.1). Classification (GTDB taxonomy): domain Bacteria; phylum Bacillota; class UBA5301; order JAMCQP01; family JAMCQP01; genus JAMCQP01. The sequence goes on along the minus strand of JAMCQP010000102.1, from coordinate 22,436 downwards.
CCACCGCGAGATCAGCAGCCCATCACCCTTGTGGACCCTCTCCAGCAGCTCTTCGCTGAAATGATCCGGCAACGGCTGGTTAGTATCCAGGATGGCGAAGACGTTGTACTGATCCGACCGGAGTTTGGCCACGAACTCCTCCTTGCTCTTGACGACGGTGAAGAAGACCTTCATCTCTGTCAGGGCCCGAGTGGCCAGGTCCTGGTTCTCCCTGTTCTCCGTCCAGACCAGCACTCGCGGCCTGGCCGAAATCCCCTTGCCAATCTCAAAGGGCGCGGCCAGGGTAATCGACTGGAAAGCAATATTGTTGGTCTCGTCGATCTCGTGGATCAGGTTCGAAGGATCCAGCCAGACGTAGATGTGGTGGACGCCACGTTCTTCCTGCATGGTCTCCCAGGCAACCCTGGCCTCGGCCGCGCCGCCCAGCGGCACCTCGGCCACCAGATCCTTGCCGATGAGCTTCCCGCCGGAAGCGGGATCGCCATCGTAGAAGTAAACCGCCACATTGCGCACCACCGCGTGACCGGTGTTTTGCACGTTTACCCGCAGAGGCACATTTTCGCCGGCGTAAGGTGCCGTAACCGGGAGGATGATGTCGCCCGGCGATACCGCCACGTCCAGCCCCGGTGTGGCCTTCACAGCCGCCGAGAAGAGACTCTCATTACCCAGCCAGTCCAGAGCGGTAACGTTGTAGGCATACTCTCGACCGTTGATCAGCCCCACGTCATGGAACGAGGTGGAGGTGAGCAACTGGCTGTTGACCTTCACGCCATCCCGGTAGACATTGTAACCGCCCAGGTCGCTTTCCCGGTTAGGGTACCAGGAGAGCAGGACCGCGGCATCCTCGGGAGTCGCCTCCGGCCATAGCGGCGCCAGCGGCGGCGTCTGATCGATCACAAACTTTACGGCCCGATTTGCTGTATTGCCGGCCCTGTCCTCCGCAGTAATGTACAGGGTATACTGATCGTCAGCATGCACGGTTGTGCCGCTCTTGAAAGGCAGTTCGTTGAGGGTCAACCGGCTCTTGACCAGGTTGGCCTCTTCGATCTCGACTACCGGCACCACATCCACGTTGTAGGCCCCGCCGTCTTCCACCCCACTGACCTTGATCACCGGCGGCACCTTGTCCACGCCGAAGTCCACCTGTCTGGCGGTGACGTTTCCAGCCTGGTCCCGCGCCTCGATGGACAGCGTATAGGTACCATCGTCCTTCACCGGGGTGCCGCTGGTGTACGGTTGCCCGTTCAGCAGGATTGTCGAGCTGTCCAGATACTTATCGGTAATGGCAATCTGCGGCGCCACCTCATGGTTGTAGAAGACACCGTCCGCCACGCCGGTGACCGAGACTGTCGGTGGAGTCTTATCCAGGGTAAACCGGACCACCACTTCCGCGCGATTGCCACCGGCGTCCTCGACCTGGCCGACAAGCTGGTACTCACCCTCCATGTTGACCACCATGCCCCGGTTAAAGGGCTGGCCATTCAACTTCACCAGTTTGCTGGCCAAATTGGGTTCGATAATCACGACCATGGGAGCCAGATCCTGGTTGTAGTAGACACCATCCACCACCCCACTGACCACGATCTGCGGCGCAATAGTATCTACTTTTATCCGGATGCTCTCTTTTGTCTTGTTGCCAGCCAGGTCAACCGCCTCGATCCCCAGTCTGTAACCGCCGTCGCTGGCGATCTGGCCTTGCTGATCCGTTCCATCCCAGAGATATTGATACTCTTCCACCGCCTGGGGATTGACCTGGGTTAGGAGCTTCACCACATTGCCGCTGGCGTCTTCAATACGGGCAACTACCTGGCTAAGCTCCGCCACCCGGAAAGTGATTGTGGCAAATTCTTTGATTCCATCGCCATTCGGCGACAGAACCTCCGAGGAAACCCGCAAGTTTTCCAGAAGCGGTGCAACGTTATCCTTGGTGATTGTCCCCTGTAAAGACTCGTCCCCGGCTTTGGTATTTCCGGCTTTGTCCATCACAAACATTTGATACCGGTACACGCCGTCAGCCACCGGCAGGCCTTCCGCCGTGGCGCCGTTCCACTTGATGGCGTTGGTCTTGTTGCCGGTTACCTCGTGCTCCGACCGCTGAATTAACTGGCCGCCGGCATCATAGAGCATGAAGTACACCTTGCCGTCTTCGGAGGGCTCAAAGCTGATGGTGCTTATCCCGCCGTTCACCGTCGAGAACGGATCCGGGCTGTCCGCCAGGTTCTTGACCACCGGCGGCACCGTATCCTTGACCACCTTCACCATGGCCAGCGGGCTGTTTGCCACCCCGGCATATTTTACAAAGAGGTGGTTGGCGCCTTCCGCCAGGTTGACCGCGCCGAAATCAAAGGCTCCCGTGCTGTCACTGGGCACCGTGCGCAGGGGTGTCAATACCTCTGCGCTATCGCTAAAGAACGGATCATCATCTATATAGACTTCCAGGCTCATCTGCGGGCTGGCTTTCCCTGCGACCCGCACCGCCGGCTTATTGGTCGGCGAAGTGATCTGCTCTACCTGCGGGAGCAGGTAATCCTTATGGTCCTGCAACAGCGCGTAGTACGAGAAGTGATCGACTCTGGCCTGGAATTCAAAGATGTCCCCCGCCGAGTATTTGCCGTTGTTATCCCGATCCTGCCACTGGAAGACGGTGTTCAGCGCCTTAAGATCCCCGTTGCCGTCCAGGTAATAGAGGTTGAAGCCCGAACCCTGCAAGTCCATGGTCGGGTAAGCCTCGTAAGGGATCCGGATGGTCAACGTCGGCCGCTTCTCCTCGTCGGGTTCGTCAATCTGCCCGTCCTGATCGTTGTCGATCCCGTCGGCGGCCGAAGAGAAGCTGAGGCCGCTCGGCTTCATATTAACCACCGGGCCCAACGTAGCCACCACTGGCCGGTTGGCGAGATCCACATTTTGCAGATTGGTGGGCGTGACCGTCACGATGGCCGTATCGCTCACGGCGCCTGCCGGGATCGCCAGATCCGCCATCTTGTACGGCGCGGAAACCACCGTTGCCGCGGTGGGCAGCACCGCCTTGCCCACCTGGACTGCCTGAGTCACGTTGGTAACTCCACCGTTCCGGTCGTAGACCCGCAAAAGCACGGTATGGATATCATTCAAACCGGAGACGTCCAGATATCCGAGCACGCCTGGTTCACCCGGTTCGTCCACCTGGCCGTCCCGGTCATTGTCAATTCCATCGCCCACACCGGTGATCTGCCCTACGGCAATAAAGGGGTTAGGATTCGTCTGGCTCTGATAGGTTACCGGCACCTCCACCGGGCGCCATTTTGCTTCGGCTCCGGAACTGTTATCGTAGTAATACAGTTCATAGTGATCAAAGTTGGACCCCAATACAGTTCCCAGCAACGGCGCCAGGCTGCGGGGCTTGCTGGTGGCCAGCTTTACCTTGAAAGAATGCTGGGCCAGATTGACCCCCTCAATCGCCAGGTCCTGGTTGGGTTTGCCGTCCAGGTAAAACAGGTCAACCCTCCAGTTGTCCAGGGTCAGATCGGGGTTGACAACTTTCTCTCCGTTATTGAGCAGGAAAGTATAGTTCGTCGGCACATCAGACGGTGTCTGCTTCTCGTAGGGATAGTCCTCTCGCAAGCTGATCTCGTCGCTCAGCCCAAAACTGGTCCGGTTAAATTCCCGGCGTCCCAGAAGCTTTCCCGCCGGATTGGCGGCCAGCAGCGCCGGATCCTGGGTGGTACGCCAGTCAATGAGATCGCCGACATTGGGGTTGTAACGGAGCCTGAGCTTGTAAACCCCGTTTTCCGCAAAAGCTTCGGTGATCACATAGTCTTTTTCCGGTAGATCCGAATCATTAGCGGTAGCTGCCAAAGTCCCCGGAAGCAAATGGGTTTGCGAACTCGTGTCCAGCAGATAGTCGGTCCCCGTGGTGTCTTTGCGGAAGATGATATATTGTTTCTCCTCGCCGTAACGCAACTTACCTGCCAGGTATTTTTTGGAGATACCCAACCCGCCGTAATCTGCCACCAATCTCTCCCAGGAGTCGCGCTCCCGGTTGCCGTTGGTATCTACAAATTCAGTAAGCGGCGAAAGGTTGACGGAACTCATGGGATCAGGCCACATAATGTCGTCACGGTAAATGTGGGCCGAGGTGGTCATGTCATGCGCATAGACTCTCCCCTCGGACGGACGCGGCTCATAATATCCAACATTTACGCCGTTGGCGAGGATTTTACTTGGATCAATCCGATCTTGTGAACCGCTGGTTACAGTTACCGGCCCGAACTTGAAGTTGGACATGGAAGAACGAATCCGCCAGTCGAAATTCGCTGCTCCTTCCGGGGAATCCGGTTGCATGGTAATTGGGTGGTAGTAATCCACCAGGCCGGAGATACCGGTTTGCCGGTGGGCATGCGCCCAAAAGTTGAACCGCAAATCGAGGCTTGTAGCGGCAAAAGAATCTTCCCTGGTGTAGTACGGGTTCCAGTTTTCAGCTCCTAAGAAATCGGTTAAATCAACCCCCGTGGAAGACCAGATACGACGGTCTACCAGTTGCGCCGGCGAATTCGGGTATGGAAACTCTTCATCAGCGAATGTTCGGTCAGCGATAAGATTCCCTGCACCAACCTCACCACTGCCCCAACGTACAAAGTTACCATTTGGCAGCCAGGCATTGGTGCTGGGAGACCAGTAAAGGTTGGCTGCTTTGTTCCACTCCAGTCCTGCCCATTCTGGGGTGTATCCCACACGAACATGTGCTTCCTCGGTCCTGTTGGACCCCCAGTATCTATATTGTGATAACCAGAGCACAGAAATGTTAGCTTTAAATTTATCCAGCCGCTCATACCATTTATCAAAGCTGAGGTCATACGAAAGTTTCAGATACTCTTTGACCCGCTGCTTTCCGTTGGCAAAGACCGTAATATCATAATTTCGGTCGGGGAAGGTCATGAGTTTTCCACTGCCGCTGGCCTGGTACACAAATTCCGAACTTCCCTGGGTTTCAACAACACCATTCTTATCCTCATCAACGCCCTGGATGGCCAGATCTACCTTATCAATTCCCACCGAGGTGATGGTATTGGCCAAATCAATGGTCACCAGGTTTTCCGTTGCCTGGTTTCCGGCAGTGGCCCAGATCGAGACATAGTACTTTCCCGGACTCACAATCTGGCTGGGGTTGGCATTGCTGGTCCCGTCCCAGTTTAAGGTATAATCCCGATTTCCGAGGTTGGTTAGCTCATTCGCCAGGGTCTTGATGATCTCGGCCGCACCAGCTCTGGGATCACTTTTATAAACCTTTGCGGTTGTCAACGCGTCTTTACTGACCGAATAGGTAAGAGCGGCGGTAACCGGAACGCTATTGACCCCAACCGCCTGGTAAGGATTAAAGGTTAAAGCAGAAGGCGTGCGCAACTGGATGAATAATGGCGTTGTCACCGTCAGCGGAAGGCTTTTCTGGTCCACACCGCTGCCGTCCAGAGCCTCTGCCGTGGCTACCACAAGGTATTGTCCGGTCGGAGCATAAGCGCCAAGATCATCCTTCCCGTCCCAAACGAAGGTTCTGGCAGTACCATTGGCGGGCGCTCCCAGGTCTTTGAAGGATCGCACAATGTCTCCCGGCTTGCCGCCAAGCTCCCGAATGATTTGCACAGAGACATCCGCATCCTTTTGGGAAAGAATGTAGGTCAAAAATACCGTATCATCGGAAGGAGCGGCTCCACCTGGTTCAAGAACGTTACCAGACAGAAGCAGGGTCAAAGAGGGACTGATTACCTGCATCCCCTTTTGCACATTAACCACAAGGATATCGAAGGTATAAGCTCTCGTGATCTCCTCTTCGGAAACCAGCAACACGGTGTAGGGTCCATCGCCTATCGCAGGGGAAGAGAGATCCCAGTCCGCCACGGTGCCTTCCACCGGTACCGGCCGGACAGAGACGTTTGAATTTGGGTAGAGCGGATCCGATGGATCCTGGTTGGCATAAGGAACGGGGATGGGGCTCCAGCCCGTGAGATCCAGGTGGCCGTCCGTACCGGTGGAGGGGGTAACATCCCCCGCCCGAAAATAGGTCATGTATCTGGCAAAGCCGTAACTATTCTGCCAGTCCGGGTCCACGGCGATCCCTTTAAGGACTATCTTGCCGTTAACTACCGCCCCTTTTTCCGGTGAGGTAAGGCGGGTGAGCACGGTATTGGCCACGACCGAGGCAGACGCGGTGGCCTTGTTGGCCGCGCTATCCCGCACCTCAAACTCCACTTTATAAGTCCCGTTTGGTTTGCCGGCAGCCGTCCACTCCAGGCTGTCTGTGGCGGTGAGAGTGTCCATCCTCTTGTTGGAGAGCAATATTTCAGGCGCCGTCTCCGGGTGATCTTCGCTTTTCACCTGGACATCCAGATAAAGAGGGCCGGAAAGAGCCTCCTCGACAGTGTAATGGATGGTAGTCGTCGGCGCCTTGCTTGAAACCACCAGAGGAAGCGCATAGGCAGAGAGCTTTGGAGCAGTCCGGTCAATCAGAATTTGACTGATCTGGCCGGCCGCCGTAATCCGCTTGCTGCTGTTTCCGCTGCTATCCACCGCATAAAACGCCAGACGGTAACGACCATCCGCCAATTTGCGGCCCTGGTCATCGCTCCCATCCCAGATCCTGGAAAGGCCGGACCCTACCTGGCCGTCGTTAAACTTCCTGATTTCCACCTTTTCGTTGGTAGCAACGTTGGTAAGTTCAAGGACCAGTTCTGGAGCAGAAGGTGTATCATCAGATAGGGAGTAACCGATCTTCAGGGATTGATAAGGGTTGACCACCGCCTCTGCGCCGTTGACAACCACCGTGTTGCTGCCGGCCGGATCGGTCAAAACCGGCGAGATTTCGGTGATGGTCACCTGCGGAGGTTGGTTATCCACCCTCACCCATCGGTGATGGTCACCTGCGGAGGTTGGTTATCCACCCTCACCCAGTTGGCATAAGCAATCTTCTCGATTCCCAGAGCCGCCAGGTCAATTTTGAATTGAAAATCCCCCGCCCCGGCGCTTCCATCCCACACAATCTCCTCAAATCCAGCGGGGACATAAGTCTTGTCGGCCAGAGTGGCCACCTCGCGGCCCGAACTGTCGTACATTTTGATTCGCAGGCTGTTTTCGATACTGGAGGCAACCCCGTATTGAATTACCGAAAAATCATTTATCCCGTCCCCATTGGGAGAGAACGGGTTGGGATCCGCGGAAATATTGGGCATCAACAATGGTCGTGGCTGGTGGTACAACGGTCCCCAGTTGGTCTCTTTAAGCTGGCTGTTGCCAGCAAAGCCCATGGTATGGATATCTGTCCCCTGAAGGGCGTAAAGGATCTCCTTCTTTCCCTGATCGAGCATGTCGCCCAGGGTGGTAATCCCACTATTTCCTGAGGCGTTTATTGATTTCGGAAAACCAGGTAACAGCGTTCCTTCACCGGAAAAGGCATAAAGTTTGCGTCCCTGCCCTTTTTGGGCCAGGACGATCACTTCCGCTTTTCCGTCGCCGTCCAAATCACCCACGGCCGGTGTAGAAGCAATCGCACCTCCTGCAACTGCCAGAGGAACCCGTTTGGGAAGCCATTGAGTGTCCGCCCAGGAGTAGGACATTAACGTTCCATCGTTACCGGCTACGATCAGATCTACCCGGCCATCCCCATCCAGGTCAGAAACAACAGGCAGACCGGCAATCTGGCGCCCAAGGACAAGTACCGGACTGGCCGTCCAGGACCCCGGCTTACCCTCATTCTGCTCGCTCTGAGTGTAGTCCAGAGTGTAAACTTTTCCGCCCCTGGAACCAGCGATGATTTCAAGAACTTCGTCGTGATCCAGATCCCCAAGCGTAATCGAAAGGGGTTCCGAAGAAAGAAGTCTTAGGAACCCAGGAATTTCGCCGGGACTTCCGGCACGCCAGATATGAAGCTGTCCATCGCTGCTTCCGCCGATGATTTCCACCAGGCCATCCTTGTCCACGTCTGCTGCCGTCAAAGGCGATGACGGCACAAAAGCCAGAGAAATTGGATAACCTGGCACTTCGACGCCGTTTCCGTAAAAGGCGCGCAAGATTAACCCACCGGATAGATCCTTGGTAATCACCAGGATCTCCTTGTAACCATCGTTATCAAGATCCGCCAGGGAAGGAGAAGAGCTAATCCCACCTTCGAATTCCTTCGGGAAGCCAAATGCAAGGCTTCTGTCCCGGTTCCAAACATAGAGCTTCCCCTCTGAAGAAACAGTAACGATCTCAACTCCGGCCAGTCCACCCAGATCGCCTACCGAAGGCGTAAACGAAAGTTCATTGCTTTCCGCGGGATACCTGGTTATCAGACTGGCCAGCGATACCAGTGCTAAAAACACAAGAAACACCGCTGGCCACCGCATGCCCATCTGTTTTATTTGCATCGCTTTTTTCACTCCCATGCTCATCCATCGATAACCAGATCTTGACTGCTGGAGTTAATTAGCAGGTGCATAGATAAACATTTCGACAAAGCTAACCTCATCTGGTGACACGGAGATTCCCCTTGTCGTCCATTTTAAGGTAGGATGCTCAAGACTTATTGTATATTGACCTGGCATCACGTTTCTCACCACGAATAATCCGCTAGTTCCAGGGATCTTGAAACCGCTTTCCGATACCCCGCCTTCTTCCAGGTAGGTAACTTGCCCCACCTGCGGTTCTGTTCGTAGTCCAGCCCCGGATATTTGTTCTGGAGCTGATACTTCCCCAATGATGATCCCTTTCGCACTGTCCCAGGGACCGATGAAATCTTGCAATTGCGCCCTGGTGAAAAGTTCAGCGCCTGCTACAGTTCCACTTGAGTTATCCAGCGTTCCATAACGGCTAAAGGTCAAAAAACCGGCCTTGGAAAACTTTATCACGTAGTCTCCCGGCGGCACATCTTCAAAAGCGTATTTCCCATCCTTATCGGTAAAAGTTACTCCCTTGCCAACCAACTCAACTTTCACATTTTGCAAAAGGCGTCCGGAATGGTCAATGACCCTTCCAGTAACGGCAAAATATCCGCTCTCACCATAAACAATTGGTACAAGCAAAAGTAATGCTGCCAATGTAGCTACAAGGTTTAACAAGACGACTGGCAGATCCCTTTTTTTCACGGACCTCCCTCGCTCTCATGCGTTCTTTAGCTGGAAATTGCTTCCACAAAAATTCACATTGATTACTAACTTTTGTATCGGCACCAGTTTTCTCGAATTAAATATTGATTCCTTTCCCAGGTTTTTGTCGGCCCCTGATCACCCACGAGAACGTCAACCCTGTAATTGGTGAATACAAAAAGCCCACCTCCTTATTCAAAGAGGCAGGCCACCAATCGTTGCTATGGAAAATACAGCTTGGCCTTAGGAACCTGAAGCGGACAAAATGAGTAAAGCAGCCCGCGGTGAACCTTGGTTATTGATCGCTATATTATCTCTGCTTCCGCCTTTAATCGTTCCAACAATGAATCAACTTCCAACTTTTTTGCCCAATATTCTAGATAATCCAGATCCAGCTTGCCAAATTGAACTTCGTAAACGCGCAACGCATCCGTGAATTGTTTCTCGCTCCCACCTGACAACCTGGCCCACCACAGTTTGGCCAAAATTGTATCTTCGGCGCATGAAACTTGCATTCTGACACCCATGATCTCCTCAACATATTTCCGCGAAAAACGTGATTGATCAAAGGGTTCCTCAGTCAATAGCCAAAAATCAACCTTGTCTCCTTCGTTAACATCAATCAGGTTGAACACGCTTTTTTGGCTGATCGCCTCAAGAATGCCTTCTTCATCCAGATAAAATTCTGGGGATGGGAAAGCGTTGATCAACTTTTTTACCGCGGATTTTGGAATGGCAACAACGAGGTCTATGTCATGGGTCGACCGTGGTTCACCTTGTAGGCTGGACACCACGGAACCGGTTACCATATATTCAATCCGAGCATCCTCAAGCGCCCGAACCACCCTTTTCAGTAATTCCGGTTGTGACATTTGTCAACACGCTCCAGAAATATCTTCCGGATCTCCTCTTCCGGCAGGTCGGGAAACCTCCTGCGCAATCCATGGAGAAAGAGCTGCCTGGTAAAATCGGATAACTCAAAGGCTTTCAAGAGTCTTGCCTCCGGCGACATCTGCCGGAGCACTTCCAGGTATTTTTTATGATTGGGACGTTCCTTGATATCCACGTGCTTCACCACCACGATATTTAAAGCAAGGCGTACTTCTCCAGCTTATAGTACAGGCTTCTCACGGCAATCCCCAGCTCTTTCGCCGCCAGGGTCCGGTTGCCCCTGGCATGCTGGAGCGCGGCCAGGATCGCCTTCTTTTCGGCTTCCATCAAAGCTGCTCGCAACGGCCTGGCTCCCCCCTCGCTGGAAGGGGGTGTCTCGCCCGTCTTGTCCGCTCCGGGGGCGTTACCGGCCCGTCCGGCACCGTTTCCCTCGCTATATTCCAAATCTGGCGGCGCAACCTCCCGGATCGGATCCCGGATCGGGCTGGGCAGGTGCTCCACCCTCACCACCCGTTCGCCGTAGTGCATGTCGATCATGGCGCGGCCGATGACGTTCTCCAGTTCCCGCACATTGCCCGGCCAGCTGTAGGCCGTAAGAAGCTCCAGGGCTTCCGGCGAGATCCCCTCAACGTCGCGCCCGTACTCCTGGTTATACTTTTTGAGCATGAACCGCACCAGCGGGGGGATATCCTCCACCCGCTTGCGCAGGGGCGGGATCACGATGGGCACCACGTTCAGCCGGTAGTAGACGTCTTCACGGAAACGCCCCTCGCGAACCGCCTTTTCCAGATCCATGTTGGTGGCGGCGATCACCCGCACATCCACGGTGATTGGCTTGGCGCCGCCCACCGGGATGATCTCTTTCTCCTGCAAGACCCTTAGCAGCTTGGCCTGCAACGGCACGTCCATCTCGCCTATCTCATCCAGAAAGAGGGTGCCGCCGCCCGCCTCCTCGATCAGCCCACGGTGCCCGCCCTTCTTGGCCCCCGTGAAAGCCCCCTCCACATAACCGAAGAGTTCGCTCTCCAGAAGCGAACCGGAGATCGTCGCGCAGTTCACCCGCACAAAAGGCTTGCTGCGACGAATGCTGGCGTTGTGGATGGCATGGGCGAAGACCTCTTTGCCGGTGCCGCTCTCGCCGCGCAGGAGCACCGTGGCCGGGGTCTCCGCCACCCGTTTGGCCTGTTCCAGGGCCACCACCATCTCAGAGCTTTTGCCGACGATGTCCGCGAAGGTGTACCTGGCTTCCAGGCGGCGCAGGCGTTGCCTGGCCTGATCCAGTTCCTCGGTCAGCCGCCGGATTTCGGAAACATCGTGGATCACGCCCACGCTGCCCCTTAACTGGCCGTCCACCAGGATGGGAGCCACGTGGACGATTACGTCCTTTCGTTGCGGGCCCACCTTCATACGCGCGCCGTGTACGGGCTGCCGGGTCCGCAGGACCTGCAGGTGCATGCTTTCGCCTTCGGCAATGTCAATGGTCGCGGGCTTGCCGAGGATATCCTCCTCGGTGAACCCCGTTAAACGCGTATAGGCCGGGTTTATATACAAACCCAGCCCATTTTCGTCCACCACCGAAATGGCGTCCTGCGTGGAATTTAAGATCGCCTCGAGCATGCTGCGCATCTGGCGGAGGTTGGTGATCTCCTCGGCCAGATCCTTGACTTCCGAGACATCCCGAAAGACCGCCACCGCCCCGGTGACCGCGCCGTTTTCGCCGCGGACCGGGACGCGGTTGGTGATGATCTTTCGTTCCCCCAGGTCCTGGATCTGGTTGAGTTCCGCCTGGCCGGAAGCCAACACGATGTGCAGCCTGGTGTTGGGAATCACCTCACGGGCCAGCCGGCCGAGCACCCGGGACGCCGTAAGCCCCGTCAGGCGCTCCGCCGCCGCGTTGAACACGGTAATCCGCCCGGAGCTATCCACGGCGATCATGGCATCGTGCGTGGAATTGAGGATGACTTCAAACTCCCGCTCCAGGCCCATGCTCATCGCCAAGCCCAAAAACTCCTTCCCACGGCCCACAACTGCCAGGCTACCGGAGACAATATGGTTTACCTCTCCGGACGTCTCTCGGGACGCCGGTCGGAGTTACGTTCCCGAGGCCGGTCATGGCTCCTGTCCGGCCGGCCGTGTCTGGCCCGATCACCCGCGCCATGGCCGGAGGATTTGTCCCCGCCGCCCTCGCGCCCTTCGCCTTCCTGCCCGGCTCGAAGCACATCCTTGTGGGAAAGGTTGATCCGGCCTTGCCGGTCGATCTCCACCACTTTTACGAGCAGTTCATCCCCGATATTCACCACATCCTCCACCTTGCCGACCCGCTGTTCGGCAAGCTGCGAGATGTGCACCAGCCCCTCCTTGCCCGGAGCGATCTCCACGAAGGCGCCGAAATTCATGATCCGGACCACCTTGCCCATGTAGATCTCCCCGACCTGCACATCCCTGGTCAGGGCTTCGATGGTCTTGATCGCCTTGGCGGCCGCCTGTTCGTCGGTGGAAGCGATATAGACCCGGCCGTCGTCCTGGATGTCGATATCCACGCCGGTCTCCTCGATGATCTTCCGGATGGTCTTGCCGCCCGGGCCGATCACATCCCGGATCTTGTCCGGATCGATCTCCATGGTGACCAGCCGTGGCGCAAATGGTGAGAGATTCGGCCTCGGCTCGGAGATGACCGCCTCCATCTTGCCCAGGATGAACATCCTGCCCTCTCTGGCCTGCATGAGCGCCCTGTGCAGGATCTCCCGGGAGACCCCGCCGATCTTGATGTCCATCTGCAAGGCCGTGACCCCGTCCCGGGTCCCCGCCACCTTGAAGTCCATGTCCCCCAGGTGATCCTCAATGCCCTGAATATCCGTGAGGATGGTGAAATTATCGCCGTACTTCACAAGCCCCATGGCCACCCCGGCCACCGGCTTCTTGATCGGGACGCCGGCGTCCATCAGGGCCAGGGTGCTGCCGCAGATACTGGCCTGCGAGGTGGAACCGTTGGAGGAGACCACCTCGGAAACCAGGCGGATCGTGTAGGCAAACTCGCTCTCGGGCGGCAAAACCGGCACCAGGGCCCGTTCCGCCAGAGCGCCATGCCCGATCTCCCGCCGCCCCGGGCCGCGGGAAGGCCGCACCTCGCCGGTGCTGAAGCCCGGGAAGTTGTAATGGTGCATATAACGTTTGGATTCCACATCACCCAGCCCATCCAGGATCTGCACATCCGAGGGGACACCCAGGGTGGCCACCGTCAACACCTGGGTCTGCCCCCTGGTGAAGAGCCCGGAGCCGTGGGTCCTCGGCAGGATCCCGACCTCGCATGAGACGGGGCGGATCTCGTCGAGCTTGCGCCCGTCGGGGCGGATGTGTTCCTCGGTAATCAACTGGCGTACTTCTTCCTTGATAATCGCCTCCAGGGTTTCGGCCACTCCCTTGACTCTGGAAGGGTACCCTTCCCCCCACAGCTCCATGAAGTGGTTTACGGCCCTCTCCCGGACGGCGGCCATGGCCGCCTCGCGCTCCAGCTTGTCGGCGGTCTTGATGGCGCTTAACATGTCCGCGGCGGCAAAATCCCGCACCAATCTGTCGGTCTCCGGATCCACCACGAACAAAGCAAATTCCTTTTTGGGTTTGCCGATCTCGGCGCGGATCTTCTCCTGAAAAGCCACCAGTTCCTTGATCACCTCATGGCCGAACATGATGGCGTCCAGCATCGTCTCCTCGGGTACCTCATTGGCCCCGGCCTCCACCATCATCACCGCGTCCCTGGTGCCGGCCACCGTGAGATTGATGTCGCTCTTTTCGGAGTCCGCCAGGGTGGGGTTGATTACGAACTTCCCATCCACCCGGCCTACTCTCACACCCGCAATCGGCCCCTCGAACGGGATATCCGAGATGGTCAGGGCCACCGAGGCGCCAATCATCGCCGCCATCTCCGGCACATTGTCCTGGTCCACCGACAGGACCATGGCCATCACCTGGACATCGTTGCGAAAACCTTCCGGAAACAGCGGCCGGATCGGGCGGTCGATCAGGCGGTCCGCCAGGATCGCCGCCTCGCTGGGCCGCCCTTCCCTTTTGATAAAGCCGCCCGGAATCTTGCCGACCGCGTAAAGCTTCTCTTCATAATCCACCAGGAGAGGGAAGAAATCGATCCCTTCACGGGGGTTTGCCGAGGCAACGGCTGTCACCAGCACCACGGTACCGCCATAGCGCACCATAACGGCTCCATTGGCCTGCTGCGCCACCTTGCCGGTTTCAAGGACCAGGGGTCGCCCTCCCAGCATAGTCTCATACACATGCATCAGCCAAAATCCTCCTTAATCAACACTCCAAAAGATGTTATTTCGACACGAAGGTATTATCTCCTTTGTTTACCTAAAAATTCAATTCAATCCGCCCGCGCCTCTTGCAGGGCAAAGAAAAAGAAAGCGGGAAAACCCGCTCTCTACTTTCTTATGCCGAGTTTTTCGATCAGTGTGCGATATCTTTCGATATCCTTGTCGCGCAGGTAATTCAGCAGGCCCCTCCGTTGCCCAATCATCTTGTAGAGCCCGCGCCGGGAATGATGATCCTTGGTGTTGGCTTGCAGATGTTCCGAGAGACTGTTGATCCGCTCCGTGAGGATTGCAATCTGCACCTCGGGCGAACCGGTGTCGTTCTCGTGCAGTTTGTACTTTCCAATGATGGCCTGTTTTGATTCACTCGCCAATGCCATCGTTTTCACCTCCTCATTTCCAATCCCCTCAAACCAAGGAACCGCCGGAGGAACGAGATCCCTAGCAGGAGGTTTTTATGCTTGTCGCCGGCTTCTGGCCAGCCTCCATCATCTTAACACAAACTGCCGGTGTTGTAAATATGCATTTTCGCCCTATCCCCGGTAATCAGGCGGGTGGCGGCCACGTCCGCTTCGATCTGCGCCCCCAGGGCCTCGGCGGACGGGAAGGCGATAATATCGCGGAGCTTCTCCAGAAAGCTCACGGTGATCTCCTTGCCGTACAGGTTACCCTCAAAATCCAGGACCAGGACTTCAAAGGCCCTCTGGTTCCGCCCAAAGGTGGGCTTATCGCTGGAGACGATCAGCGCGGGCCGGGTAATCCCCTGAAATTCCGCCCAGCCGGCATAGACCCCGTCGGCGGGAATGAGCTTCTCCGGCGGGCAGGCCAGGTTTGCCGTGGGAAAACCCAGGGTTTTTCCCCGGCCTTCGCCGGCGATGGTTTGTCCTGTCACCCGGTATGGCCGCCCCAGTCCAATGGCTGCCTGCCGGACTTCTCCCGCCAGAAGCAGTTTCCGGATGTTGCTGCTGGACACCGGTTGATCCGCGGCGTACACCGGAGGCAGGATGGTCGTCTTGAAGCCCAGCTTCTTTCCCAGCGCCGTCAAGAACTCGGCGTCCCCCGAGCCCCTGGCCCCAAATGTGTAGTTAAAGCCGGCGACCACCTGCGCGGCTCTCATCTGCCCGACCAGGATCCCGGACGCGAAGGCTTCGGGAGGCATGGCGGCGAACTCCCGGTCAAACCTGGCCACTACCAGGTAGTCAATTCCCAGCGCCTCGATAAGCGCCGCCCTTTCCGGGTTCGTGGTCAAAAGCGGCGGCACGGAAGCCGGATCAAGGATCTCCATTGGATGCTTGTCAAAGACCAGGGCGGCAGAGGTCCCTTTGCGGGACCGCGCCTTGTCCGCCACATCGCTTAAGAGGGCCTGGTGGCCCAGATGCACTCCGTCAAAGGTCCCCAGCCCGACCACCGGCTCGCGCCACCGGGAAATGTGCCGGGACGCCAGTTCTTCAAAACCTGAAACGAGGATCAATTTTACCCCACCCATTACTGTTTTGGCGATTGGAAGACCCGAACGGGCCTGAAACTCAATCCGGCGGCATCCTCCCGCGCGCGCGCGACAGAGATAAACGCCCCCCGGGGGTCGTAAACACGCACTTGCATTCCCGGGAGGATTCCATCGTCCTGCCTGTCCACACCGGGAGAGTATATTGCCGCCCCGTGTCGCGCCGCCTCCGCGGCGCCGGGCTTGCATACCACGGCCGGCAAGGCCCCCAGCGCCCAGTCCAGGGGCAAAAGGCGCCCGGCCAGATCCCCGGCCTTCACCGCCGCGGTCAACTCCTCCAGCGTCAGGCTTTCCCGAAGTTCGAAGGATCCCGTCCTGGTGCGCACCAGAAACCCCAGGTGCGCCAGGCAGCCCAACCGGTCCCCCAGATCATGGCAGAGCGTCCGGATGTAGGTACCCTTGGAGCAGGAAACATCAAAGATTACTCTGGCGCCGGGCCCATAACGATCTTCCACCGGTTTCCCCAACGTTTGTCCTGTGGGGTCTTCCGCCGGTTCTCCCGCCGGCTGTCCCGGCCCCGGAACGATCTCCACCAGTTCCAGCCGGTGGATGGTGACCCGCCGGGGCTGGCGCTCCACGACCTCTCCAGCGCGAGCCAATTCGTAAAGCCTCCGCCCGTGATGCTTGACCGCGGAAACCATGGGGGGAACCTGCAGGAGCTCGCCCGCAAATTCCGCGAGAACAGCGGTGATCTCCTCTCGCGAAATCGCAAAATCCTCCCGCCGGGCGATCACCTGGCCGGAAGAGTCCTGAGAATCGGTTGCCGCGCCCAGGATCATCTCGCCGCGATAGGATTTATCCTGTTCAGTAAGAAAGGCCGCCACCTTGGTGGCCTGCCCCAGGCAGACAAGCAACACCCCGGCCGCCGCGGGGTCAAGCGTGCCGGCGTGCCCGACCTTCTTTGTCCCGGTAAGGCGGCGAACATAGGCCACCACATCATGCGAGGTCATTCCCGGCGGTTTAAGAAGGTTCAGAAACCCCTCCAACTCCATAACCCCATTCATCCTACCGTCCGGCATCCAGCGCCTCCCGCACCACCGCCAGCACCCTTTTTATCGCCTCGGGCAAACGGGCGTTGATCTCACAGCCGGCCGCCCTGGCATGCCCGCCACCGCCAAATCGGGCGGCCATCGCGCTGACATTGGCATTTCCCCTTGAACGCCAGCTCACCTTGATCCCGCCCCCGGGCTGTTCGCGGAACAGGAGACCCACCTGGACCCCTTCAATGCTTCTGGCGTAATTTACAAAGCCTTCGGTCTCTTCGGAAGTGACATGGTACTTGTCCAACATGGCGCGGGTGACCACCAACCAGGCAATCCGGCCGCAAGGGCTTACTTCCAGGGTGTCGAGGACCTCGCCGAGCAGCTTCAGCCCGGCCAGCGGTTTGGTGTCGTAGACCTGTTCCGCCACGTAAGAGGGCGACACCCCGGCCGCCAGCAACCGGGCCCCCATCTCCAGGGTGCGCGCGGTGGTGTTGGCAAAACGGAAGGTTCCGGTATCGGTGAGGATGGCGGTGTAGAGCGCCATGGCCACCTCGGCATCCGGAGTCAGCCCCAGAGCCCCGAGCAGATCGTAGATCAACTCGCCGGTCGCCGAGGCTTCCGGCCGGACATATCTGTGGATCGTAAATTCCCCGTTGGAAAGATGGTGGTCGATGTTGACGAGAGCCATGCCGTCCGATAGGCACCTGGAAACATCGCCGATCCGGTCCAACTCACCGCAATCGAGGATGATCGCCGCGTCAAAATCCGCCGCGCACTCCTCCGGCCCCTTGATCCTGCCGGTTTCCGGCAAAAAGGCATAGGCGGCGGGCACCGGATCGGCGAGGACCATCTGATAATCCTTGTTGAAATGGTCCAGAATCCACGCTACAGCCAGCATGGAGCCGATATTATCACCATCGGGGTGGACGTGGGAGGTGATTAAAAACTTCCGGCACCGCTTGAAAACGTCGAGGACCGAATTAATCTGCGCCTGCTGGTTTTCTTCCGGAATCAAGTCTTTTCTCCCTCCGTCGAGCCCGGGCCATCTTCCCTCGAAGGCGCGGAAACGCCAGTGCTTGAGGCGTCTCCGGCTCGCTCGTCCTTTACCTGGTTGAGCAACTCGAAGATCCGGGCGCCCCGTTCCATGGAATTATCCATCTTGAACCGGATTTCGGGGGTGTAACGGAGACGGATGCGTTTTCCGATTTCGGTGCGGACAAAGCCGGTGGCCCGTTCCAGGCCTTCCATGGTCTGGGCCTTGGACTCTTCGTCCCCCATGATGCTCACAAACACTTTCACATGCCGCAGATCGCCGGAAACTTCCACATCCGTGATGCTGACAAACCCTACCCGCGGATCCTTCAATTCCTTTTTGAAAATATCGCTGATCTCGATCTTGAGTTGTTCTTTCAGCCGCTCGATGCGCTGTGTGGTCATCTTTCCCACCTTCCATGGATTAGATCTGGCGTTGCACGGCCTCCATCTGGAAGGCTTCGATCACATCGCCTTCCTTGATATCGTTGAATTTCTCGATGCCAATGCCACACTCAAACCCCTGGGCTACCTCCCGGGCGTCGTCCTTGAAACGCTTCAGGGACTCAATCTTTCCCTCGTGGATCACCACGTTGTCGCGGAGGACCCTCACGTCCGAGCTTCTGAGGATCTTACCCTCGGTTACATAACAACCCGCCACCGTGCCGGCCTTGGGCACCCGGAAGGTGGCCCTGACCTCCGCCCGGCCGAGGGTGACTTCCTTGAATTCAGGCTCCAGCATGCCGGACAACGCTGCTTTTACGTCGTCAATGGCGTTATAGATCACCCGGTAGAGCCTGATATCCACATTCTCCCGGTCGGCGATCTTTTTGGCCGTTACATCGGGCCGGACGTTAAACCCGATGATGATCGCGTTGGAGGCCGAGGCCAGCATCACATCCGTCTCGGTGATGGCCCCGATCCCGCCGTGGATCACCTTGACCTTCACCTCGTCATTGCCCAGCCGTTCCAGGGATTCCCGGACCGCCTCCACCGACCCGTGAACGTCGGCCTTGAGGATGATGTTCAGGACCTTGACCTCGCCCTGTTTAATCTTGCTGTAGAGATCCTCCAGTTTAAGACGGCTGCTCTTCTGGAGATTCTCCTGGCGGAACTTCTCCTGCCGCACATCGGCCACCAGCCGGGCGGCCCGATCGTCGGTGGTCACCACAAATACATCTCCGGCTTTCGGGCAGTCTTCCAGGCCCAACACCGCCACGGGCATGGCGGGAATGGCTTTTTTGATCCGTTTCCCCTTGTCGTTGAGCATGGCGCGCACCCGACCGGATACATTACCCGCAACCACCGAGTCGCCGATATTCAGGGTTCCTTTTTGAATCAGGACAGTAGCCACCGGGCCCCGCCCCTTGTCCAGTTCGGCTTCCACCACCACACCCCTGGCGGACCGGTTGGGGTTAGCCTTCAATTCCCGCATCTCCGCCACCAGCAGGATCATCTCCAGAAGGGTGTCGAGCCCCTCTTTGCGCAAGGCGGAGACCGGTACGCAGATCACATCGCCGCCCCATTCTTCAGGAACGAGGCCTTGTTCGGTGAGTTCCTGTTTCACCCGGTCCGGATTGGCATTTGGCTTGTCAATCTTGTTGATCGCCACGATGATCGGTACGTTGGCCGCCTTGGCGTGATTGATGGCTTCAATCGTCTGGGGCATCACCCCATCATCGGCGGCCACCACCAAAATGGCGATGTCGGTTATCTGGGCACCGCGGGCCCGCATGGCGGTAAATGCCTCGTGGCCGGGAGTATCCAGGAAGGTGATCTTCTTGCCATTGAGATCCACCTGGTACGCCCCGATGTGCTGGGTAATCCCCCCGGCCTCCTCGGCTGTGACCTTGGTCTCCCGGATGGCGTCCAGAAGGGAGGTTTTGCCATGGTCCACATGGCCCATGATGGTCACCACCGGCGGGCGAAACTGCAAGGCTTCCGGAGAATCCTCCATATCGCCCAGGTACATGGCCTCCACGTCCTTCGGAACCTCAATTTCGGCTTCGAAGCCGAGTCCCGTGGCGACCAGTTGGGCCACGTCGGAATCCACCACCTGGTTGATGCTGGCCAGGATGCCCAGATCCATGAGTTTTTTGATCAACTTGCCGCTATCAATCGCCAGTTTGGCCGCCAATTCCTTGACGGTCAGCTCGGGCGGGAGCAGCAGGCGGCCGCGCTTGACCGGAGCCGGAGGCTTCGGAGGCGCCTGAACCGGCGCACCCTTTGACCTGACAGCAGACCGCAACTCCCTCTTGCCAGGGAGTTTGCCGCCCCGGCGGAGAGATTCAATCTTTGCGGCGGCTTCTTTTCCCTCGTCCCAGGCCTTGTCGCGTTTTTCAAAATCGCGTTTGCTCTTCACCGGCCCGCGGCGTTGCTCTTCCTTGGCGGCTTCCGCCGGCTTCGGGGCTGTCAATGGGGCACGCCCACCTCCGGGCCTTTGCCGGTCCCTCCCCGCTCCTCCTTGGTAAGGCCCGCCCGTGCGCGGCCGCTCACCGCCAAACGGCCTGGCGCCCTGGGCTCCCGGGGCGCCCTGTGGCCGGGGGCCGGGGGCCGGCCTTCGATCATCGCGGGGCCCAAATTGCCTGGGGCCTCTCTCCACAAAAGTTGGCCCACGCCCGTCGCGTGGCCGTTCCTGAAATCCGGGCCGCCCGCCGGTTGGCCTGCCAGGCTGGGGCGGCCGCCCCCTGTCGAAACCAGGTTGCTGATCACGCGCCGGTGGCCTTGGACCGCCGGGACCAGGGCGCCTTCCGCCCTCCGGGCTTCTGGCTGGTGCTCCGGCGGGCGGAGCACTGTTATACCTCGCTTGCGGCCGGTCCTGTGTCCGGGGCCGGTCCGCCGGCCGCGCGGGGCCTGGCCCAGCCGGGGCCGGCACAGCTCTTGCGACAGACCCCGGCGCCTGAGGCGCCCGAACCGATCCCACGGTGGCATTTGTCGGAACAGCTTTGGCTGCTTGATTTAGAGCCGGAGCGTTGGCTGGCGTAGCGGCCGGCGTAGCGGCCGGCGTGGCAGCGGACTTCACTGCACTGGCGGTTTTGCTCCGTTCCTGCCTTTTGGCGGAGACGCTGGCGCTGATCCGCTTTGCAAGATTATCCTCCACCACGCTCATGTGATTCTTCACATCAGCGCCGAGCTTCTGCAAAAGTTCGATGAGATCTTTAGTGTTAACCTGCAAATCTTTTGCCAATTCGTAAACCCTTATTTTTCCCATCAGAGGCTCACCCCCATCAAATTCGTCCATCAGCCCTTGTTGTCTTTTCCATCGCCTCCTGGATCGACCGCGCAAAACCGGTTTCTGTGACCACTACCACCGCGCGGGGGGGTTTACCGATGTAATGGCCAATTTCTTCCTTCTTTCCGTAAAAGATCACCTTCACGCCTTGCCGGCCACCCAAATGCCCAAAATTGTCCCGCATGCTTTTGGAGGCATCTTCCGCAACGATGATCAGTCTGGCTTTCCCCCGTAAAATTGCCTCCTGCGCCGCCGTATCGCCGGAAACAAGCTTTCCGGCTTTTTGGGCAAAACCCAATAACATCAGGGCCCTGCCGGCGCGATCTTCCATAACGGATTACTCCTTCTGCCGCCTGCCGGCTGCCGGTAAATCGACGGTCATTGCGCCCAGGCGCAAGCCGAGCGCCTGCAAGACTTCCTCTGAAATTGGCTGCTCCAGTGCTTTTTGGAGACGTTTGCCCTTGACCGCAGCCTTCAGGCATTCCACGTTCGGGCAGAGATAGGCCCCGCGCCCGGATTTTTTGCCGGTGGGATCCACCAGCACTTCCCCTTCCGGGGTGCGAACAACCCTGACAAGCTCTTTCTTGGGTCGCACCGTCTGGCACCCGACACAGGTCCGTTGCGGCACCTTCCTTACTCTCGGCATACCCTTTCCACCCCCGAAAGACAGCAAACATCCAACCTCAGGATGGATTCTTGCGGGATCTGGTCGTCTTCTTCTTGCTCCTGGCAGGTTCAGGTTGATCCGTCACGGCGTCCGCCACTGGTTGATCGCCGGAAACCCCCTCTTCAACCGCCTGTTTGTCCGATTCCTCACCGGCCACTTTTAATAATTCCAATTCCTTGAGATCCTTTAAGATCACGGGTTTTTCCTTCTTCGGAGCAGCGGATTTTTTGGCCTTCTTGGGCTTGGCCGGT
The DNA here is from genome assembly GCA_023381695.1 of Bacillota bacterium. Taxonomy (GTDB): domain Bacteria; phylum Bacillota; class UBA5301; order JAMCQP01; family JAMCQP01; genus JAMCQP01. The sequence continues at coordinate 459 of JAMCQP010000102.1, read as the reverse complement.
TCAGAAGCGGGCGCCACGCTCTTTTTGCCCTTTTCCGTTCCCCCAATAAGCTCCGCCACCAGCGAATCCAAAAGATCCGCATCGATCCCTTCTGATTCAATTGCCTCAGTTTCTTCAACCGACCGGGCGCCAACCGCAATCGGTTCCAGCACTTCCGGGACCGGGACCTCGCCCGGCTGGGCCACGGGCTCCCCAATCGCCTCCGGCGCCTCTTCGGGCGTGGCCAGGGCCGCCTCGGCTTGCCGCAACTCTGCTTCCTTCTCAAGAATTTCAGCCATCTGGGTCTCGCTCTTGATATCGATCTTCCACCCGGTAAGCCGCGCGGCAAGACGGGCATTTTGCCCTTCCTTGCCGATTGCCAGTGAGAGCTGGTGATCGGGTACCACCACCCGGGCCGCTTTGGTGGTCTCTTCAGGGTAAACGGACACGACCTTGGCGGGGCTCAGGGCATTGGCCACA
>JAMCQP010000051.1 GCA_023381695.1 Bacillota bacterium | reverse complement strand
TCCCACCGGCGCACCCAGTCCAGGTTTCCCGCCTCCCGGGCCCAGAACCCCTCACGGTCGGCCAATGCCTCGTCGTAGATCCGGGAGTCCCTGGCATTCGCCTGGTTCACGAACTCTTGGGGTGGGGCAAAAGTCCGCTTCTCTTCGAGCAAACCAGAAATGTTTTGATCGGTCAATGTTCTCGCCTCCCTTATTTCGATATTGAGGGTCTACCCCCCGACTAAACTGATTATAGGTCCTGGCCTCCGGACACACAATGAAAAATCGCCGATATGTCAAAAGATGCGATTGAAGCGCGCAAATTCCCCTTTGTGTGGAGAACCCACGAAAAAAGGTTGTCCGGTTGGAAATAAATCTAATACGATGTCCTGAAAGGGTGGTTGAACGGTAAAAAAATGGGGTTGAACTGCTCCGTTTAATACTTCAGCAACATATCAGGAGGAATTGCCGATCCATTGTCGAAAGGATTTTAAAACCTCCAATTAGGGGGTAAATACTATGCATCATAGTACAAAATCCAATGTTTCCAACAGGTTTGGTCTGAACATTCTCGCAACAGGGGTGCTCCTTTGCCTCCTGGAAATTGTGCTGGTGCTGGTCCTGGTCCCCGAACCCGGCCGGTGGATCCTGGTCTGGGCTCTCCTGGCCCTCAACATCCTGGCCCTGGCTTTCCTGAACCTCCGCCGGTTGAGGGTTCAAAACCGGGCCACCGCGGAGACGAGACGTTTCCAGGAGGCGGATCATACCCTGGAGATCGCCTACGAAACCCTACCTTACATGCGCCAGGGGTTGAATCCTGAAACCGCCCTGAAATCCGCCCTGATCATCCAGAAGATCAGCGGAGTCGCCGCGGTGGCCATTACCGACCGGGAGAAGGTCTTGTCCTTCACCGGATCCGGTTGTGAAAAACACCCGCCCGGCGAGGAGATCCTCGCCGCGGCCGCCAAAGAAGCCATTGCCTACGGCCGGACCAAGATTGTGGACAGCCAGCGGCAATTAAACTGTCCGCGCCGGAAGGCCTGCGACTGCCCGCTGGGAGCCGCGGTGGCCGTCCCCCTTGTCTCGCAGGGCGAGGCCGCGGGAGCGGTGATCCTTTTCGGGCCAAGGGATGGCGAAATGCCTCCCCACATCGTCAACCTGGCCACCGGGGTGGCGCAGCTTCTGGGAATGCAGATCGAACTGGCCGAACTGGACCGGCAGGCGCACCTGCTCTGGAAGGCCGAATTGGATGCCCTCCGGGCGCAGATCAACCCTCACTTTCTCTTCAACACCTTGAACACCATCATCATGTACAGCCGGATCAACCCTGAAAAGGCTCGCCGCCTCCTGGTCCGCCTGGCCGAATTCTTCCGGCAGACCTTGAAAAGTTCGGGACATTTCCACACTTTTCACGAAGAGTTGCACTACATCCGCACCTACCTGTACCTGGAACAAGCCCGGTTCCAGGACAGACTCAAGGCCAGATACCGGATCGATCAGGGAACGCTCAGGGCACTGGTGCCGGTATTGACGATCCAGCCCATTGTGGAGAATGCGGTCAAGTACGGTATCGGGCAGAAAGTCGGGATGGGAACGGTGGAGATCGCCGCCCGGGTTGAAGAAGGGATCCTGGTGGTCTCCATCAGCGACGACGGGGTGGGGATGTCTTCGGAGCTTTTAGGGAAGGTTCTCCAGCCCGGTTTCGGTTCCGGAAACGGCGTTGGGCTGAGCAATCTTTGGGAAAGGCTCCGCCGCCTGTACGGCGAAGAATTCCGCTTCAAGATGGAGAGCAAAGAGGGCGAGGGTACCATGGTCACCCTCAGCTTCCCCTTGCTATATGCGGAGGAGAAGGAAGGTCTGCCAGATGAAATTGAAGGCCCTCATCGTGGACGATGAATACCCGTCCAGGGCGGAACTCCGTTACTTTCTCCACCGTTTCCAGGACAAGGTGGAGATCATCGGCGAGGCCACCCATGTGGCGGAAGCCAGGGCCCTTTTATCGGCCCTCCCCTACGACCTGCTCTTCCTGGACATCGAGATGCCGGGGCTTAATGGGCTTGAGCTCGCCAGAGAACTTCTGGCCTCCGCCAAATCGCCCTTTATCGTCTTCGTGACGGCTTACCAGGATTATGCCGTTCAGGCCTTTGAGGTCAACGCCATCGACTACCTTCTGAAACCCTTCGACGAAAAACGCCTGGCGCAAACTCTGAAAAAGGTCTTCCGGGCGTCGGAGCTTCTAAACCCGGAGAAAGAGAGCCCCGAACCTGACAAAGAAACCCCCGGCCCGAATCGAGCCGGGAGCGATACGCCCCCTGGAGCTGGCCTGCCGGGAGCGGCCTTATCCCATGCGGCTCCACCGGGAAGCGGTCTGGACCGTCTGCTGGCGGAAAGGCAGGGGAAGAGGCTCCTGGTGGACAAAAAGGAGGTGGTCTTCGCCTTTGTGGAAGACAACGCCATCTACCTCAAACTCTACAATGAGGCATTACTCACCCGTTATACCATGAAGGAACTGGTTTGCTTGCTGCAGGAGCCAATGTTTTTCCGAACCCACCGCCAGTACCTGGTCAACCTCCTGAAGGTCAGGGAGATCATCCCCTACTTCAACAGCGCCTTTACCCTGGTGGTGGACGACGCTCAGCACACGGAGGTTCCCGTCAGCCGCGGACAGGTCAAAAAGCTCCGGTCCCTCCTTGGAATGTAAAATAGTCGATCTGCATGGCCTCCCGAACCTCCCGCAGGGTGGCCATGGCAATCTCCCGGGCTCTGGCCGTGCCCTCCCTTAAAATATCTTCGACATCGCCGGGGCGGCGCTCGTATTCCGCCCGGCGGGCCCGCAACGGCTCAAGAAGGTCGTTGATCGCCTTCCCCAGACGCTTTTTGCAGGCCACGCAGCCGATGCGCCCCGCCCGGCAGTTCTCATCCAATTCCTCGGAAAACGGCTTATTGAAAGCCTGGTGGTAACTATAGACGGTGCAGACCTCAGGATGGCCCGGGTCTGTTGGGTGAATCCGCGCCGGGTCGGTCACGACCATGTTGATCCGCCTTTCCACCTCTCCGGGAGGGTCCGACAGGAAGATGGCATTGTTCAAATGCTTGCTCATCTTGGCATTGCCGTCCAGCCCTTCCAGCCGCCCGACCTCGCCCACCAGAGCCCCGGGCTCCACCAAAACCGGCCGGTACAACTCGTTAAACCGCCGTACAATTCGCCGGGTCTGTTCCACGTGGGGCACGTTATCTTCCCCCACCGGGACAAGATCGGCCTTGCAAAAGGCGATATCCGCCGCCTGGCTCACCGGATATCCAAGGAAGCCGTACATGAGATCCCGGTAGCCGCGTTCCGCCGCTTCCGATTTGATGGTGGGATTGTGCCGGAGGCTGTTTACGGTGACAAACATGGAGAAGATCATGGCCAGTTCCGCGATCTCCGGAACCAGCGACTGGATGAAGATGGTCGCCTTCCGCGGGTCGATCCCCGCCGCAAGGTTGTCAAGGGCAATCTGAAGCACATCCTCCTTCAACCTTTCCGGGCGATCGAAGTTGGTGGTGAGCGCCTGCATGTCCGCAATGATGATGAAGGTGTCGTACTCCTCCTGCAGCCGCGCCCGGTTGGCCAGCGAACCGGAATAATGGCCGAGATGGAGCTTCCCGGTCGGGCGATCCCCGGTCAAGATCCGCCCTTTCTTGCCAGCCGACTTTGATCCGGCCGTCTCCGCCCCGGCCGCCCTCGACGCGGACTTGTTTGAAGAGTTGTGGAACCCGCTCATCTGCCGTCACCCGTCCTTTCTGAAATAAAAACCTTCTCATGCCGACGGTCAATAAAAAACCCCTCGCGCCAGCTGAAATGCTGGGACGAGGGGATAACCCGCGGTGCCACCCATCTTGGCCTGCTCAAAGAGGCCCACTCGGCAGGTACGGGCGCTGATCGAACGCAGTCGTCTTTCCTTCACAAAGCGCGGGATCAGCCACAGAGCGCCGGATCAACACCGATACCTTCCCTGTTTTAACGGCCAGGGCTCCGGTGAAATCTACTTCCCGGCGCGGATGCCGAAGTTCGCGACCTGTATGCGCCGGAGTTCGACCCACAACTCACGGGCCCATTCGGCGAGTCCCATCGTACCGGTTTACACCTTTCCCGGCTCTCTGAAACGCTGGGTTACAGGCCTACCCGCCCCGTTCATCGTCTTTGACATGGATCCTGGATCTATTGTTGGCAAGATTATAGCAAAAAAGTCCCCGGATTGTCAAATTCCTGCTGGGAACTGCTTTGCCGTCTTTCATCTCTCCGTACTGATCTCGAAGGCACCCTCCTATTAAGGTACCCCCCTGCCAGGCCGAAAAGCAAAGGGATAAGTCGCTCCATAGCGAATAGTATTACCCGGCAAGGTTGGTAAAGAAAGGGGAATGAAGTTTGGAAAAGCTACAGAAAACCCTCGAAAAAAAGAAGAAGCACCTGCTGAATTTGCCTAACGTGGTGGGAGTGGGGGTGGGTTACAAGCAGGTAGGCGGGGTCACCACCACCCAACCGGCCATCGTCGTGCTGGTGGAAAAGAAAGTGCCTTCCGCCCAGTTGCTGCCCAATCAGATGGTGCCGCAAGCCGTTGACGACGTCGCCACCGATGTGATCCAGGTGGGCAAGCTACGCTTTCTGGAACAACTGGCCAAACCGGGGCCGGAGCTCCAAAAGGCGGATCCCCGGCGCACGGCAAAGGTGCGGCCGGCCCAACCAGGCGTCAGCATCGCGCATTACAAGGCCACCGCGGGCACTTTCGGCGCCGTGGTGGTTGACCGCCGCAGCCGGGAACTGCTCATCTTATCCAACAACCACGTGCTGGCCAATTCCACCAACGGGCGGGATCGCCTGGCCAAAAAGGGCGACGCCATCCTCCAGCCCGGCCCGTATGACGGCGGTTCCATGGCGGACGCCATCGCCACGCTGGAAAGGTTCGTCCCGATCCGCGCAAAGAAGATCCGCCGGTTTAACGCTCTGGGAACAAACAGGGAGAATCTGGTTGACGCCGCCGTCGGCCGCCCCCTCTCCCCGGATCTGATCTCCGGGGCGATTATGGATATCGGGCTGGTAACCGGGATTGCCGAGGCTTCCGCGGGAATGAGCGTCCGCAAGAGCGGTCGCACCACCGGGCTCACCGAGGAGAAGGTGCTGGTGGTGGGAGCGACGGTAAATGTCAGCTATGGTCCGGACCGGGAAGCAACCTTCGCCGGGCAAATTGTGGCGGGGCCGATGTCCGCGGGAGGAGACAGCGGGTCGCTGGTGGTCGATGAGGGCGCCCGGGCCGTTGGCTTGCTCTTCGCCGGTTCAGAGGAATCGACTGTTTTCTCACCCATTCAGGCCGTGCTGGACATGTTGAAGGTCGACCTCTGGCTGGTTAGCCAGCCTTTACCGGCGTCGCCCGGCTGACGGCATCCCCCAGCAGCGATCCATACAACAGGTTTCCGATCAGGGAAGCCACCGCCTCAAACGGGCCGATGCTCCAGGAAGACCGTGCCAGGCCCAAAAACGGAAAGGCAAGGTTGGGAATCACCAGCCAGACGATAATGCCGTAGATCACGCCTTTCAGGACCAGCCGGTCGTGGCCGGCCAGTCGGGCAAAGATTATTCCCAAAGCCGCGCTGGCCGCCAGGTAGATGGCCAGGCCCAAAATGATGCCGCGCGTGGTGGCGGCCGTTTGTGGAGAAACCGCCAACTGGGCGATTGCCCTGGGCAGGTAGATCTGCTCAAGCTTCACCAGCACCGCAAACCAGTTCCACAAAAAGCCGGCGAAGCCCGCGAGCGTCCCGCCGACGGCTGCCACCCCATACCTGTTCCACCCCATGCGCAATCCTCCTTTGGATAACATTATCTCCGGGGGGACGCCTGGCTATGCCTTCCGCTTGCTCGTTGGATTCGTCCGCGCCAACGTCGCTAAGCTTGCTCGCCCAACGCCCGAAGATTGGGAAACCGGTCCCGAATGACCCTGGCAAACTTTATATCGGCCGTCCAGAGCGCGCAATCCTCCATTTGCGCCAGGGCCAGGTAGGACGTATCGTAAACTGTTGGTTGCCCCAGTTGATTGGCAAGATCCCATGCCATACCCAGAATCTTTGGATCGTTCTTAACCTGGATCGGCAGCTCAAACAGGTAGGTGACGCTCCGTTGAGCCTCCGAAAAGGTCAGTGTCCGGCGCCAGAGGTGTTTCCGGATCGTGGCCAGCACTTCAAACATCAGAAGCGCCGGGGCAAGCAACACAACCCCATCTTTCCGCCAATCCCGCAACAATCCCAGCGCGTGTTCCGACAACTCCTCCGGAATCAGCCATTTGACAACCAGGCTGGCATCAACGCACACTTTCCGTTCCTTCATGATCTTTCCTCCCTGATTTCGTGGAGGAGTTCCACGGAATCTGCAGGAATATTTCCTCCCAAACGTTTGCGGATGCGATCAAGATGACGCTCCAGAGCATCCACCAGTTCTGGTTTATCGAGAGGGTCGTTAGAAGCACGCCAATTATAGGAAGGAGCCTCCTCCCGTATTACCCAGTCGAGATCCTCGCGCCGGATCTTGCGGCTATTGCCGATCTTGACGCTGGGCAATCGCCCCTCCTGCAACCAGCGCCAAATGGTGGATTCCGAGACTCTGAGGTACTCAGCGGTCTCTTTCACGGTCATGAAATGCTGCAGCCCATCCTTTCCTCCAGGAAACATGCCAACCCCTCCTGCTCCGAAATAGAAAAAACCTCTGAACCTCCCCACGGCTAAAGCCAGGCTAAAGCCGGGGGGTTTTAGAGAGAACCACCGCTACCTCTCCCGGGCTCTCGCCGTCCCCAAAGGGTAGGCTACAACATCCCGGGCCTTGGTACAGGCTATCTCCCCTTCCA
>JAMCQP010000101.1 GCA_023381695.1 Bacillota bacterium | reverse complement strand
GGCTGCCGGACGGGGGTCTGCCCGATTGGCCAGAATCCATGGAGTTCAGCCATCTTCGGGGCATTGATTGGCTTTGTCTTTGCGACCATGTAGCAGATTTTGCAAGTACTTTAACACCCTGTCGAATGCACCGCTCTCGCCCATCCATGGGCTTCGCGGCGCCTCGACGTCCTGTCGAATGCAAACGTGAGCCTGTAGAAAACCACCTTCATCTGGGAGGTGGCGTCTTTTTTATACCATCCTAGAAGGAAATTCCATTTTAATGGAGAAAGACTTTGTGAAAAAGCCTACGAACCGTAGGAGCTGAAAGGAGGGGTTGTGTAGCGCTCCGGAGGCTGTTCGTAGGATGCGGAGTGGAGGAAAATTTATGAAGACAGGACTTCGAGCGCTGGTTTTAGCCTTGCTGCTGGTCGCCGTCTTCGGATTCGCCGCCATGGCGGCGGAGTATGTCGGGTCGGAGACCTGCCGGAGTTGCCATAGCGATACATATGCCGACTGGCAGGGCACCTGGCACAGCAAGCATGTGGTCAAACCGGACAGCGGGTTGTTCTACGGGGATTTCCGGACCAACAAATGGTTCAAGAAGGAAGACGTAAAGTACGCCGTAGGCAACTCCCGCAAACAGTACTATGTCGCGAAGGACAACAGCTACCTGCCCGCCTACTGGGACGGGGAGGCCGGCAAATGGGTGGAACTGAAGCTGCCCTCCAAGTGGGACAGCGCTTGTGCCAAGTGTCACACCACCGGCTTTGACGCAAAGACCGCCAAATTTGCCGAGTTGAACATCACCTGCGAGAGCTGCCACGGGCCGGGATCCGACCATGTGGCGGGCGGCGGCGACAAGACCAAGATCAAAAAGGATCTCACCAACGCCACCTGCAACCAGTGTCACGGCCAGGGCGCCCAGCTTGAGCAGATGGGCCATACCACCCATTTTGCCAACATGCTGGCGACCAACGACCACTACAACGACAGTTGCATGAGTTGCCATTCGGCCACGTACATCTTTGCCCCCAAGGATGCCAAGCCGACCGTCAAGGATTTCAAGACGGGCGCTCTGAAGAATGACCGTACCGGGATCACCTGCGTGGTCTGCCACGACCCGCACAAGAAGGCCAATGAAGCCCAGTTGCGCAAGGATCCTCAGGAGACCTGCGTGCAGTGCCATACCTCCGGAGGCCAGGTCGCGGCTGGAAAAGATCCGCATCATGGGCAGAAGGAGATCTTCGAGGGCAACATCGGCTTTGGCGTCGCGGCCACGCCCAGCGCCAAGACCGCCAGGTGCGTGGATTGCCATATGGCCAACGGCAACCACTTCTTCAAGGTCGGCACCCCCGAGTTGAAGCTCACCGAGCATGGCAAGGAGATCACGGTCAACTCCTGCAGCAAGTGCCATAGCAACATGACCGCGGAACGCATCAAGGACATTCAAACCAAGGTCCAGACGCAGGTCAAGACGCTCAGGGGCCGGCTCGACGCCGTAAAGGCCAAGCTGGAGGCCGCCAAGAAGAGCGGCAAGGATGTGGCGGCGATCGAGCAGCTCTACAAGGAAGCCTACACCAATGTCGGCTGGATTGACGCCGGGAAAGGCGAAGGCATCCACAACACCGATCTGGTCTTCAAGCTGCTGAAAGCGGCGGATGAGCGGCTTGCCAGGGCGGAGGCCCAGTTCTAAGCGATCCTTAGCCTTTAACCTGGATTGGCAACGCAAAATCCGATTTGCAGTGCAAAACGGATCAAGTAAACGGTCAGGCGGGGAAGTTCCTGCGAACCCCCCCTCTGACCGTTTTCTTTTTGCAGTCCTGGAGAAAATAAGAAGCAGCTTCGGGACAAGGGGTAATGCTGCTTTGTTCAAGAGGGCCAACGAGATCTGGGAGGACAGCATCCAGAACATTCATGGGGGCCGGGGCCTCACCCGGATCAAACGCCTGTGGGATCCCCGCGAGCTTTCTGGCGGGATCCAGACCGTTCAGGACGCCACATTGACCATCGGGGCCTCCGCCGGGTTACACCCGCACACGAACAACGAAGAGGTTTACTACATCCTGGCGGGGCAAGGACGGGCCACAATCGACGGGCGGACCTGGGATGTCGGACCGGGAGACACCATGATCGTGCGCGCCGGTTCCTCCCACGCCATCGAAAATACCGGAAACACCGACCTCCGGCTCATCGTCATCGCCGGAGCGGCGAAATGGGAATCCTAAAATAACAACGTGGTGGTTCGGACGAAGTAAATGGAGAAGGAAACTTTGTCCAGGGTATCGAATGGTAATAGGGCCTATTTGTGTTATAATAGGCCAACTTAAGGGTACTAACTCAAACTTGGCCACGGAGGAAAATTTATGAAGCATTCAACTGAGGTTGGTGCCAGATGGCTTCGGTGCGATTTGCATGTGCACACTCCGTTTGACCCTACAAAGAGCTTTAGTGTTGATGTAGAGGCCGCCAAGAAAGCCGATGAAAAGGGTGATTCATCCCGATTGACCGATATAGCTCGTCGATTTGTCGAAGCCGTCGATAATGCGGCGGATGGCGCCGGGCTTGACGTGGTGGCTATTACGGATCACAATTCCATTGATGGCTTCCGCTATCTTAAGTCCCACTTTGAGGTGCTTCTGGCCAAACGCGCCGAAGAGGGCAAACGAAGGCTTACCATTCTTCCAGGTGTAGAGTTTGGAGTTGGATCGGAACAGACAATCCACTTCCTGGCGATATTTGCGGCGAACACGGATCTTGACCAGATCGACCATCTGATAGATTACATATTTGGACACCAGGGCCGTTTTAATCCTACCGGAAAAACTCCTTTGGCTGCGAACAAGACCATAGGTGATTTCCTGGAGGACTTTCACAAATTTGCCCATCCTGTTAGTCGGGAACGCTATATGGAATATGTACTGATCCCTGCGCATCTGGATGGGAATAGCGGAGTAGCCAGGGAAACCGGAGCCCAGGAGGACCCCCATCAACCGACGGTTTGGGATCAGATGAGCGGATATCTGCGTGAGCGAGGCATGGTGCGCACAGACTGGCATGCCTTTCAGGCCAGTGGTGACTTTTCCGACTTGCGGATGGGCGTCAAGGAGTTACTTTATAAATGGCAGGCAAACCGGGAAAATCAAATCTGGGAAAAACTCTCACCGGAGCAAAAAGAAAGGATTAAAGATCGTAAGCACCGGGCGTTGATTAATGCCAGCGATCCGGATCGGTTTGAGGCTATCGGCCGGAAGTTTACTTATCTTAAAATGGAAGTGCCGGATGTTGAAGGCCTTCGGTTGGCTTTTTTGGATCCGGAGTCACGGCTCCGTTTGATGGCTGAAGGAGTTCCGAAGCCCCCTCATGCCGCAATCCGCTCGATATCCATCAGAAACACTAAATTTTTTGGTGAACTTGATTGCCGGTTTAATTCCGGGCTCAATACGCTTATTGGAGGCCGGGGCACGGGGAAATCGACACTTTTGGAGTACCTTCGGTATGTGTTGGGACGTGACCTGGAACAAGGTTCGGTTGATGCGGAGCAAGAACTTCTCGACCGAGTCCAGGAGATGCTCAGCCTGACTACCAAAAAGGGGCTGGAAGAGAAAGCGACTTTGTTGCCCGACCATTATATCGAGGTGGAAATAATCGTAGACGGCCGTTTGTACCGGGTCAGGCGCGATGTCGATGGTTTAAAGGTGTACTTTGCCGATGGATCCGATTCCGGCAAAGAATGTGACTATGAGGTAAGGGCGCTGCTTCCCGCCAAGATATATAGCCAAAAGCAAATTTTTTATATCGCGAAAGATCCGGCTGCGCAACGTCGCGAACTGGATAAGCTTGTTGAGGTAGACCAGTGGCGAAGGATCGAAGAGCAGATCCAGGATGCAATATATCAATACCGCCGGGAACAGAATCAGGAGGCCGAGGCCACCCGAAAAATGTCGCAACTCGCGACCAAACGGACGGATCTAGAGAAAATTTCCAGCCGGATTGCTTTACTTGAGCAAGGAGGGCGGCAAGAACTTCTTCAAAACTTTAAACAATTCGAGGATGAGAGGCGGATTTTAAATGAACTTGGGGCAGAACTTCAGGAACGAAAGAAGAGGCTTGAAGATCTGACGGCTTCGTTACCGCTTATTTCAACAGCTGCAGCGGTTTCGGAAGACAGTCCGTTTCGCGACTGGCTTCAGGGAATTTTCCAACGGGTTGATCTAACAATTAATAAGTGCGTAGAAATTTTACGGGAACAAGGTAATGCTGTTCAAAATTTGCATGACAGCATTATTCAAGAGCAAAAACAGACTTGGGAACCAGCTTATCGGCGGTGTAAAAACGAATATGATCTGTTGGCGCAGGAACTAGATCGGCAAGGTTTAAAGTTTACAGAGCACGCGACACTACTTCAACAGCGAGCACTTCTTGAAAAGGAGATCCAGGGGCTGCAAGAATTGGCTGGTGAAATCGAAAAGATTCATTCTCGAAAAGCGGAGCTTCGTTCAAAACTCCTGGAATTTCGCGAACAACAAGCCGAGCTTAGACGTAATGTGGCCCGGAGGCTGGAGGGAGAAGATGCCGACATCAGGGTGAAGGTTAATGAATATATGGATAGGAAGAGCTTTGTTATCCATAAAGATGATTGGTTTGCTCGGACTCGCTTGCGAGAAGATGATTGGGATTTGCTATGCAACTATGTTTTTGAGGGGGAGTCCCACAATCCTCCGGCAAAATTGGCAGCCCTTGTGGAGTGCCTAAGGGCGGATCTGGCTTTGTTGGAAGAGAACTCCGGATTGGCTCTTGAGCAAACCAGGACATATAAACTAATTAAAGATTTCGGGGATGGGCAAAACCTCTCCGGGCATTTTCTGAATGTAATCAAGAATATTCGACCAGAAACATTAGACGAGATGGAAATCTTTTTGCCCGAGGATCTCATCAGATCAGAACTTCGGGACACGTCAGGTTCATTTCGGAGTATTGAACAAGGTTCGGTTGGCCAAAAGAGTACAGCAATTCTCAGCCTTTTGTTGTCGTCTGGCAACGAACCTCTCATTATTGATCAACCGGAGGATGATTTGGATAACCAGTACATCTATGATATTGTCGTTAACTTACTTCGCAAACGGAAATTTGAACGCCAGTTGATTATTGCTACTCATAATGCCAACATTCCCGTCAACGGCGATGCAGAATTGATTATCGGGTTGGATGCCGAGGGCGAGAATGGTGAAATCAGGGTGGCGGGCAGTATTGACAACATGAAAGTCAAGGAGATGGTCAGCCGGGTGATGGAAGGCAGCCGGGAAGCCTTCAGACTGCGGCGGCAAAGATACGGGTTTTAGGAGGGCCAGTAATGTTTGATTCCAAGCTTGAACTAATGGAAAAGATCCGTACGGGTGAAGATTCATTCATTGAGTTCAAAGAGATCCGGGTTAAGGACGGACGCGTGGTGGATCCAAATACAGAAAGTATCGCCGGGGAGATCTGCGCTTTTGCCAACAGTGAAGGCGGAGTACTCTTGTTTGGCGTATCCGATGCCGGAATTATAGCCGGAATTTCTGAAGAAGATATTGGAAAGGTGGAAGGATGGGTTACAAACATCTGCCAGCACAATTGTGTGCCGCCCGTGCGTCCGGTAATAAGCAAACTTTTGCTTCCCGATGTTAAAGGCGTAGATAAGCGGGTATTAAAGCTGGATATTATCAAGAGCTTGTTTGTGCATGCTACATCTGGAGGTGTATATTACCACCGGATAGGTTCATCCAAGCAGGGCATGACACCACCGGAACTGGCCAGGCTCTTTCAGCAACGAAGGCAAGGGGTTATTTTCGATGAGCAGCCGGTTCGGGAAGCAGGTGCGCATGATCTTGATCTGGAGCTTCTAAGGCCGTTTTTACGGGAATCACCTCTTGAGCGTAATCAGTTACTTAGCAATCTAAGTATCCTTACCCGTGTGGATGACTCCTTATGCCCCACTGCAGGGGGATTGCTTAACTTTTCTCGCGAACCGCAAAAATATCTGCCGTCTGCGTATATTGAAGCGGCGGTTTATAAAGGCACAAGACTGGATTCCAACGAACTTGTTCATGGCGAAAAGATCATGGGGCCGCTATCTGCCCAGATTGACGGAGCAGTGACATTTGTGGATCGCTTTATGCTTCGCCCGGCCAGAAAAGAAGCTGGGCGGGAAGATTTTCCACAGCTTTCCATGAAAGCAGTGCATGAAGCGATTGTCAACGCGGTAGCGCATCGGGATTATAGCATTTACGGGTCAAAAATCCGTCTGTTTCTTTTCCGTGACCGATTGGAAGTCTATAGCCCGGGCCGCCTGCCGAATACGATTACGCTTGAAAATATTATGGATCGGCAGTTTTCACGAAACCAACTTATCGTATCTTTTTTATCGAAAATGAAAAGCCCTAAAACCGGTAGGGCTTACATTGAAGCGCGGGGTGAAGGGGTACGTTTGATCTTTGAAGAGAGTCTGAGATTGGCAGGCAAAGAACCGGTCTACAAATTACCAGGCGAAGAATTGTTATTAATAATTTGGGCGGCCGAACCTCCGGTTGAATAGAACCGCAGGGGGAATTTCCATCGTAGGGATGCTTGGGATGCTTGAATGACCCGGCGGTTGAGCGCCGGGTCTATGCTTGGGCTTTCACATCGCCGGGTCTGGCTGGCGTTGTACAGTTACAAGGCAGATTTGGGGTAACACCCTCCGGTAAAATGCGGGTTTCAGGTCCCTAAACGTAGGAAAAACGAGAAAATCTGTAGGCACAATAAATGGCATATTTGTTCTTGCGTGTTCGGCCTGTTTATGGTATAATGTGGTTACAATGTATATACGTACCACGAAGACCAAAACAAAAAACGGCATAGCCGAATATGTTCAGTTGGCCCATAACCAGCGAGACCCG
>JAMCQP010000074.1 GCA_023381695.1 Bacillota bacterium | reverse complement strand
GGGCTTGCAAGAGCGGACGGTTGTCTTGCGCCACGCCCTCAAAAACGCGCTGGTGCCGGTGGTGACTTCCAGCGGGCTGATTGTCGCGGGCCTCCTGGGAGGGCTGGTCATCACGGAATCGATCTTCTCCATTCCCGGGTTTGGGAAGTTGATTGTGGAATCGATCTTCAACCGGGACTTTGTCACCGTCCAGGGAGCCATTTTGGTCTCCGCCCTGATGGTCGTTGGAGTGAATCTAGCGGTGGACATCCTGTACACGTTGGTCGATCCACGCATCAAGATAGGAAGTGGGGCGGAATAATGATTCAGACGGTCAATCCAACTCCGGATCTGGATCTGGGCCAGGCGGACCGGATGGTTCAAGAAAGGAAAGGCGAAAGCCAGACGCGCCTCTTCTTCCGCCGTTTTGCGCGCAATAGGCTAGCCATCGTGGGCGCGGCAATCATTGTCACCTTCGTGCTGACCGCCGTCTTTGCCCCGGCAATCGCCACGCATGATCCCATCTTCGACCAGGATTATTCGGCCGTTCTCCAGAATCCAGGAAATGGACATCTTCTGGGAACCGATGACCTGGGGCGGGATACGTTTTCGAGGCTTGTTTACGGGGCGCGCCTTTCTCTCCTGGCGTCCGTGATTTCAGTGGGAATCGCGGTGGTGGTTGGCGTGCCGGTAGGTCTTCTCGCCGGCTATTTTCGCGGGTTCTGGGACGAGTGGGTGGTCATGCGCATCGTCGATGCGCTACAGGCCTTTCCCTCTCTGATCCTTGCCCTGGCCATGGCGGCGGCGTTGGGCGGAGGCTTCTCCAACGCCATGGTGGCCATCGGGATCGGCTTCTTGCCTTCGATCATCCGGATTACGCGGGCGCAGGTGCTGACCGTGCGGAACCTGGAATTTGTCCAGGCGGCCAGGGCGGTCGGGGCGAGCAACTGGCGCCTCCTGTTTTTACACGTTATGCCGAATTCGATGGCGCCCATCCTGGTGCAGAGCACCCTGGCCATGGCCTCGGCGATCATTGCGGAGGCCGGCCTCTCCTACCTGGGCCTGGGCGCCAGGCCGGAGGACCCGAGCTGGGGGTCCATGCTGCGCGTTGCGCAGGGTTACCTGAACATTGACCCGCTGCTTGCGCTTTGGCCGGGGATCGCGATCTTTCTGGCGGTATTGGGATTCAACCTGCTGGGGGACGGGATCCGGGAAGTGCTGGATCCGAAACTGAAACGCTAAATCCAGCCTTCCCCCTCACGATCTCAACACCCATTTGATGCCATTTCAATCCCGTTTCAATCCTTCGACACCACTCCATCCTGCCATGCGCCGAATTCCCGGCGCCAGCGCGGGGCGTCGGCCATATCCTGATAAGCCTCAAGCCTCTCCATGACCGTGAATGTGAAGTTGACAAAGGCTTCACCCTGGGCGGTAATGATGTTGCCGTCTACAACCACGGGATTATCGACCTTGCGGGGCCAGTCAAACAGGTCCCGGTAGTTTTGGCTCGAACTGGTGGTAAAGGCCCGCCCCGCCAGCACGCCCGCTTTGGCCAGGTGCACCGGCCCCATGCAGATCGCCACGACGAGCTTTCCCGCGTCATGGAAGCGGCGGATCAGCGCGCTGACCTCCTCGCGGTCGATGAGGGACTCGGGCGTTCCTCCGGGGATGACCAGCGCTGCGTATTCAGCTACGTTGACCTGGCTGAGCCTCAAGTCGGCGGTGGCCAGCAAGCCGCCCATTCCCCTTACCTGTGGGGTATCGTCCGGAGCCGCCGTGACAACCTCATTCCTCTCCTCCCGGGCCACATATCCCAGGAGCGTCATCTCAAACTCGGCAAACCCTTCGTAGACTAAAACCAGGATCTTCATGGCTGCCCTCCTGCTTTTTGATGGTTCCCGTTCCACTGCATTTACGTAATTCTCCACCTAATTATAATGGCCAGCCCTGAAACGAGCTGGCCATCATTGTCGAAAAGGGGTTAATGTCTCAGAAGCGTGGCAAGGATACTTACAAAACTAATGACTATCATGACCGTGAAGCCCATAACCCATCGGATGATCAATTTTGTATCCTTGTGGAAGTCCTTGCGCAGGTCCTGGACACTGGTGTTGAGGTCCTTGCGCAGGTCCTGGATACTGGTGTTGAACTCCTTGCGCAGCTCCAGAGTACTGGCGTTGAGGTCCTCGCGCAGGTCCTGGGCACTGGTGTTGAGGTCCTTGCGCAGGTCTTTGATATCGGCCTTGATCTCTTTGATTTCATCCCCAAATTTATTGGATAAGGTCAAATTTTCAGCGTGTCGTTGCGCATCTCTTTCTCTCATTTCGGTGAGGTTGCGATCCAGGATGGCGGTGATTCGATCTTCGGTTTCCTTGAGGTTCTGCTTCATCTCTACACGCATGTCGAGCATCTCGGTATGCATGTCATGTAAAGATACCTTGACCTCCGACATCTCTTTGTCCAGCTTATCAACATATTTTTCCAGCCAATCCATTCCATCATCGCCTCCCCCGCCGACCGCCGCCATTTCTTCTTTTGCAATCTCTCGTTGTTTAAGCATGGCCCTTCTTGAAGCAGACAAGGCCATTTACATGCCCCCCTCCTTTTGTATCTGACTTGATTATATCACAAAGGTCTCTCGCGAACAAGTGTTTCTTAACTTAATTTTTGATTGACCCATTCTTAATCAAACATAGCGGCTCTCCATAAAAAAATCCAGGCATACCCATTCAGGTATGGCCTGGATCTTTATTCGGGCCGTCAATCGTCAATCCTACCCTTTCAAATCTATCCGGGGCAGGAAACGCCCCAACCTCCTGGGGAACCACCAGTTCCACTCGCCAAGAAGCCGCATGGTGGCCGGCATCAGCATCACCCGGATGATGGAAGCGTCCAACAGGACCGCCGCCGCCAGCCCCAGGCCGAACTCCTGGGTGAAGAGCATGCTGGTCAGGGCGAATGATCCGAAGACCGCCACCATGATCAGGGCGGCGCTGGTCACCAGGCCCCCCGTATGCTCCAGGCCCCACGCCACGCTCTCCTCGTTGCTTTTTCCGTGGTCGTGCTCCTCCTTGATCCTCAGGGTAAGGAAGATCTCGTAGTCCATGGACAGGCCGAAGAGGACACAGAAGAGGAGCACCATGATGATGCTGGAGATCCCTCCCGGCGCCTGCAACCCCATGAACCCGCGCAACACATTGTCCTGAAAGATCAGGACCAGCAGGCCGAAGCTGGCCAGGACCGAAAGCAGGTTCATGAAGATGGACTTCAAGGGTATGAGCACCGACTGGAACAACACCATCAGTATCACAAAGGTAATCAGGGCCACCAGGCCGATAATCAGCGGCAGCTTGCCGAGCAGCACCTGGTCGAGGTCCACCTCGGCGGCCGCGCCGCCACCCACCAGGACCTGGTATCCCGGAGAGCCGGGAGGGCCGGAAGCCCGCAAAGAGCCGGGAGAATCGGGAGAACCAGGACCGGGAGAACCGAAAGCCACGGTAACCAGCCTGGAACGAATCTCCTTCACCAGTGCCCGGGCGGTAAGGGAGCTCGGCTCATCCACCGTGGTGACCCGCAGCACCGTCATTCGCCCCTGGCCGCTGTTATCGGCATAGGAGCTCACCATCTGGGCGAAGATGTTGTCGGAGGCCGCCACGCCCCCTTCCCCGCTGTAAAGTTTCTGGTAATCGCCCAGGGTCAGGTTGGGATCCACATCGACGATCCCTTCCACCTTCGACACCCGGCGGTCGGCCGCCAGAAGGCGCGAGAGCTTGTAGATGCGGGCCACGGCGTCCGCCGACCAGATACTCTTGCCCGGCGGCGCCTGGACGATGATGTTGATGGGAGACATCTTGCCGGCCACAAAGTCGCTCTGCAACCGTTCAAAACCGAGGCGCGATTCGGCCCCCCGTGGCAACCCCACCACCGTCGGGGTATAGGTTTTAAGGTGCAACATCGGCCAGGCCAGAGCAAGCAGGAGAACCAGGGTTCCCAGGAAGAAGGCCGCCGGCTGTCTCATAACCCCCATGGCCAACCGATGCCACATCCTCCCGGTCTTGGACCGGCTGATCAGGCCGGAAAGCTTGCTCGGCCAGTTCACCGCCGGGCCGAACCAGGAGAGGAGGGCCGGCAGCAGGGTCAGCGCGGCCGCCACCGCCGTCACCACCACTAAAATGGCGGAGATGGCCATGGAATTCAGGAAAGTTATCTCGGCCACAAAGACGGCGGCCACCCCCACAATCACCGTGAAACCGGAGAAGAGCACGGTCCGGCCCGAGGTGGACATGATGGCCGCGGCGGCCTCTTTGGGCGATAGCCCTCTCCGCAGTTCCTCCCGGAACCGGCTGACCATGAACTGGGAGTAGTCGATGCCCACCCCGAGTCCGATCATGGACACCGCATTCTTGGCCACGATGAACATCTGGACATGTTGCCCCAGGAAATAGACCGCCCCGAGGGTGATCACCATGGCCACCGCCCCCAGGATGACGGGGATCCCCGAGGCGAGCAGCGCGCCGAAGGTGGAGATCAGGATCAGGAGGACGATGGGAAACGCATGCTCCTCCGCCTGAAGCGCGTCCCGCGACGAGACCTGCGCCAGATCGTGATACACAGCCCCTTCCCCTGTCACATAGACCTTCAACCAGGACGGCACCCCGGCCCGGGCCACGATCCTCCGGATCTCGGGTATGGCGGTCTGGGCGCCAAAGGTATCTTTGACATCCAGTTCCACCACGCCTAATGTGCTATGGCCGTCTTTGCTGATCAGATCCGTGCTGTTGGTATCGTAGTAAGTCATGATGCTGTTGATCTTCAGCGAATCACGCAGGCCGAGTTGGACATTCTCCACCGCCTCGCGAAAAGCGGGGTCTTCCGCCTGCCGCGTCGGGCTGTAAAAGACCAGGAGCAGCTCAAAACCGAACCGGTTGCCAAAGTTGTCCTGCAAGATGCGGTTGACGGTCTCCGCCTGGGAACCGGGCAACCGGGTGCCGCCCTGGAGGACGTCGTCCACCTTCGGGCTGAAATAGGCGCCGGCCGCCAGCAAGAGAACCCAGAAGATCACCACGCCCAGCCTGTGGCGAACAACCCACCGGCCCAGGCGTTTTAGCCGATCGTCGGGCATCGAAAAACCTCCTTTGGGGAAACGATCTTCATCTCTAGAAGCTGACCTTCATCCCGACATCCAGGCGGTTCCTGAGGGGAATCAGGTTGGCCTCGGCCTCTTTTTTGCCCGCGTTGACGAGAAGGCCCTGGACAAACAGAGTGGTGTTCTGGCCCCAGGCGTACTCCAGCCTGGGTTGGGCCTCCACGCTGCCGTCCGTGGGGTTGTAGACCGCCATCAGTTCCGCGGTGTACTTCTCCTTGAACGTCTTGGAACCGCGCACGAAGAGGTGATCCCTGGTGGCGCCGCCGTTGCCGATCAAACCGGCCAGATACTCTTGCATGAACGCAGGATAGCCGGTAACGTTGCCAGATGCGATATATTTGTCTTTCACCTGTCCAAGATAACTCAGCAACTCCGGAACGTCCTTGAACGCCGTATCGTTGTGGTAATACTCCACTGCCAGGTAGTACCCGCCGGGGAAGTTGTAATCGGCGCCCACCAGGTAGTTGATAACGTCTTTGGTCGCCTTGTCGGCGCGCGGGTTCCCCTCGGACTGGTAGAGGACCTCGCCGTGGAGGCCGACGCCGGAGAGGCTGTAGGCGAAATCGCCGGTTACCGCCGCCGGGTCCGTGCCATGCTTCACCCAGCCCGCCGTGAGATCCACCGCCGACGGGGAAGCTTTAAACCTCACCGCCCGGCCGGATTTCTCCCAATCGCTTCCCGGATCGGTGCTCGGAACCAGGAAGACCTGGCCGGTGACCGGACCGAGAGCCAGATCGCCGCGGAACGCCACCACTCCCTCCGGATCGTCCTCGGCGGTAAAGGCCGTCCGGGGAAGATCCAGGAGGTCGGTGGGATTCCAGGCGTAACCGGTGCCCCAGGCCAACCGCTGCTTCCCGACACGAAGGCTGAGCAGGCTGTTGGGCGTAAAGTCTATGTAGCCGCGATCCAGGGTAAAAGTCACATTTGGGGCAGGGGGGAGGGTTGAACCGGTCTGCGTCGTGGAGTCGGTCTGCATCGTGGAGTCGGTCTTGTAACCAAGGCGCAACTTGGCGGCCACCTGATCCGCGGGCGTAAAAGCCAGATCCCCGCGGAAGTTCAGGCCGGCTCCCAGGGGGACAACCTCGGTGGACGAAGGCTCGCCGAAGAGAAAATCCGAGTTCTTCGCCTGGCTGATGGCGCGGACCTCAAAAGATCCCCCGAAGTCCATCTTGTTCTCCTCAGCCAGTGCCAGATTGGCGCTCAAGGCCAAAACCGCGATGGTTGAAAGCAGGACCAATAGCCCTTTGATCCGGTTCAATCTCATCATCATCACATCCTTTCCATGGGAGATTCACTGCCCCTTTTCCAGATACTGCAGGCTGAAGGTCCGCTCCGGCACCTCCGCGCTGAAGCGGATGTCCTTGATGGTGAGCACGGTCTGGTGCCCCTTTTGCTCCAGATCCTTGAAGACGATCTTCGTCGGAACAGTGCGGCCGTCCATGACCGCCAGGTCGGTCTGGTAGGATACCTTGACCAGCTTGCCGCTGCCAGAGTAGAACTCCTCTTTGGCGGGAATAAAGTTGTCCTGCCGCACCCAGAGCTTCACCTGGCGGTAATGGGCGCTCCCCTTCTTGGCCTTCAATTCCAGGACATAGCAGTTCTGCCCCTCGATATTTTCGTTCCCCACCACCTGCGCCGAATAGTACTCGGCAAAGTTCGCCCGGTCCATGAGATCCTCATAGGAGAAGTCGCTGTTCATCATCGACTGTTTCACCATGCTGCCGGCAATGCGCACCAGCTTCTCCACCTTGGGCAGGTACATCCACATCTTGTCCACGCTGCCTAAAGAGAGGAACCCGATGCCCTTGTCCGCGGCCGGGGAAAGGTAACGGATGAGTGTCCGGGCCTTCCCCGCCGCATCCTTTTTGGTGTAGATGATCATCTCGCTGCTCTTTTCCGTACCATTGGAGCCGACGGTGGTCATGGCGGCGTCCATCACCGTAGCCTTGGCCTCCATGATCCCATCCACCTTGACCAGGATCTCATCCCCGGACAGACCGGTGGATGGAGCCGCCTTTACCGCTCCGGGCGCCGTGATCCCGGCCACCATCAGGGCCAATGCCAATGCCATGGCGGCTGCAAACAAGACTTTAGACCGCATTTTTTGCCTCCCAGGTAAATTAAATTGCCGGAACCACCCTTATCCGGCGTGGTCGCCCGCCGCAATGTAGCGGGTCAAAACCGTGTCAAAGAGTTCGAGAATCGCATCGGGGGAAAATTTGGTGAAGAGATCGCGACCGTGGTGCGTGAGATAAAACCCGATGCGGAAGAGAACTGCGCCGCCAATTCCGTGGGCATGGGCCTGATCTCCCCCCGCTTTATCCCTTCGGCCAGGACGCCGCCGATGAGGGTTACCGCTTCGTCCTCGATGGCATCGAATTCCGGTATTGACTCAATTTCCTGAACGTCACGGTGGTCGAGAAACTCGCTGAAGAGGGGGTCGCTGCTGCAGAAGTCCCAGTAGACACTGAGCATCTTCAGCAGCCGGTTGACGGTCCCCTCCCCCGGCGCGATCTCCCGCACCATCCTCTCCCGGATCTCCAGGCCCTTCCGCCGGTAGACTTCGCCCAGAAGCCCCGTCTTGTCGCGAAAGAGCTGGTAGATGGTGGTCTTCCCCACCCTGGCCGCCCGGGCAATCTCATCGACGCTGGTCTTATGGAAGCCCTGCCGGGCAAAGAGCCTGGCCGCAATGGAAAGGATCTGCTCGCGCTTGTCGATCACTGTCACCCCACTTCAATAGAACCCATAGAACTATTTTGGTTTTTTAGTTTCGCAGCCTCATTTTAGCACCTTGCCCAATTTATGTCAAGCGGGCAGCCGGTACCATTTTTATTTTACAAGTGGAGATCGGGACCGGAGAAGCACGGGGAAAATCATGCCTTTTCATAAAAAATGTATCGGTCGTTAGGCATCATGTTTGGAAAGTTCTCGAACCAAATAAAAAGGCCAGATATCAATCGGATACCTGGCACACTGCATAACCCGTTACCGGGTCGCAACACTCTCCACTATTATATCATTGATCTATTGGTTTTTTGGCAATGTGTTTTTCAAAAAGCATATCCTTGATCACAAAATATAAAATATGTATTGCGATTATATGTTCGCCAGATTATAATGGAAATGGACAGGTCCTTACCTGCCGATCCGGGTAGTCGTCGTCAAACCTCCTCCCGTCTGGGGTGTTGGGCTCGGGAGTATCCCGGTTGGGAGGAGGTGAAGCATGATGGAGATAAACCTCTTCGGAATCTCCATAAAGCTCGATCCAGCAGTGATCCTTGCGATCATTGCGCTGGCCACGAGGCTGCTTCAACATAAAAAACAAAGACGCTAGGGATCCAGAACCCACTGGATACCTAGCAATCACAGCAATCACAACCCACATTAGCTCCCGGGTCGCAACACTCACCGGGAAAGATGCCCGCCACCAACGGGTGTCTTCCCTTTTATTATTACGGATGTATCTGCTTTTGTCAATAAGTTTCTCCTCGATCCTATAGATATTTTTTGAATCCCCGGACAGCATCAAGACTATAGCCAACTGATTCGTAAAACTTATGCGCCTCTTTTCTGTTGAACGCCGAAACAAACATGATATAATGGCAATCACGGGCACGCACGATCTCCTCGATGTGGTGCATCAATTGTCTTCCGATGCCCAGGCCTCTGCAATCGCTCTTCACAATCACATTGTCGATGACCATGAAAGGCCGACACTCGCCTATTATATCGTGGCAGACAACTCCCAACAAAGAGCCAACCAGAAGGCCATTGTCGTCTTTGGCGCCAAGCAAGATATAATCAGGGTTTGATTGCATCCAGCGGAAGCTTTCCGCCATCTTATCCAAGTTTGTCTTGCTGTCGATCAGCTCCTCATAGAGTGCCGCTAAAGCTGGCAATTCATCAAAGGAAACTGGTTCTATGGATACCAATCCACTACCTCCTCAACTGGCTAATAACCTTTCGTTTCCCCCGTGCGAGCGGGCTGGACGTCCGGTTTTGAGCTGGTTCGGCTCTCTTTGAACGCGCGCCTGAACACCTCCAGGGTCGGAGAGAGCAGGAATGCCGCCATGACCATTGCAGTTCGAAGGGAGTATCTGGCGCCGACGGCCCCAACTGCGGGGCCAAGCGCGGTCTGGCCCAGCGCGTCGGCCTGGCTCATCATGGAGAGAATGGTTGCTCTGGTTCTCCCTTCAATATTTTGATTCAGCCAGGTCCTGTAAAAGGGCCCTTTAACGGCGTTGACCGCTCCGATGGCCCAGAAGCTGGCAATCGCCCAGGCGAAGTTTCCCGCCAGCCCCAAAGAGATCATCCCGAGAATGGAAAGAGTAGACGTGATCATCAGCAAGCGCGTGACATTCCGATACCCGCTGGCGTCCAAACGCCTGCGGGCAATTCCGGCCGCGAGCAGGCCTAACAGATTTGCTCCGATGTTGATCACTCCAAACCAGACCACCGGGTTAAAATTTCCGAACCGGGGCAACCGGATATTTTGCAGGAAATGCGCTTCCCAGAGCCTGTCAAAACCCTCTGAGGCAGCGCCCGAAAAGAGTCCCGCCACCAGCGCCAATAACAAAACGGGCTTAACTCGCACGGCCTCCAGGCCATCTTGCAACGTGCCAAAGATGGCTCTCCATCCTGCGCGTTCCTCGTGTGAAGGCCGAAAATTGGTTTCCGGCATCGAGACAAGGAGGAACAATCCAAGAAAAAGATAGAGCCCGCCGCCAGCGATATATGGCAAATTCAGGCTGATACTGGCCAGGCCGACGCTTGCCGCGATGCCTGCGATACTTGCGAAAAGGCTTGCTTGATTGGCCCGGAGGAATACTCCACCCACGGCATCCTCCCTTACCTCTTCGGCGATCCATGCGTCGCCGGCCCCGCTGATAAAGGTCTCCCCTATGCCCCGGATCGTTTCGGCGAGAAGAAGAGCTCCAAAGAGAGAAATTCCCCCTCTCAAAAGCGTCCGGGCCACCAGGGGGATGGAGCCTTCCATAACAAAAGCCCCGCCCAAGATAAAAACCCCAAGTATTACCGAAAGACGGCGGCCGAAGGTGTCCGCCACAACTCCGGTGGGAACCTCGAATAGCAGCACCGCGACCTCCAAAACAGTTCCCACCAGCACCAGCTGCAACGGATTTAAGCCGAGGACCTTTATGTAATAGATAGCATAGGTTGTAAACATGATTGAATTCGCCAGTTGCATCACGAAACTGAGTATCAGGTAGATTTCCGGCGCGCTTGTTTTGATTCCAGCCAACCTCATGCGATCCCCTCCCGGAACTGGGTCCGGTAGAGCCTGGCGTACAGCCCGCCTCGGGCCAGCAGCTCCTCGTGGGTGCCAGCCTCAGCGATTCCCCGTTCGGAAAGGACCAAGATCTGGTTGGCCTCCCTCACCGTGGAGAGCCGGTGGGCGATGACGATGGTGGTCCGGTCCCGGACCAATTCCCGCAAAGCCTCCTGGATCTGCGCCTCGGTCTCCGAATCCACCGCAGAGGTGGCCTCATCGAGGATCAGGATGGGCGTCGCCCGGAGCAAGGCCCGGGCGATGGCCAGCCGCTGCTTCTGGCCGCCGGAGAGTCTCACCCCCCGCTCCCCAATCTGCGTCTGGTACCCCTCGGGAAACTGCATGATGAAATCGTGGGCCCGCGCCAGCCACGCCGCCTCGATAACCGCACGCTCATCAGTCCTGGGCGCCCCGTACTGGATGTTCTCCATCACCGTTCCGTTGAAGAGAAAGACATCCTGAAGCACCAGGCTGATCTGCCGGCGCAGGGACTCCACCGTGACGTTGCGCAGATCGTGCCCGTCGATGCAGATCCTTCCCGCCGTCGGGTCATAAAAGCGTGGAATCAGGCTGGCAATGGTCGTCTTTCCGACACCGGTGGGCCCCACCAGGGCCAGGGTCTCCCCGGGCCGTACGTGAAAGCCGATCTCCTCCAGCACCAGTTCCCCCGACCGGTAGGCGAAAGAAACATTTTCAAAGCGGATTTCACCCTTGATCCCTGGCAAGGGATACGCTCCCGGCGCATCCTGGATGTCCGGCTCGGTGTCCAGAACCTCGAAGACGCGGTCGGCGCCGGCCAGTGAAGTCTGGATAGCCTCGATGATGTTCCCCGCCGCGGTGACCGGCCCGTAGAACATGGCGAGGTAGAGCAGAAAGGCCACCACCGTCTCGGGGGTTATGTTCTGATCCATGACCACCAGGCGCGCCCCCATCCAGACCACCGCCAGCGAACCCACGGAACCGAGGAATTCAATAGCCGGATGGTAGATGGCCGTCTGCTTGAGCGCTTCCAGGATGCCCACAGTGTACGCCCAGGCGGACTTCCGAACCCGCCGGCTCTCGCGTTCCTCCTGGGTGAAGACCTGGACTTCCTTGATTCCCGAAAGGTTCTCCTGGACCACGGCATTCAGGTCTCCCAGCCTGGACTGGGCCTTTCGGAGCGCCGGCCGGACTACCCGGTTGAAGCGCGCCACGAGGAGAATGAGAAACGGTAGTGGGAGCAGGGCATAGAACGCCAGCCTGGCATTCATGGAAAACAGGACGACGGTGACTCCCGCAAAAAGCAGGAGGTTGGCAACGGCATCGGGAATGGCGTGCGCCGCCAGGTTCTCCAGGTTGGCGTTGTCGTTCACCGTCCGGGAGAGCAGTTGCCCGGTCTGCCTCTCCTGGAAGAACCGCAGGGAGAGCTTCTGCAGGTGGTCATAGGTAACGGTGCGCATGTGGGCCACCAGCCGCCAGCCGCCCACATGACTGTAGTAGCGTACGACAAACTGTGCCCCCGCCCGGAGTACGTAAGACAGGAGCAAAAGCAGGCTCAACCGGCCCACTTCCGCCATGGTCCCCGCCCGCCCCTGGCCCGGTCCGGCGCCGGCGCCGGGGCCGCCGGTGCGCATCACTTCCAGGATCTGCTTGACCAGCAGCGGGGCCCAGAGGTTCAGGGCCGTGATGGCCAGAAGGGCCGTCGCGGCAAGCAGGAAATAGGGCGAGTAGCGCCGCGCCTCCCGCCACAAACGCAAAAGCGTTCTCAAGAAACCTTCCTCCTGGTATGCGACGCATCGGCGTACATGACAATACGGTATGCGTCGGGGGTAGCCTCGATGATGTTGAGCGCCGTCGTCTCCATCACCGGTGGGTCCCAAAGTTTCTCAAAGGGCCTTCCTTCGAAGTAAGCCATCAGAGTCTTGGTAGCTACGCTGTGGCTGACCATGAGTACCGTCTGATCCGGGTGGGCTTTAACGATTCGCTGGATGACCCCCACCAGCCTCTCCCGGACATCATGGTAGGACTCCACTCCATCGCGATGGTAAAGGTCAGGAGCATGCCAGAAGGCATGGCTCTGTTCGGGAAAAAGCCGATCGACCTCAGAAAAATTCTGGCCTTCCCAGTCCCCCAGGTCAATCTCCATGAGGTTGTCAAGCAACTGCACTTTCAGACTGCGGGATCCCTTCAGAATCTCCGCGGTTCTGGCCGCCCTGGGGGTCGGGCTGGAGTAGATGGCGTCAATCCGTTCATCCTTAAGCCGCTTGGCCAGTTGCTGCGCCTGCCAGATCCCGTGGGCCGTCAGGGGGGAATCGCTCCGCCCCTGCATTCTTTTCTCGGTGTTCCACTGCGTTTCGCCGTGCCGGGTAATTAAAAGTCGCGTCAACTGGGTCTCCTCCATATTACTTCATGAAAAACCATGAAAACCCTTGCGATAGTATGTTCGTTCATGTATAATGAATTTGGACAGGTTTCGGCCTGCCGGTCCGGGTAGTTATCGAGCCTCCCCTCGCCTGGAGTGTTAGGTCTGGGAAAATCCCAGCGGAGGGGAGGTGGGGTATATGGAGATACATCTGTTTGGTATTTCCATAGTAGTTGCCCCGGTAGTGGCGCTTGTCGCCATCAGCCTGGCAACAAAAATGCTCCAGCGCACAAAACAAAAACGCTAGGGATCCGGAGGATTCCTAGCAACACAGCGTAAAACCCCTTACCACTCCCGGGTCGTAACACTCTCCGGGGAAGATACCCTGCCAACGGGTGTCTTCCCCCTTATTATGCACAGTCTATCAGCATTTGTCAATAACTTTTATTTATCCCGATGCCCATTAAGCTGTAAATCCCGCCCTCTTTCTTCCCAGTCGGGCAGATAAGCGTACATGAAACTTTTGAACACCTTGCCATGGTTTGGAGCAATGAGATGGACAAGTTCGTGGACGATAACGAACTCGCCAAGTGCTTTCGGCAACAGAAGCAGGTCTATATTCAACGTCAACCGCCCGGCTGTGGACATGGATGCCCACTTGGTTTTCATTAAGCGTAGATGAATCTGGGGCACTTTCACCCCGATCCGAGTCGCCCAGTGACGCGCGGCCCACTTCAACTCGTCTGCATCATGCCATTTAGCTTTATAATCCGCCGCTTTCATCATTACAGTATTTGCACTCATATTCTTTTCAACCTCAGAAGAATGTTCGTCGCTTCGATCATTCTTGTCGCCCCCACGATTGGCCTAAGAATTTTGTAAAGTTCGGTCCGTAATTTGCTAGTTTGTTGCTCATCCCACTGGTAATCCGGAAAACGTCCAAATATCGCATCTATGTCTTTGGCCTGCTTCGCAGAAAGATCTTTGGCGAAAGATTTCAGGACGGTATAAATGGCAAAAGTGTTTTCGTCAACATCCATCCGCTGGCGTTCCGCGTCGGCCTCCACATATTCTTTGGCCAATTTTTCAAACTCGGCAAGAGTTTGTTGCGTGGTCAACTGGCGATCCTCAAAAGCCTGGGCCAGTTCCTCCGCCCGTTCGCCAATGGAGAGCAGAAACGGCTTGGAGGCTCCTTCTTTGTCAACAACCACCGCCAGGATCTTGCGCAAGTTCAATATTTTGGTGGTATCGGAAGCGTCGCTCTTTTTAATCGCCGCAAGTTCCTCCGGCCCCAACTCGTGTATGGCTTCTGGCAATTCCACGTTATAGCTCGAGGTGTGCTCCCGCAACAGCAACCGTGTCTTTTCGGTCAATTCCTTATCAACATAGATCTGATCGCTGTAAGCATTTCGAATCAGCCCATATAACTCGGCCAACGCCTGGTAATCGGCCATGAAGGGGCGGAGGAAGGCGTCTGGCGAGATGATGTCGTACAGGTTTTGCAGTTGGCGAAAGAACTTGAAAAAGTCCTCGCGCCTGTCCTTGTCAACAAAGTTATCTATAGCACGCTCCTTGGCCTTGTCATCCCAACCGCGTGTCAGCGGCAGGTATTGCGGAGCTGTCTCTCGCATCATGGTGCCGAAGAGGTCCTTGAGCACATCTATGTTCTGAATAACCGAAGCCACCACATCGGAATCAAAGGCTAGAGCTTTCTCCAGCTTTTCAAAGATGCCGACGAAATCCAGCACAAACCCAAAAGGCTTGACAATCTCCTCATCATCTTCGTACGGGCGGTTGACCCGGGCAATAGCTTGCAAAAGCACATGGTCGCGCATCGGCTTGTCCAGGTACATGCAATAAAGAATCGGCGCGTCGTAACCCGTAAGCAGTTTTTCGGTGACGATCAAGATATTTGGCAGCATGCCTTTCTTGGTAAACGCCTTGCGAACCTTCTTCTCCTCGTCCGGCGAGAGGTAATAATTTTTGAGCCTCAGATTATCGTTGTGAGCCGGGGAATAGACCACCCGGCTGTATTCTGGAGGCAGATAACGATCCAGCGCCTCTTTGTAAAGAGCGCAGGCTTCCCGGTCCACCGCCACCAGAAATGCTTTGAACTTCATCGGTTCCACGTTTTCGCGGAAATGCCGGGCGACATACCGGGCGATCCGGTCCACCCGCTCTGGTGCTTTCATCATCTCCCTGAGTTCAACCGCCCTGTCCAGGATAGCATTCAGTTCTTCCACATCGCTGACGCCTTCCGCCTCAGCCAGGGTAAGAAACTCCCTCTCCAACGTCTCCTTGTCCACGCGTAGATCCGAAGGGGCAAGGGCGTAATTAAGTCGGACAGTGGTCTTATCATCGATGGATTCCGCGATGGAATATTTGTCGAGGTATCCCCGTTCATCGTCCACACCGAAGACCTTGAACGTGCCTTTCCCCTTGGACAGATTATCAATAGGCGTACCGGTAAAACCAATATAGGTCGCATTAGGGAGCGCCGCCATGAGATAGTTGCCAAGGTCGCCACCGGTGGTGCGGTGTGCTTCGTCCACCAGCACCACAATGCTCTGGCGTGAGTTAAGGTTGGCAGGTATGTCGTCAAACTTATGGATCATGGAGACCACCAATCCGCGGTAGTCTGAGGCAAGAACTTCCTTCAAATCGCGCTTGGTCTCCACCACTTTGACGGAGGTGATCCCGTAGCCGACAATATTTTTGAACAGTTGGCTTTCCAGTTCGTTACGGTCCACAATCATCAGAACGGTTGGCTTTTCCACTCCATGTGCCTCACGCAGCAGTTTTGAGGCAATGGTAATCATGGTGAAGGTCTTGCCGCTGCCCTGGGTGTGCCAGATCAACCCGTGCCGTTTGTGCGGGTCATAAATGCGCTGGATGACCTTTTCCACCGCGCGGGTCTGGTGTTGCCGCAGGATGATCTTGGTCAGTTCGTCATCCTTGGTGAGGAAGACAATATAATCACGCAGCACCTGCAGGAACCGCAACCGGTCGAAGAAGGCTTTGACCTTTCGCTCGTAATCGCCAGGCTCCTCCTCTTTCCAGTTGAAGAGGTTCTTGCGATTGGTGCTCCAGGTAACGCCGTAGAAGAAGTTCAAAAGTTCCGTGACCTCAAAGACCTGAGTGGCGATAAACATCTCCGGAGTCTCACGGTGGTAGCGGCGAATCTGCTCCACGCCTATCGCCAGCCCCTCGCGCTTACCGGCCGATTTAGTCTCGGCAATTGCGACGGGGATGCCGTTGATCAGGAAAACCACATCGGCGCGGTTGGGGCAGATTGTTCCCCTCTGCCGCCATTCGTCGGTAACGTGGAAGACGTTGTTGTCAGGGTTTTCAAAGTCGATCAGGCAGACATTGCGCTCACGTTTCTCCCCGGGTACGAAGATTGACTGCTCGCCGCGCAGCCAGAAGAGGGCGTCCCGGTTGCCTTCGATAGATGGCCTGAGCAGATTGAGCTGCCGGATGATATCTTCAGTTCGCTCGGCATCCACTACCCCCGGGTTGAGGCGTTGGAGTTGCTTTTCCAGAACCTCCGTGAAATATAGACCGCCATCGCCGCCACGCAGATGCATTGCCTTTTCGGGCTTGACGTACTCCCAGCCAATTTCCTGAGCATACCGGAGCATGGGGTTTTGCACAGTATACCGTTCGCTCATTGATGTTCCTCCCCATCAATCAAGGGGACGGCGGACAGCCGCCCGGTCATCAACTCCTCCAGCATCGCGTGGAAAAGTTCGTCCAGCAACTCAATCTCCCGCTCCAAGGCGGAAATTTTGGCGTCACACGCACGTAGAATGCATGCGATCTCGCGTTGTTCAGCAATTGAAGGGAGAGGGATTTGAAGATTGTTTATGACCCGTTGGTTAATGTTCGGTTGCGCACCACCAGACCTCGCGCTCAGAAGTTCTGGTCGGATTTGAATTAGGTAGTACTGTAGGAAATAGCCATTAAGAGAATCTTTTTCGGGGAAAATCGCACACACAGCTTGATTTGTTGCTGCCTCAACAGCCAATATCCCTGTTCTACCCGCAGTAGCACCATACATTGCAACCAACAATGTCCCTGGTGGAAATATTTTCGCCGATGAGTCCTTCAGCCCTTGCCAAGTTATCTTTTCTTCCGCATCATGTATTAAATTATCCACAAGCTCTCCGGACTTTACCCATGGAATATCCCCACCATAATAATTGGGATTTGAACGATTTGGTGTCCCGCCACTCGTTGTGTGAGCAACGCCTTTATCGCCCAACCTCACTACGCGCCAACTTTGAGGTAGCTCCCCTATCGGAGTCTTTTTTCGGGGCTCACCCCGAGTACCATATATAAAAAGCTCCTGCATTAGAGCGGCCTTGCGTTCTTGCTCACATGCTAACTCTTGTTGCCGCGTTTTTTTCGCCTCTTGCGCTGCTAACAACGCCTTTGCAATGGCACGCTGTTCCAAAAGCGGAGGAAGGAAAAATTCAAATGCTGTTAACGAAGCCCAGGAAGTACGTGGATGATTAACACCCCGTGTTGTTCTGACCGCAGTACTTAAAAATTCACTAGTATGAACTAGATATGCTAAATATTCGGGCGGCATTTTTTCACTTGTGTTAAAAACAAGGATATCTGTAGAACATATGCCATCAAATTTGGCAAGAGCAGCCTTATCGAGGTAAGGTCGTAATTTCCCATATAAAACATCACCTGTGTAAAAACTCAATTTAGCGCTATCCACCTGTGATGCAATCCCCCACCGCGTTAATTCAGGAATGCCTGTATCAATATGTTCTAACCCCACATAATAGGCACTTGGAAGATTTTTAGGCTGCACTGTTTCAACGCGCAAAGAACATACCTCCCCAAACCTTACCTTGAGCCAATAGGACGGAATGTTTTCCTGGTTCATAATCGCTCCTCCGTTTTTAAGCCCAAGCGTAATAGCGTCGCATTCAGTTCCTCGTCTGCCCGTTCGCGCTCTGCCCGGGCAATAGCCAGATCCGCCAGGATTTCTTCCAAAGGGCGATGCTTGGTCTTATCGTTTATCTCCACAAATTGTGAGGGGCTCAGATTGTAATCGACGGCACGAGCTTCTTCAAGGGTAATCACCCGGCTGAGTTTTTCACGCGTCTCCCAGCGGCGGTAGACCTCTGCCACGATGGCAATGCCATCATCGGTTAAAACGTTCTTTGGCTTTTCCTTCACGAAGTAAGCGGAAGCGTTCACCAGTAAAATCTGCCCCTTGCGCTCTTCAGGCTTGTTGCGGTTCAAAAGCAAGACAATCCCTGGCGCGGTGGTGTTGTAGAAAAGGTTCTCAGGAAGGAGAATGACTCCCTCGATGAGATCCTTTTCCACAAACGCCTTGCGGATCTCTTTTTCCTTGTTGGAAGACTTGCTGCCCGAGCCGCGGGAGATCGCCCCCGTATCAAGCACAATGGCCGCACGTCCGTTGTCGTTTAACGAGGCCAGCATATGCTGTGCCCAGCCCCAATCAGCGGAAGACCGTGGTGGAATGCCATAGATGAACCGGTTCCAGGTGTCGTTATCGTAGAAAGATTCGTCGTAGTTGTCCTGGTTCCACATGGGATTAGCCACCACATAGTCGAAACTCTTCAACCCAGCCTTTTCGGCTGCGAAACCGGGGTTGCGGAAGGTGTCTCCGATCGCAAAAAAGGAATCAGTATAGTCATGCAGGAACATGTTCATCTTAGCCATGGCAAAGGTGGTGGGATTGAGTTCCTGCCCGTAAAGCCTGGGAGCCTTGCTCTTCTGGTCGGGGTGACGCTGCTCAAAAAGCAGGCGCGCCTTGATCAATAAACCGCCGGAACCGCAGGTAGGATCATAAATAGTGGTGTAGGGCTCAGGGTTCAGAAGTTCAGCCATCAACCAACCCACTTCCTTGGGCGTGTAAAACTCGCCGGCACTCTGCCCCTGGCCTTCCGCGAACTTTCGCAGCAAATACTCGTAGGCTCTGCCCAGAATGTCCGGTTCGGTGTTTTTCAGGCCAAGCCTGTGGCGGCTGACCACCTCAATGAGTGCGGCAAGGCGATCATCGTCGAGGGTCCGCTGGCCACTCTGGCGCTCGTTGAAATCCTTGATGTCCAGCACACCCTGCAGATCGGGATTCAAGCGGCCAACCTCGCGCATCGCGTTGGTTACAAATTCGCCCAGGGCGCCGTCGGCGGGATGATTGCGAATGGCTTTCCAACAATAGCGGCTCGGAATGTAAAAACGGACAATCGGCTTGCGGCCCGTTTTGAGCGCATCAGCATGGTCAGCTTCAATTACTTCACGGGCCACCTCTTCATCGCCAAATTCGGCGACATGCCCGGCAAACTCATCATCGAAGACGTCTGAAAGTCTTTTATAGAAGATCAGCGGCAAGATGAAATCCTTGAACTTCGGGGCGTCGGTTGCGCCACGAATAGCGCAGGCCGCATCCCATAGCCAGGTTTCCAGCGCGGAAATATCCAGGTGTTCGTCGGATGCCGGTGTAATTGGAAGCGAGTTTTGCCCGGCCATTTCCACTGCAGGGTGGTAATTTACCCTATTTGCTCTAGCCACGATTGAATCTCCTCCATGATCAAATGCTTGCAGAATAAGCATTAAGGCGCCGGTCCAATGTCACAATTAAAAACCCGAAGTTCTTCCAGACGCCGTAAATATTTTAATTTCGCCAATTGTTTGACTGGCAATTTCCGCCATATGGTGGCATACGGAAATATTTCGCTTACCTGGGCCTTGCCCCTGCTTGGTGAAATAAATTTGTCCAGGGAACTCCTGGAAACCCCAGGCAGGAAATAACATACAGGAAAGAATGGAATTCTCTCGGGAGGATCACACGGTGCCAGAAATGAGGACAGAAAAGTATGGTTCTGGAACAAGATATTTTTGAGAAACCCTGAAATTTATCTCGCAAACTATTGCGAAGGTATGTTCGAATCATGTATAATGGTTTTGGACAGGTTTCGGCCTGCCGGTCCGGGTAGTTATCGAGCCTCCCCTCGCTTGGAGTGTTAGGCCTGGGAGAATTCTCAGTGGAGGGGAGGTGGAGTCTATGGAGATACATCTGTTTGGTATTTCCATAGTAGTCGCCCCGGTAGTGGCGCTTGCCGCTATCAGCCTGGCAACAAAAATGCTCCGTCGTACAAAACAAAAACGCTAGGAATCCTATGGATTCCTAGCAACGCCACTAAGAGTTAACCCACTCCCGGGTCGTAACACTCTCCGGGGAAGATGCCCGCGCCAACGGGTGTCTTCCCTTTTATTATGTCCGGTTTATTGGCATTTGTCAATAAGTTTTTCGGGTCCCAAATACAATTGATCTCCACTCGTGTTAAGTTTATGTTAAAAAATTCAATTTGCCCGTTGACTTTGTGTCATGATCGTGTTATTATAATGTAAGGTTTTTCGGGAGGTGCGGTCTATGTCTGGCTGATACGCAAAACCCGTTTCCACGTCTTTGTTTCCCAGGTTTCCGGTGAAGATATCGGCTGGATCGAGATTTTAGAGGAGGGTTCAAAATGGCGAGGAAGTTACTGTTCACCGTACTTATAATCATATTTCTGGCAATCTTCATAGGCGGGGCCGCCATGGCAGGCGATCCGGCGGCGGGTGATCCCGCGGGCAACGCCACGGGAAAGGCGGCGGACATTTCCGCTGTCGCCGCGGGCCACCCGACCCTCGACGAGGTGGCGGCCCAGGTGGGCAAAAACAAAGTTGGCATAAACATGACATGGATGCTCCTGACAGGATTTCTGGTCTTCTTCATGCAAGCCGGGTTCGCTCTGGTGGAGACAGGGTTCACCCGGGCCAAGAACGCCGCCCACACCATGACCATGAACCTGATGGTCTTTCTGGTGGGCGCCCTCGGTTTTTATCTTGTCGGATTCCCGCTCATGTTCGGCAACTTCGGCGCCGTGAGCGCATTGGGCGGACCGCCCATTTTAAGCCGGGGGCTGAGCATCGGTGGCTGGAATATCCTCGGCAACAGCGGCTGGTTCCTGTCGGGAACAGCCTATGACGTGACGGTCATCGCGCTCTTCCTCTTCCAGATGGTCTTCATGGACACCGCGGCCACCATTCCCACCGGCGCCATGGCGGAGCGCGTGAAATTTTCCGCCGTCGCCGCCAGCACCTTCTTTATCTCCATGCTCCTCTACCCCATCTTCGGGAACTGGGTGTGGGGCGGCGGCTGGCTGGCCCAGATCGGCGCCAAACTCGGTCTGGGGCACGGCGCGGTGGATTTCGCCGGCTCAAGCGTGGTCCACATGATCGGCGGGGCTGCCGCGCTGGCCGGGGCCGTCGTGATCGGCCCCCGGTTGGGCAAATATAACAAGGATGGGGCGCCGAATGTTCTACCCGGCCATGATATTCCCATGGCCATTTTGGGCACCATCATCCTCTTCTTCGGCTGGTTCGGGTTCAACCCTGGTTCCACGCTGGCCGCCACCGATCTCCGGGTGGCGGTGGTGGCCGTCAACACCATGATGGCCGGAGCCGCCGGCGGTTTCGCGGCCATGATCTACCACTGGTTGCGGTACGGCAAACCGGATCCCTCCATGATCGCCAACGGCACCCTGGCGGGTCTGGTGGCCATCACCGCCCCCTCGGCCTTCGTCAGCCCCGTCGGTTCCGTGATCATCGGGCTCATCGCCGGTCTGCTGGTGGTGGAGGCGGTCTTCTTCATTGACCGCAAGCTCAAGGTAGACGATCCGGTGGGCGCCATCAGCGTCCACTTCGTGAACGGCGCCTGGGGAATCATTGCGCTGGGGCTCTTTGCCGACGGCACGTACGGCGAGGGGCTGAACGGGGTGACCGGGGCGGTCGCCGGCCTCTTCCACGGCGGGGGATACGGACAACTGGCGGCGCAATTGATTACGGTGGCGGCGGCGGCGCTATGGGGCGTGGGCGTCTCCTACCTCTTCTTCAAGGCCTATCATGCCCTCGCCGGGCTGCGGGTCAAGGCCGAAGACGAGCTTGCGGGCCTGGATATTCCGGAGATGGGTGTCTTCGCCTATCCGGAATTCCCGCTCAACGCAGACGGATATGGGGTCATGGGGCATGAAGGCGGCACACAGCGCGTCCATGGCGCCATAACGAGCGCCCGGCCGCATCCCCTGCCCGATCATCTGCCAGATAGCTAATCAGACTGTCAGACAGCCAATCGGGAGCAAGCAGGATCAAGAGACAGCCAGGCGGGAACGCGCCGGATCAAGCAGTCATCAAGAAGATCGGTCCGGCGAAGGAGGACTCAAAAGGAGGATGCCACGTTGAAGAAGTTAGAGCTGATTGTCCGCCCCAGCGTCGTGCAACAGGTCATCGACGCCCTGGAGGAAACCGGGGCCGGCGGGATGACCGTGACACAGGTGGATGGGTACGGCAAACAGAAAGGGCAAACCGGACTGTACCGGGGAACGGAGTTCCCCATCCGCCTCCGCCCCAAGGTCAAGCTTGAAGTGGTGGTAACCGAGGAAAAGATCGAATCCGTAATCGAAAAGGTCATCGAGGTTGCCCGCACCGGCGAGGTGGGTGACGGAAAGATCTTCGTCCTGCCCGTGGAAGCAGCGGTCCGGATCCGGACCGGGGAAAAAGATGAAGCGGCCCTTTAAAGAAGGCTTTTGAAAACAGGACCTTTATTATCAGCCATCTCCTACCCCCTATTCCTATATATACAGGAGGGGCGCGCTTGACAGCCGCCCCTTCCATTTTTTATTCTTGCCAGGGAAGGATTTAATTAGCAAATGTCGAATATACAATGACGATAACATTAACGTTAATGAGAGGACGAACTGTGAACTATCCGACCATCAAGGAAATTGCCTCAATCGCCGGGGTTTCCGCAAACACCGTCTCCAGGGCGCTTCGGGACGAATCCGGGGTAAGCCCGGAGACCCG
Organism: Bacillota bacterium; assembly: GCA_023381695.1. GTDB lineage: Bacteria > Bacillota > UBA5301 > JAMCQP01 > JAMCQP01 > JAMCQP01. Next base: position 8,007 of record JAMCQP010000074.1, on the reverse strand, counting down.
GCAATTGATCAAAAAGATCGCAAACCAGATCGGTTACGAGCGCAACGTCCTGGCTTCCCATTTGCGAACACGGCAGAATCGCACTATCGGCGCCATCATTATCGATAACTCCAACCCGTTTTACGCCGAGGTATTAAAGGGCATCGAGACGGGGTGCAAGGCCAGGGGGTACCAGATCCTGATCTACAACACGCAGGGCGACTACGCCATGGAGGAACAGGCCATCCGGCTGATGTTCTCGTACCGGGTCCGGGGCATCATCATTGATCCGGTCCCCAACCGCGGGGAAGATCATCTCCGGCTCTTGCAGGAGCGGAAATTCCCTTTTGTGCTGGCCAGCCACTACTCCCCGGAGATCCGGGCCAACTGGGTGGGGTACGATGATTATCAGGTTGGGAATACGTTGGGAGAATTTCTGATCGGGAAGGGACACGAAGAGATCCTGTTTTTCGGCGGGTATCCCGGAGACTCCACATATGATGACCGTTTCGCCGGTTTTAGCGCGGCGCTCCGCTCCCACGGCCTGGAGCCCCGGCCAGAACAAGTCGCAAATTTTCAGGTCGACAGCGATGCCGCCTATCGCAGGATGAAACTCTTGCTCGCCAGTCCCAGGAAGTTCACGGCTATCCTGGCCTACAACGACGTGGCCGCCCTGGCGGCCCTCAAAGCCATCAAGGAGGAATCCTTGCGGATACCGGACGATCTTGCCCTGGCAGGGGTCGACAATATCACCATGGCGGATCTTGTCGAACCGGGACTCACAACGATGCACCTGCCGAAGCAGGAGGCCGGACAGGTCGCCGCCGAGCTTTTGATCGACTGCATCGAGAACCATGCCCCCGACCGGCGGATCGTGCTGAAGCCGAACCTGATCGTCCGGAGCAGCGTGTGAAACGCCAGGGCGCGGTGAGAAAACGTGTGGATTTCGGGGAACCCGCCCCGCCGGCCGGAGCGTGCACAGCGCGCGCACCACGGACGGACTACGGGGCTACGATGGGAGGAAGATCTATGGGGAATCTTGTGCTCCGAAACATCGTCAAGAAGTTCAACGACAGTATGGCCGTCGATATCGGCAGCCTGGAGATCGATGAGGGCGAATTCATCGTGCTGCTTGGCCCGTCCGGTTGCGGGAAGACCACGACGCTGCGCCTGATCGCCGGCCTGGAGTCCCCGACCGAGGGAGAGATCCTCTTCAACGGCCAGGTCGTCAACGCGCTGTCTCCAAAGGAAAGAAACATTGCCATGGTCTTCCAGGATTACGCGCTGTACCCGCACATGCGCGTCTACGAGAATATCGCGCTGAACCTGCGGGTCGACAGGGTGCCCAGGGATGAGATCGACCGCCGGGTCCGCGAAGTGGCCGGATTGCTCAATATCGGGCACCTCCTGGGCCGGAAGCCGCGGGCGATGAGCGGCGGCCAGCAGCAACGCGTGGCACTGGGTCGTGCCATCGTGAGGAACCCGAAGTATTTTCTTATGGATGAGCCCCTTTCAAACCTGGATGCCAAGCTACGGCTGACCATGCGGTCGGAGATCAAGAAACTCCACAACAGGTTGGGAACCACCACCATCTACGTGACGCATGACCAGGAAGAAGCGATGGTCATCGCGGATCGGATCGTAATCCTGAAGGATGGCCGGATCCAGCAGGCGGGGTCCCCGCGCGAGATCTACGAGCACCCGCAAAGCCGCTTTGTGGCCAACTTTATTGGCAGCCCGGAAATGAACTTCCTGAATTGCCGGGTGGACCCGGCCGAAAAGGGGGCCCTGCTGCTGCTTACTGGAGGTTTGCGCCTTCTCTTGCCGCCTGACGGAGCAGAAGCCATGGCGCGGGCGAACCTTCCCCGGGAAGCGATCCTCGGCATCCGGCCCAAAAACGTTAAAACCGGCTACCAGGTGGAGAACCCCGACGGCGTCGGGGAGGTTGCGTTCTTCGAGCGCCTCGGCGAGGTAAACTACGTTCATTTTAACATTCTCGGCACCAGCGGCGCATCATTAATCGCCCGCTGGGACGCGGATGACGGGGCCACCCCCGGTGATCAGGTGCAGTTCAGGCTGGATCGGACCAGGATTCATCTTTTTGACCCCGCGGACGATCTGTCGTTGCTCGGGAATGCTTTGCGCCAGAACCGCTCGGCCGGTTCGCTGGCAGCCATCGGATGAAAGGAGGCATGGGTGGGCAGCAGAAGGAAACTCCGGAGTCATCGTGTTAACTGGACAGGGGGAATCGTACTTAGAAGAAGATCGAAAGGGGGATCGGCATGAAGCGGAGTTTTAGCCTGGTTTTGGCGGTTGTCCTGGTTCTTGGAGCGTTAAGCGGATCAGCCCTGGCCAGGACGAAGATCGAATGGTGGACGGCCGACGGGGGCGAGAAGGCGATTACGGGCTGGATGGACAAGGTCGTGGCCGGTTTTGAAAAGGAGAACCCGGACATCGAAGTGGTCCGGGTGGACATGCAGGACGAGGATATGAAGGTGGGCCTCAAATCCTCGATGGCCGCGGGAATGCCTCCCGCCATGTGGCGTTCGTGGGGCGGCGGCGTGCTCAAATCCTATGTCGCCCAGGGGCAGGTGGCCGACGTCACCCCCATCATCAAGAAGCTCGGCCGGAAGATCCCGGCCGGGGCTCTTTCCACCAGCACCTGGGGCGGCAAGCACTACGGTCTTCCCTACACCACCTGGGTCGGGCACATCTATATCAACCGCGACCTGTTCGCCAAAGCAGGCGTGAAAGTCCCCGATGCCAGCAAGAACGAAACCTGGACCTGGGAACAGTTCATCGAGGCCATCAAGGCGTTCAAGCAACATGATATCATCCCGATTGCCGTGGGCGGCAAGGAGAATTGGGAGCTCTCGTTCTACTACATGTACCTCGTCGACCGGATTGGCGGTTCGGAGCTCTTTGCGAAAACTTTGAACCGTGAGGCCGGCTATAGTTTCGGGAATCCGGCCTTTATCGAAGCGGGGAAGAGGATTCGCGAACTGGTGGAGGTAGGGGCCTTCGAAAAGGGCTTCCTCGGAATGGGCTACAGCGACGCCCAGAGGTACTTCTTCTCCGGGCAGGCCGCCATGTACCTGATGGGAACCTGGCTCATTGGAGACCTGCGGAAACAGGCCCCCGATCTTAACCTCGACATCATCAGATTCCCATCCATACCCGGTGGCAAGGGTGATCCCACGATGCTGCTCGGGGCGCCGCAGACGATTCACGCTGTTTCGGAGAACGTGAAACCGGAGCAGAAGGCCGCGGCCCTCAAACTGCTGGAATACCTGGCCCGGGATGAGGTCATCAACGATTTTGTCAAGGATGTCGGAGACCTGATCGTCTTTAATGTGCCTTTGCCGAAGGGCGCGTATGACCCGGTGATCGAGAAGGTCATCAAGGAGATCGGCAAGGCAGGCCACCTGCAGATGGCCTGGGACCAGTATTCGCCGCCGCAATTTGCGGCCGCGCACCTGGAAGCGGTGGGCGCCCTCTTTGCCGGATCGATCACCCCCCAGGAGATGGGCAAGAGACAGGAGACCACCGCGAAGGATCTCCAAGCGCAGGGCCAACTCCCACTTTAGTGTCGAAACCACGTATTTACCAAAGTATTCGCGGCGTGCCAGGAATCTGTTGATTTCCGGGCGGGGGACGGGCGGTTCGCTCTCCCCCGCCCGCCGGGCGCCGCCGGTCTGGAGGAGGAGATTATGCCCGCCAGTGAAGCCCGCGTGGAAAAAGCCCATGATGAAAAGGCCCGTAAGGAAAAAGCCCGCGACAACAGGATCGCCTTTCTTTTACTGTCGCCGGCCGCCGTCATCTTCATAGTCTTCTTTGTTTACCCGAACCTGGAGGTTCTCTATCTCAGCTTCTTCAACTGGGCGGGAATCTCTCCCCAAAAAGCCTTTATTGGATTGCAAAACTATCAAAAGCTCTTTACGCAGGATCCCGTCTTTGCCAGGGCGCTTCTCAATACCTTCATAGTCGCCGCCCAGTCAATTGTCGTCCAGATACCCGTCGCACTGGCGCTGGCCGTGGCGCTGAACCGCAGGCTGCGCGGGGGAAACTTCTTTGCGACCGTCTTTTTCCTGCCGATGGTCATCTCCCTGGTGGCGGTGGGGATGATCTGGGCCTGGATGTATGACCCCGGCATCGGCACGATCAACCTGTTTCTGCGCCGGATCGGCCTCTCCTCCCTCGAACCGGCGTGGCTGGGCGACCCATCCACCGCCCTGCTCGCGGTCCTCATCACCATCAACTGGGTGTATATCGGGTTGTACGTCGTAGTCTTCCTGTCCGGGTTGAAGAGCATCCCGCGGAGCGTCTTCGATTCCGCAAAGGTAGACGGCCTTTCGGAGTTGTGGGCGACGATCAAGATCACTGTGCCGCTCCTCAAGGAGATCATTGCGGTTCTGGTCATCATGAGCATCTCCGGCTCGTTCAAATCCTTCGATCTCATCTGGTCCATGACCGGCGGCGGTCCGGTCAACGCCACCGAGATCGCCACCACTCACCTGTATAAAATGGCCTTTCGATACATGCAGTCCGGTTACGCCTCGGCCATCGGCGTCTCCATCTTCCTGATTTGTCTGGTCATTACCGTCGTTCAACTGCGACTGATGAGAGTCCGGCCGGCGGCAGAGGAGGAGATCCAGTCATGACAGGCGATCTTTATGCACTGGAGTTTAAAAAACGGAGACAGCGGCTTCTGAAACGCCTCGCGCTCTATGCGGCGTTAATCCTGTACGCCTTCTTCATCATCTACCCCATATTCTGGGTGGGCGTCAATTCCTTGAAGGACAACCAGGAGATCTTCACCAGGCCCTGGGGCCTGCCCGCCGACCCGAAGTGGGGAAATTACCGTGAAGCATGGGCGGATGGCAATATCGGCGGTGCTTTCAAAAACAGCGTGATCGTCACGGGAACGTCGGTGCTGGCCATCGCCCTGATGGCCCCCATGGCCGGCTATGCGCTCGCCAGGCTCCGGTTCACCGGCCAAAAAGCCATCTTTTATCTCTTTTTGAGCGGGATGTTTATCGCCCCCATAACAGGCCTGATCCCGTTGTTGAAGCTGTTGCGCAACCTCGGCCTGGTGAATTCGTACTGGGCGTTGATTCTTCCCAACGTGGCCTACGGGTTGCCGCTTTCGGTCTTCATCGTCCGGTCTTTTTTCGTGGGAATTCCAAAGTCCATCGAGGACGCCACCCGGGTCGACGGGCTCTCCAGCTGGCAGACATACTGGATGATCATGTTGCCGATGGCCCTGCCAGCGCTTTACACGGTGATTATCTTGCAGACGGTGTATATCTGGAATGAATTCCTGTTTGCGCTGGTCTTGATCCGGACGCCGGATCTGTTCACCTTGCCGCGCGCTCTGGTAACCTTTAAAGGAACATTCATCACCTCTTTCGGCCCGCTCAACGCCGCCGTCATCCTTTCGGCGGTCCCGACCATCATCCTGTACAGCATCTTTTCAGACAAGATCCGCCGCGGCATGTCCATGGGCTTTTCCGCCAAGGGCTGAGAAAAGGGTGAAAGAGCAGGCCACCCTGGCAGATCGAAAACGAGGCGTCAAACAAGGAGGACAGGCTGTGAACAGCGTGGTTATCTCTCTCAACGGCACGTGGAATTATATGCTGGATCGCGAAAACAGCGGCGACTCCCGCCGGCTGAGCGATCCAGGGACCGATATTTCGGGCTGGCCCGTCATGGAGATCCCGAATAACTGGCAGCTGGCAGGTATCGACGACTACAGCGGCGTTATGTGGTTCCGGCGGACATTTTCCCTCCCCCATGAACTGACCGGCAAGCACATCTTCGTACGTTTCAACGGCGTCGACTATTTCGCTCGGGTCTGGCTCAACGGGAACCTCCTGGGCGAGCACGAAGGTTATTTCCAGCCGTTTGAATTCATGGCTGACGCGTTTGTCCGGTGGGGTGGAACAAATACCCTGGTGGTCCGGGTGGACTCCCCGAAAGAAGAGCCTGGCACGCAATGGCCGGGTGACAAGCGGCTGATCAAGGGCATCTTTTCCCACCACGACACCCGCCCGGGTTCGTGGAACCCGGAAACGGGCCAAAACCTGGGAACAGGCGGCATCTGGAACGATGTCGAACTGGTTGCGACGGGCGACGTCAGGATTGGAGAGTTGCACGCCACCCCGACCCTCCTCGGCGACGGGACGGCCCGGGCGCGGATCACCGTATCGGTGGACAACTATTCTTTGACTCCCCGGGAAGCTGAAGTACAGTTGACGCTCTCCCCTGATAACTTTTCGGGCCCTGCCCTCCACGGCCAACCCCGGAAGGTATGGCTTTATCCGGGCACAAACAGGCTCAACCTCGTGGAATCCGTCGCCGACCCCCGCCTCTGGTGGACGTGGGATCAGGGCGATCCCAGCCTGTACCGGGCCGAGGTCAAGATCCATACGGAAAACGCAGCCGATACCGCGGCGGCCAGGTTCGGTTTTCGCAGCTTCACGGCTGACAAAGACGGGAATTGGCATTTAAACGGGCGGCGCGTCTTCATCCGCGGGACCAACATCATCCCGACCCAGTGGCTGCGCGAGTACAGTCGCCAGATGATCGCCACCGACATCGCTCTACTGAGACAGGCCAACATCAACGGGATTCGCGCCCATGCTCACGTTAACCGCCGGGAGCTTTACGAGGCCTGCGATGAGGCAGGGATTCTCGTCTGGCAGGATTTTGCGCTGCAGTGGAGCTACGCCGAAACCAGGGATCTTGTTGACAGCGCTGCCGCCCAGATTACGGACATGGTGAATCTGCTCTACAACCATCCCTCCATCTGCATCTGGTGTTGCCACAACGAACCCAGCGTAAACCAGGCGTCTTTGGATCCAGTCCTGTTTGACACCGTGAGCGCGCTGGACAGCTCGAGAGTAATAAAGTCCCACTCGGACTTTGCGGAGCATCCGTATTTCGGGTGGTACTATGGCCACGTGGCCGAGTATAATCATACGCCGCGCGGGCCCCTGGTGAGCGAGTACGGCGCCCAGGCCCTGCCCAACCTGGAGACCATGAAGGCGATGCTTGGGGAAGACAAACTCTGGCCGCCGGATTGGCGGCAGTGGGCGTACCACGACTTCCAGCACGACCAGACCTTCAACATTGCAGGAGTCGACCCTGGGAAGTCCATCGACGAATTTATCCAAAACAGCCAGTCCTATCAGGCCCAGGTTCTAAAGATTGCCACGGAAAGCTACCGGCGCGCGAAGTTCACCAGGATCGCCAGCATCTTTCAGTTCATGTTTGTGGACTGCTGGCCGTCAATCACCTGGTCGATAGTGGACTATTACCGCCGGCCGAAGCAAGGATACCATGCTCTGCAACGCGCCTTCCAACCCGTCCTGCCCTGCGCGGCCCGGGAGAGGGAAAAACTCGTGCCCGGCCAGCGGATCTTCAAGGAACTCTGGGTCGTAAATGACCTCAACCAGCCCTTCCCAGGTGCAGTCCTGGAGGTAACATTCGAGGATGAAAAGAGCGCTATTCATCTTGCAGAGGTGTTGACGGTGGACATCCCGAAAAACGAGACCGTCCTGGTCCTGGCGGCCTCACACCGGAACGAAACGTGGGTGATTACCGAAGGTATGCCGGCAGGAAACTATACCCTGAAACTCACCTTGAAATCCCAAGAGGGCGAGCTTCTGGGCGAAAACGAAGATCCGGCGGAAATCGTCGGTAGCCATGGCGTCTTTGACATGAAATTCTGAAAGCCCTGGCCACCTGGACAGGGAGGGTAAGTCCATTTGTTGATGGAATCAGCCAACTTTTTCGCCAAATCCGGTTCGTTCTACTTTAACAAATCCATATGATAAGTTTTGTATGTAAATGACAAAAGCCCTGATTTCTCAAGGGTCTTTGTTTACATATTTGGTCGACTCACTGGGAACAGACCCTTACCTCTTGCAGAGAATCCAGGAGAAGATCTGGTATCTGCCGATCATCTTTTTCATGCCTCTTGTAATGGTCCTGGCCTATGTATTGGCGAATCTGACGGGGTATCAC
>JAMCQP010000098.1 GCA_023381695.1 Bacillota bacterium | reverse complement strand
ATCAGATGCTCCACCGCCGTCTCGGCCCCCGCCGTGTTGTCCGAGCCCACATAGCTCAGGTGCTGCCCCGAAAGTTGGAAATCGATGAGCACACAGGGCAGACGGCTCTTCTGCAACCTGGAAAGCTCCGGGTCGTCGGTGCGCAACCCCATGAAAACGGCGCCTTCCACCCGCCGTTCGCGGCACCTGGCCAGATAAGGCCCGCCGGTGTCGGCGCCGAAGAGGACCACATCGTACCCGGCGGCGTTGATGGTGTCCACCACCCCGCTGATCACCTCAAAGGAGAATGGATGGTAGAAGCCGTGGCCGGATCTCCCGAGGGCGAAGAGGCCGATGGTGCCGCTCTTGTTGTTCACCAGGCCCCGGGCGATGGCGTTCGGATGGTAGTCGAGCTCCTCGGCGGCTTTCAGGATCTTGCGCCGCGTCTCCTCGCCGATATCCCGGTGGTTGTTAAGCGCCCGGGAGACCGCCGTCGGCGAGACTCCCACCGCCCTGGCGATATCCTTGATGGTGGTGGGCATCGATTTCCCGGCTCCCTTCCTTTAACGTTTAAGTAATACATAGTATTGGCTGGTGCGCCTCAAAATCCTTCTTTGAGGCCCAAAAAATCTTTTGAATCCTGTAACGTTAAAGGAAAAGCGGCGAGGCAACGGGCCGTAATTGGGCAGTGTGAAGGCAACAGAAAAGCGGGCGGTAAAGCCCGCTGCTTAAAGTCAGGAAGCGATTTTTCAAGGGGGGGAACCACCTAATACGACCCCACGGCCAGCCGCCGCTCGAGCCGGAAGGCCACCCGCGACATCAGGTAACTTACCACAAAGTAGATCAGGGCGATTACCAGCAGCGTCTCCATCGGGTTGGCGTATTTGGTGTAGATGAGGCTGCCGCTTCCGGTGAGCTCAAATACACCGAGGCCCCAGGCAAAAGCGGTATCCTTCACCACGGTGATGAACTGGCTGACGATGGGCGGGATCATGCTCCGCAACGCCTGCGGCAAAACGATCAGTTGCAGGATCTGCCGGTAGCTGAACCCCTGGGAGACCGCGGCCTCCCACTGGCCCTTGTCCACGGAATTCAAGCCGCCGCGGACGATCTCCGCCATGATCGCCGTGGTAAAGACCGTCATGCCGATAATCGCCGCCCTCAGCGCCGGCATGCGGCCAATCAGGTAGACCGCCAGCATAAGCAGGAGCATGGGGAGGTTCCGGATGAGTTCGATGTAGGTGAAGGCCAGGCGCCCGCTCCAGCGGGCCACCGCCCGATCCGGGTGGCGATCGCCGCTGAAGCGGATAATCGCCAGGAGCGTTCCGAAGACAAAGCTCAAAATGATGACCGTCACCGCCATCTTCAGGGTGACGCCCAATCCCATCAAGAGTGCGCGCAAATTCTCCGGCTTAAGCACGATCAGCAAGCCTTGAAAGCTCATGCGGACATCCCTCCCCACTGCCGGTGGAACCGTTCCTCCAGCCGGCGGGTCAACCAGGCCAGCGGCAAGGTCAGGCTGAGGTACAGGACGGCCACCGTGACGTAGGTGACGGCGTAAAGAAGGTTGTAAGACGACCAGCTGTCCGCCTGGTACATGAGGTCGTAACCGGCGATCAGCGAGAGCGCCGAGGAGTTTTTGATCAGATTCACGAACTGGTTGGTCAGGGGCGGCAGCACCACCCGGACGGTTTGCGGGAGGATGATGTGCCGCATCGCCTGCAAGTAGGTGAAGCCCTGGCTGTAGGCCGCTTCCAACTGCCCGCGGCGGACGGATTGAATCCCCGCCCTGACGATTTCGGCGATGAAGGCGCCGGTATAGACGCCCAGCCCAAGTACGCCCACGGCCATCACGGGCAGGGTGAAACCCACCCGGGGGAGGCCGTGGTAGTAGAAGAAGAGCTGGGTGACCAGGGGCGTGTTCCGGAAGAATTCCACATAAATGCGGCTGATCAAGCGCAGCGGTCCCACCGGGGCCGCTGCGAACACGCCCATCACCACGCCAAGAACCACCGCGAGCAAAAGGCCCAAAACCGAGGCGATCAGAGTCTGCTCCAGGCCGCTGGCGAAGACCCGCCAGTCCTGCAGGAGAGCCAACCAGTTTTCTATGCTGAACATTTCTCTTACTTCTCGGAAGCGATGCCGAATTTATCCTGGAGCCTGTCAAGTTCCCCGGATTTGTCCAGATCGGTAATTACCCGGGCCACAAGGTCCCTCAAATCGTCATTGCCCCTTTTGGTGGTCACCCCGTACTCTTCGGCGCTGTACCGTTGCGGCAGCAGAACGGTGCTCTTGTCCAGCGATTCGTAGTACTTGAGGATGGATCCGTCGGTGGAAAACGCCTGCACGCGGCCCGCCTGAAGTGCCGAGAGAATCTCCGGATAGGTCTCAAATTCGGCGAAGCGCAGGGAGGCGCCCAGCTTTTCGCCTTGCTGTTTGAGACGGTTGGCGGTGTCCGCCCCCTTGGCGACCCCGATTACCTTGCCGTCCAGATCCTTGAGGCTCTTAATCCCCGCGTCTTTCTTCACCAGGAGCTTGATTCCGTCCGTGTAGTAGACCGGGCTGAAATCCACGATCTTCCGGCGTTCCGGGGTGATGGTGAACGTGGCGATGACCATGTCCACCTCGCCGTTGTCCAGGAGGGCCGCGCGCGTCTTGGCGGTCACCGGGACAAACTCGATCTTTTTGGCGTCGCCCAGAATCTCTTTAGCGATGCGCCGGGCGATCTCAATCTCGTAACCTTCAAATTCCCCGGTCTGCAGGTTCTTGAAGCCGAAGCCAAGCACGTCGGCCTTCACGCCTACTTTCAACTCTCCCCGCTGCTTGATCTTCTCCACGCTGGGGCCGCCCGCGGCCATCGCCGCCAGGCTGGCCAGAAGCACCCCCGCCAACAAAACGACAAACAGGCTCACTGCGATCCGGCTGATTCTCTTCATTTGTCTACGCACTCCTCTTCTACTCATTGAATTAGTGGGGCAGGATTTTGCTGAGAAAGGTTCTGGCCCGTTCACTCCTCGGGGAATCGAAAAACTGTCGCGGCGACGCCACCTCCTGAATCGCGCCTTCGTCCATAAAGATCACCCGGTCCGCCACCCGCCTGGCAAACCCCATCTCGTGCGTGACCACCACCATGGTCATGCCGTCCCTGGCGATGTCGGTCATGACGTCCAGAACCTCGTTGATCATCTCCGGGTCCAGGGCGCTGGTGGGCTCGTCGAAGAGCATAATCTTGGGTTTCATGGCCATGGCGCGGGCGATGGCCACGCGTTGCTGCTGGCCGCCAGAAAGCTGGGACGGATACTGCGCCGCCTTGGCGCTCAGCCCCACGCGCTCCAGGTAATACCGGCCGAGCTCCTCCGCTTCAGGTTTGGGCGTCTTTCTGATGGTGATGGGCGCCAGCGTGACGTTCTCCAGCACGGTCTTGTGCGGGTAAAGGTTGAAGGACTGGAAGACCATGCCGATATCGGCCCGCATCGCCGCCAGGTTCACCTCCCGGCTGGTGACGTCCGTGCCGTTGACGAACACCCTCCCGGAGTTCACGTTTTCAAGGCGGTTGATGCAGCGAATCAGGGTGGATTTGCCCGAACCCGACGGGCCGATGACCACCACCTTTTCCCCGGCCTCGATCTTGAAAGTTATGCCGCGCAGCACATGCAGGTTATGAAAATATTTATGTACGTCCACAAATTCGATCACTGTTCAGCCTCCACGCCGCGGGAGAGGTATTCTCAATTTATGCCCACCGTTTCAAACAGTTAAAGTGAAGTAGTATTCTGCATAACTATGTTTTGTTCCTGCTTTTTTGACAATGGTTTTACACGGGCTAAAAAGGAATATCCGGCCGCCCCCCCGAATTCACATCCCTGAAACCACCTGAAAACTTTCTCGAAAAGAAGGAGCGGCTGACTTTGGCGACAACACGGCTCATCTTCATCCGGCACGGGGAAACCCAATGGAACCGCGACCTGCGTATCCAGGGCCACCAGAACATCCTGCTCGGCGACCTCGGGCGGGTGCAGGCCAAAAAGCTCGCTTCCCGGCTGGCGGGAGAGAAGCTGGGCGCGATCTACTCAAGCGATCTGGACCGGGCTTACGAAACGGCGGTTTCCATTGCCGAACAGCACGGGTTGCCGGTGACAAAACTGCCTGCCCTGCGCGAGGGGTGCTTCGGCCAGTGGGAAGGGCTCAATTCGGCGGAGATCCAGGCCCGCTTTCCGGAGATCCAGGCCAGGTACCGGCAGGACAACGTCAATACCAGGGCGCCGGGAGGGGAATCCTGCGCCGACCTTTCCGCCAGGGCGGTGGCCGCAGTGCGGGAGATTGCGGCCCGGCATCCCGGGGAGACGGTGGCCGTCGTCAGTCACGGGGGGACATTGAAGACGATCCTGTGCGACGCCCTGGGCTTGCCGCTGGAGAAGCGGCACCGTTTCAGCATCGGCAATGCCTCCGTAAGCGTGGTGGAATACCGGGACAACGGCCCGGTGGTTATCTCGCTCAACGACACTTTTCACCTGGAAGGTGCTTGGTTTGACGATGAGGATCTTAACAGTTAGCCACCTGTTACCGATAAAGAAGGCGGAAGTTCCGCAAGCCATTCCTGGGGGGAATTGCGATGGATTTAGGAACAATCATCGGCCTGGCGACGGCGTTAGGTGCCTTGTTGCTTTCGGTGGTGATGGAAGGAGGCAATCTGGCTTCCCTGATCAACCCGCCCGCGGCGGTGCTGGTCTTCGGCGGGACCATCGGGGCCACCCTCGTCTGTTATACCATTTCGGACCTTGCCGGGGTGGGCGGCCTTTTCAAGATCGCCTTCTTTCACAAACCCAGCGATCCGCGGGAGACCATCCGGTTTATTGTCGGACTGGCCGAATCCGCCAGGCGTGAGGGCCTGCTGAAACTCGAAGAGAATATTGACGAGATCGACGAACCTTTTCTGAAAGAGGGCATCCGGTTGATCGTCGACGGAACCGATCCCGCCCTGGTCAGGAGCATGTTGGAGACAGAACTCAGCCTGATGGAGGAACGCCACCGCCGGGGGGGCGGGCTCTTTGAAACCGCCGGCGGGTTTGCTCCCACCATGGGGATCATCGGAACCGTCATGGGGCTTGTCAAGGTTTTGGGCAACCTCTCGGATCCCAGCCACCTTGGGCCGGCCATTGCCACGGCCTTTATTGCTACCCTTTACGGAATTGCCAGCGCCAACATCCTCTGGTTGCCCATTGCCAATAAACTCAAGATGCGCAGCCGTGAGGAGGCGCTGGGAAAGGAGTTGATGCTGGAGGGCATCATCTCCATCCAGTACGGTGAAAACCCGAGAATCATCCAGGAAAAGCTGATGGCGTTCCTGCTGCCGAAGTTGCGGCGCAGCGTTCCCGAAGGAGCGGGAGGAGAGAGAGATTATGGAGAATCGAAAGCGTCAGCGAGAGCATAGCGGAGGCGGAGGGCACGACGGGGCTGGCATGATGCGGTGGCTTCTCACCTATGCCGATCTGATTACCCTGCTTATGGCGTTCTTTGTGGTGATGTTCGCCATCTCGCAGGTGGACGTCAAGAAGTATCAATCACTGGCCGGTTCTTTACAAAGCGCCTTGAGCATCGGTACCGGAAACAACCTGATCGCCAGAAATCAGGGGGGATCCATGGTTCCCATCCCGAAGCCGACCCAGGATAACACCGAGTTCTCGGAGATTGTAGACGAGGTAACCAGGTATGTACAAAAGGAGGGGCTGTCTTCTTCGGTGAATATGCAGATCACCGATCGCGGCCTGGTGATCGGGCTTTCCGACACCATCCTGTTTGAATCCGGCCGGGCCGAGCTGTTGCCGCCCGCCCGGAAGATCCTGGACAAGCTGGCGGTGATCCTGCTCAAGATGCCCAACCACGTGCGGGTGGAGGGGCATACGGATAACCGGCCCATCAGGACCGAGCGCTACCCTTCAAACTGGCAGCTGTCCACGGACCGGGCCACCAACGTGATCATGTACTGGGGGGAAAAGTACAACTTTCCGCCTGAACGCCTTTCGGCGGCGGGCTACGGGGAGCACCGGCCGGTGGCCACCAACGACACCGACCAGGGGCGGGCGCGCAACCGCCGGGTGGATATCGTGGTCCTGCGCGGCGAGCTGACCAGGCTGGAGCCGAAGTGAGGAGCGATGCCGGAGCCGGCTCGGCGGCGATTTACTTTTCATGGGGCCAGTGGCGGCGGCGGTTGGTGGCCAGGGTCCGGCGGACCGCACTGGTTATGTCGATTCCAAGTTCGTTGGCAAAGCCCAGGCAGTAGATAAATACATCAGCGAATTCGGTCCGGATCTTGTCCATCAGATCCGGATCTTTTGTTACCCGGGCGGCTTCCTCGGTGGTCAGCCACTGAAATTGCTCCATCAGTTCCGCGCTTTCGATGGCGATGGACATGCTCAGGTCCTTCGGGTTGTCCACAAAACCCTTTTCGGCGACGAAAGCGGCCACTTCTGCTTTAAGCTTGGCCAGGCGGGTTTCTGCGTCCGTTGAATCAGACTTATTTGATGAATCCGGTGCGTTCGCTGGCATATGGAAGCCTCCTGTCAGGCCTTCTATCCGAATCTTTCCCGGCCTACGCGACAATATTCGACTAGCGAGGGGCGATACCTGCTCACCTTGCCAGGCTGAGGTAATGATGGTATCATAGATGTGAAAGTCAATTTTATTCTGCACTAAGTCAGTTACATTTAAGAAGGTGGTGTAAGGTGTCAGTTGGCGCACTCCCACATTTGAAGGAAACAGAGCGTCTGGCCTTATCCAAGTTTACCTCTGCTGTGGCGGGAAAGCTAAGCGGCAAACTCCAAAAAATTGTTCTCTACGGCTCAAAAGCCAGGGGTGATTTCCACGCCGATTCAGACATCGACGTTTTGGTGTTGGTAGATGGCACAATTGACTCCCAGACCCGTGACGTCATTTCGGAGGCTTCCTGTGAAACATTGCTGGATTATGATGTGCTCCTATCTACAAACACCCTGAACGTGGACGAACTTGAAGAACTGCGCCAATTACATCGGATCAATGGGGT
>JAMCQP010000016.1 GCA_023381695.1 Bacillota bacterium | reverse complement strand
AGCTCAGCGACGCCATAAACCTGATGGCCAGCTCCGTGGAAGGGCGGCTGGAGGATGCCCAACGGCAAGCCAATATCGACGGGCTGACGCAATTATACAATCGTCTTTACTTCTACGACCGCCTGGCTGCGGAGATCCAGCGGGCCGACCGTTTCAACTCCTCGTTCGGCATCATCTTTTGCGACCTCGACGATTTCAAGCTTTACAACGACCAGAACGGCCATACCTACGGGGACTCGGCCTTACAGGACCTGGCGAGGATCATCAACGCCTCCACCCGCGACGTGGATATCACCGCCCGGTACGGAGGAGAGGAGTTCGCCATCATCTTGCCCGAAGCAACCTCGGCTGATTCGCTGGTGGTGGCCAAACGGCTGGTGAAGAACGTCGCCAAACACACCTTTGAAACCAAGCTGGGGCTCCCCTGCTATTTGACCGTCAGCGTGGGAGTGGTGACCTATCCCGAACACGGCTCCTCGGCCATTGAATTGGTTCAACGGGTGGACGACGCCATGTACCAGGCCAAACGTCTTGGGAAAAACCGGGTTCAACTCTATAACCCCAGGATCCGCAAATCCCAGCCCCACAATTCCGGCGCCAATGAATCTTCCAACACCCGTTTCCTCAATTACGTGAAATCCCTGGCGGCCATCGTGGACGCCAGGGATCGTTACTGCTGCAGCCACTCCCAGACCGTAGCCCGGCTGGCCCGGCTGATCGGCGAGAAAATGGCGCTCGGCCAGGAGCAACTGCAAGATCTGGCCATCGCCGCTCTGTTGCACGACGTCGGCAAGATCGCCATTTCGGACGCGGTGCTCACCAAGCGCACGCCGCTTACCCTGGAGGAGCGCGAGATGATCAACCAGCACCCGGTGATGGGAAGCAATATTATCCGCCCGGTGGCCGCTTCCATCGATATCGTCCGGTCGGTGCTGCACCACCATGAACATTTCGACGGAACCGGCTACCCGAACGGGTTGTCCGGCCGGGAGATTCCTCTGGGAGCCAGGATTATCGCCATTGCCGACGCCTACCATGCCATGATCTCCAACCGTCCCTACCGCCCCGCGTTCTCCGCCAGCCAGGCGCTGGCGGAACTGCGCGCCAATGCGGAAGGCCAGTTTGACCCGGAGATTGTCAATATTTTCGCCAGGGTGGTCGAAAGCGGCGAGATCCGGGATCTGGAAGACCTGGCTCCGGGCTCGCTCACCGGTTAGACGCCGCATCGGGCTCGCTGCTCACTCACCGGCTGGCAGCCTCATCGGCTTTGCGCAGGGCCTCCGCCATCTTTTGCATCGCCTGGCCGTATCCGGCCCAGTCCCCGTTGCGCAGCTTGCTTTGCGCCTCGTCAAAGGATTGCCTGGCCTGGCGGATATACTCCCGTACCGCGCCCTGCGTGGGTCTGGCCGGTTGCGGCACCCGGGGCCCTCCGCCCGGACCGGGAGCGGGCGGCATGCCAGCCGTCTTCTCCGGGATGAAGCCGGTCCCGAAGATCAGGTTCAGGGCGGTCTCAAAATCATTTTCCATGACCACCTGGTTGCCGTAGGACACGATCACCCTTTTAAGCTCCGGCATCTGGCTTTGCTCCGACTGCAGGTAGAGCGGTTCCACATAGATGATCGAGTTCTTCACCGGGATCACCAGGAGGTTCCCCCGGATCACCCGCGAACCTTTCTGGTTCCACAGGGTGAGTTGTTTGGAGATCTCCGAGTCCTGGTTGATCCGCGCCTCGATCTGCATCGGCCCGTAAGTAAGCTGCTGTTTCGGGAACTTGTAGACCAGGAGCTTGCCGTAGTTCTCCCCGTCCGACAGGGCCGCCAGCCACGCAATCATGTTGTTCTTCCGGGACGGCGTGAAGGGCTCCATGAGCACAAACTGCTCCTTGTTCGTCCCCGGCAGCTTCATGACGATGTAATAGGGCTCAATGGCCACCTCTTCCCCCCCGACCACCTCCGAAGGCGCCGTCCAGACGTCCTCCTTGTTGTAGAAAACATCCGGTTCATTCATGTGGTAGATGTTGTAGATCTGGGACTGCACCCTGAAGAGATCCTCGGGATAGCGGAGATGGCTGCGCAGGCCCCCCGGCATCTGCGAGATCGGCTTGAAAAGCGTGGGGAAGATGCCGGCGTAGGTTTGGGCCAGAGGTTCCGCCGGATCGACGATGTAATAATCCACCGTGCCGTTGTAGGCGTCGATCACCACCTTGACGGAGTTGCGCACGTAATTTCCCCAACCGGAGACCGGTTCCGAATAAGGGTAGAGATCTGTGACCACGTAGGCGTCCTGAATCCAGAAGAGCCTTCCCTGGTCCACCACCATGTAGGGGTCGCGATCGTACACCAAAAACGGCGCGATCCGCCGGACCCGTTCCCCGATATTCCGGTAGAAGAGCGCCTTGCTCTCGGGCGTGATGTCATTGGACAGGAGGATCTGCAGGGTGCCGAACCTGACCGCCATCGCCGAGCGCACCAGGGGCGATGACAACCGAACGCCGCCGGAACCCGCATACCGGGCATAGGCATTCTCGTCTCCGATGGGATAATCAAACTCCTTGGCCCTGGTATTTACAATGACCGAGTTGTTGGCCAGCTCCCCGAAGTAGATCTCCGGCCGCTCCACCTTCAAATTGATGGAGGATTCCGGCGGGATATTCTTGATGAAGAAGGTCGGCATGCCCTCCGGCGTCACCACGTTCACCGGGCTCATCACCACGCCATAGCCGTGTGTGTATAAAAGGGTGAGGTTGATCCAGGTCCGGGCCGACTCCGGGATATTGGCGGTGTTCATCTCGCGGGCCGCCAGCATTACCTGCCGCAACTCCCCGTTGATCATGTACCGGTCGATATCCACCTGCCGGAAGTCATAGTAGAGACGCATCGCCTGGATCTGCCCGTAGGTCTGAAGCAGCGGGCGCCAGTCCCAAAGCCGGACATTTTGCAGCGTGCCCCGTTCGCCCTGCAAGCCCGCCGCGGTCAGGTCCTCCCGGACCGCAAAACTCTTTTCTTCAATCCCGTGCAGGCCATAAGCCATCCTCGTGTACTGGATATTTTGCAGGATATAGGGACGTTCCTTGATCTGCTCATTGGGTTCCACCAAAAACTGCTGCACCAGCCCGGGGTAGATGCCGCCCAACAGCAACGAGGAGACCAGGAGCAGCCCCACTCCGGCCACCATCAGCCTGGCGGTCCGGGCCACAATCGCCCCGAGAAAGATCAGCGCGCAAAACAGCGCGATTACCATCAGAACCCTCAGGGCCATCAGGTTGGCATGGACATCCGTGTACCCGGCCCCAAAGACCACCCCCCGGGTGGAATAAAGGAGGTTGTACATCCCCAGCTGATAGCCCCAGGCCTTGAGCGCAAAGATCAGGGCCAAAAGCACCGAAAGATGGTAGCGGGCCCGGCTGTCCACCACCAGGGTCCGGCCGGAAAAGCCGAAGGAGCCGCCTAAAAAATAGATGGCCCCCACCACCACCGTGGTCAGTCCCAGAAGCCCCATGGCCGTTCGATAAAGGTACTGGTAAAACGGCACCGTGAAGATATAAAACCCGAGGTCGTGCTTGAACAAGGGATCTATAACCCCAAATGGGGTTCCGTGAAGAAACTTTTGCAGGACCTCCCAGTACCCGCCGGCGGCGGCTCCTCCCAAAAAACCGCCCACGGCGCTGGCCATCAGAAAGAGAAATGTCACCCGGCGCGCCGTCAGCAAGTCCGGCAACATTCCTCTAAACTGAAAACGGTCCAGAGCCTTTCCAATGACCTTTCTGGTCACCAACAGGTTTACAAAGAGGATGGCGAAGTAGACCAATCCGACGGCCAGCCGCAGCATCCAGGTGGACCAGAAGATCTTCCAGAACACCCCGTCGTACTTAAGACTCGCAAACCACAGCCAGTCGGTGTAAAACTCCGCCGAGAGCGCCATAAGCGCCAAGAAGACCACCGCGGCCCCCAGGATTAGACCGATGGTTCGCCTGAGTGCGTCACCCATGATATTACTCCCTCCCTGCCCAGTTTTGCTCTTCTGAAGCCCCCACCGAGGAATCTTCACATGAAAAAGTCTCCTACCGGAGCGGCTTGTACTGTTCCATGCGGTCCTGGATAAAGTTCCGAAGCTGGTCGATCACCACCCGGTTTTGCGTCATGGTATCCCGGTCGCGCACGGTGACCGCCTGATCGTTTAAGGTATCAAAGTCAATGGTCACGCCGTAAGGGGTCCCCACCTCATCCTGCCGACGATAGCGCCGGCCGATGCTGCCCGTCTCATCGTAGGCCGCCGCCAGGTAAGGCTGCAGCAGGCGCTTGACCTCCCTGGCCTTCTCCACCAGCTCAGGCTTCTTCTGCAACGGAAAGATCGCCACCTTCGTGGGAGCCAGCCTGGGGTGCAGGCGCAAGACCGTCCGCTCCCCCTCCTCGGCGTAAGCATCCACCAGGAAGGTGAGCAGGGTGCGATCCACGCCGGCCGAGGTCTCAATCACGATCGGCACAAAGTGTTCGCCGGTCAGGTCGTCGTAGTAACTGAGATCTTTCCCGCTCTGGTTCATGTGCTGGGTGAGATCAAAGCGCCCCCGGTGGGCGATCCCCTCGATCTCCTGCCACCCGATGGAGAATTCGTATTCGATATCCACACAGGCCTTGGCGTAGTGCGCCAGCTCATCTGGGCGATGGCGCCGCTTGCGCAGCCTGGCCGGGTTCACCCCGAGATCCAGGTACCACTTGAACCGCTCTTCCACCCAGTATTCGAACCATTCATCGTCCTTTTTGTCGTCTATAAAGAACTCCATCTCCATCTGCTCAAACTCCCGGGAACGGAAGATGAAGTTCCCCGGTGAAACTTCGTTGCGAAAACTCTTGCCGATCTGGGCGATGCCGAAGGGCACCCGCAACCGGGATGCCGCCTGGATGGTCTTGAAATCCACAAAGATCCCCTGGGCGGTCTCGGGCCTCAGGTAGACCTGGGCCGCACTCTCCTCCACGGGCCCCACGTAAGTCTTGAACATGAGGTTAAACTGCCTGGCCTCCGTGAGTTCCCCGCCGCAGGCCGGGCAGCGGTCGCTCTGAAGGTGATCGGCCCGGAACCGCTGTTTGCAAACCTTGCAGTCCACCAGCGGATCGGTAAAGTTGGAGACATGCCCGCTGGCCTTCCAGACATCCGGGTGCATGATGATGCTGGTGTCCACCCCGACCACGTCATCCCGCATCTGGACCATGGTGTACCACCAGGCATTTTTCACGTTGCGCTTGAGATCCGCGCCCAATACACCATAATCCCAACAGCTATTTATCCCCCCGTAGATCTCGCTACTGGGGAAGATCATCCCCCGCCTCTTGCAAAGTGAAATGATTTCGTTCATCCGCGCTCTCCTCCCAATCTCTCGACAACTTGCCTTTTAGCGCCATGCTACATTTTATTCGGTGACCATCCCCGGTTTCCTGCTTTGATTTCTTCTATATTGCCCCGGTTGCACGGTTATATGAAATAAGCCCCGGCAATCTGCCGGAGCCACCTGAGCGGGACAAGTTTTCACCGGGTAATTTATCGCGCCGTAAAAAAGAGGTATCCGGTGAGCAACAAAAAGAAGAGGAAAGCCACCACCCCGGTGACCAGAAGAATCTTGGCCGAACGATTCAGCCGATCCCAGTGGGCCAAAAGCCCCCTGCCGCCGGATCTGGCCACCTGCCTGGCCTCTTCTTTGGACAGGGCCTCGATCCGGCGCCTCTCCTCCTCCGCGGCCACCTTCTCCGCCTTGAGCTGCTTGTACTTTTCGATGATGATTCCGCCATCCATCCCAACACAATCCGCGTAGCTTTGCAGAAATCCTTTTACATAGACTTCGCCGGGCAGTATCGCCAAGTTTCCTTCCTCAATCGCCTCCAGATAGCGGGAGCTGATCCGCGTCCGTTCATGCACCTGGGCCATGGACAACCCTTTGGCCTCCCGTGCCTCCCGCAGGATGAGCCCCAACTCCTTCACCGCCGTCCACCTCCCGGGATAACCGGCCTAACTTAAGTCAAAGGCCGACGAACTGCTGGCAATCCGATCATAATTGATCACTTCATCCGGCTCACGCCTTAATTCAATTATCGTGCGAAAAGCCTCCGAACTTAAGACCCCTTCCCGGATGAAAATGTCCGGGTGTTCCACGATCTTGGGCAGAGGCAGCGCCAGCACCTCTTTCACCAGTTCCCCGTGCTCCGGCAACGGCCGCGAGGTGGAGGTGATGGCGTCCAGGAGCAGGACACAGTCGGAGGCGGTTTCTTCGGGGTTGAGGTGGGTGCGCAAAGTCTGGCGAAAGATGGTGCCGGAGACCATGATCCAGCGCTTGCTGGCGTTTACGCAAGAGGCGATGGCGGCCTCGGTCTTTCCCACCTTGGGCATCCCCCGGATGCCCAGAATCTGGCCCTCATTCTCCTTGAGAATCTGGCCCAGGAGATCGATCATCAACCCGAGTTCCCCACGAACAAAGCAATAGACCGGGGGAACCTGCTGGGACTCGACAATACTCCGGCCATGCCGCAACGCCACCAGATCGATGGCCCGCGGTGGACGCAGGGCGGTTACCTCGATATCCTCGATGTCGCCGATGGTCTTCTGGAGCATCTCGATCTTTTCCGGAGCCGCCGTGAGCAAAAATCCCCGCCGGTCCTCGGTAAGCCCGTTCACCGTGACAATGTTGATCCTCAGCATGCCCATCAGGGTGGCCACATCACCCAGAAGGCCGGGGCGGTTCCTGTGAATCAGGTACTCCAGGTACCACTGCGCAAGCATCAGATCAATCACCTCGGGTTATGAATTTCCTGATCGCTCCGGACCATAATCTTCTTATCACATCGGATCAGGAATCTTCCTTGGGCTCGCTGACCAGCACCTCGCGGGGTTTGCTTCCCTGCGCCGGACCCACAATCCCCTTCATCTCCATGAGGTCCACCAGCCTGGCGGCACGGGCATAACCGATTCGAAACCTTCGCTGCAGAAGGGATGACGACGCCTGCCCCGTCTTGATCACCAGCTGGACAGCTTCCTCGAAAAGCGGGTCGTCCGGCTCCCCATCCTGTTGCCCGCCGCTTTTTTCCTGCAGAACCAGTCCTTCCTGGTACTCCGGTTTGCCCTGTTTCTTCCAGAACTCCACCAGGCTCTCCACCTCCCGGTCCATGATGAATGCACCCTGGACGCGAACCGGTTTGGGAGCACTGATGGGTAAAAAGAGCATGTCCCCTTTCCCCAGGAGGCGTTCGGCGCCGGCCATGTCCAGAATGGTCCGGGAATCCACCTGGGAAGAGACCGCAAAGGAGATCCGCGACGGGATATTGGCCTTGATCAGGCCGGTGATCACATCCACCGACGGCCGCTGGGTGGCGATGACCAGGTGGATTCCGGCCGCTCTGGCCATCTGGGCGAGCCGGCAGATGGCTTCTTCCACATCGGCGGCCGCCACCATCATCAGATCGGCCAGTTCGTCGATGAAGACCACCACATAGGGCAAAATCCGGTCCGGTTCGATTTCTCCGCCGGACGGCGCGGTCTGGCCGGACGGGGCCGCCAGTCCGGATGATACGGCCTGCCCGGACAATGCGGCTTGACCGGATGACGCCTGGCCAGACGACGTTTGACTGGATGGCGCCTGGCCGGAGGGCGCTGCCTGTCGGGAAGCCATGAGTTCGTTGTACTTTTCGATATTGCGCACCCCGTTGGCCGCAAAGAGCTTGTAACGGTTCTCCATCTCCTCCACGACCCAGCGCAGCGCACCCGCCGCCTTGCGCGAGTCCGTGACCACCGGCGCCATCAGGTGTGGGATCCCGTCGTAGTTTGTCAGTTCCACCCGTTTGGGGTCGATGAGCAACAGCTTGACCTCATTCGGCCGGGCCTTAAAGAGGAGGCTGGCGATCAGGGTGTTCACGCACACGCTCTTCCCGGAGCCGGTCGCCCCGGCAATCATCAGGTGGGGCATCTTGGATAGATCTGAAATCACCGGGCTTCCCCCGATATCCTTTCCCAGAGCCAGGGGCAGTTTATGCGCGGGGGACATGAACTCCGGCGCATCGAGCACATCCCGGAAATAGACCGGCGCCATCTCCTTGTTGGGCACCTCGATGCCCACCGCCGCCTTTCCGGGAATCGGCGCTTCAATCCGCACATCCGCAGCCGCCAGGGAAAGGGCGATGTCGTCGGCCAGACTCACGATCCTGCTTACCTTCACGCCGGGCGACGGTTGTAATTCGTAGCGGGTCACCACCGGCCCCTGGTCAATCTGAATCACCTTGGCCTTGACGCCAAAGCTTTCCAGGGTCTCCTCCAGCAGCCTGGCCTGATCCCCCGGATTACGCTGGGTTTTCGGCCGGTACGCCACCACATTGCGCGGGAAGAGCGACAACGGCGGAAGATGGTACATGGCGTGGTACGGGAGAAGCGGCAACTGAGAGCTATTGCGGAGGTCTTCTGCGGTATCAGACGCCATGTCAGGCATGGCCGGGATATTCCGGGAGTCCGCGGTTTGCCTCCGGCCGCTCCGGCCGGAAGAACCCGCCTCGCTTGCCAAATCGGCCGGTTGCCCCGTCTCCTGCGGAGTCAACCTGGCGCCGGACAGCGCTCCCACCCCCTCCGGGCGCGATCTTTCCCCGTTCGCCTTCTCCCCCAGGGGAACCACCCTGGCCCGGTCTCTTTTGGATTGGCCAACATGGTCAAGATCGGCGGTGGCAGCCGTCTGGGGTTCGCCATGCTGAACAAAGACGCCCAGCAATTTCACCAGCCCGCGGCCAGCGGCGCCGGCCCCCCTGCTGAACGCCCCAAGCAGGGAGCGTGCCGCTTTAGCGAGATTCGCCCTGGCATTGTGGTCGGCGATAATGAGGAGGGACGCCGCCACCACCGCCCAGGCCACCACATAAGCCCCCGTCCTCGCCAGGTACCGAAGGAGAACTCCGGCCAGCATTCCGCCGATCACACCGCCGCCCAGACCGTCAAACCCCGCATCCAGCTGAGCCGCAAAAGAGCCGGCGCCTTCCGGTCCACTGTTTATGGGCAATCCCAGGTGAAACAGGACCAGCACGCCGGCGCTTAACAGAAAGTATCCGCCGACCTTGAGGGTAAGCCGCATCCTGGCAGTTCCCCACAGGCAGAGAACCCCATAACCGAAGATGAGAAACAGCGGCAGATCCACCACCTGGCCGAAGATCCACCGGCTGGCCTTTGCCAGCACGGCCCCCACGATGCCAGAAGCCGGAAGGCCTCCTGCTGGCAGCTGGCCGTCATGGACAGGCGCACCCGCCGTGTGGAGGCTGATAAACCATAGAACCGCAAAGGCGATCAGAAAAACGCCCCAGATCTCCCGTTTCAGGGGGGAGACCCGCTCCCGCCCGCCGGGAGACGAGGCGGAAGCCGTGCTTCCCTGCTTCAAAACGTGCTTTCCGCCCCTTTTAGGACGCTGAAACTTCCCGATCTTACCCAAAGATCGCTCACTCCTTTTGAGCATCACCGTTTTGTACATCACCGTTTTGTACATCGCCGTTTTGCGCCGCATCGCTTCTCTTGAGCATCACGATCGCGGCCATTCTGCCGCTCTTTCCCTTTTCGGCCCGGTGCGAGAAGAAGAGTCCGGGCTGGCAGCCCGTACAACAACCACTGGTCAACAGATTCTCCTCTTTCACCCCGGTTTCCTGCAAACTTCGAGAGTTGGCGGCCCATAGATCCAGAAGCCATTTTCCCCCGCCGCGCGGCGTGGCCAGACGATCGGAAGCGCTGAAGTTTTCGTGGATCCGGTCCATCACCCGTCCATCCACCTCATAGCAGCACGGGCCGATGGAAGGCCCCAGCGCCACCAGGCAATCTTCAGGCCTGGTGCCGAAGGAGTCTTGCATGGCCCTCACGGTCCTGGCGGCAATCTTGCGGACAGTTCCCTGCCACCCGGCATGCGCGGCCCCAATCGCACGGCGGACCGGGTCAACGATCAGGATCGGCACGCAATCGGCGGTGAAGATCGCCAGCGCCATCCAGGGGATCGCAGTGACCATGGCGTCTGTGGCGGAAAGAAGGGGATTGAGTGCATCCGGCAGTTGCCTGCCCACTTCAAGCAGCTTTTCGTCCACCACCGCCACCCGGTCGCCGTGCACCTGCTCGGCGGTCACCAGCTGCGCCCTGTTTATGCCCAGCACCGCCAGAAACCTCCGGCGGTTCTCCGCCACCGCCTCCGGATCGTCGGCCACATGATACCCGAGGTTTAAGGAGTCGCAGGGCGGTTTGCTCACCCCGCCGAGCCTGGTGCTGAAGGCATGGGTGACCAATCCCAGCCCATCTATCTCCGCAAAGTGTAGATAGATAACCCCGTCTCGCTTGCTGTACTCGATTTGGCCTTGAGGCAAGTCCCTCCACCTCCTGCGGCACTAGCATATCACGATCCGGGGAAACCAGCAAGGGCAGAAAGGGTCGTAGTCCATATTCGGAGTCATATGCCAGGTCCATATGCATTTTTTCCCTCGTCAGGTGGAACGCTGAAAGCGATGATTTTACAGCTGTAGAAATGATGCAACGTATTCGGAAGGGAGAGGTCGCCATCCCAGGTCGGGAGCAGCCGGGATGAGCATTTGAGAAGGAATGTATTAGGGATGTACGTGGGGGCGCATGGGGTTTATGACCTCATGGGGTCTCTACTTCATTAACCAATGAGTTCCCGAAATTTCTCGATAAGTTCTCGGATTTCACTCAATGAAGACCGAACATCTTCTTCTGTTATACCGCTTGCTATAACAGAAGGGTATCGCTCTACCATGTAAAAAGCGGTGATTTTTTGGCAGACCTCTCGGTAACTATCAAGCGAGGGGATATAAACGACCGCATCATCAAGGAGTGCCTCCAAATTATGAATCCGCCGGAGTTGCCATCCTCTTGACAAAAGAAACGCTTTCAAGAACTTCTCAACCGCCTGCTGAAGACAAAATCCAGCCAGTTCCGGATCACCGTCATCTAGAAGGCGTTGTGCACGTTGCCAATCTTTTTCGGCAATGCGCAGCCAGTCCACATGATAAAACGAATCATTGGGCTGCATATAAGGTAGCCCCTTTTTGAAGAATCTCTTTTATGAATTGGTCTCCCACGGCGATACGGCTTTCAATTTCCTGCGGCGTCAATACAAGGGTGTCCACAGGTAGAGAACGATGGGTCCCGGTCAAAATCCGCTGGACTGTTACCCACCGGTCAATAGGGCGTTCGGTTGTCTCTTTCACAATGAGCAGATCGAGATCACTATCTTGTTCCGGGGTTCCATAGGCGTATGAGCCAAAAAGAATCACCTTTTGCGGCCCATATTCGCTAAGGAGCTTCCCCATGATCCGATTTATGGCTTGCTGGATTTCCTTGTCTGCAACGATCATGACAATGTCTCCTGTTAGACCACAACTATTCCAGTGGGATCGGCCATCTTTTCTTATTCTATCAGATTAGGCGCTGGTTCGCAACGCTTCCCTGCCGAAGCCAAGCACGGTTATCTTGCCCGTGGCTAGCGTCTTGGGAACATCGATGATCCGCTGGTTGGCGGATCCCCGGAAGGCCAGTGAAGAATCTTTCTTTTCCAGCTCGAACCGCCCGTCCACAAGGATGTCGGTCCGCTCCAGGAGGTTCCGCCAACCCGGATTGCTTTTCAGACCCAATATAAGTTCCTCAAAGGTGTAGCCGGTATAGGTCATCACCGACAGTTTGCGGGTCTTCAGCAGGCGGGCCAGGAGCGCAAAGCTCCCGGCCTGCTCGAAGGGATCTCCCCCCGAAAAGGTGACGCCCGAGATCAATGGGTTGGCGGTTACCGTGGCGGCAACCTCTTCGACCGCCATCAATCTCCCGCCTTCAAAAGAGTGGGTATGCGGGTTCTGGCAACCCTTGCAGTGATGCCGGCAGCCCTGGGCGAAGACCACTGCCCGGATTCCAGGCCCGTCCACCACCGACTCGTTGATGATCCCGGCCAACCTCAACAGCTTACCGCCTGCGTTTTCCATGTCGCTACCCCTTGCTTCCAACTATCATGGCATGTTTCACCCGGTCGCGCAACTCGGCCTGCTTGGAATCGTTGAACCTGTCCACCGTGGAGAGATATCCGGTGATCCGGCGGACGCGGCGGATTGATACACTGCCGCACTTCGGGCAAGCGTCATCGATTACTCCGGTATATCCGCAACCACGGCATTCGTCGATGGGGAAATTGATCCCCGCATAACCAACATCCGAGGCGGCCATATGGCGCAACACCGCCTCTACAGCTTCCTGGTTGTCCTGTGGCGGCGAAGGAAACTCCACGTAGGAGATGTGCCCCGCGTTGGCCAGCTTGTGGTAAGATCCCTCAAGCCGCATCTTATCGAACATGGTGACCGGGTACCCCACCGGCACGTGGTAGCTGTTGGTATAGTACTCCTTGTCGGTCACACCCGAGATTATGCCAAACCGCTTGCGATCCGCCAGTGCAAACCGGCCCGCGGCCTGCTCCGCGGGTGTCGCCAGCAGGGTATAGTTCAGGTCATAGCGGTTGGCCAGCGCGTCCACCTGGGCCCGTATGAACCCGATAATCTCCAGCCCCAGTTGTTGCGCGGCCGGGTCTTCCGCGTGATGCGCGCCGGTAAGCGACTTCAGGGCCTCCGCCAGGCCGACGAACCCAATCGACAGGGTACCATGCTTGATGGCGTCCTCAATTGGATCCTGGGGACCCAGGTGCTCCGAACCCATGTACAGGTGCTGCCCCATGAGGAACGGCATGTCCTTCACCTTGAGCCTGGCCTGCACGCCAAACCGGTGGTAAAGCTGGGCGCCCGCCTTGTCAATCAACCGGATCAGGCCGGTGTAAAACTCCTCAATGCTCCCGTTGGCCTTGATGGCCAGCCCGGGCAGGTTCAGGGTCGTAAAGGAAAGATTCCCCCGCCCGGTGGAGACCGCCGCCCCGTGGCGGTTGCTGATCACCCGGGTCCGGCAGCCCATGTACCCTACTTCATCTCCGTAAGGTGCGTTGTAGCTGGAATCCATAAAGCCAAAGGTTGGATTCAACCGCCGGGATGCCACCGCCATGGCCAGCTGGAAAAGGTCGTAGTTCGGGTCACCGGGTTCAAGGTTGACGCCTCGTTTGATCCGGAAGATGATATTGGGGAAGATCGGGCTCTCGCCGCGCCCCAACCCCCGCCCGTATGCCGCGAGCAACGCCCTGGTCACCGCCCGCCCTTCCGGCGAGGTCTCAGTGCCCAGATTTAGACTGCTGAAGGGGACCTGAGCGCCTGCCCGAGAATGCATAGTATTCAGATTATATACTAAACCCTCCATTGCCTGATAAATCTCGTCGTCGCTGGCGCCGTCCACAAAAGGCGCCATATCCTTGTCGAAATGGGCGAAAGACTGGCCGCCGAACATGTCGTTCTGCGAACTCTGAAGAATGATGGCGGCCAAAGCCGTGGCCGACCCAATCCGTTTCGGGGGCCTGATATAACCGTGGCCGTTATCGAAACCCTCCTGTAAAAGCCGTCCAAGCGGGATCTGGATGCAGTTCAGCGTCTTCCCGTAAAAGTCCAGATCGTGGATGTGCATATCCGCGCTGATATGCAACTGGGACAGATCCTCAGGAATTAACCTGGACAGGTAGTACTGCTTGCTGGCGGCGCTGGCGATCTGCAGCATCTTGGAGGACGGGCCGTTCCCGACATTGGCGTTGTCGCGGGAAGTTTCGATCAAGATGTCCGCCACCGTATCCATCAGGTCCGACTTGCCTTCCCGGATCCGCGTGCGCCTGTCCCGGTACAAGATGTACGCCTTGGCCGTTTTCGCATGGCCGGTCTCAATCAAAATCTTTTCCACCACATCCTGCACTTCTTCCACCATAGGGATCCCGGTGGTCTTTTTGACCAGATACTCCACCACCGCCTGCGAGAGTTCCGCGGCTAGCTTGCGATCCTCGCCCCCCACCGCCCGGGCCGCCTTGAAGATCGCCTCGGTGATCTTCTCCTGGTCAAAGGGAACGATCCGGCCATCCCGCTTGCGAATTGATGAAAACATCCCTACTCCCCCTTATCGTCCTTGTCCTTGTACCTCAAAAGTTTGTGCAGCTCCTGCTCGAACTTCTCAATGTCCTTGAATTGCCGGTAGACCGACGCAAAGCGCACGTAGGCCACTTCATCCAGTGCCAGAAGTCGCTCCATGACCATCTCGCCAATCGCGCCCGAGGTGACCTCCCGTTCCAGCCGGCTGCGCAGCTCCTTTTCCACCCCGGCCGCAAGCTCCTCCAGCTGTTCCAGCGATACCGGCCGTTTTTGGCAGGCCCGGATCAGGCCGTTGAGGATCTTCTGCCGGTCGAAAGTCTCTCTGCGGCCATCCTTTTTGATCACCAGAAGGGGGATCTCCTCGACCCGCTCGTAAGTGGTAAAACGTTGGCCACAGGCGATGCACTCCCGCCGGCGCCGGATAGAGGACCCTTCATCGGAGGCGCGCGAGTCTAAAACCTTGCTGTCGGGTTGCCCGCAAAAAGGACATTTCAAGTGGTTGCAACACCTCCTGCACCCTACATTTTGTATCTGGTCCAATTATATATGACTATATATTGTATGTCGAGCTTGTGTTCGATGCTAAATGTCGGCTTATGCCCAAAAAAACCAAGGCCAGCCCTCTTTGGCTGGCCAAAACTTCTCCTGGCATCTTTTTTCGCGCCTTTTCCAACTTCGGTCAGGCACGCAACTCCGGCCCGGCAACCCGGTGGTTGATGAACGCCCCCAGTTCCACCAGAATCACATCTATGCCGATCTTGCGGATCTGGGGCCAGGGGATCACCACATCCTCGTATCGGCTAAAGATACGGAAAAACCTGCTCCGGCCCGGCACAACGATGGCGGTTATCTCTCCCTTCTCCACATCGATCTCCAGGTCGCAGATGGTTCCCAGCTTTTTGCCGTCCACAATATTGATCACCTCACGTTGCCGCAACTCCGTGATTTTACTTTGCACCCACGGTCACCTCCCGCCCCAACGGCTACCATTCAATCTATGCACCTTCCCGGCAGTTTGCTAACAAGGCAGGCGAGTAGCCTCGGCGGCCGCCCACCCGAATCCAGGAGGGCTATCAGCGACGGGTTTTCGAGGAGGCATTTGCGTTTACTGCTCGAATATCTGAAATTCCTTCGCAACTGCTGACTGAGCAACTTCACGGACGGCATTTACCTCATCATAATGAGCCATAAGAGCTGAGACAACGTTGGCATCCAACGCCAGATCCTTAACCATTTGTTGTAAAACCTGCACGGCTTGATCGTTTGACATGCCCTTCCGATAAGGACGATCCTCAGTAATAGCGGTAAACACATCGGCAACTGCTATGATGCGTGAGCCCAATGACAAGTCCTGCCCTTTATAATGAAAGGGATAACCTTTCCCATCGAGCCGCTCATGGTGAAAAGAACACCAAACATTAATGATATCCAAATCGCTAATGGTTTCGAGGATACGGTATGTATAAAAGGCGTGGCTTTTAACCACAGCAAACTCGTCTTCGGTTAATTTTTCCATTTTTTCCAAGAACTCCACAGGTACAGCAAGTTTGCCCAAATCGTGAAGATCGCCCGCAATCTTCATCATACGGCATTCTCTTTCTGATAAACCCATAAATTTTGCCAGTACTTCGGCAGTAGCCGCCACGCCATTAGAATGGGTCGCGGTGAATGGACTCCTGAAGTCTATAATCTGGCCAAAAAGCTTGGCCAAACTAAGAAGGCCATCCAGATCCAGATCCATGGCCATCAACCTTGCTCTGCGCGCCAGAACAGAATTTATTGACGGGGAAACAGCATCTAACCAGAAATATTCCTTCGTAGCCAAACTTTGAAAGGCCTCAACGAACTCAGGGACAAAGGCACTTCCTGATTTTTCCTGGATTCTTTCGTAAATGCCTGCAACCTGGGTCAAGACTGGTTTTTCTGTTTCAATAAGAACTGACGCTCTGTCTGCAAGATGCAAGATATGGCTCCCCAAGGGCACTTGTTCCCCCATGAACATGGAACCTCTACCTTTATCCCAGGGTACGTGGTGAAAACGCACCAGAGTGGCCACCTTCGAGAACGGTTCAAAGTTTTTGAGTAACCTATAACCCAGCTCCATATGCCGGTAAGAGCCTTCTAAATCAAATCGCAAAACTTCAAGCCTTTCCTTAAGAGAAAGAGCCCCACTATCGTGTAACATCCCGGCTAAAAGCAGGTTATTTTGTTCTTCTTTTGATAATCCGAACTCAGCAGCTATACTGGCAGAAATATACGCCACTCTTTTGTGATGATCAACTAAAACCGGACTAACCAGATCCATGGCATTAGACAAGCACATCAGCATGTCGAATAACGGAATACTTGTTTCTTTTATCATCTGACTTCCCTTTCCATTTCTTTGCTTTCATTTCGGGATGGAGATTTCCACCCTCAAACACGGCTTGCCACAGTTCTCCGGGAGGAGTTTTTTGCACAATTCCTCTTCCAGTTTCCCGCTTATTTCGTTGATCACCTTGTTCCCCCGAAGGAGGAAGGATTGCTCCTCCCATTCGCAGGTTGGTTGGTTACGGCCTGCTGCCACGCCGTCCGCAGGAGCGGGTCCGCACCCGGCCAGGCTTCCCTTGCCCGGCCCGCCCGCAGCAGGTTGGTCTCTTCATCCACAAATCGCGCCAGAAACGCTGAATACAGATCGCGTTGAGCATAAACCCCGCAGCCGCACGCATGCCAGCGTTCCGACAGAGCACGGAAACCCACGGACCGTCCGAATTCTCTTTGGAAGGCCCAATGGGACAGTTTTTCAAGCTTAAAGACGTTACGGGACCGCATAATCTCATTGACGAGTTTGCCATGCAGACTCTTGCGATGCGCAGCCAGCCTGCGCTGGATCTCGCCTAACTGATCCAGGGTGTCCTGATATCGCCTGGACCTTTTCCATGGCTTTGCACCGGGCTTTACAGTGCCATTCGAGTTATAATTTGCGGGGTTGTTCGCCCTCCTTTGCCGGTCGAGTTTTCGTTGCAGAAGACGTATTTGATGGCAAGAGGTGCGCCTCCCACGGTAGCCACGAAATAACTGCTGGTCCACAAAGTCGGTAGTCGACTTTTCAACTGCGGAAATTCTTGCCGCAACAGACGAGAGGATCGTCCTTTAATTTGTTTAACCAATCTATGGATGCCGTATTGAGGATCTATGCTGACCAAAAGATGGACATGGTCCGGCATGACTTCCATCTCAAGGATTCTTGCTTTGCGTTCTTGGGCTACTTGATGGATGATCTCCTTCAAACGCATTTCAAAGGGGCCAACAAGTACTTTCCGCCGATACTTTGGGCACCAGACCACATGATATTTGCAGGAGTATACTATATTGCTGCTGGATTCATATTCAGGTTTCATGACAATATTATATAACACAAAGGTGAGGTTTCATCTTCTCCTCCGGAATTCCTTCCTCCATCCCCACTATTACTTTACACTATCATCCCTAGCCCTTCAGGGCAGGGCTTGCGGCGGCTACTTCTCGGTCAAGGGTTTTGTGTAGTATAACGAATCCGCCGTAATTATTCAAAGTCTCAGCGGGCATTCGCAAGAAATCGGCCGAATTATTGAGATGATCACAGCGGTTGCCGATCAGACAAATCTCCTGGCTCTTAACGCAGCTATCGAGGCGGCCCGGGCCGGAGAACAGGGCCGAGGTTTTGCGGTCGTCGCCGAAGAGGTACGGAAGCTCGCCGAGCAGTCCCGTATAGCGGCCGAGCAGATCTCCTCCCTGATCCGGGAGATTCAAGGCAAGACGGCCCAGGCCGTCCGTCCCTCTAAACTTTCTTTTTTTGGGGCCTGAGAAGGCTCACCACCAACAATATCGCCGTCAACCCCGCTTCGACAGCCAGTGCATACCACATGAAAACTTGAAGCACGAACCGGTCTGCTCCGACCCGGTTATCAAACTCCCAGAGGGTGAGGGCGATGATCACCACCCCCAGCGGCAGGGTAAAAATTTGATACCTTCTTAGCTTAAGGATTTGGGCCAGCCCCAATGCAGCGCAATAATAGACGATAGCGATGGTGAGAAATCCTCCAGAGACCCAGAGAACCATGTTCAAGGCCTCCAGCCGTTCAAAGAAGGCTCGGATGCTGATGAGACGGGCAACATTAAAACTGATGTGGATGACTGTGGAGATCGTCTGCGCGCCAAAGATGGCCAGGGCTACGCCATCCACAGCCAGCATGAGGAGGCCGCTTGCTACCACTGCTCCGGCCTTAACCTTGAGAGCTGCTTCAGGGTGCTTGAGATAGGCCATCAGCACTCCCATAACTATACAGACCCCGAAGAAACTGGTCATGAGGAGACCGGCCTTAATGATCGCGGGAGGGCTGCTTTGCAGCAAGGGCAACAGATTTCCAAAGTCCGCCATGTTGATGGCCAGGAGGGGGACAACACCGGCAAGGAAAAGAAGGATGACGCCGATCAGCTCAGCGAGCCTGCCGATCACCTCCAATCCATTATATACGGCAAGGCCGGCCAGGGAGACCATTACCATTGCGAAGACCCAGACCGGGGTCTCCGGCATGATCAGCAGCAGTGATTCGTCGAGGCTTCTGGCCATCAGGACAGCCACCTGAATAAAGAACAAGATATAGGCTCCCGCCGCAAGCCTGCCGATAAAGCCGCCCAGGAGGGTTAGACTGTATTCAAAAATGGTGAGACCAGGATTTCTATTCCCCAGGATAAAGAGGAACAAACCCACAGAGATGTCCAAAACAATGGCGATAAGGATGGCAAGCCAATAGTCTTGCTTGACTATTCCCAGGAGGAGGTAGGGCGTTCTAAAGGTACTGATAGTGACGATTATTGAAGCGATCAGCGAGAAAAACTGCCAGGTGGAGATCCGGCCTCCTTCCAGAATTTTGCTCCCCTCCTCTTTTTATCAGTGAATTGTTTCCGTCTTCTCAACGAATCAACGCCGGTCCGGTCGTCACCCCGGTTTCCCGGAGCCTGGCGTGCACCTTGACCTTGACCGGGAGATCTGGAAAGAATTGATCAGGCCAGTGAGATTCCATGTGCTTCCATTCCTTTGGAAACTTACGAGAGAAGGCGAGGCCGAAGCCGAAGATATCCGAGCGCAATTGCTTCTGGGTCTTGTCCAGAGCAGCCAGGACCTCATTTTGGATGATCGTGGCCTTCCTTTGTTCGAGGGAGCGGAAGTAAGCGAGGTCGGTCAGGTTTGTTCTTCCCGTCTCATCGCCGATGTTGCCCTCTTCGGTAATCTCAATCGCAACCGCGGGGCGGCTCCGCCGGATCTCGGGCTTCACCTTGCTTTTGGCGCGGATCGTCTCTAGCCCAACCCTTTCCCGTTCGTCGCCTGGAGATCTTACCACCAGAATGCTCCTTTCAACCTGACCAATTATCCAGAGAAACCCCCTGGTTTCCCGCGCATCAAGCCACCCTGCCAGCCGATCCCCGCTAAAGACCGCCGTGCCTGCGACCCTGGCGTATTTGGGCTTTTCTTTTGCGCCCTCTTTTGATTTGCCTTTCTCCCCTCCCGCAACCATCTCAATTCCAGGAGCCACCGGGAAGCGGCCGGGGGCGGCAAGGTCGCTCATAAAGCGATGCAGGTTTACAGGAACGATGGTAGACGTGGCTCGATAGTGTTTTAATTGATCGGAAACGGTTTGAATCGGTATTTTCTCCAATTCCGACCTCGCGGCCAGGATGTCTTTGGCTTGGCAACCTCTGGCGATAAGTATCCAGGAAAGACGGCGGGATTCCTGGTTACGGATAAAGTAATCGAGAACCCGCGTGATCCCATTCCTGGCAAGCACCTCATTGACAATGATCACCTTGACATGGCCCCAGAATAGCTTCCGCCCGGTTAGCGGAGTTACACTTCGAATGGCTTCAAAAGGCGTGTAACCAGAGGCGCTCACCACCCAGACGGCCCCCTCCCCTTCCCCTCCACCGCCGCCGCCACCACCGCCAGCAGCGCCTCCACCTCCCTTGGGAGCAGCGGCGGCTGGCTTCAGGATTTGAAAGGTGAAAGCGATTTGGCCGGGCAGTTCAGAGGGGTCAATACCCACTCCCACAACCAGGGCCCTTTCATTGAGTTCTCGTGCACTCCAGCAGCCGGTGGCAAGTAAACCCAACAAAATCATCAGCGTTCCAATGTAAGAAAAGGTACAGATGCGCTGAAGTTGCATCTTCATTTCCGGCGGCCTCCATTTCTCATCTGGCCAGGGGAAGCTTGCCGTGTCAGTGATTTCGGTCTGTTAATCTTCTCCCAGTATGGCCGGCGCATCAGTACATCCCGTAGTTCGGCAAGATTGATGGGAGCAAGAGGAGATAGATACGGCACCCCGAAAGATCTCAGGGAGACGATGTGGATGTGGAGCAGGATGAATCCGGCCATGATGCCAAACAGGCCCAGCGTGGCCGCCAGGAATAAAAAAAGAAAGCGCACGATCCGGGACATGGCGATAATATCCGGCCGGGCAAACATGAGAGAGGCTATGGCTGTTCCCGCCACGATGACCACCGTGGGGGCGGATACGATTCCGGCCTGGATGGCCGCTTGCCCCAGCACCAACGCTCCGACAATGCTCACCGCCTGGCCCAACGCCCGCGGCATCCGTAGTCCCGCTTCGCGAAGGAACTCGAAGGTCAACTCCATGATGAGCACCTCGATAACCGTTGGGAACGGTATGCCCTCTCTGGCTGCGGTAATGGTCACCAGAAGCGTTGATGGGATCATTTCTGGATTGAAGGTGGTGACCGCCACGTAAAGGGAAGGCAGGAGCAAGCTCGACGCAAAGGCAACGAACCGGAGCAAACGGCTGAAGGTCGCCGTCTGGAAGCTCACGAAATAATCCTCCGAAGCTTGAAAAAATTGTAGAAATCCGGCGGGGACCCTGAGGGCAAAGGGAGAACCGTCTACAATAATCGCGATCTGGCCCTCCGACAATCCCGCTGCAGTTGCGTCAGGACGCTCGCTGTTGACTACCGTGGGAAATGGGGAGAGGGGGGCGTCTCTGATGAGTTCCTCAATATACTGGTCGGCTAAAATGGCCTCGATCTTGATCCGGCCAAGCCTGGCGCGCACCTCTTCGACTACCGCTGGATTCGCAATCTTCTCCAGGTAAACGATAGCTACCGAAGTTCGCGTCTGACTCCCGAGGGTCATGGTTTCAATCCGCAGGTTGGGATTCCGGAGCTTTCTGCGAAGAAGGGTTATATTAGTCCGGAGGTCCTCCACAAACCCC
This sequence comes from Bacillota bacterium, assembly GCA_023381695.1. Classification (GTDB taxonomy): domain Bacteria; phylum Bacillota; class UBA5301; order JAMCQP01; family JAMCQP01; genus JAMCQP01. The sequence continues at coordinate 9,596 of JAMCQP010000016.1, read as the reverse complement.
TCTCGCGGCCCCCTGATGGTGATCTCGCTTGGTGGTTCCTCGGGTTTTCTGGCCTCCCATTCCTTAACGTCGCCGAGGATGGCCTCGGGGTAAGAGCCTACAAAAAGCCCCACCTTCCCCTGCAGGAAGCCTTGAATAACCATGTTCAGGTCATTTGCCGTCTCAAGGTTGCCCAGGGTCACCACGCGTTCTCTAATAAACTGTAAAATATCCCCATGTTTAATATATTCACGAGAATGTGTCTGCCCGGCCTCGAACATGAGAGGCCGTAGAACATGTTGATCCACCAGGGCCGTGTCGATCAGGCCATCGATCCATACGACTGCAGCAGGGAGGGGTTTCTTCATGGCTCCGGTATTCAAGGTAATTGTAAAGTTTCGAATGACCAGATCGGGAGATGCCCCGAAGGCTTCCCGAACCGTGCGAAGGTTCGTGGGAAGATCGGAGTTTACAGGCATCGTCAAAGAGGGCTGAGAATCTCCGCCCGTGGTCTTTTCCCTGCCTGGACTTGCTTTTTGGTGGCGGTTTGGCGGCTTTCGACGAAAGAGGCGAAAAATCACTGGCATTCACCGGAGGTAGTATTTCCGATTGCCGGGAAAGATAATCAATCCTGCAAATTCAGCATGCTTCCCAGGTATTCGCCAAACCGGATCGGAGTGGTCACCGGCGGATAAGGGAAGATCCCGCCGGGCTGCAGAAGACCTGAGAGCGGCTGATCCAGGAACTGGAACCTCAGGATGAATTTATCATGTTCACTCTTTGCGGTTTCCCGCAGCGGGGCATTCACCCCGGCCAGGGTTCCCGGCGCCGGCGTCGAAGTCCCTGATCCGGCGGCACCCACAGCACCTGCGGCATCTTTAGCCGGGGCGATCGTCACCCGCCGGGTGGCCAGGCCGCTGTCCAGGTTAAGGAAGCACAGTGGCGGGAAGAGGACACACCACCAGTTCTTCCCCTGGCCCTCGCCGATCACCACCCGGAGCGCCTGGTATTTCCCGGGCGGCAAAACCATGGCCCCGTAGGTCTTGGCCGGAAAAGGAAAGATCCCGAACTCCGTCCGCACCGGATAGTGGTATCCCGCCGCAGCCACGGTCTGGTGGGCAATCCCGTCAATCCTGGCCAGGTTGGCGGCCAGCAACCGCCTGGCCTGCTCAATGGTCGTGGCAGCCCGGAAGGCCTCCGCGGTCTCCCGCATGATGGCGTCCCTGACCTTCAGTTTAAGCTCCTGATCGTAGGCCAGATCGCTATTGGCAATCACATGGAGCCGGATCAGGTTCTCCGGGTTATAGGCGTAGTCGCTGCTCGGCTCCCCGGAAACCACTTTCGCGCCGATGACGGCTATCACCACGGCCACGAATATTATCAGGCCGCTTACTTTCAAACGCAACACGAGCGGACGAGACATCTCCGCTCCCTCCTTTCCTTTAACTCTGGGCCGATATGTAGCGGCGCATATGCTTTAAAGCCGCCTTTTCCAGGCGTGAAACCTGCGCCTGCGAGATCCCGATCTCATCCGCCACTTCCATCTGGGTCCGCCCTTCGAAGAACCGCAGGGTCAGGATGAGCTTTTCCCGGTCGTTAAGCTTCTGCATGGCCTCCCGGATGGAGATCCCCTCCAGCCAGTCGCTGTCCAGGGCCTTCTCGTCGCTGAGCTGGTCCATCACAAATATGGGATCTCCTCCATCATGGTAGATGGGCTCAAAGAGCGAAATTGGATCCTGGATCGCATCCAGCGCATAGACAATCTCTTCGCGGGGAATATTGAGCTCGCGGGCAATCTCGCCTACCGTGGGCTCCTTGGAATTCTTGCTCACCAGATTGTCCCGGACCTGAAGGGCCTTATAGGCGATATCCCTCAAGGAACGGCTCACCCGGATCGGGTTGTTGTCCCGCAGATAGCGGCGAATCTCCCCGATGATCATCGGAACGGCGTAAGTGGAAAATTTGACGTTCTGGCCGAGATCAAAATTATCGATGGCCTTCATCAGCCCGATGCAACCTACCTGGAAGAGGTCGTCCACAAATTCGCCGCGATTGTTGAACCGTTGAATGACGCTTAACACCAGACGCAAGTTGCCCTGGACAAGCTGATCGCGAGCCGATCTGTCACCTTTTCGCATTTGCACCAGAAGTTCCCGCATCTTCACATTCGACAATACAGGCAACTTGGAGGTATTAACCCCACAGATCTCCACCTTGTTCATCATGGTCCCCCTCCCACTCCGCGCGTTCATTCTCAGTATTGCCAGGCTCTGCGGCGGTTATACATTTGCCGCCCGCGCATGCTGTACTTGCCTTTTCTAGCACAGGGTGCGACTTCTCTCAAGGGGAACGACATAAAAAAAGGAGGACGTCCGCGGTTTTAAACGGAACATCCTCAGATTGAGGGGGAAGGAGAAAGATTGATGATTGCTGATGAATAAAACAGGCCTGCCTCCTCGTCACCGAAGAAGAGACCCGTTAAACGGCTCTTCGGCAGCCCGGCGATCCTGGCCCGTGAAGGCTTTAGACCCGTAGCTTTGCGTCCCACCCTTTCGGATGGTTTGCCTTTATCGGAGGACCTATGCTTTTTGCATTGCGCTTTATACTAGATCTATCGTGCGGTGATCTGGAAACTTAAGCAGAAATTTAAGCCTGACTTAAAAATTTTTCCAGTCTCGCTTACGGGACTTGATCTTTCCGCGTCACTCCAGGCGCTTGATCTCCCGGCGCAGTTTCTTGATGATTCGTTTCTCCAGGCGCGAGATGTAGGACTGGGAGATCCCCAGAAGGTCCGCCACTTCCTTCTGAGTCTTTTCAACCCCATCCAGAAGACCAAAGCGCAGCTCCATGATCCTTTTTTCGCGGCCGGTCAGCTTCTTCAGGGCCGTATCCAGAAGGGAACGGTCGATATCCTCCTCGATGTCGCGGTAGATCACATCCGAGTCGGTTCCCAGCACATCCGACAATAAAAGTTCGTTTCCGTCCCAGTCCACATTCAACGGTTCGTCGATGGAGACCTCGGCCCGAGTCTTGTTGTTGCGGCGCAGGTACATCAGGATCTCATTTTCAATGCAACGGGAAGCATAGGTGGCCAGCTTGATCTTCTTCTCGGGATCAAAGGTGTTCACCGCCTTGATCAGGCCGATGGTACCGATGGAAACCAGATCCTCGATATGCACACCGGTGTTGTCGAACTTCCTGGCGATGTAGACCACCAGGCGCAGATTGCGCTCGATAAGTACGCTTTTGACCGCCTTGTCCCCTTTTTGCAAGCGGCTGAGGAGAAAAGCCTCCTCCTCGCTGGAAAGCGGCGGCGGAAGCACTTCACTGCTCCCCACGTAGTAAACCGGCAGTTCGTCAAGCAGCCTCAGCTTCTGCAACAGCCGGATGACGGTCAAACGGATCGTCAATCGCCATCTTCTGCGCCATGGCAACATTCATCCTCCACCCCTTTATCGCCTACTCCTTGTCGCCGGGGACCGCCCCTTCCCGGCGCCTCTCCTTCTCCAACGCCTCTTCCACCACCGCCGGGTTGATCAGCGCCTGGTAGCTGCCATCCGCGCTCAGCGGCCGGCCGTGGAAGCCCACAATTACACCCTTCAGGGACACCACTGTGTTCCCTTGCCGCATCGTGACCTCGTCGGCGCGCATCCCTACCAACAGGCCGTTCTCCCGGCCGATGGAGGCAAAAGGGATCAACCGCACCCGCGCCGCCAGGGGGGAAGTTTGCAGGCACTCCTCGATCCGGTCCAGATCCACGTTCAAAACTGTTTCCCGGAAGGGCTCGGGCAAAAGTTCCCTTAACAGCTCCGCTCCCACAATCATCACCGGGGCCCCGCTCAAGGGATCGCGCAGGGTATTGCCCGTGTCCAGGAGGGCCATCACCCGTGCTTTTTGCTCCCCAATCCTGATCTCCGCGGGTATGTACAGCACCCTCTCCCACATCCAGCGGTGCACAACCCCCCAGCCCATCTCGGCCGCCACCAGGGTAATGGCCATGGAGGCCACCGGCCCCACCCACTGGCTGGAAAAGAATCGCTGTACCGCCATTGCCCCGCCCACGCTCAAAAACGCCAGGAGGTAGTAATAAGCCAGCGCCCTCCGCAGTTTTCGCCAATCCGCCGGCAAAAAAGCCACCGCAAAGGTCAAAATTGTCGCCAGGAGCACACTATACCACGAACGCCAGGCCGCGGCATGAGGCAGCAACCCGAAACCGGCCAGGTCCGCGGCGATATCGTGCAGGGCGCCAACCGCCCCGCCCAGGGCCAGACGGGTCCATCTGCGGTTCATCCCGGCAATGGCGGCGGCCGCCCACAACACCAGGTAGTGTTGCAGCGCAATCCCCAGAAAGATCAAGAGGTACGCTGCCAGGTCAATCTCTACAACCATCGCACCGCCGGCCACCATCCCACCCTCAGACAAGGGTTAAACTCGCTCCATGAAAAATACCGCCGTTATCCCCATAATCCTCTGAAGAACCAAAAAAGCGAGACGCCACAAGCTGCAAAGCTCGCCGGTCTCGCTCATCTTGACGATCTATTTTCTCCGGAGAAAAGCGGGGATGTCGAGATCGTCGCTGGCAAAGGGCTTGATCTCCATCTCTTCGAGTTTGGTCCTGGCCTGCTTGATCCGCGGTTCAAACCCCGTGGCGATCACCGTGACCCTGATCTCATCATGGAGCTCCTCGTCGATCACCGCCCCGAAGATGATGTTGGCCTCCGGGTCCGCCGCGCTGGCGATGATCTCCGCCGCCTCATTCACCTCGAAAAGCCCCAGGTTGCTGCCGCCGGTAATATTGAGCAGGACGCCCTTGGCCCCGTCGATGGAAGCCTCCAGAAGCGGGCTGGAGATCGCCTTTCTGGCCGCCTCCACCGCCCGGTCCTCGCCCGTGGCGGTTCCAATGCCCATGAGAGCGGAGCCGGCGCTGCTCATGATCGTCCGCACATCCGCAAAATCCAGGTTGATCAGGCCGGGCACGGTAATCAGGTCGGAGATCCCCTGCACTCCCTGGCGCAACACATCGTCGGCGATCCGGAAAGCCTCCACCATCGAGGTGCGCTTCTCCACCACCTGGAGCAACCGGTCGTTGGGGATCTTGATCAGGGTGTCCACCTTGTTCTTGAGGTTTTCAATCCCCCGTTCGGCCTGGGAGAGCCGCCGTTTCCCCTCGAAGGTGAAAGGCTTGGTGACCACCGCCACGGTCAGCGCTCCCTGTTGGCGGGCGATATCCGCCACCACCGGCGCGGCGCCCGTACCGGTGCCCCCGCCCATTCCGGAGGTGATAAAGACCATATCCGCACCGCTTAAAGCCTGCTCGATCTCCTCATGGCTCTCCTCCGCGGCCTTTTGCCCGATATCCGGATTGGATCCCGCGCCGAGGCCCTTGGTAAGCTTCTCGCCGATCCGAATCTTGCGGCTGGCGTTTGACAACAACAACGCCTGCGCATCGGTGTTCATGGCCAGAAACTCAACCCCTTGCAGGGAAGCATCGATCATCCGGTTCACGGCATTGCTGCCCCCGCCGCCGACCCCGACCACCTTGATGTTGGCAAACTGCGAGACTTCCAGATCAAGTTCAAACATCTCCGCCCCTCCTTGACACACTCCATCTCTGACCGCATGCCCGCTTCACAAAGCGTCGCCTTTATGAAGGAAACAGATCCAAAAACCAGTTCCTCACCCGGGCCACCAGACCCTTGAAGAGATCGAAACGCTCCCGGCGCGATTCCGCGGATCGGCCGCCGCCCCACCGGCTGCCATAGAGCACCAATCCCACCGCCGTGGCGTAGATGGGGCTTTTAACCACATCCACCAGGCCGCCCACCCGCTCCGGCACCCCGATCCGCACCGGAAGATCAAGAATCTGGGTGGCCACCTCGGCTACCCCCCCCAGAAGGCCTGTCCCACCAGTGATTACCACCCCGCTGGGCACCAGCGAGGGATGTTGCGCCCGGTCCACTTCCTGCCGCACCAGTTGAAAGATCTCTTCCACGCGGGGCCTGATGATGCTGCTCATGGTCTGCCGGTCCGAATCCCCGGGCCTGGCCGACATAGGACCACCGGAACCACCATCCATCACCGCCGCCGAGGCCACCAGAAGGCGGGTATCCAGCTTCTCCGCCAGAGCATGCCCCGACTGGACCTTCAACTCTTCGGCCCGCGCCAGAGGAACCCGGAGCCCGAAGGCCAGATCGCTGGTAATGTGATTCCCCCCGACGGGAATCACCGCGGTATGCCAGACGCTTCCCTCGTGAAATACCGCCAGGTCCGTGGTTCCACCGCCAATATCCACCAAAATGGCGCCCAGATCCTTCTCCTCGTCGGTCAGCACGGCCTCCCCGGCCGCCAGCGGCTGGATCACCACATCCGCCACATCCAGTCCCGCCCGCTGGACGCACTTAACCACATTCTGCAGCGCCGTCACGGAGCCGGTCACGATGTGCACCGAAACCTCCAGGCGCAATCCGGCCATCCCCACGGGATCCTTGATGCCCGGGCAGCCGTCCACCATGAAGTCCCTCGGCAACACATGGAGAATTTCCCGTTCCGAGGGGATGGTCACGGCTTTGGCGGCCTCAATGGCCCTCTCCACATCCAGGTCGGTAATCTCCTTGTCCGGACGGGTAACCGCCACCACGCCGTTGGAGTTGAGCGCGGCGATATGCCCCCCGGCCACGCAGACAAAGACTTGATCCATCCGCACGCCCGCCATATGTTCGGCGCGCTGGACGGCCACCTGAATGGCCTGAACGGTCTTGTCCAGGTCGATGATGATCCCCTTGCGCAGGCCGGTGGAAGGGCTTGTCCCCACACCAACGATCTCCAGTTCCCCGGGGGACCGCTCTTCGGCGATAATGGCACAAACCTTGGTTGTTCCAATGTCCAGCCCGGACACAAACCGTCTTTCCTGCACAATCCGGCCCCCTTGCCAAACCTACCTTTTTTTATTCCACATCGCTGGAATTTCTCCTCTTTCCGCGAAAATTTTCATGAAGACCGGCGTCTTTGCCATTTTACAAGCAGATGGCGGCGGATAATGCCCAGGTTCATGAAGATCCGGATGCTGAAGGCCACCGTGGCCCCCATCATCAGATCCACGCCCAGCCGGTTTCCAAGGTAGGTCAACAGGGCGGCCAGCAAGGTATTGGTAAAAAATCCACTGATAAAGACCGTATTGTCGTACTTGTCCTCCAGAGCGGAACGCACCCCGCCGAAGACCGAGTCCAGGGCCGCCAGGGTGGCGATGGCCATGTAATTGGCGTAGTCCAGCGGTACAATCAACCGGGTGGTCAACCCGATCAGGATGCCGGCCAAAAGGCCCAAAACCGGTAACCACATCTCACTCACCTTCCTCCGAGGGTCTGGCATAGGTAAAATTGAGGCTTCCCCGGTACGGGGGGATATACTGGCTGGCGGCGCGCTCAAGGCTGATCCGGATTCCCCAGGCCTTCAGAACGCTCAAAACCCCGCCCCTCAGGAGAAGCACGTTTTGCAGGGCCTCGGGATCGCCGACAGCCTTGATCACAAAAGGAGTGCCCACCCTGACCTTGTTCACCGAGGTTGTCGGCCCGGCGCAACGCACCTCCGTGGAGGCCACGTGCCTTTGCCCGTTGATGGAGATCGCCTCCGCCCCGGCGGCGTTCAGTTCATTGACGATCGTCAACAGATCCTCGTCATGGATTAAAAAGAGTTCGGTCTTCTGCCCCGGCTGGGCTTTTACCGTGCTGTCATCCAGGGTGAGAACGATCCCCGGCCCCCGTACCCCGATCACGCCGGCTTGAATCCTGGCTTTCACCAGCTCGGTATTCACCGCGGCCGGCAGGCCCGTGCCCGCCGCCTTGCTGAGTCCCTTGCGCAGGGAGGCCACCTCGGCCTGCAACTCCTTGCGCTGATCCTCCGATTCCTTGTAAAGTTCCACCAGGTGTTCGGATCTGGCCGACGGCATCTGATTCTTCACGTTCTGGGTGCGGACCTGGACAACCAGAAGAAAGCCCAGCACCGCGCAGACTATTGCCACCGAGATCTGCCAGTTCTTCGCCTGCATCTTAACTCCTCCCCCGCACCTTAACCACGGGACTGTCCGGGGTGCGCACATCGATGATCTCCGGGTGCCACCCTTTTTTCCGCAGATCGCCAAGAACACCTGAAAAACGGGACATCTTCTTCGCCAGATCCGCGCTATCGCCTAAAAGCACCGTGATCCCCCTCCGGGTATAGACCCGAAGCTTCTGGGGATCTCCCACATGGATCTCTGACAGTTCCAGACGGGTGGCGGAATCGGTGGCCAATAAAATCCGCCTGGCCAGCTCCGCGCCGGGGTCGTGGAGTGTCTCCCCCGGTTGCGCACTACTCAGGGAAACGCCGGTGACGATCGGCACCCGCGACCCTTGCAACCCTTCCGCCACCGCCATGACGATTCCGTAGCTGTCAAAGATCAGAAATTCCTTTCCCAGAGGAATTGCACCCAGCGGGGCCCGCTCCTTCACCGTGATGATCACGTGGTTGGGAAGCAGCCGCCGCACGGAAACTCTTTCAATCCGCGGGGCTTTTTGCAAGGTCCCGGCGATTCTTCCGGCATTGACGGAAAAAAAGTTGGCCGGGAGAGCCAGGCCACTTGCCTCCAGCACCTCCCCGGCCTTCATGCTCACCGCCCCGCGCACCTCCACCTCCGTGACGGCAAAAAACGGCGACTGGATAAAACCAAAGAACGCCATTACCAGCAGAATAAAAAATAATACAAACCGGCGCACAGGTCCTTCTCCCCTCCGGAACCGCTCTCGCCTAATTATAGCATGGGCGGGGCCGAAAGGGTAGAGCCAGATGCGCCGGATGGGCGGGGCGGGGCTAGGCGCGCGAGATATCCGCGCCGAGACCGGCCAGTTTGCCCACCAGATCCTCATAGCCACGCTCGATATGTTGAACTCCCTCGATCCAGGTCGTCCCTTCCGCGGCCAGACCCGCCAGAACCAGCCCGGCGCCGGCCCGCAGATCCGTGGCGTTGACCACCGTCCCATGCAGGCTCTCCACACCGGTGACCATGGCGCAACGTCCTTCCACCCTGATCTGCGCCCCCATTCTCGCCAGTTCGTCCGCCAGTTTGAACCGGCTGGCATAGACGGTCTCGGTAATGATGCTCACACCTTGAGCCAGGGCCGCCAGGGCCATCATCTGCGGTTGCATGTCGGTGGGAAACCCGGGGTAAGGCTGCGAACGCAGGGCAAAGGCCTGCCACGGCCGCCGTCCCGCAACGCGAATCGCCTCGCCGTGCCTGGTCACTTCGATTCCCGCCTGGAGCAGTTTGGCGATCACTGCTTCCTGGTGGTCCACAATCAGATCCTCCACCAGAACCTCCCCGCCCGTCGCCGCCGCGGCGACCATGAAGGTGCCCGCCTCGATCCGGTCGGGGATCAGGGTATGCTCGGCCCCGTGAAGTTCGTCCACTCCCTCGATACGGATCACGTCCGTGCCGGCGCCCCGCACCCGGGCGCCCATCTGGTTCAAAAAGGTCTGCAACTCCACGAGTTCCGGCTCCCGGGCGGCGTTGCGGATCACGGTAGCCCCTTCCGCCAGGGCGGCCGCGCACATGATGTTCTCCGTGGCGCCTACACTGGGAAAGT